>CBINGC010000006.1:0-135101 GCA_966250105.1 uncultured Sphingopyxis sp. | reverse complement strand
CCTATGTCGGGCCCTGGTGCGCTTGCCCCCCCGGGGGGGGGGGGGGGTGGGGGGGGGGGGGGGGTTGGGGGGGGGGGCGGCGGCGGCGGGGCCGGTTCGACCGGTTCCGGAGCGCCACCGAAGTTGAACGTCAGCGTACCGAGGATCGAGTGCGAACGGAAGCGCGTCGAAACGTCGCGGCCGGTCTGGTCGACCAGGTCCAGATTGTCGGCGTTGAAGAAGCGATACTTCAGGCCAACATCGATGTTGTCGCTGAGCGGAGCGCGGACACCCGCAATCGCCTGCCAGGCAAAGCCCGTGTCCGAATCGTCGAGGAACGGACCCGCGAAAACGGGTTCGACCGAGACGCGAGCGACACCGGCACCACCGCCGACAAAGCCCTGAAGGCCGTCGTCGTCACCGAAGTCGAGCAGACCGTTGACCATGAAGCTGAGCGCGTTCGAATCGCCGTTCAGATCGGTGTTGCCGGTAAAGCTACCGGCGCCACCGGCGCCCGTCGGGATGCCAGGGGTCGTGAAACGGCCCGACTTGATGTCGGCTTCGCGGAAACCGACTTCGACTTCCGCGCGGAAACCGCCGAAATCGTAACCGACGGTGCCTTCGACATCGTAGCCAGCGCGATGATCGAGCGTACCGGCATTGTTGAAGGTGCCGATATCGAGGTCCAGATCCTCGACGAGCATTGCGCCAGCACCAACACCAACATACCAGGAGTTGTCGCGCGCCAGAACCGGCGACGCCAGGGTGGTGGAGGCCAACGCCACAGCGACGGCAAGCTTCCTCATAGTAATTCCCCTTTCAATTTGAGATATACGTCTCGGCAGACGTCCTACTCGCCGCTTTGGTTCCGTGCAAGTGAACAAATCGTCAATCTGTTGCCAAAAAGTCGCACTTTGTTTGCCAAAGAACGGAAATTCAGCCTGAAATCAGAAGACCCTGCGCGGCGAGGTTAAGGATCAGCGCCGCGATCGCGGCACGCGCTTCAGAATCGACCGTCGCCCCGCCCGCGGGCGCGCCGATCGTCGCTGGCGCCGTCCATTCGCCGCCCTCGAATCGCAGCCGCGCGCCGTCGGCAAGACGTGTCACCTGCACCCCGGCGCGCGGCGCGGCGAATCTCCAGCCGCCCGCGGTCCAGATGGCTATCGCATTCTCCTCGCCGCTCCAGGCGCCGGTTGCGCCAGCATCGACGATCCAGCATTGCCCGACGGCGGGATCCGCGGGCGGCGTCGCAAGCGGCCCCGCTTCGATCGCCGCGTGCACAAGCGCGTCGAGCAGGGCGAGCGCCTCATTGTGCGTCACCTCCTTCTGCGCCTGTGCAACGGCAAGTAACGGTAACGCAAAGCGCGGCGTGATCGGCATGTCGGTCATGATATGTCCTTATGTCAAAGTCAGGAAAAGCGGTGGCGACTGCGCGAAATCGCCCATCTGGCGAATTTCGAACGCATGTCCCGGCGCCAGCGCGGCCAGTTCGTCGGCGCCGATATTCAGCGCGGGCGACGCCCTCTCCCACGGCCCGACGCCCGGAACCGGCGGCACCAGCGAAACGCGCCACAATTCGTGCGTTTCGCCCAGCGGCTGGTCGACATGATCGCGCCAGCCGGCATCGACGCGGCTTCGCCTCGTCCATCCGATCGTCATGCCGCCCGCGCCGTCCGGGCGGATACGCCCGTGCACCGGCGAAAGCGGCCGCAACGCCCGCCCGGCGGCGGCTATGTCGATCTCAGTCAATATGGTGCCGTTCCGCGGCGCCCACTGCAGCATCGTCCCGCCGCCTCCCGTCATCGCGGCGAGGTCCTCGGGCAGGATCAGCAATGCCGGATCGTCGAGCAGGACGAACGGTTCGCCCGCCGGATGGCTCATGGCGCTCGCGGTCCCCGCGCGCCCGCGAAGCAGGCGCGACAAACGCCATTTTCCGGGCCCCACAATCTCGGCATCGCCGAATTGCAGCAGTTCCCCACCGACCATCGCCCGGTTCGCACCGCCGAGCAGCGCGGCATCGCCCACCGATTCGAGCGTCATCGATGGATTGGCCAGTTCAAGCACGACCGTATTGGACAGATCGAACAGGCAATCGCTCCCCGCCGCCAGCGGTTCGGCGAGCAGGCCGAGCGCCGCCGCCGGGCGCACGGAGCCGACGGGAATCGGCTCGCTCCCCGGCGAGGCGACGAACCAGCAATCGGCGCCGCGCCAGCCATCGTTGCTACCCGCGCCGGCAATCAATATTCGCGGCGAAGAAGCGGCCGGACTGCCCATATTGGGAATATCGAACAGCTGGACCATACCGACCGCGTCGGGCCAGTCGGGGGCACTGACGGGAACACCCGGCGCCGCCGGAAGCTCGGTCGCCGGCAGCGGCTGATAGCGCCGCAGTTCGAGTGAAATTTCGGTCCCGCGCACCGTCCGTCCCGCCAGCCGCCAGCGGCTCCCGTCGCTACTTTCCACGACCTGCCCGACGGTCAATGCCAGCGCGGCCAGGTCGGCATGCCGGATCACCGTCTCGCGCTCGTCCGCGGCGGCGGAGGCAAGCCGCTGCGCCAGCGCCCGGGCCGAGGTTGCCGGCAGGACCGCCGGCAGGTCGATCCGCTCCTCGCGCGCGCCGCCGCCCGCGACCTGGCTTGTCTGCTGGCCGAGCTGAAAATCGCGTTCCGGTTCATAGTGGCGCAGGCGGATCGTCCCCGGCAGCGACGACAAGGGGGCACGCCGCCGTTCGGCCCGATCGCTCGGGGCGTCGCGCCGCCGCGCCTCGCAGAAATCGCGCAGCGCCGGCACTTCGCCCACTCCCGTCGCCGGCCCCAACCGCCAGCCATCGGGCCCGCTCGCCAATCGCACGCCGTCGGCGTCGAACAGCGGCGCCAGCGCATCGCGCGCCCGGTCACCCGACGCCGCATAGCCTGAATAGGACCACGCGCCCTGACAGCGTCCCGCATCGGCGAGCAGTTCGTCGCCGATCTGCCCGGCGTCGATACTCCCCGCATCGGCCTCGACCTCGAAGGTCAGCGACGGAATCCGGTTGCCGAACGCGCCCAGTTCGAGTTCCTCGAAGACAACATAGGCGAGGCCCCGAAACGCGCTCGCCGACGCGATGCCCAGCGCCGACGCGATCAGTGGATCGACCGCCTGATCCTCGCTTCCGTCATACCAGCGAAAGGTGCAGCGCTCCTGAAAACTACCGCTCGTCCCGCGCAGCAAATTGCCGTCGGCCCAGATGCGCTTGATCGCGCGGATAGGCCGCGACGAGAGCGCGACCGCCAGCGACACGGCATAGCTATATTCGGTCGTCGAAGGCCGGCCTTTGCCGCCCCCGCGCTTGTTCCGCCGCTCGATCAGGTCGGTCGCCCAGATCACGCTGCCCGCGACGCGCATCGTCCCGAACAATCGCGGGACCTGCTGGCCATAGGTCGACGCCTGAACCTTCAGGTCGGCGAGCCGCGGCCCTTCACGCCCCTTGGACTTGAAGATCTGGGCATCGACCTGCTGCCCGACCGCGGCGCCAATCGCGGCTCCCACCGGACCTCCGACAATCCCGCCCACCACAGTCAGCACCAACGTCGCCATTGCCGTCCCCTTATGAAAGCCGCCATCGCCCCGCGCCGCGCACGCTCGTATCGAGCGGCGTCTCGACCACCCGGCGCAGCCCCGCATGAGCATGAATGAAAGTCTCGGATCCGATCAGGCCGAGATGATATTGCCGCGCAGGATGCCCGATCAGCCCGACATCGCCGGCGCGCATCGCCTCGCCGGCGCGGACGAAACCCGCCGCCGCAAGCGCACCCTCGATCCGCTCCAATCCCCAGCCGCGCAGCGGATAATCCACCGGCCGCACCAGCCGTCGCCCCGCCGCCGCATAGGCCGCCCAGACCAGCCCGACACAGTCCAGCCCCGTCGCCGGATCATGCCCCTGCGGCCGGAACCGGACCCCCACCATCGCGCGAGCCGCCCAAAAGGCGCCCTCACCGCAATCATCCACCGGGATAGCGCGTCAGCAAATCATTGCCCGGCAGATGCGCCTCGCCGCGGAAATTGAGCGCATTGGCAAAACGATCGCGGCACGTCGCAAGCTGCTTGTCGCATCCCTCGACCAGCCGCACCCGCACCGGACCCGGCGGCTCGAACGCCGGCGCTTCGGCGAGGTGGAGGTTGGCGCCGTCGGCCGAAATCACCGGGCTTTCCAATCCGCAATTGGCCCCCTCGATCCACGACAAGCTGCCGAACGCCAAGCCGCCCACCGCCGCGTCGAGCGTCACAATACGCCCATCGACCCCTACGACCCGCCGGGCATGCGTGCGCGGCGCGAGGTCGACACGGCACGCACGGTCGCCCAGCATCGCGCGGCACGAGGGCGAGGTCGCGGGGCATACCGACCGGTCGAGCAACCGCGTCGCGCCTTGCAACTCGGCGGCAAAGGCCGCGCCGCGCTGTTCGATTGCGCCCAATGATCCGCGCGCGACCGTCACCGGCGCGACGCCGGGCGCGGTCCAGTCGGTCACGAACAGCTCGAGCTCCGCCCCGTCCCAGCGCCCCGCTTCCAGGTCGCGCGCGGCGATCGCATCGCTCGCGATCGCGCCCTCCAGATCCATCGTCGCGGCGTCGAGGCTGTCGCTCGTCTCGATCGCCGAGGGTTTCATCCCCGGCGCCGCGCGATACGTGAGTCCGCCGATCACCAGGTCGCGGTCGTGCGACGTGAACCCGATCGCGATGCCGTCGCGCCGCGCCAGCCGCCAGCACCAGGCAAGCGTCACCAGCTCCTCGCGCAGCCAGTCGGGCGCTTCCATCATCACCATGTCAAATCCCCTTGGGCGCCCGCACCTCGATCAGCGGCACACTCGCCAGTTCGCCCGCGAGGAAGGTTGCGCGGCTCGCCTCCAACCGGTCCTCGGCAAAACGTACCGGCACGTCGAACAGAAAACCCGCGCGCACCGCGATCCCCGCCCCCGGCGCAACATCGAGCAACACCGCGCCATCGTCCGTGATCAGAAACGCCGCCGTCTCGATCCCGTCGACCGAGACGCGTACGCTCCCTTCGACCGGTAGCCCGATCGCGCGGACCTGCTCGGCATCGCCCGCGCCATAACGCTTCAGCAGCGCGAACTGCCGCCGTACCCCGTCCCCCAGCCCGAGCAGTTGATCATTCGCCGTCGGCAACCCGCCATCCGCCGCCGAACTGCCGTCGAAAGGATCGCGGAACCGGAACGCCCGCGCCGCCCCCCGCCGCGCACGAAAGAAATCGGTCAGCACCCGCACATCGGCCTCGGACCGGATGCCCGGCCCCGCGTCATAACGCATCCGCGCCTCGGCCCATTCGCTCGCCCGCTGCTCGTGCCCCGACGGCGAGCTCACGATCTGCGTCGAAAACTCGGTCGCGACCACCGCCTCGCGCCCGATGGCGAGCGGGAAATCCACCGCATCGAAAGCCTGCACATCATCCTCCCCGTCACCACCCCGTTCGTCGAACGACACGAAACCGTCACGCGCCGCCTGCGGCAGCGCCCAGATAAAGGCGCGCGCCACCCCCGCACGCCGCGCCGCGTCGGCGGCCTTGGAGATGTCCGCCCACTGCGCGCGCTGCTCGCGCAACAGCACGAAGCCCGAAAAATAATGCTGTTCCGCGATCGGATAGCCGAGCCGCACCACCATCGCCGCCCGCGCACCCGCCGTTTCCGCGCCGCGCCCGCCGGTGACCCAGTCATAATCTTCGAGCTGCAGCACATCGAAAGCCGGCGCCGCCCATCCCAGTGGGACATTGGCGCGCCGCACCGCCGGCGCCGCGGGGTCGAGCACCGTCGGCAGATAAACGAGCAGATGGCTTATCAGCCCCGCCGCCCCCGCCTCATCGCGCGCCGCCGCGACCAGCGCAGCGGTCGATACGGCCAGCAAAGCCCCCAGCGCATCGAGCATCGCCAACTGCGCCGCATCCAAAGGCCCGCGCACATCTCCGATCGTCACGCTCGCGCTCCCCAACGCCGCCGTCGTCGCGGCGTCATAGGCGCAGATCCGCCCCGCGCTCGCCACCCACCACCACGGCTCGCCGACCTGGAATTTCACCGGCAGCCCCGCCGCCGCACCGATTGCGACGAACGCGCGCGCGACCGCCTGCAAATATCCCATCGCCTCCACGTTTGCAGGCGACAGCAAGGTCGACGGCGGCTCCCACCCGGTCAGCGCCGGCGACCCATCGCTCGCACGCTGCTTCCAGTCTTCCGGGCAATAGGCGTCGAACAGCTCGTAGGAGAGCGACCAGATCACCCCCAGCCCCGCCGCTTCGCACGCCGCCGCGAACCCCGCATGCCACACCGCGCACGGCGCATTGAGCGCGCCGCCCGTCACGCTTGCGTGAAACACGCCGTCCGCCGCCTCGAGCCGCATATAATGGCTCATTCCGACATAATGGACGACATCGCCGCGATAGCCGAGTTGCACGACCTGCCGCACCAGCCGCGCCGGGGTCAGATGATAGCTGTCGTCATAGCCGCCCGCGATGCCGAGCCCATGCTCGGGCATCACCACATCGCCGATCGCCAATACCGATCCCGACCCCGTGCAGGCGATTTCGCTCATCTCGGCCCAGCCCTGCGCCGGCGCCGGCAACACGGCATCGCCGCCGTCATAGTCCGGCGGCACCAGCGAAATGAACATCCGGTCGATATCGCCCGCCCACACCGGGTCGGCCTCGCCCGGCAGCAGGAAGCCGCCGACCAGCGCATCGAAATCGAGCGTGACGACGGCATCGTCCGCCGTTCCCACCGCATAATTCCACAGCCGCACATACCAGGCGCGCGGGCTGCCCGCCGCGTCGCGCCCCTCGATCGTCAGCGTCGGCCCGTGCAGCGCGTCGAGCGGCTTCACCCCGCCCGACCGCCAGCGAAAGCTGAGCTTCGTATGGCGGAAATCGCGCTTTGTCTCATAGGCGAGCAAAGGATGATCCCACCGGTCCTCAGCTTCCCAGATCAGCCCCGCCAGATCCTGCTTTTGATAGAAGACCGCGTCGATGCGCAGCACCCCCGGCACCTCGCTCGTCACGCTCGCCATCATCGGACGCGCGAAATCGACCGTCCAGAATCGCGGGTCGAACCGCTTGAGCCAGCCCTTCCGATGATGCGGCTCGGCCTCGGCAACCAGCGCCCAGCCCATCAATCCTCTCCCGCGGCCACCGCGCGCCGCACCGCGCGCGCCAGCTGCCGCCCGGTCTGCGCCAGCCGCTGCGGCTCGCCGCCCGCCTCGCCTCGCACGTTCACCGTGATCGCGATGTTGCGCACGCCCCCGCCCGCCGCCTCGATGCGGCCGCTCGCGGTCGGCACGAACAGCTCGGGCCCGCGCTCGCCGACGCGATAGGCGCGCCCGGCACTCACCGGCCCGCCGGTCGCCCGGCCCGGCGCGCCGAACAGCGCCGTCGCGATCGACGTGCCCAGCGACAGTAATCCCCCGCCGGCCAATCCGCCGCCCGCCGCGCCGATGCCGTTCGAAATCGCCGCGCGCGCAATATCGGCCATCACCGACAGCGCGAGCCGCTTCAGATCCTCGAACCCCATTTTACCGCTGACGATCGCACGCGACAGCGCCCGCTCGATCGCGCGCCCAGCCCGGTCGGCTTCAACGACCAACGGCCCGTCCAGCTCGGCGCGCAGCGCCGCGATGTCGCGGCGGAACGCCCCGGTATCGGCGCGCACCGCGACGATCATTTCGTCCACCTCATCCATCGGGAAATCTCTCCATCATCGCCGCCAGCGCCGCGCCGTCGAAGCATGGCTCCTCCGCGCGATCGACCCACCCGGCCAGCACCGCGCGGACATCGGCGGGCGTCGCCGCCCAGAACTCGTCCGGCCGCCACCCCGCGACACGCGCCATCACCCCCGCGAGCCTGATCGCCGCAGGTCCCAGCCGATCGTCCGCCACCTCATCGTCCCTGCAATATCTGCCCCAGCAGCACGCGCAGCGCCGGCGTCACCGCCGCCAGCCCCTGCGCGACGACAGCTTCACCCACCGCCTCGCGCGTCAGCGTATCGGGCCGCTCCCCGACGCAATGCCAGAACAGGCCGGCCAGCTCGCCCAGCCCCAGCCGCCCCTCGGCGGCGCGCTCGACCAGGCTAAAGAGCGGCCCCAGTTCGGCCTCGGCGGCGACGAGGGCGGCAAAGCTCGGGCGCAGTACCAGCCGCCGCCCGCCGACCGTCAGTTCGGCCTCGCCGCGAAGCGCGTTGGCCCCGCTCACAGGTTCACCACCGCGCCGCTCGATTCCAGGTTCAGCGTGTAATTGCGCTCGCCATTATAATCGCCGGCATAGTCGAGCCGCGTGACGAGGAAACGCCCGCGCATCCGCTCGCCGCTTTCAAAGCTGAGCTCATAATCGTCGATGGTCCCCGAAAGCGCATGGCCGCGCAGCCGTACCTCGGCGTCCGACCCGGTAAAAATGCCCGCTGCGCTCACCGAAACCGACCGCACGCCGGCGCCCGACAACAGTTCGCGCCAGCCGCCCGACTCCTTCGTCGTGACGTTCACCGCCTCGCCGTTCACCGACATTTGCGTGGTGCGCAGGCCCGCGACCGTGCGATATGTCGGCGGCGCTTCGCCGTCGCCGATCTTGAGCAGAAAATCGCTCCCATTTTCGATAGCCATCGTCTAACCTCCTCAAAATATAGTCATGCGGAATGGGGAGTCGCAGGATGCTGATCACGACATTGCTTTTGGCCGCCATGGTGCAGTCGTCGCCTGCGGCGACGGTCGCCACGACACGCGTTTCTTTCACAAAATGCCTGCGCGACGACATGAAGAAGGCGCTCGAGGCCAAGCTCGAAGACGTTCAATATGAAATGCAGGTGAAATCGAACTGCGGAACCGAACGCGACGCCTTTCGCAAGGCGGTAATCGCGCTCGGCCGCGCGAGCGGCGATTCCGAAGCGGTCGCGACCGAAGACGCCGATCTGCAGATCGAGGACTACCACGCCAATTTCACCGAAAAGTTCAAGGACTATAAGTCGACCAATACGATGCCGGGCGAATAGCCAAACGCCGCCCGCGATAGCGATGCCGCCTCCGCCAGGCGCGGAGAACGACCGCTTTGGGGTGGTGAGCGGACGCAACTCTTAAGCCCCTCCCCTTCAGGGGAGGGGCAACGAAGACTTGGCAGCTTGCTGCCTAGTCGTAGTGGGGTGGGGGCTATCGTCCTTGCGTAAGGCCGATAGCCCCCACCCCAACCCCTCCCCTGAAGGGGGGCTTTTTTCCCGAATGCCCGCCTCTGGCCGTCACCCGCCACCCCGCCCTATCCCGCCAAACACCGACACCGCACCACCGTCTCCTGACGCCAGCCGCCATCGCGCCCAAAAGCAAACCGCGTCCGCATCACCCGCGCGCCAACGACCGTCCAGCCGCCCGCCGCGCCGCGCAGCGCCGCCGCCGACGCCTCGATCCGCAGGGCGGCACCGCGATCGGCGCTCTCGCCGACGCCGTTCAGCACCAACGTCAACTGGACCTCGCGCCCCGCCCGGTCCTTGGTCCCCCAATCGCGGCCTTCGGCCCCGCCCACCGAGACATAGGGCGCGTTCGCCCGCGGCGGCACGCCGTCGAATACGCCATGCACCAGTCCCGCGAGTTCCGCATCGCCCGCCAGCAGCGCGAGCGCCTTCGCGCGCACCGCCTGCTCGGCGCCGCTCATCGTCCGCTTCCCAGCGTCAGCCGCCGCCACGGCTGCCACAGCGCCGCAATCGCCGCGGGCGGCCCCGCCCCCATACCGTCGCGCGCGTCGTGCAAATGCTGCGTCATCCGCACGATGCCCTGGCGGATCGCTTCGGGAACGCCGTTCGCGCCCTCGGCCATGCCGGCGCGATAGGCGATGCGCACGCGCGCCGCGTCGCCCGGATCGGGAATTGTAAGACAGGCGCTCCCGTTGCGGGCGATCGTCACGCGATACGCCGCTTCGTCGAGCGGCCTTTCGGTGCCGTCCTGCGACACCAGCGTCACACGGTCGACCGCGACCACCGGACGCGCGCGCAGCGCAATGCACGCCGCCGGCAACGGCGCCTCTTCTTCGCCAGCACGCACGACCAGCCACTGGCCGATGAACGCCTCGCAGATATTGGTCGCCGCGCGCACCAGCCCCGCGACCACCGCATCGTCGATCGTCGCACCGAGCCGCAGCCAGCCGCGCGCTTCGTTCAGGCTCACCGGGGCCTCGCCCGGCAACAGGCTTTCCGCCATCATCGCTCCTCCACCCGCAGGGTCATCGACCGTTCGTCGATCTGCCCGTCGCTCATCGTCACGCGGTTGGTGACGCGATAGACGCGCCCCGCGATCCCGCCCGCCAGCGTGACGGTGACCTCCATCAGGTCGTGCGCGCTGCCGATCACGGTCACGCCGCCGTCCTCCAACGGCGCGACCGACCAGTCGCTCGCGACGACCGCCTGGCCGCCCGGATAGGCCGCCCCCCAGTCGAATTCGAAATCGATCCTCGTGCCCGGATCCTTCACCATCATCGTCATCGTCTCCCCCCTTCCCCGTCAGGGCTTGTGCAGCATCACGCGCCGCGCCGCCTCACGCGCCAGCGGCGGCGCCGTCTGCGCCGCCGCTGGCGCGGGCCCCGCCCATTCGCTCGGCAGATCGCGCCGCGCGGCATCGCCGATCGCGCGCGCGGCCAAGGCCGATCCGTCCATCATGCCGCAGCCTCCAGCGCCGCGAGGCGTGCCTCCTGCGCCGCGATCAGGAACAGCGCCAGCTGGTCGGTGCGGATGCCGAAGCGGTCGCCCGCGGGCGGACCTTCGCCGCCCGCTCCCTCGTCCCATTCGTCATGGCAAAGAAAGGCATAGCGGCTGCTCGGCGCCGCACCCTCTGCGATCGGCGCGATCAGCCCTTCATCGGCCATGACCGCCCACACCGCCTGCGCACGCACGCCAAAATGCAGTCGCGCGCCTTCGGTGCCCTTCAGGGCGATGGCGTCGTTCCACTGGAAAAAGCCCAGTTCGTCGATGATGCGCCGCGCCGCGCGCAGTTCGGCTTCGCTCGCCGCGCTGCGCCATGCCTTTTCGCGCGCGTCGGAGGTGTTGATCGTGCCGCTCGAGGCATAGACGGCGGACCAGCGGAAAGAGGCGGAACCGATCGGCTGCACATTGTCGGCTCCCGGCACGACCTCTCCCGTCCCGAGAAGGCGAAACGCTGTTACGCCCGTCAGGGGATCGCCCCCCGAAGCGGTGGAGCGGCGAAAGGCGAAGTCGCCGAACGAGGTGAAGCTGGCGGCCAAGGCCCAATTTCGGTCGGCCATATTACCGCTGCCATTATAGAATGCGATGTTCGGCTGCGTCGCACTGCTGTCCAGGCGAAGCTGCGTGGCGCCACCCCCGCCGCCGCGCACATGGACCAACGCGGCAGGTGCGCCCGCGCCGATCCCGAAGTTCACCGGACCGATCTGCGCGACCTGCGCGCCGTTCGCGAAGAATTGATGGCTCGATGCGGTCGCGACCTCATATTGCAGCGTCGCCGACGAACGCAGCTTGACCGAACTCGACCCCGCCTGTTCGGCAAACATCCTTCCGCCATTCGGCATGGTGAATTCCACGCCGGTTGCGCCAAAGCGCCCAACCTCCCTTGCCGCGATATCGACCGCCACCGCGCCGTCGAGGATGCGAAGCCCGTCGCGGCCCGCGCCGGCGTTCGCCACATTGAACAAGCCGACCGCGCCGGCATCGGCGAACACGCGCAATCGCTGGCCGCCATCCTTGCCCACATCGAGCACGTCGCCATCGACCGGCCGCCGCACGCCCAGCGCGCCATCCAGCGCATAGTCGCCCTCCGCGTCACGAAACGCCAGCGTCGACAGCGGGATATTGACCCAGCCGGCGCCGCGGCGAACCGTCACCGCGTCCGCGGCTTCGCCTGCGCTCGCGCTGCCGTGCGTCGTCGACAGCGGCTGCTTCGCCTCGATCGCGTCCGCCAGCCCGGCCAGTTCGCCGCCGAGAGCGGCCATTCCCGATGCCAACGTCGCCGAGCGCGTCTCGCTCGCCGCGAACCATCCGGCGCCGACGGTCAGTGCGATCGTTTTCAAGCCTGGCGCGAAATCGACCGCCGCGCCGTCCGCCGACGAGGCCGCCACCATGTCGCGAAGCAAGCGGCCATCGCCGCCGATCCGGCCGGTCCCGACCTCCCATTGTTCGGGGCGGGCGATCCCCGCCACGGCATAGTGAAACGAAACGCCCGGCGGCACCGCATCGGCAAAGCGGCGATGGCCGGGCACCGCGCCGGTCGGCGTCAGCGGCCCGGTCCCGCCCTCCTGGGCGAGTTCGCGCACCAGGTCGGCGAAAAAGGGATTCGGCATGGCGAGGCCATCCTTTCCAAAGAGATCATGGGGGTCTGAAAAATTGGCGCCCGGCGCCGCCCCGAAAGGGTTGGACGGGCCGGGCGCCCCTCGCGCACCAGACTAGCTGGCGGCGAATTTCATCAGCTTGATGGCCTGCGAATCGATGATCGCGCCGCCGACCCTTTTGGTTGCATAGAAATGCACGAAGGGCTTGTTGCTGAACGGATCGCGCAGGATGCGCGTCTCGCCGCGGTCGGCGACCAGATAACCGGCGGCAAAATTGCCAAAGGCGATCGACAGGCTGTTCGCCGCGACGTCGGGCATATCCTCGGCCTCGACGACCGGATAGCCGAGCAGCGTCGCCGCCTGACCCTCGACCATCCCCGGCTGCCAGATGAACGCGCCGTCGGTCGTCTTGAACTTGCGGATGCGCGCCAGCGTGTCCGAATTCATCACCCAGCACGCGCCCTGCCGGTACGGCGCCTTCAGCGAATGGACGAGCTCGACCAGCTTGTCCTGCGGGTTCGATGCCGGAAAGGCGCCCGCGGTCCCCGTCGCCAGATGCTGGAGCGTGCCGAAGGCGCGTACGCCGTCACTCTCGTTCGTCGTCGCATAGGTCAGAAAACCCTTGGGCCGGTTCGTCCCGTTGCCGGTCACGAACGCCGAACCTTCGGCGACCGCGAACTCGCGCCCCAACTGCTCGGCCAGCCAGTCCTCGACGTTGAACATCGCATCGTCGAGCATCGCCTGGCTCGCCGCCGGATTGGCGTAAAGCTCGCCCGAGGGCGGCGCGATCTCGGCAAAGCTGCGCGTCGCGGTCTCGGGCCGCGCTGCGGTCTCGCCGACCCAGCCCGCGCCCATCGCCCCCGTCGCGACCAGCTTGCGATAACCGCTCGTCCCCGTCTGCACGACCGTCGCGATCGACCGGATCGGCGAGAGCGCCTTCAGCGTCGCCGCGATGCTGCCGTCGATCTCGCGCGGCACGGCATAACCGCCCTCACCGCCCGACGCGCCCGACAGGCTTTTCATCTCCACGCCGGCATCGATTCCGTGCCGCAGATATCGCTCGACGAACGCATCGCGCGCCGGGTCGGCCGCCTTCGCCCCGTCGAGCGGCAACCGCGACGCCGCGACCGCCTGCGCATCCACCTGCGTCTTCAGCGCCGCTACCGACGCCTTCAGCTCATCGACGGCCTCGGCCGCCAGCACCGCATCGAACGCCCCCTCGAGCGCGTCGGCCTTCACTTCCATATCGTCCATGCTTGTCACTCCTTCCAACAATCCCGTCGCCCCCGCGAAGGCGGGGGTCGCCGTCGTCTTCGCGTCGCCCTTCAGCCGGCCCCCGCCTTCGCGGGGGCGATGTCAGGATTTTCCACCGCGATCACCCGCGCCAAGGGCTGCATCGGCGCCGCCACCAGGCTCACCTCCGCCAGATCGAGCGCCGTCAGCTCGCGCGGATTTCCCCCACGCGCACCGCGCACCCGATATCCAAAGCTCAGCCCGGTCAGCGCCCCGCGCGCGACCAGCGCCGCGGCGGTCGGATGCGTCACCCGCGCCACGACGCGCAGCCCGCGTGCATCCTCCGCCAATGCCTCGATCGCGCCGATCACCGCCCCCGACCGATGCTGCCACAGCAACGGCACCGCTCGCGCCTCGCGCAAACTCGCCGTGAACGCCCCCGCGCGCACCACATCGCCCCCGCGATCGACCCGGTCGAACACCGAAGCATAGCCCGCGAACCTGATCCCCCCTCCCGCTTGCGGGAGGGGGTGGCCCGACGCCCGTGACTCGGGACGCGGGGGGGCCTGTTTCGCTCCGCTTCTCACTTCAGCAGCCCCGGCAGCCCCAGCTTCACCGCCAGCCCCACCACGACCAGCGCCAGCACACAGCGCACCGCCCAGTCGACCACCGCCGCCCACACGCTCTTCTTCGCATCGCGCCACGCGCCGAGCAGCTGGCGCAAGTCGCTCACATCGTCACGCGCCGCCTCGTCGGCGAGCCCGAGCCGCGCGAGCGCCCGCCGCGCCCCCAGCTCGCTCGCCTCCTCGACGACCGCGCGCAGCAGCGCCGCGTCGGGCGCGCCGGCCGCACCCGTCCCTGCCAGCGCGATCAGCCGCGCCAGCGCTTCTTCCTCATCCATGTCGATTTCTCCGAATGTTTCGCGCAAAGACGCAAAGACACGAAGCATTTCCTCTTCCGCTGGCCCTGAGCTTGTCGAAGGGCTGTTCTTTCCTTCGGACATGGAAAGAAAGAGCGGTCCTTCGACAAGCTCAGGACAAACGAAGAAAAGAATCTTCTTCGTGCCTTTGCGACTTCGCGCGAACCGAAAAACGCTACCCCAGCGCCAACAGCGCCTTCTTCTCGTCCGCCGTCAGCCAGTCGGCCGCCGACACCTCGCGCCACAGCGTCATCCGGTCCTCGGCCAGCGCCGGCACCTTGTCCAGATCGACGCGCAGCTCGGCGCCGTCGAACCAGCCCGACAGCCCCTGCGCCACCGCGCCCAAAATCTTCGCGCACAAGGGCAGCACTGTCAGGCGCCACAGCGCCCGATTGGCCTCGCGATAATTGGCATAGGTCGCATCCCCCGGCAGCCCGAGCAGCATCGGCGGCACCCCGAACGCCATGGCGATCTCGCGCGCACTCGAATCCTTCAGCGCCAGAAAATCCATCTCCGCGGGCGACAACGACAAGGCCTGCCACTTCAGCCCGCCTTCGAGCAGCAACGGCCGCCCCGCATTCACCCCACCCGCAAAACTCTCGGCGAGCTCCTCGCGCAGCCGATCGATCTGCTCGGCGGACAAGGGCATCCCCTTGTCGCCCGGGTCGTGCACCAGCGCCCCCGAAGGCCGCGCCGCATTTTCGAGCAACGCCGCATTCCACTTCGCCGCCGCATTATGCGCCGCGACCGCCCCCGAGGCCGCCCCCAGGCACCCCGCGCCATAATGATCGTCGAGCGGATGCAGCGCCTTCACATGCACGACCGCGACGCGCCCCGCGCCATCCTCCGCCGGCAGCACCGCCGCCGAGCCGCCCGCCTTGTAACGATAGGCGACGGGCCAGCCGCGCGCATCGGCCTCGACCGTCACCCGCTCGGGCCGCAGTGCGAACAGCTCCGCGGGCGCGCCCGCGCCATCGGTCAATATCTGCACATAGCCATTGCCGTGCAGCAGCAACTGCGACGCCAAAGTCTCGACGAGCCCCTGCCCGCCCGAGTTCGCGGAAACGAGCGCCGCCAGTGCCGGATCGCTCGCCACCAAAGGCGCGCTGCCCGCCGCCTCCGCGACCAACCGCACCGCCCGCTGCACGATCGCATTAGCAAGATACCCCTCCCGCACCTGCACCTCCCAGCTCAGCGGCGCGGGCGCGCTCCAGCTCCCATACACACGCGACAAAGCGGGCCGCGCAGGAAGCTGCGCGGCCTTACGGCCAAACCAGTTCATGATGTTCTCCTATCGGCCGCGCCGTGACGCCGCGCCTCTAACCCCCGTCACCCCGGGCTTGACCCGGGGTCCCGCTTTTTCAAACCGGCATATCGAACAAATCGAGCAATCCGGATTGCCGCGCTCGATCAGCTCGAACTTCCGCTGCCGATGCCAATGCTTGATGCGTTTCTCATGCGCGATGCATTGGGCGATATCATCGCCTTGCTCTGCCCACACGAGCCGGGCGAGCCCATAACGCACACAAAAATCGGAACCAACCCCGTTCCGGTGCTGGTGGATGCGAGCCGGCAGATCGCCGTAACGCCTGTATATATCGTGCGGCGATAGCGATCAGCCATTATAGTTCGCTGTTGGCCCGGGCGCCGCTACGCGGAGGGCAATCAAACCACCCGCACCCCCGGCTCCCGCCCCTTCTTCAGCCCGTCCAGCAAAGCCGCCAGCGCCCACACGCACGCATCGGCCCGATCGGGCGAGCGCCCCGGCCCCGCGTAACCGCCACCCACCTGCAACCCGCAAAGCTGGTCCTCCAGCGCCGCGAACACGCCCGCATGCACGACCCGCCCACGCTCATAGGCGATCGCGACCGGCTCAGCGCGCCGCGCCTTGCCGGCGCTCGCATGCACCGCCACCACCGGCAGCGTCAGGTCCGCCTGGCGCAGCGTGTTCTCGACCATATCGCCGCCCATATTGCGCTCGGCGACCACCCGGTCGGCGCCCCAGCGCGCCGCCGCGCTCGCTACCGCCTGTGCCCAAACATGCGGCGGCGGATTCTCGACGCTCGCGTCCTCGACCACCGCGACCCGCTCGTCGCGCAGTTGCACCGCGACCACGATCCCGCACGCGTCGCCATTCGCCGTCGCCGGCGGGTCGACCCCGATCACCACGCGCACCGGCTTGGCCGTAGCATCGGCCTCGACCCGGCACCGCTCGACCAGCGCGCGCGTCCACAGCGCGCCCTCGACATCCTCGAGCAACTCGCCGCCCAGTTCCTGCCGCCCGAGCCGCGTGCCGCCGTAAAGCCGGTCCATCGTCGCCAACCATTGCGGCGACAGATTATGACGGTTGTTCCGCGTACTCCCGCCCGTCGTTGCGACGCCCTTCTCATCGATCAACCGCCGCACCAGCGGCACCCCGCGCGGCGTCGTCGTCGCGACGACGCGCGGGGTGCCGCCGATCCGCATCGTCAGCATCAGATTGTCCCACGCCGCCTCGCCCTGCGGCCATTTGGCGATCTCGTCGCACCAGGCCGCCGAATGCTCGGGCCCGCGCAGGCTCTCGGGCTCCGCCGCCGAATAGAGCGTCGCCACCGCCCCGTTCGCCCAGCTCAGCCGGCGAAGACTGCTTTCATAATCGGGACGGTCACGGTCGGGCGCGATCGCGAGCAAGCCGCTCTCGCCCTCGATCATCACCTGCCGCCCCTCGTGCAGCGACGCCGCGACCAGCGCGATCCGCGCGCCCGGATGGGCCTCGGCATAGCCGCGTACCCATTCGGCGCCGGTGCGCGTCTTGCCGAACCCGCGCCCCGCGAGCAGCATCCAGACGTGCCAGTCGCCCTCCGGCGGGCATTGATCGCTGCGGCGCCACCAGGACCAGTCGGTCTCCAGCTCCGCCGCCTTGTCGTCGCGAAGCCGGCGCGCCCACGCCGCATATTCGGCCGGCGGCATGTTCAGCAGTTCGGCAAGATCCTTCAAAGCGAGCCTTCTTCGGCACTCTCGGCGGCCGCCTGCGCGCGCATGGCGTCCAGCTTCGCGATGAGCCTCGCCTTCGCGCCGCCCCCCGGCATCGCGCCGCCAGCGGACGGCCGTGCGCCCCGCACCGCCGCCCGGTGCGCCGCCAGCAGCGAAAGCCCGAGCCGATATTTCTGCGCCCGCGACTTCAGCGTCGCATCCTTCACATTGCCCGAAGGGGCGATCAGCGCTTCGGACAACAGCTCGGCTTCGAGCCGCGCGAAGCCTTCGCACAGCGCCTCATGCCACCGCGCCGCGAACCCGGGGTTGCGCCGGCGCTCGCGGTACATGGCGTTGGCCGAAATTCCCGCCACGCGGGCGGATGCCGCGACGTTCGAGGATTCGGCAAGTGCTTCAAGGAAAATGTCCATCTGCCGCCGGCCTGGGCGCGCATTGTTGGAGCCTTCCGCCGTGCCCGTCCGTCCCATCACCCCGCCTCCCGAAAAGATTCGGGCCGGAAAGCCCCCCAAAGAGAAGGCACCGGCCCGACTCGCAATTCTTCATGATGTGATACTTGTGCCATAACAGCGTGACGATGTCAAGACAATTTAACCTATATGGTTTTTATTTGCACGATCGGCACGGCTCGCCCCCATCTTTTTCGGCTTGCCGTAACGGAACCTACGGGGCCGGCCGGCGTATCGAAGCGGGGTCTCGCTCATTTTCTGAGTTGGAGTAACGACAATCGAACCGAGAACCCTTATCGCTTACGCCATCATCCTCATCATGGTGAGCACGGCAATCTATCTCATCGCCCGGTTCAGGCGCGCGCGGGCGCGGCGACGTGACATGATGCGCGGAAGATATCGCAAGCATTTGTAAGACTGCGGCGAAAGATCCGTCCGGCACGCCTCACCTCGCGCTCGGCATCGTCCCGATGCGCCCGGGCCGGCCTTGCGCTGAACCCCGGTCGATTTCGCGATCAGAACCCGTAGCGCAAGGTCGCGCGCACATGGCGCGGTTCGCCATAGATGAAGCCGCCGAACCAGCTATTGGTGTTGTAATAGGCCTTGTCGAAGACATTATTCACGTTCACCTGAAGCGACACAGCTTCAGTCAGGTCATAAGCGCCCATCAGGTTCACCAGTGCATAGGACTTTTGCCCTACCGGTTCATTCTGCTCGGTCACGGGATTGGGCGCCGTCTGCGGCGGCCGGCTTTCCCAGCGGAGCGAGCCGCCTAGGCTGAAGCCGTCCAGCGCGCCGCCGAATTCATATTTCGTCGCCATGCGGAACACCCGCCGCGGCTGGTGCGCCTGCACGTCGACGCCATCAGGGTCCTTCGCCTTGAAATGGCTCCATCCCACGCTGATGTCCCAGCCCCGAAGCGGCTCGCCCTGCATTTCGAGTTCATAGCCCTCCGACACCACGCCCTTGGCGGCGCGCGAAGCGACGTCCGTCGTCCCCGGAATGAAATAGGGATCGCCCGTTTCGGGGTCGATGTCGGGAACCGCGAAATTGCTCTGCTCGACGCGAAAGACCGCGGCCGATGCGCGCAGCCGGCCGTCCATCAGGTCGGCCTTCAGCCCCGCTTCGTAATTGTCGCCCTCGAGCGGGTCGAGATAGCGGCCGGTGCGGTCGCGCGCGGTCTGCGGATTGAAGATGCTCGTATAGCTCGCATAGGCCGAGAGGAAGTCGGTGAAGTCAAGGATGAGCCCCGCATAGGGCGTAAAAACATTCCTGTGCTCGATCCGATAGGCCTCGGGCGTGTAGAGCGCCTCCTCCTCGTCGCGCGTCCACGAGCTCAGTCGCCCGCCGGCGATCAGCTTCAGCCGGTCGAGAATCTGAAAGCGCGTCGCGCCATAAATCGCGGTCTGTTCGGTCGTGCCGAACCCGCTCATGCGATAGCGTTCGCCCCAGAGGGGCTCGGGATAGCTGCCGTCCCATTCATGGAAGTCGCCAACCGGCGCGACGCTCGCGGGGTCGGGATCGCGATTGGTCCAGCCGCCCTTCTGGTGGCTGTACATCGCGCCGACGACCAGTTCGTGCCGCCGGCCGAACAGCTGATAATCGCCCTTCACCTGCAAATTGGCGCTCCATTGCTTCGGCTTCGAAAGATACCAATAGGGCCAGATGTCCATGCCCGTCCCGGTCTCGCGGTCGGGGTTGCCCCACAGCCAGATCAGCTTCGAATCCTCGGTCTGTTCGAAATAGGAGACGTCGCCGCGCAATTGCCAGCTGCCGCCCAGATCCTGCTCGAGCGATACGAAGGCGGCCTTTTCGGTCGTGTCCCACTCGTTCCAGTCGGCGCCGGTGGTGGTCGAGCGCGCCCAGTCGGGGCGCGAACCGTCGGCATACCAATAGGGCAGCTGCGCCCACATCACCCCGTCGCGCTCGTCGCGTTGATAGCTCGCCCCCGCGTTGATCCGCGTGCCGGGACCGAGGTCGGCGGCGATCGTCCCATAAAGGGTGAAACCGTTGCTGCTTTCGATGTCGATGAAGGCGTCTTGCGAATAGACCTCGGCGACCAGCCGCGCGCGCACCGATCCATCGGCGGTCAGCGGGGCGCCGATGTCAACCAGTCCCGAAACATGGCTCCACGACCCCGCCTCGACATTCACTTCGCCGGTCAGCTCGCGCGCGTCGGCGCGCTTGCGGACCATGTTGATCGACGCCGAAGGCTCGCCCGCACCCTGAAGCAGGCCGGTCGCGCCGCGGATGACCTCGATCCGGTCATAGATCGCGGTGCTCGTTTCCTCGAGCCCGACATTGCCCGTCGCAAAGGGCAGCCCGTCGAGCTGGAAGGCGGTGATGTCGAAGCCGCGCGCCGACAGCAGGTTGCGGCCGCGATCGACCCGCTTCACCGAAAGCCCGGTGGTATATTCGAGAACGTCGGCGACCGTCGACGCCGCTTGGTCGTCGATCTGCTCGCGCGTGATGATCGTGATCGACTGCGGCGTCTCGCGCGGGGTCAGGTCGAGCCCCGTCGCGGCGCTATTGCGGTCGATGCCGCTGCCGTAAACGACGATCATATCGTCCTTGCGGCCGTTCGTCTCGTCCGCCTCATACTCCGCGGCGATGTCCTGGGCGAAGGCCGGAACCGAAAGGGCGCTGGCAGCGAGCAGCGCGAATTTGAAGACTGGACGAAACGAACGAAACATAAGGCCCCCGGATATCCTGCGATGAACCGGGGCCGCCTAAACTAATTGCAACTGCGACGCAATAGATTCAAGCAAGGCAGGATGGGCGATGCCGCCAGTGCCTATGTCAACCGCGTCAGATGCTCGACGAGCAGCGGCTGGAGACGGCGAATCTCTTCGCGGTGCACCGCCGACAAGTCCGACAATATCTCGATGGCCTGCGGCGTCAGCCTCAGCAGGGCCCGCCGCCGGTCGGATGGCGCCGGCTCGCGCCGGACAAGGCGCTGCGCCTCGAGCCGGTCTACCAGTTCGGACGCCGAGTGCGGCTTCACGATCAGGCGCTGCGCCACATAGCCGATCGTTGCGTCGTCCGGGCCGGCGGCGCGGATCGCGAGCAACGCCTGATGCTGTTGCGGGGTCAGCCCGGCTTCGGCCGCCTTCGCCTCGCTAAAGACCTGAAAGCGCCGCAGTGCAAAGCGGAACTCCGCGAGCGCGGCATAATCGATATCGGTCGAATTCGCGGTCATCAAAGCCTCTGGTTGAAATATGTCGTGTTACGATATAATTGCCCCGCCTCCCCAACATCCGAAAGAGGCACCGAGTGAGCCTTCACCCTGCACGAACGATCCACAGCCAGCAACTTGCCGACCACAGCGTCGACGGCAGAATGCTCCTTCTGTGCCTTCTGGCGCCGGTCGTCGGGACGGGCGGCGCGTTCGGCGCGTGGATATTGATCAAATCGATCGCGCTCGCGACCAACTTCTTCTGGTTCGGCCGGATTTCGGCGGCCGAAGTCGAAATATCCGCTGCCGCCGTCGGCCTGGCGGTGGTGGCGATTCCCGTGATCGGCAGTTTGATTATCGGCATCATGGCCCGCTTCGGCTCGGAAAAGATACGCGGCCACGGAATTCCCGAAGCGATCGAGACGATTCTGTTCGGCGAAAGCCGCCTTTCTTTGAAGGTCGCGATCCTCAAGCCGATATCGGCCGCCATCTCGATCGGAAGCGGTGGGCCATTCGGCGCCGAGGGACCGATCATCATGACGGGGGGCGCCGTCGGCTCGCTCTTCGCGCAATGTTTTCACCTGAGCGCGGCGGAGCGCAAGACGTTGCTGGTGGCGGGCGCCGCGGCCGGCATGACGGCTATATTCGGCACCCCGATGGCCGCGATCCTCCTCGCGGTCGAGCTTCTGCTGTTCGAATGGAAGCCGCGGAGCTTCGTGCCGGTCGTCATCGCCGTCTTGGTCGCCGCGGCATGGCGGCCCGAGCTGATCGGCCATGGCCCCATGTTTCCGGCCGTCTGGCCATTGCCCGAAACCGGCTGGACCGTCGGGGTTTCGGCCGCGATCGGCGTTCTCGTCGGGTTGCAGGCCGCGCTCCTCTCGACCTTGCTCTACCGGATCGAGGACTTGTTCCATCGCCTTCCCGTCCACTGGATGTGGTGGCCGGCGGTCGGCGCCGTCGTCGTCGGCTTGGGCGGGTTGATCGATGCGCGCGTTCTCGGCGCGGGCTATTCCAATATTCAGGCGCTGATCGACGGCAGCATGGCGTTGCGCGCGGTGCTCGTCCTCCTGGTCGTGAAGGCCGTCGTCTGGCTGGTGGCGCTCGGTTCGGGGACATCGGGCGGCGTGCTCGCGCCGCTCCTCATTCTCGGCGGCGCGACGGGCTATATCGCCGGCCTGTGGCTTCCGGGCTCGGCCGGTTTTTGGGCGATGATCGGCATGGCGGGCGTCATCAGCGGCGCGATGCGCGCGCCGCTCACGGGCATCCTGTTCGCGGCCGAACTGACGGGACGCTTCGATGCGCTTCCCGCGATAATCGCGGGCTCGGGTTTCGCTTATGCGATCAGCGTGCTGACCATGCGGCGGTCGATCCTGACCGAAAAAATCGCCCGCCGGGGACGCCATATCCTGCAGGAATATACCGTCGACCCGCTCGATCTGCGGCAGGCCGGCCAGCTCATGACGCCCAATCCCGCCACGCTTCGGGCCGAGCTGACGATCGGCTCCGCGCTGCGATTTTTCACCGAGGAGGCGACGCATCGCAGCTATCCGGTCGTCGATGCCGAGGGCCGCCTGGTCGGGCTCGCATCGAGATCGGATGCCCTCAGATGGCAAGTGGGCGCGTTCGACGAAGCGACCACGCTCGGCGAGACGCTGTCGGACGCGTCGCAAACCATCGCCCATCCCGAAACGCCCTGCGGCGTCATCGCCGACCTCATCGTCGAGACCGGGGTCGCACGCGTGCCGATCGTCGATCGGGAAACCGGCAAGGTCGTCGGAATCCTCTCGCGGCAAGACCTGCTCAAGGCGCGTCGGGCGCAACAGAGTGCGGAAACCGAGCGAACGCGATTTGGCCGGCAGAATTCAAGCGGCGGCGGGGCAAGCTGATACCCGGACTTCCATCATTCGGCGGTCGCGTGGCTGGTTTCATAGGAGACAAGGAGATTCACCGATCGGGCGACGAAGCCCATTTTATGGATCATGGTGGATCGCATCCGCACGCGCCCGATCGTCGCTGCTCGCACGGGACCGAGCCCCGGTGCTGAACCAGCGCCTCGGCGACCGAAGAAAAGCCGGTTCGTGACGCGATCGACAGGGGATATATCCCGACCGCGCTCGGCGAGCGCATCCACCGGCACCTCGTCCCGCGCAGGACCGCGGCACGCGATTGGTCCGATGCGCTGCACCGAGGCGGGCCGGGGTGAAACCCGGCCCCCCGATCAGCTCGTCGCGGGCGCAGCCCCCGCCGCATCGGCATATTTGATCGAACAGCCATAGGGCTGCGCGAAGGCCGTCGCCACGGGCCGCCCAGCGGCGTGATCGTCGAGCGCCGCGCGGACGAAATTCTTCGCACCGTCCAGATCCTCGACCTTGTTGGTCGGCTTGTCGTCGATGCCGCCGGCGTAAATGATCCGCCCCTCGCCGTCGATCACCCGCATGTCGGGCGTCGTCTTCGCGCCATAGGCCTTGCCCGTCGCGCCCGTCGGGTCGACGAGCAGATGGGTGAAGCCCGCATTGAAACGCTGGCCCCAGTTTTTCGCCCGCTCGCCCTCGACGAAGCCCTGCTCGCCCGGCGCGGACGAAATGATCGTCAGCCAGACGACGCCATCGGCGACCGCTTCCTTCTGCAACGCCTGCATCGCCCCGCTATAATGTTTCTTCACATAGGGGCAGTCTTCGTTCGTCCATTCGAGAACGACGGTCTTGCCGCGGAAATCGGCCAGCGAAACCTGTTCGCCATTGGCATTCGCCAATTGAAAGGCGGGCGCCATCTGTCCGCCCGCTGCCTCGGCCTTCTCCGTCCCCGCGGGCGCTTCGGCCGTTTTTTCCGCCGGCTGCCCGCACCCGGCGAGCATCAGCGCCGACGCGGCGGCGATCGAAAGCAAAACATGTTTCATGGTTCATCTCCTCTCGGTCATCATCGTCTTCATCATCTTCAACCTTGTGCCCCGGCCCGCTTCACCGCATCGGCGACGATGCCCGGCGTCAGCAGTTGCGGCAATATTTCCGGCGTGGCCTTGCCCGGCGAATAGACGAGGTAGAGCGGGACGCCGGAGCGGCCGAAACGTTCGAGTTCGCGCGCGATCAGGTCGTCGCGCCGCGTCCAGTCGGCGACCATATAGACCGCATCGGTGCCGGCAAACAGCGCCCGCGTCCCCTCGTTCGCAAGCGCCGCGCGCTCATTGACCTTGCAGGTGACGCACCAGTCGGCGGTGAAATTGACGAACACCACCTTGCCCTCGGCGCGCGCGGCGACGACGGCATCCGATGACCAAGGCGTCTCGGAGGCGACTTCCGCAGCCGGCCCCGCACCCGGCGCCAGCGACGCCGCCGACACCGTGACGGCGACCGCCGCCAGCAATGACAATGCCGATGCGGCGGTCGTTCCCGCCGCCCTGCGTCCCGACATGCGCGCGCCCTGCCGCCAGCCCCACAGGGTGAGGCCGAACGCCAGCAACAGCCCGCCCGCCAGAATCAGCGCGAGGGCTTCGCCGTTCGTCTGGCGCGCGAACACCCAGACCAGCCAGAGCGCGGCGCCGTACATCGGAAAGGCGAGGATCGATTTCAGGCGATCCATCCAGGGTCCGGGCTTCGGAAAGCGCCTCAGCACCCCCGGCGACAGGCTGATGATCAGATAGGGCAGCGCGAGCCCGAGCCCGAGCATCGCGAAAACCGCGAGCGCCATCGGTGCAGGCATGACGAGCGCCGCGCCGAGCGCGAAGGCCATGAAGGGCGCGGTGCAGGGCGCCGCCACGACCACCGCGAGCACCCCGGTGAAAAACGCGCCCGTTCCCCCGGGGAGGCGCGTCAACCCGCTGCCCGCCCCGCTTCCCGAAAGGCCGATCTCGAAGGCGCCCGACAGGTTGAGCCCGACCGCGAGCATCAACAGCGCCAGCGCGGCGGTCACCGCGGGGTTCTGAAGCTGAAAGCCCCAGCCCGCCGCCTCGCCCGCCGCGCGCAAGGCGAGCAGCGCGCCCGCCAGCAGGACGAATGTCGTCAGCACCCCGAGCAGGAAGGCGATGCCGTCGCGGCGTGCCTCGCGCGGATCATGCGCCGAGGCGGACAGCGACGCCGCTTTCATCGCGAGGATCGGAAAGACGCACGGCATCAGATTGAGGATCAGGCCGCCAATCAGCGCGAAGAGCGCGGCCTGACCGAAAAGCAAAAGACCGGCCTCGTCCGTCCCCCCAGGCGGCGTCGCCGACGTATCGGCGCTGATCTCCCATGCACCCCCCGACGTCGACACGACGCCTTGCACCGGCCTGTTCAGCCCGCCCGCGAGCACGGCGCCCCCAGGGCTCAGCCGGATAATCAGATCGCCGCCCTTCCGTTCGGCGCGCTGCGCCGCGGGATGTTCGACGATGCCGCCATCGAAGGGGAAGAAATAGGCATCCGCCGCATCGACACCGCTCAATGCCGCGCCGCGCATGGTCAGCACGAGGTCTGCCCCGTCACGCACGATAGAGGCATCGATGGCGGCGGGCCGCGGCGCCGCGCCGACGACGCGTTCGATCGCCGCACCTTCCCCGGCGGTCAGCGGCGGCACCCCGTCGCGGACCTTGAGGTCGAGTTTCACCGTCCGCTCGTCGGGAACGCACATATCCTCGCTGCACACCATCGAAAGAACGGTGACGCTGAGCGGCACCACCGACCCCGCTTTGGCCGTCGACGGCACCTCGATCGGCACCGGCAGATAGACCTGGCGCGAATAGCCGTAGTTCATCAGCCCCTTGACCGGCTGGCGTTCGGGGAGCGGCCAGAGGATCTGCCCCGCCGAAACACCGGCCGGCAGCGTCCACGTCAATTCGGTCGCGCCGCCCGAATCCCCCGGATTGCGCCAATAGGTGTGCCAGCCGGGTTTGATATCCTGACGAACCGCGACGATCGCCGTCGATCCGGGCGCCGCCCACTGGTTCATCGGCACCAGCGAAACCTCGACATTCTCCGAACGCATCGGCTGCGCCAAGCTTTGCGTCCCCGTTATCGCGAGGAAAAGTGCAAGGAGGATCAGGCGGAGCGAAGGCATCATGGCATGGACCTGTCGAAAGCATTCCAATGCGACGCCCCGGTATGCCGCGGGACAGGAGCACCACGACTTTGTCGCAACATTATGGCAGAATCAAATCTCGTCGAAGCCGACCCGATTTCCGGACATGGGGTGAGAAGGCCGCGCCCTCCCACCCCATGCGGCCTCAGCGCGTGCTGCCGGCCAGCCAATATTCGTGCAGCGCCTCCACCTTTCCGTCCGTCAGCAGCGGCATGGCGGCGTGCAATTGCTCGTCGCTCCAGTCCCACCACTGCATATCGAGCAGCAAGGCGATGCGCGCCGCGTCGAACCGCGTCCGGATCGGCGCGGCGGGATTGCCGCCGACGATGGAATAGGGCGCGACGTCGCGGGTCACCACCGCGCGTGTCGCGATCACGGCGCCGTCGCCGATCCTGACGCCGGGCATCACGATCGCCTCGGACCCGATCCACACATCATGGCCGACCACCGTGTCGCCCGCCGGCTGAAAGCCGTTGCGGGCGCCCTCGAATGCGGGAACCTCGGGCATCCAGAAAAAGGGAAAGGTGCTGATCCAGTCGTGCCGATGGCCCTGATTGCCCGCCATGATGAACGCGGCGCCCGATCCGATCGAGCAGAAGCTGCCGATGACCAGCTTGTCGGCATCGCTGTCGGGAAGGAGGAACCGGGCGCAATCGTCGAAGCTGTGCCCGTGATAATAGCCCGAATAATAGCTGAAGCGACCGACGCGAATATTGGGGTGGCTCACCTGCTTGTCGAGCGTAATGCCCTTGAAGGGGCTTTCGAAAAAATTTGTCATTTCATGTACCTGCAGAAACGCCGGCACCCGCGTGCCGCCGCTGCGAAGGCAATCGCCTCCGTCCAGGCGCTCCGTTTGGAACGCCTGTTCATGTTCCTCGCGTCAGCCGACCGGGAACCCGATGGAGGTGGTACATGGTGCCGATTTCATCGAAGCGTGCCTAGCACCCGGACGTCGGCAAGGCAATTCGCCGGCTCGTTCAGGACCGCGAGCCGAGCGACAAGCCTGCTCGCCCGGATCAGTATTGATCCTTGAGCATCTCGCCGATCGAATTGTCGAAGTGGCTTTCCATCGCGGCACGCGCCCTTGCCGGATCGCGCGCTGCGATCGCCTCGGCGACCTCGCGGTGCAGCGCCAGCGTCTCGTCGCGCTCTTCGTGGGTGGTGCGCGCGGCCCAGGCGCGCGGGATCGCGAGCGCCATCAACTGTTCGAACGAACGCACGATCTGATGGAAGAGCTGATTGCCGCTCGCCTCGGCGATCGTCTGGTGAAAGGCGGTGTCGGCCGCGGTGCGTGCCGCCTCGTCGTGCCCGACCGACAGGCCGTGCGCCGCAGCGAGGATCGCGCGCGCCTGCTCGTCGGTGCGGTTGACCGCCGCGAGCTCGGCGGTGCGCAGTTCGAGCGTCCGCCGCACCTCCCACACGTCGGCGAGCGACACTTGCGCGGTGTTGACCGCATGCCCCATCGACGCTGCCATCACCGACCCGTCGATCGCGCCAACGCGCGGCTTGCGTCCATTGCCGACGTCGACGAGACGGAGGGCGGCGAGCGCGCCGAACGCCTCGCGCATTACCGGCCGGCTGACACCGAGTTGCTGCGCGAAACTCCCCTCCCCCGGCAGCGTGTCGCCGACCTTGAGATCGTTGATGCGGATGAAGTCGCGTACCGATTCGACCGCGCGCTCGACCAGCGAGCCCCGCGCGCCGGGGTCGAGCATGCCGCTCATGCCGCGACCCCCACCCGGCGCATCGCGGTCGGCGCCATGCCGAAGCGGCGCGAGAAGGCGCGCGTGAAGCTCGCATTGTTGAGATAGCCGCAGCGATAGCCGATGCTCGCTACCGGCAGGTCGCTCGCGGCGAGCATCTGCCGCGCCTGGCGCAGCCGCCGCTCGCTGAGCGCCTCGGCGACGCTGCACTGGTACAGCTCGCGAAACCCGCGGGTCAGCTTGTCGCGATTGATGCCGCAGCTTTTGGCAATATCGTCGATCGTCAGCTTCTCGTGCCAGCGCGTATCGACGATCCGGCGCGCGGCGGCGATGCGCGCGATGTCGCTTTCGGCCAGGCTCGGCTGGCCCTCTACCGGCACGAGATCTCCGGCGCGCAGCGCGGCGAAAAACTGGCAGAGGAGTTCGATACTCCGCGCCAGCCGCAGCGTGTCGGCCGCGGCTTCGTCGCAATCGGGCCCGACGATCGATTGGGCCAGCGCTCGCAGGTCCGACGGCAAATACCAGCGGGCATCGGGGTCGGGCATATCGCCGAACAGGCGGCGGCACGCACCGCGCGAAACCGCGACGACGAGCAGATGTTCTTCGCTTTCCAGCTCGCGAATAGCCAGCGTCCGTACCATCGGCTCACCGATGTCACCAAAACCCAGCAGCAGCGCGTCAGGCGGCAACAGCGCGCGGTCGCACCCGCCGCGACCGATATAGGTCGTCATTTCAGGCGACACGATCACAGGATGCTTGGACGGCATGGCACGATTCTCCCTGCCCCACATAAACCTATCTTACAGCTTTTTACAATAGCTATCTGACAGGTTCGGGCGCACGGCGCATCGCAAGCAGAAAGGCGAAGAAGGATAGCCCGCTGACGACGACCCCGACGAGCGCGAGGGCTTCGGCCAGCATCGCCTCGCCGCCCATCAGCGCGCTCACCCGCGTCACGATCCATGGCGCAAGTCCGAAGCCGATCAGGCCGGCGATCGCGATGAAGGCGCCGATGCAGAGGCCGCGGAGTTCATTGGGAAGCAGCACGGTCAGCGCGACCGAGACGACCAGCCCGGTTACCGCGCCGCACATCGACATCACGCCGAGCGCGACGGCGAGGCCCGTCACGCTGGGCATCAACGGGAACAGCGCCGCGGGCACCCCGATCCCCGCCGCGATCACCGCGCCCAGCAAGATGCCGCCGCGACGGCGGCTTTTCTGCCCGATATCGGCCGATATCCCGCCGAGCACCGCACCCGCGACCCCGGTTCCGAACATCAGCGCGCCGACCCAGCCCGCGAACTGCTGCGGCTGGAGCCCGAAATCGCGCGACAATACCGGCGCGACCCAGACGGTCGCCGCGACATCGGCCATCACGACCGCGACCTGCCCCGCGAACAGCGGGCCCAGAAACGCCCGCCGCGCCCAAAGCTCCGCCGCGACGATGCGAAACGGCGCATCGGGGCTCGCCTCGACCTCGCGCCGCGCCGGTTCGCGCAGGAACAGCAGAGGCAACAGGCACAGCGCGCTGATCGCCGCAAGCAGCACGTGCGCGCCGCGCCACGGCGCCAGCCCCGCGAGCCAGCCGGGCGCGTCGAAATCGGCGAGCAGCCCGAACAGCCAGCCGGTCAACGCAAAGCCGAGCGCGACGCCGAGCGCCTTGCCCAGATTGACGATCAGCATCGCGCGGCCGCGCTGTTCGGGCGCGCAAAAATCGGCGCAGAGCGACAGCGCGGCGGTGAGCGAGCCGGTCGAACCGATGCCGACGAGCATCCGCGCCGCAGTGAGCCACTCCGCGCTCGGCGCAAAGGCGGTCAGCAAGGTGCCGAGCGTCCAGAGCAGCGCCAGCCCGATCGTCAGCCGCACGCGGTTGCGCCGATCGACAAGGATGCCGATCGGGATCGAGAACAGCACCATCGGCACCGCGGCGCCGAGCCCCTGGATCAAAGCCAGCGCATCGTCGCTCAGCGCCAGTTCGGCCTTGGCGCTTTCCTGAATCGTCCCGAAGCTGCCGAGCGCGGTGAAACCCATCGTCGTCACCAGCGCGAGCAGCAGCAGCGGGACGAGCGTCGCTGGCGCGGTCAGGCGCGCGCCGCGATCGCCGAGCGTTTCGGCCTGCGTCGCCATCACAGGGTAAAAATCTTGCCGGGGTTGAACAGATTCCGCGGATCGAGCGCACGCTTGATCATCCGCATCTGTTCGACCGCGCCGCCGAGTTCGGCGACCAGCCAGTCCTGCTTGCCGATGCCGATACCATGTTCGCCCGTGCACGTCCCGTCCATCGCCAGCGCGCGCTCGACGAGCCGCGCATTGATCGCCTCGACCTCCGCCATTTCTTCGGGCGCATCGGGATCGATCGAGAAGATGACATGGAAATTGCCGTCGCCGACATGACCGAGGATCGTCGCGGGGACGCTCGCCGCATCGAGATCGACATGCGTCTCGGCGATGCACTCGGCGAGCCGGCTGATCGGCACGCACACGTCGGTCGCCCAGCCGATCGCACCGCTGCGCATATTGACCGCGGCATAATAGGCCTCGTGCCGCGCGCGCCACAGCTTCGTGCGCTCCTCGGGCCGGTTCGACCAGCTGAACGCGCTGCCGCCATTGGCTTCGGCGAGCGATTTTACCGTTTCGACCTGTTCGGCGACATGGCCCGCGCTGCCGTGAAATTCGAAGAACAGCGTCGGCGCCTCGGGATAATCGAGTTTCGACCAGCGGTTGACCGCGATCATCTGTTTCGCGTCGAGGATCTCGACGCGCGCCAGCGGCACCGCGCACTGGATCGACTGCACCACCGTGTCGACCGCGCCGCCCAGCGTGTCGAAGCTGCACACCGCCGCCGAAATCGTGTCGGGCACCGGGTGCAGCCGCAATGTGACTTCGGTGATGATCCCCAGCGTGCCTTCGGACCCGACATAGAGCCGCGTCAGATCATATCCCGCCGCCGACTTGCGCGCGCGGCGCGCGGTGCGGATCACCTGGCCTTGCGGCGTCACCACCTCAAGGCTGAGCACGGCATCCTTCATCGTCCCGTAACGCACCGCATTGGTCCCCGACGCGCGCGTCGACGCCATGCCGCCGATTGTCGCATTGGCACCGGGATCGATCGGAAAGAACAGCCCCTGATCGCGCAGATGCACATTGAGTTCCTCGCGGCGCACGCCCGGCTGGACGACACAGTCGAAATCCTCGGCGTTCACCGCGATGATCCTGTCCATCAGGCTCATGTCGAGCGAGATGCCGCCTTGGATCGCCAGCGCATTGCCCTCGATCGACGTCCCCGCACCGAAAGGCACGATCGGAATATCGGCTGCCGAGCACAGCTGCACCAGCGCGACGACATCGTCGGTCGACGTCGCGAAAACCACGGCATCGGGCAGCACGGGGGCGAAATGCGACTCGCTCGATCCATGCTGCCCGAGCACCGCTTCGGCCCGCTGGAAACGGTCGCCGAACCGCTCCTCCAGCGCCGCCGACAGGCTGGCGGGGAGCGGCTTGCGTTCCCCCGAATGCGCCGTCCCCGCCATCGTCAGAACTTCAGGCTGGCGCGCACGCCATAACGGCGACGGTCGCCAGTGATGCCGAGATCGGAGGCCGGCAGGCCTGCGAGCGCCAGCGTCGTTTGCTCGATATAGCTTTCGAAATATTCGGTGTTGAAGATGTTGTTCGCGAACAGCGCGACTTCGATCGGTCCGGTGCGATAGGCGACCGACGCGTTGGTCAGCCAATAGCTGTCGAGGAAGGTCGGCGTCGTCTCGTTCAGCGTCGCGGCGAGGCGCTTGCCCTTGCCGACCAGCCCGGCGCTCAAGGTGACGTCGCTGTCGCCGCCGGTCTCGATCCGGTAATCGCTCGCAAAGCTCGCGGTCCAGTCGGGCTGGAAGGTCAGCCGGTCGGACGAAAGCAGCCGGCCGGTCGTCGCGGTATAGGCGCTGTCGTCGGTGATGCGCGCGTGCATCCACGTCACGCCGCCGCGCAGCGTCCAGTCGCGCACCGGGCGCACCATCGCTTCGAGTTCGACGCCATAGCTTTCGACGTCGCCGGTGTTGAGGTCGACGGTGACGAGCCCGCCGCCCGTCGCGGGCGCGATTGAGTTGAGCCCGATATAATCCTTGTAATCGCTGTAGAAGACGCTGCCCGACAGGTTGAAGCCCGGCGAGGAATATTTGGCGCCCGCTTCATAGGTCCACGCCGAATCGCCGCGATAGGTGCGCGTCGGTGCGGTCGGCGCGTTGAAGCCGCCCCCGCGATAACCGCGCGCGACCGATACATAGGTCATCAGGTCGGGCGTCCATTTGCGCGTGACCGACAGCTTGGGCTGCCACTCGTTCGACTTGATGCGTGCGGTGGGCACGATCGCGCCCGATACCGATCCGTTGGCGACGCGGTCTTCATGGTCGTAACGCAGGCCCAGCGCGACTTCCCAGTCGAGGTTCGGTTTCCAGAAGACGGTGCCGAAGGCGGCATAGGTGTCGGCGACATTCTTGGCGCGCGTATCGCGCACGATGCTGATTGGCCCCAGCACCGGATGAACGAGCGAAATCGTGTCGCGCGACTGCGCCTGCACCATTTCGTTGCTGTAAAAGAGGCCGAACAGCGTCGAAAACTGGTCCGACCATTCGCTGTCGAGCCGCGATTCGAGCGTCATCGTGCGCAGGCTGTCGCGTGCGACGGTGCGCACGATGTCGCTCGGCCCGAAATCGCCCTCGCCGTCGGGGGTGAAGCCGTTGCGCATGTCATAGGCGCCGATGACGCTGAGCTTCGACCCGCTGCCGAGATCGCCCTCGGCGCGCACATTGATGCCGCGATATTTGTACGACACCGCGTTCCGCGTGTTGAACTGGACGTCGCGCGAATAATCCGTCGGCCCGGTGACGCGCGAATAGGGCGTGTTCACCCCGTCGACCCAGTCGTAATAGCCTTTGACGGTCAGCGTGAAATCGTCCGACGGAGTGAGGCGCAGCGTCGCGTTGACCGAATCGGTGTTGAACGGATTGGCGTTGCCGCCGATCACGCTGTTCTTGAGGAAACCGTCCTGCTGGCGGTGCGCGGCGGCGACGCGCAGCGCGACCTTGTCGGTGACGATCGGGCCGGAGACCGATCCCGACACCATCCACGCATCGTCGGGCCCGGCGTAGCTTGCGTTCGCCCGCACCTCGAAATCATTGCCGGGCTGGCGCGTGATGACGTTGATCGCGCCGCCCATCGTATTCTTGCCGTACAGCGTGCCCTGCGGTCCCCGCAGCACTTCGATGCGCTCGACGTCGAGCAGCGGGTTGTTGAGATACGCCGTGTTCGGCTGGTAAATGCCGTCGATGAACAGCCCGACGCCCGGCTGGACGCTCTGCACCAGCGTCACCCCGACGCCGCGGATCGAGACGAAGGCGCGGCCGGTGCCGTCGCTGTTGATGTTGAGGCCGGGCGACAGCACCGCGGCCTCGCGCACCGAATTGATCCCGCGCGCGGTCAGCGTGTCGCCGTCGATCGCGGTCACCGCGATCGGCACGTCGGCCAGCGTTTCGTCGCGCTTGCGTGCGGTAACGACGATGATGCCGTCCTCTTCGCCTTCCGCGGCCGCCGGAGCGGCTGCGCTATCCTGCGCGAAAACGGGCGCGGCGCCCAAGGTGGCCGCCAGAACGAACGTCGAAACGGCGGCAAATCGGAACTTGGTCATCAGGCATCCCCAAAAACGGCGGTCTCGGCCGCCCGTGAAACCTGTCTGACAGCTTTTCAACCTATATGAAAGGTCGCCGATTGTGCCGATCCGCAGACTCGGTTTGCCGGGGTGCTGCGCGCCGACCTTTCATCGTCACCCCAGATCAAGTCCGGACTGACGAAATCGACCAGGCTGAACCCCGCCGCGCCGTTACCAGCAGCTATACCCGCCATCGGCGAGCACGATGCTGCCCGTCATCAAACTCGCCATGTCGGAGGCGAGGAACAGGATCACCGCCGCGACCTCCTCGGGCTCGCCCAGCCGCCCTTGCGGCGTCCCGTCGATCCAGCGGCGATACATTTCGCCCTCCTTGTCGGCAAAGGCGTTGAGCGGCGTCGCGATATAGGTCGGCGCCACCGCATTGACCCGCACGCCGCGCCCCGCCCATTCGGCGGCAAGGCTCTTGGTCAGCTGATGCACCGCGGCCTTCGACGCGTTGTAATAGCTTTGCGGCTGCGGCCGGTTGACGATGAAGCCCGACATCGAACCGACGTTGACGATGCTCCCCCGCCCCGCCGCGAGCATGTGCCGCCCGAACGCCCGCGCGCACCAGAAGCTGCCGTTCAGATTGACGTCGAGGACATTCAGCCAATGTTCGTCGGCGACATCCTCGGCCGCGGTCTCGCTGCGCGCGATCCCGGCATTGTTGACGAGAATGTCGATCCGGCCGTCGCGCGCCAGCATCGCATCGGCGGCCGCATCGACCGCGGCGCTGTCGGTGACGTCGAGCTGTTCGGCAAAGACGGCATATCCCTTGGCAGCCAGTTCGGCGACCGCGCGATCGAGCGCCGTGGCATCGCGGTCGGCGATCGTCACCGTCGCACCCGCTTCGGCCAGCGCCTCGGCGGTCGCCAGCCCGATACCCTGCGCGCCGCCGGTGACAAAGGCGGTGCGCCCGCCCAGGCGCAGCATGTCGAGATACATGCGGCCTACTCCGGCACGAAGGCGGCGGCAGGCATCAGGGGCTCGTGCAGCGCCTCGCTCCGCGTCATCTGATAGACCATCCGGTACGCTCCGAACTCGGGCCACGGCATCGAGCCTTCGCGTGCAAAGCCCGCCCACAGATCATGGACCTGATCGGCCAGCGCCTGCGGCGGATCCATGCCTGCCAGCCCGCGCGGCCCCGTGACGCTCGGCAATGTCTTGAACACGAACGGCATCTCGATCCCGTGGCACGCGCCCAGTTCCCCGTCGCAGGCCGGCGAGCGCCAGTCAAATTCATACATCCACGTCTTGCCCCGATGCGCCGCGGCATATTGGCGCGCGGGCCAGCGAAAGACGAGGTCGTTCATCGCGTCCGTCATCGCCTCGCCCGGCCGCACGCCCTTCTGCTTGTAGCCATAGGCCTTCAGCACCGCCTTCGCCTGCGGATGCGAGCGCCCGAGCAGCCATCGCGCAAGCAGCCCGCCGATCTTCCGGCGCACGCCCGTCGGAACGAAATAGAGGTTCATCTCCTCGGCATTGGTGCCGATGACGATGTCCACGTCGCGGCCCGCCCCCTTGCGCAGCGCGTCGATCGGCTTTTCGGGCAGCACATCGTCGCCCCAGACCGGAATGAAACGGCTGATCCCATACACCGGCTCGTACCCGCCGGAATCGCGCAGATCGATCGCCCAGGGCTTCGCGACCTTCTCGAGCGCGTCCATCGCGGCGGCATGCGAAACGGAACGAAAGCCTTCGGCGTCGGGGGTGATACGAAGTATTTTCGCGAGCTTCTTGACCAGCCGCTGCGCTACGGCGATCTCGCGCACCATCGCGCCATGGCCGCTCTGAATGATCGCCCGCGCGAACAGGCCCTTGGCGAGCGGCGAGGTGACGAGGTCGGCGATCGCCATCGCGCCCGCGCTCTCGCCGAACAGGGTGACGTTCGCCGGATCCCCGCCGAAGGCCGCGATATTGCGCTGGACCCATTCGAGCGCGAACAGCATGTCGCGCAGCCCGAGGTTGGTCGGCGCCCCCGGCACCGGCAAAAAGCCGTCGACCCCCATGCGGTAGTTGATCGCGACGCAGACGATGCCCGATGCGGCGAAGGCCGTCCCGTCGTGAACGGCGGCATCCTTGCTGCCGGCCACGAAACCGCCGCCGTGGATGAAGACCATCACCGGCGCGGCGCCGATCTTTTGGGGAGCCCAGATATTCAGCCGCAGATAATCGCCATCGCTCCCGTCGTCGCCGGGGCCGATCAGCGGCGACGGATCGATGGCCGGGAAAGGCCTGATCCGGTGCGGGGCCGCCGGCCCGCGATCATCCATGTCGCGCACGCCCTCCCATGCCCGCGGCGGCTGCGGCAGTTCGAAACGCCGCGGCGGAGCGGCATAGGGGATACCAAGGTAGCGCGCGACCGAGCCGCAAACCCGCCCGCGGATCGCGCCGCCCTCGATTTCGATTGATGTCGTATCTTGTGCATGGGCCATGGCGCCAGCCTATCATCCGATCGGGTTCGGCGCCTACGATCGCCGATATGCCCAGCCGATAAACCAATATGCCCGAACGCGACGATCGCCATGAGCGAAAAGATATCCGTGCGCCGAACGGACGGGGCCAAGCCTGGATCGCGACGACGGTGCCCAGTGCCACCCCGAATATCCGGAAGGATCATCGACAAGAAATTGGCGCACCGCGTCCGGCGAAAATGAGCACTATGCCTTGGAGATTGCACGATAACGGTTGCTGAGCAAACTCCCGCTAAAGAAAGCAATGGAGAAATCTAGAACGGCGACTGCGAATGACCTAAGAACAGCTCCGCCGTCGCGAGCGAAGGCTTAGGAACCAAGACATGCTGCCCACTTATCCCAAGCTCGTCCGCGACCGACAAAACCGAAACATGGAGTTGGTACACGCCCGCATCCGTGAACTCTCGCCGATGATCGGACTCATCAAAACCCATCAATTGTTCGAGGGCCGGTCGTCGGCGATCCAGCGTGAAGACGGAAAGGTCGATGAGACGCCTATCCACTCTGCGAGCGGTGAGGTCACAATCGAGCGTGAGATGCTTGTTGATTTCAATGAGGCGACAGTCGCGCATCATTTGGAGGAAATGGCTGAACAGCTAGCTCGTAGCATGAGCGAACAGTTCCAGCAGCGCATGCACGAGGTTACCGCTGAAACGGGGAATGTCGTCGACGGTCGCGGCAAGCCATTCTCGGAGGACATCTTTCTCGATGGCATGGAAGTGATCGACCATGACTTCGGCAAAGATGGGAATTGGAAGCCGCCGACGATGATCGTCGGCCCCGGCATGGCCGAAAAGATGGCGGCGGCCGGTGAAATGTCAGCTGCTGGCAACAAACGCCTTAAGGCGATTTTGGAGAGAAAGCGAGATGAGCACCGTCGCCGAGAGGCTGCTCGAATCTTGGTTGGATAGCCAGACTGAGCGCCGCTACCAGCCCGCCTTCATACAGATGCTCGTTTCTGAAGGTTGGACCGTCCTTCACAACACTCGTCACTCGCCTATTGAACTCGGCAAGGACGTGATTGCGCGCGATCCATCGGGCGTGCTTCATTGCTTCCAGTTGAAAGGCAATCCCGGCTCGCGTGTCACCAAGAACGAGGCCGCAGGCCTCCTACAGCAGTTCCACGAACTCATACGCTTGCCACCTGGCCCCGAGTTCCAGAATAATCCCCATGAAAATCACGTCGCGGTATTCGTGACAAATGGAGAGATCGACGAAGAAGCTCGGCTCTTGTTCGAGCGCGCCGGCGCTGCTTGCGGTCAAACAGGCGTCGCGGCCTTGCGCTACGAGCTGTGGTCTCGCGGTAAGTTGTTGTCGATGGCGAAGCCCGCGATGCGAGTTTGGCCAGCGAGCATCGAAGCCACGCGTCTGATCCTCAATCTACTCGCCGGCGACGGCCGTGAGCCGCCGGTGCCAGCCGATATCTCGAACATCATGGTATCGTTGTTCCCTCCCACCGATGCAACATCGCCCGCCAAGACCTCAGCGTTGAGTGGCATGCTGGTGGTTTCCGAGATCATCAAGCTACGTTGGTACGAGAGAGAGAACCATCAGGCGCTGCATACAGTGACCGTATTAGCCTGTATCGCGGCGCTGCCGCTCGCCGACACGAAAGAGCGGCTCGGGATGATCGAGGGCTACGCTCCACTCGCGCTAGAGCATTGCTCCGACCTCCTTGCTGAGGCTCAGGAAAAGAACTTCGAGCCAGACCGCGCATGGGCCGAAGGAGATTTGCTCGGCGAGATTGACGTCATGTGGGAGCGCCGACGGCTCGTCGCCGATTGCGCGGCAATTGCCCTACTCGGCAGACGCGACCTACCGACCGAGTTGCGCCGCTATGCCACCGATCTCGTAACCCGCGTAACGCACCAAGTGATGCTATGGGGGCAGGCGCAAATTCCCTCGTTGATTGTAGCGTTCTGGGCCCGGTCGCTGGTCGATGCTGGTATCGGCAAGGAATTCGATCTCGCCGCCACGTTAAGTGCGGTTGAGCAAGCGAACGGCGGGGACGATGAACGCACCATGCTCCCGGGACCCTATTATCCATGGCCCGATGTCTGGGCTTTGCATCAGAACAAGCCGCATATGACTGATACCCCGATTTTCAACGACTCCGCTCGTGGGCGTCTCCATTTTGGGCGCGCGATGCTGGGCATGCTCGCCAAGCGAAATCTGAAGCGAACGTGCGCCGGACTCTGGGCCGACCATACCCGCGTCATCCATGAGGAACCCGAGCTGGGCGACCTCGTGTTCTTCTCGGCCGTTCTCGCCGATGAGGGTTCGATGCGCGATATACAACTGCGGACTGGCGTCTGGGCAGACGTGGTCAACGAGGCGATCGATGGGGGCGCGGCACCGTTCCTCGATTCGTACGCTTCGCTTGCTTGGCTTCTCGCTGCCTATGTATCATTGGTGCCATATAGAGCTTGGACCCGCGTGCTGCTGTGGCTCGACCAGCAGTTCGGCAGTACATGGTATCATGAGGGCTATCGACCGAACTTATAATGTCTGCCTTTGAGCCTTTGCGAAAGGTTCTGCTCCTGCTCCCGCCCTAACGCCAACTCCCGCGCCACCCTCTCGGAGGAACTAGAATTACCGCGCTATCTAAGCGGTCCCCAAGATGACAACTCCTCCCCCGGCTCCCCTTCTAGCGCCACTCTAGCGGTCTCGACAGAACCGAACCAGGCAATCGGATCAACTTGATAACGCAACAACGAGGCACTGCTCGGCTCTAGCTGGCGCAGCGCTTCCATTGCGTCCTCGATCCTTTCGCGACATCGAGCTAGAACCATCTGAGTAGCAACTGGTAGCTGCCGTTCGAGGATCTCCGCGGCTTCGAGGTGAAATCCAATGCTGGTCGAAGCACATGCGACCTGCCAGTTGCCCGGTCCTACTGCCTTGGCGAATAGAAAATCTCGGTGCCAGAAGTCACCCGCGATAGTTGCACCGCTTTCCACATGCCCCAATGCACTATTCCGAAGCGTGACGAGCGTCTTGTGATCTTTCTGTTGCTCATCAGTGAGCTTCGCAGTTTCAAGCTGAATTGATCCGCGCTCGCGAGGCGATCCACTTGTCGCGGTTGCTCTGGCGTAAAGGGTTACCGCACTAGCAAACAGGGCACTCTGCGTGCTTAACAGTGTTGCGGAATCTAGTGCCGAAGAAAGAAGAGGAAGCTTCTTCAGCGCGTCGCAGGCAGCCTGTGCTTGCCTAAGATCGGCCACGCAGGATTGCGCTCTCCATGCCATTCGGAATGTACCGGCAAGCTTGCGACTCCCGCCCCGAGCTTCAATGGAAGACGCAAGCTTCATCAAGTCTACGGCAACCGGAAGTTCGACTTTTATTTGCTCAGATGTCGAATTCTTCGCCATTGGTGTCATCCCAGAAAAAAGCGGCCAAACGTCTGCGCCAGCAAACATCTAGGAAATAATAACGACGGCGATATAGTCCTGCAATTGGGGGTTGGTTCATGGACATTACTGAGGAACAAATTCTAGATCGAGATGCAAAATTCTCTCGCAGCGATCTACACATCCACAGCGTAGTGGGCTCCGACGATGTCAGTGACAATACCGCTACCCGCGCCGGTCAGCTATGCGCAGCCGGAAGTCGAAGCAAAGGTTGACGCGGTGTTGGCGCACCTGACGATGGAGGCGCGTCGGGGAAGTGTGTTTGGAGTTGCAGCTAGATGACAATGAACGCAGGACAACGAACTGGCGCCCTGATCGGGCGAGGGTACTTCCCAAAGGAATTGCCGCCGCCTTTTCAAACGCAGCAGTTTGCGGATAAGCTCGATCAAATTCGAACTGCTTGGAGTTTGTTGGTTGGAGGACTACCGGCGAATCAACGCCGCAATCACCCTGAACCGTCCCGGCCCATTCTCTTTGACATGGCACGAAAGGGTCATTCGCGAAGAACCCTGTCGATAACAAATCCAATCAATCAGTTTTACCTTGCAGAAGAGATTTCCAAGCACTGGGTGCAAATATCCAGTGTTATTGACAGATCTCAAATCTCGTTGACCAAATGCAGCTTTGCAAGTGAGGGACGAGCTATATCAATGCCTCCGATTGGAGAGTTGGCCGAAAAGAGGATCAAGCTATACTCGACCAAAGGTGCCATACTTCAAACAGATATTCTTTCATTCTATGACTCGATTTACACCCATTCGATTCCGTGGGCACTCCATGGCAAAGCTGTCGCCAAGCAAAATCGGAATACACGTGACCCAGCCGTTTTTGGCAATCGCATTGACCAGCTAGTCCGCTCTGGACGTGATGGACAAACGGTAGGAGTGCCGGTTGGTCCGGACACTTCGCGAGTGATTTCTGAGTTGCTGTTAGCTGCCATCGAACAGCGCTTTGGTGGCGACCTTCAGCGCCAGCTGCTGGGCGGATATCGCTACATTGATGATTTTTTTCTTTGTTTCGATTCTCTTGGAGAAACTGAGGCGGCCTTGGCGGAAATCCGAGAGGCCTGCCTCCATTTCGATCTCCAGCTCAATGCATCAAAAACACGTACAATTCCTGCGCTAACCTTCCTAGAAGAGACTTGGCCAAACGAGATCGCAGCACTTAAAATATCGTCGCGTCCTGGCTCAAGTCAGCGGCGCTCTCTGATGCGTTTTTTTGCCAATGTCATTGCGTATTCTACAGAACATCCGGACGAGAGTATCGCGAACTTCGCTATACGAAAGACCTCTAAGATTATGGTTTCCGCAGACAATTGGGATATTTATTCTGCGTTTTTGATGAGGCTGTGCAGAGAAAATGGAAACTGCGTCGATTCGGTTGTAAAAGTCTTCAGCACTTACGCAGCCATAGGTTATAGTATTGGACCCGAATTCTCTAAGTTCATCGAGAGAATGATCGAAGATCATGCGCCTTACAATCATCATTTTGAGGTCGCATGGATGCTTTGGCTAGCAAGAAGCCTAAGCATCCGACTATCGCCAACCGCATCGTCATTAGTTCTCTCGATCGAGAACGACGTTTGCGCACTCTTGGCGCTCGATCTGCGGGGTCGCCGTCTACTCTCCGGGGGTAGCAAACTTAGCTCTTGGATTGGAACTACCTCAACCGAAGACTTGAGAGGCAACCACTGGCTGCTTGTTTATGAGAGCGCTCAACGACGGAGCTGGCCGGTAAGGGGTGCCGCAGCTGCTGTGGCTGGCGATGCATTTTTTGCAGCGATGTTGGCGGAAGGCGTCTCTTTTTTTGACAGCAGGGCGGAAAATCGCCCTCTCAAATTGCCCGGCATCGACTACAAGCTAAACCAAGCGCTCGCCGGGCGAAAGCGGGCCAAGTTGCCTGGCGCTATCATGGCCTATCGAATGCGGTTGTTTGAGCAACGAGACTTTGAAGAACTTGGCGGAGATTACGGCGAAGAAGACGACGGGTTTATGGGATGGGATCGTGATGAAGACGACTTTCCCGACGACCCAGCCGACCCACCGCTGTGATCCTGCGCCGCCCTCAAATGGTGAGCTTACATTTGGGGGTGACGTCAACCTCACCGTTAAAATCTTCGCTCTCGCCGAGAATAGTTGCGTCGGCGCCTTGACGAACCGGATTCGTGTAAACCTAGCTTGGCTTGTAGTTCGCTAAATATTTGGTTCATCGCTCATCCGGCAAAGTGGACAGCGATGCTGCCACCACATCGGCCTCCTTTTCGCAGAGAATCGTTTTTGCCTACCCGCAGTTGGGGGGTGAGCTTCTTCTAATATGCTACATGTTCCCACTAGCGATTTTGCCAAATTCGAGCGCCCCTTAACCTACACGTTTAGCAAAAATTGTTCCCTCGCCACCTCTGTTGGCCCCTCCGCGATTTCCACGCCGCGGACCTTAGCGAGGTCGCTGACTACCTGCGTGATGTGATGGGTCGTGTTCAGCTGGCGCCACGTTTTCGCATTACCCGGTCCTTCTGCCCGGTTGGCGATGCTCAAAATTCGTGCGTCAGCCGCAGAGAATCCCGCTCCAGAGAAATGGCTACTGCCGATGATTTCCGCGCAGACCTTCTTCATCTCGTCTGCATCTCGGCCGCTGTCACTTCCGCGTTGGATGAGCCAGTGGGTCGGCGTGGTATAACGCAGGTGTCGATGCGCACGTCCGCCCGAAGCTCCGAAAGACATCTTCGCGCAATCGGCGGCGTAATCTCCGAATATCATATGATCGGCCGTGGTCGGATCGAACTTTACAGCGCGACGCCACGCAAGCCATTCATTGCGAGGCCAAAGCTCATAGGAGCTCTGTCCCGCCGGGTTTTTCTCAGGATAATGGGTGCCCTGAAAGATAACGTGTTGCCAGAGTCCGAAATCTTGGAGGGACTCCAGCGCACCGCCGATAATTGGCGCAACGATCTCAGGCTCTTCGAAATAGGAGCCTCCAAAGTCAGCAATCACCGCGCATTCCGCGGGCGTAAGCCCCAAGCGATTGAGCACCTGATCCATATTGGCCACAAACTCGGGGCCGACCATTTCGCCAGCGGGAACGCATAGAGCGAACTTGAATTTCTCATCCCTAGCAATTGCCGCCTTGAATGCAGGTGCTTCAAGAGCAGCGATGTCGCTTAGCAAGGCCAGAGGGATCGCTCTCGCGCCCTGCGAACGGGCGCGGTCGAACATGTCGGGAAGCCAACTCGACATGGTTTCGCGGCCGTACTCATTGAGGATGTACGAAGAGTCGATCAGCGAAGGACGTTCACGCCAGTGGATGGCCAGCGCCGCACTAATGTCCGGCACATCGGCTACTTCGATGAGAAGCGGCGTGGACGTATCCCGCTCTTTCCTTGGGGGAACGATAAAGCGGGGCAGAATGCATTGCGCTACATCGCCCGCGAGCTGGCGCACGCCTTCCAGTTCGCCGCCTTTCAAGCGGAGCGCCGGACTGTAAAGATGCCTAAACGAGTGGCTCATCTGCTCGCCTCCATAGATTGCGGAAGAAGCAGCTTGCGAACCTTGCCCCTACCTATTTTGTCTGAAAACTGCGCGTAATTTTTGCGTTCCATTCGGATTCTGCCGAATACGATGGCTGGTGCGATACCAAGCTGTTTGGCAAGTCGTTCAATAGGCTCCGCCGTCTTTGCGATCCTCGCTGGCGAACGCGTCCAAAGCTCCTCGGGAATAAGCATGTTCTCCGCGAACTGATCCGCCTCATGTTCAAACTCATCCACGCCGGGCGACTCTACATCGTCGAAAAAACCAGAGGCAAGTCCGGTACGGTAGTGCAAAACGACATGTGCCACTTCGTGCATTAGCGTGAACCAAAAATTGTCGAGAGAATCCCGCAACAGCGTCAACGCTATGATCGGCGTATCTTCGATCAGGAACGCAGCACCATCCACCTTCATCCCGACGATGTGCGGCTCGGCGATCAATATGATCCCATGCTCAGCCATCAAGCTTTGCGCACGAAGGGGACCGTCCTCCAACACGCTGAGCTGAACGAGTTCCTTCAACCACGACATGTCCAAAGGTCGATACTTGACCTTGCCCCTCTGAATTATCGACATCGCGCGGCGGGTGACCTGAGCTTTCCATGACAAAAGTAGCCAATCTTCTGAATGGTCCGTGATGTTAAGCCCGGTCCGCAGAAGGGATGGCGTGCCATATTCGCCTACGTGCTCGGCGACGTTCCGCTTAATTTGTCCGATGACGCTCTCATCCGACTGGTCGCCCTTATCCAGCCAACCATTATCGCGGGCATGTTTGAGGACCTTTTTCAACTCCACCGCAGACATCTCGTAGTACGGAATCCAAGACTCTTCGAGAGAATTGGCGAGGTCGGCGTTCAATTGGACCCCGAGAGCTCGAGCGACACGGATCAGATTTCCGAGGCTGATACTCCTATAACGTTCAGCCTCGTAACGCTGAATCTGTTGTTCAGGCAGAAAGAGGCGACGGGCCAACTCCTTCTGTGACCAGCCACGCGCGATGCGAGCGATGACCATCAATGCGCCCAAATCATTGCCAGCCTGCGCGCTCAATCTCTCGGATTTACCGCTTTTTGCTTCGGTATAAGCGCCCAGCGCCTCCGTGAGTTCTCCACGCTCAGTTACGAGCGATCGGCGCACGCCTTCAATCACCTCACGAGGCAGACCTTCAACAATGGACTTCAGCACCTGCTCTGATGACAGAGCGTGATCAATAGCTTCCATTGTGGCGGCAACTTCACGCGCCTGCCTGTCGTTGGCGATAATCGAATGGGAGGGCATGTCGTCGGATAGAACACATCATATCTGATGTGTCAAGCGTGGATTGAACCTGAAATTGGCCGAGCCATATGGTCGAGCGCTGAAAATAAAGGATAAACTGGGCCAACGTATGGCTTCCCCCTGCCTGAGCCATACAGATTTCGCTAAACATCACAGCCACATAGATCAGCCGAACTGGCTCGTCTTTTATCTCGCCCTCCCAAATGCACCCCATCCCGCGCATCCTGTCACGAGAATTTCACGCGCTTTTCAGACAAGAAAGCAGCCCTTTGAGGGCGGGGCAGCGGTAAGTCGAAATTTTGTTTAGGGGCACGCAACGCGCTGCAACCTTGGTCCGAGCGGACTCCTGCTGCCCCAAAAACAGAGGAAAAAAGCTTGGACCGAATTTCCGCCTTTGTGGGCCTTGATGTCGGTGAGACCGAAACTCACGTTTGTGCGTTGAGACGAGACGGGACCTGCGAGCTGCAAACGCAAACATTGTCGAACGTCGACGGAATAGTGACGGCGCTTGCGTTGCTGGACGACAATGCTCCTGTAATCGCGATGGAAGCAGGCATGGGCAGAAATCTTGTGCTCGGACTACGTGACCGCGGGTACGAAGTTCGGGTAATCGAAACGCGAAAGGCGCGAGCGTTCTTATCAATTCGGTTCCACAAAACGGACAGGAACGATGCCAGGGGCCTTGCCGAGCTAGCAATGTCAGGCGTTGGCGTTGGGCCGCTGGTCCATATTAAGTCGGCCCGAGTTCAACTTCTGCGATCGCAACTCGTTCAGCGCGACCTCATCACCAAGCAGAAGAACGCTCTTCAAAATGCCATTCGGTCGCGGCTGGTCGATCACGGGATAATGACGAAAATGCCTCCCCCGACCCAGTTTCGGGTAGAGATCGAAAAGGCACTCGAAGATTATTCAGTCATTTCTGCGATCGATCTGCGACCGGAGATTTTGCCGCTTTTGGAAATTTGGGAGTTGATGAGAAAGCACATCAACGAGGCGAGCCGTAGGCTGGAGCAGGCCGCCAAAGAAGACCGCACGATGTCAAAATTTCTCGGCGTGCCGGGGATTGGGCCAATCTGCGCCGTCTCGTTTTACACCGCGATAGAGGAGCCGACGAGGTTCGCGCGCGCCAGCGACGCTGGACCGTACCTCGGGCTTGTTCCTAAAGTTATGCAGTCAGGCGCCAATACTCGTAGGGGAGGCATCTCGAAGGCAGGAAGCAGGCTTACCCGCACTCACCTCGTAATGGCTGCGCGGGTGATCCTAAGCCGTGCAAAGATGCAATGTGAATTGAGGGATTGGAGCAGAGCACTCGCTGAGCGCATAGGACATTCAAAGGCCAGAGTGGCTGTTGCACGAAAACTCGCAGTAGTCCTGCTGAGCATGTGGAAAGCTGACGTCGCTTTCGAACCCTACCCAATTCGTTCTCCCTCTGGGAGCGGCAGGCTTGGACCCCGGCCACATGTCGAGAGCAATGACTCAGGATCAGGAGCGGGTGCCAAGTCTGTCGAAATAGTGCAGTGTTTAAGCGCCGGGTAGCTCCTCCGTATGTCCAAGCTCATCAGCTAAAGGGGGGAGCGCGTGTGTCCGAACACGCTCTTACTGCCCGGCACCTAGGTCCAAAAGAGTGCGATTGTTGTCATCCACCGAGGCAGGGACGGCTGCTCAATTCTTTGTCGCGCTTCGGCAGTTGAATATAAAAATTCACAGAGCGTCGTAGCCTCAAGGCTTCGATTCCCCTTCGCGGTGCCGTAGCTCGCGCTCGACAGCCTCACGTATAAATTTGGCAAGTTGCCGGTTGCCCACCTGTGCCTCGATCCGGCGGATCGTATCCGCCGACAAACGGATAGTTGTAGCTCTCATTCCTAGCGGCGGGCGTCCCATCCCCTCGTCGCTATCGGCCTGTCTCTCAATCTCAAAGAGAATCGCGTTAATGACATCGTTTATTTGCATATACGCTACCGTTTATGCTATAAACGATAGCGTAAACAAGTTTTGTTTCGTCGGCTCCGGATGAACCGGGCCGAATCACGCCAGTGACGGAGGCGAAAATGATCCACGAAGCCGCCAGCGCTCAATCGAACTCGGTCAGGACCATGATGTCGCGACCCATACCGGTCGTGCCTTCGTTGAGCGGACAGCGCCCCATATTGCCCCTGCTCCTAAGATCACGACACGGCCGTACTTTGAGCGTAACCCGCTATCGCAACGCCGAGAGCTTCTTTGTCGCGATTGAAGGTTTGCGGTTCTCGAACAAAAGCGACCTTCTCTACCAAACAGGGATCGTCGCGCAGATGGCCTTAAGCTCCCATCTGCTGGACGTTGGCTTCGATGATCGATGGTGCGCCCGAAACATTGGCCTGCACATCGACAAGGCACTGGCATATGCCAACGCGACCGGCCTCAACCATCAATCCCCGGAACTGGAGCGGCTGGCAGTCGTGCTGTCGCCCTACAACAAATGGCGCAATCCGGACCTAGATGGATCGCGGCCCCCCGTCCCCGCATCGCTGCCGAACATTCACCCGCTGCTCCGAGACCTGCTCGATCATGTGAGGGCGGTGACGGGCCACGCTCATACCCGGCGGAGGAAGGCTCATGGCTGACGACAACATGGTCGCCCGCTTCACGCGCACGATCCGAGACCTGCTCGTCCCGCCGCCGATCGTTCCAAGCTTCGATGAAAATGTTGATCCGGAGATTAGGCGGGTCGAGTGGGCGATAGCACGCCTGCCGAAGCGCACCCGCGAGGTGTTCCTGATGCACCGCTTCGAAGATCTTCCATACGACCGTATCGCGCATCGGCTCGGTATCAGCGAAAGGGCGGTCGAGCGGGAGATAGTCCGCGTGTTGCGTGCCGTTCGCAAGGCAAGGGAAGAACATGCCCGCGAGCTTTCCAAATAGCCGTCTGGCATGGGCACCGATGGCTTTGATTCGCGGCGCGAGGCCAGACCGAAGCCCGGACTGCACAGCGGCGCCCGTATCACGTCTTTCCTATAGCCTGTATTTCTTCTCCATCGTTCGATGCGTCCTATGGAAAGGCGGATTGCTGTTTCATCGCGCCATGAACTGCGCGACCGTTGCAGTATGGCCCGCCCCTCTCCTGAGCGAGCGCCCAGCGCATCGGAGCAGCTTGAAGAGTTGCTCGGCAAGCCTTGGCCGTTTCCCGGTCGGCCTCCCAAACACGACCTCTCGACGTGGCGCGTCGTCAACGACTGGCCCGATCCCGTTCCGGTCACGTTGGCGGAAGTCGAAGTGTTCGAGCGCTGGTTCGGCGATCTTTTCGACGAGCTATTTTCCCCGCCCTTCTGATCTGACCTTACGGAGACTGCCATGACTGCGCCGCAGACCATTACGGGGGGGCGCGCAGCCCTCTACCTTCGCGTCTCGACGGCGCGGCAGGCCGAGCATGATGTGTCGATCCCCGACCAACGGCGGCAAGGCGAAGGCTGGTGCGCGGCGCGCGGGTTCAAGCTCGTTGAAACCTATATTGAGTCAGGCGCCTCGGCGACGAATGATCGCCGCCCCGAGTTCCAGCGGCTTATCGAGGCCGGAACATCGAAACCTGCCCCGTTCGACCTCGTCGTGGTCCACAGTTTCTCCCGCTTCTTTCGCGATCATTTCGAGCTGGAGTTCTATATCCGGAAGCTCGCCAAGAATGGCGTGAAACTCGTCTCCATCACGCAAGAAATGGGCGACGATCCGATGCACGTCATGATGCGGCAGATCATGGCGCTATTCGACGAGTATCAATCGAAAGAAACTGCCAAACATGTGCTGCGCGCGATGCGCGAGAATGCGCGGCAAGGCTTCTGGAACGGTTCGCTGCCGCCGATCGGCTACCGCGTCGTCGCGGCTGAGCAGCGCGGCGCCAAGGTCAAAAAGCGGCTGGAGATTGACCCCTTCCATGCCGAGACAGTACGGACCATATTCCGGCTCGCATTGCAGGGCGATGGCGGTTCAGGGTCGATGGGCGTCAAGGCCATCGCCGCATGGCTCAACGAAAGGTCTATCCGCACCCGCGACGGCGGGCGCTGGGGTCTCGGCGCGGTCCACCAGATACTGACGCGCTCGACATACACCGGGCGCCACGAATTCAACCGCCGGGGCAAGGACAGGAAGCTTAAGCCGAAGTCCGAAGCCGTGGTGGTCGATGTGCCCCCGATCATCGATCAGGAGACTTTTGACGCGGTGCAGGCGCACTTGCAGGCCCGCAACCCCAAGAAGGTGCCACCCCGCGTCGTCAGCGGCCCTACGCTGCTCACGGGGCTAATCCATTGCGCCAAGTGCGGCGGTGCCATGACCATCCGTACCGGCAAGGGTGGCCGCTATCGCTATTACGCCTGCTCCACCAAGGCGCGGCAAGGGCCGACTGCCTGTTCTGGCATGACGGTGCCGATGGAGAAGCTGGACGATCTCGTGGCAGAGCATTTGGAGGACCGGCTTCTGCAACCCGAGCGACTGGAAACAATCCTTTCTGCGGTGCTGGACCGGCGGCAGGAACTGACGTCCCGGAAGCGCGCACATGTAGCCGACCTCAACAAACGAGCTACCGAGACCGATCTGAGGCTAAATAGGCTCTATGACGCAATCGAGAACGGCATTGCTAACGTGGATGATCCCGACCTCAAGGAACGGATCGCGACGCTCAAGGCGACGCGCGATCAGGCGAAGGCTGATGCGGAGCGAGTGAAAGCCTCGCTCGGCGCTGCGGGCCAAAAGGCCGTCGCACCCGACATGCTGGCGAAGTTCGCCACCGCTGCGCGCCAGAGGATGCGAATCGAGGGCGGCGGCTATCGTCGCGAACACGTCCGCGCGCTTGCGCAACGGGTCGAGGTCGATGTCGGAGAGGTTCGGATTCTCGGCTCGAAAAGCAATCTGCTGCAAGCGCTGATCGCGGGGGCCACCGAAACAAAGCCGGGCGCCGTGCCCAGCTTTGTTCCGAAGTGGTGCGCCCGGCAGGATTCGAACCTGCGACCACCCGCTTAGAAGGCGGGTGCTCTATCCAGCTGAGCTACGGGCGCGCGGCACGGCTGTGCGGCGCCGCGAATAGCGCGGTTTGCGTCCACCGCAAAGCGGGTTAAGCAGCGGGCGATGACCGATTTCGACGCGACCCCCGCCAAACCCGAGCCCGTCAGTGCCGGAAGCATCCGGCATTTTCGCTATTACGACCTTGTCATGGCCGCGTTCGTCGCCGTGCTGCTGCTGTCGAACATCATCGGCGCGTCGAAGCTGTCGATGGTCGGCGGGCTGACCTTCGGCGCGGGCATCCTCTTCTTTCCGATCAGCTATGTCATCGGCGACGTGCTGACCGAAGTCTATGGCTATGCCCGCGCACGGCGCGTGATCTGGACGGGTTTCGCGGCCCTCCTGTTCATGGCGGTGATGAGCTGGATCGTGCTCGCCATGCCGCCGGCGCAGGACTGGTGGTGCAGCGGGACCGAGACGCTGGCGCTGAAATCGGGCGACGCGGCGGGCCCCGGCGCGGTCTGCCAGCAAACCTATGAAAGCGTGTTCGGCGCCGCCTGGCGCATCGTGCTCGCATCGATGGCCGCCTTCTGGGCGGGCGAGTTCGTCAACTCCTATGTCCTCGCGCGGATGAAGCTCGCGACCGGGGGGCGCCACCTGTGGATGCGCACGATCGGCTCGACGATCTTCGGACAGGGCATCGACAGCCTGATCTTCTACCCCATCGCCTTCCTCGGCATCTGGGAAACCGAACAGGTATTCCTGGTCCTCGCCACAAACTGGGCGATGAAGGTCGCGTGGGAGGCCGTCTTGACCCCCGCAACCTATGTCGTCGTCGGTGCGTTGAAGCGCCGCGAAGGTGTCGATGTGTTCGACGAAGGCACCGATTTCAACCCGTTCGGCGCCAAGGTCTGATCCCATGACTCTCATCGAGATCGTCTCGCTGTTCGAGGCGCGCAAGATTTCGGTCCTTGAGGCGACCGGCCTCGACAAGGATGCGCTGCATATCTATTTCGGCCTTGCGCTGTTCGTGCTCGTCCGCCTGATCTGGCGCTGGCGCGGCGGCTGGTTCGCCGCGTGGCTCGCGGTCCTCGCGATGGCGTGCGGCGGCGAGTGGCTGGACCTCACGGCCGAATATAACCGTTCGGCGATTCAGCCCGACGCAGCGCACTGGCATGACATATGGAATACGATGTTCTGGCCGACGGTGCTGCTGCTCGTCGGGCGCTGGCTCCAGCCGAAACCGAAGGTTCCGGACATTGCCGTCGATGCGCCGAATATGGATAGCTTCGGCCGCGAAAGCCCGGGCGAGGAAGCCCCCGCCCCCGCCGTCTCAGGCGAGAACGCCGAGCGCCGCCTCGAACAGGCGTAGCCCGTCGGTGCCGCCGTGCGCGCGGTCGATCGCGCGTTCGGGGTGCGGCATCATGCCCAGCACATTGCCCGCGTCATTGAGCACGCCCGCGATATTCCGCGCCGATCCGTTGACCCCGTCCGCATAGCGGAAGGCGACGCGGCCCTCGCCCTCGATCCGGTCGAGCGTGCCCTCGTCGGCGAAATAATTGCCGTCGTGATGCGCGACGGGGATGTCGATTTCCTCGCCCGCCTTATAGCCGGCGGTGAACAGCGACTGGCTGTTCTCGACCGTCAGCGGCACGGTGCGGCACACGAAGTTGAGCCCCGCGTTGCGCATCAGCGCGCCGGGCAGCAGTTGCGCCTCGGTCAGCACCTGAAAGCCGTTGCACACGCCGAGTACCGGGACGCCGCGCCCCGCCGCGTCCGAAACCGCGCGCAGGATCGGCGAGCGCGCCGCCATCGCGCCCGAACGCAGATAGTCGCCATAGGAAAAGCCGCCGGGCAGCGCGATGAAATCGACGCCGCCGGGCAGTTCGCTTTCGCGGTGCCACACCATCGCCGGCGCACGGCCGGTGACCCGCTCCAGCGCGACCGCCATGTCGCGATCGCAGTTGGAACCCGGAAAGACGATGACGGCGGTCTTCATGGCTACGGCTCCTTTTACGGGCGTTCGATGCGGTAGTTTTCGATCACCGTGTTGGCGAGCAGCTTGGCGCACATCGCGTCGAGATCGGCCTCGCTCGTGCCGTCGGCGACGTCGAGCTCGATGAAGCGGCCCGCGCGCACGTCCGACACGCCGCCGAAACCAAGTCCCTCGAGCGCATGATGGATCGCCTTGCCCTGCGGGTCGAGCACCCCCGGCTTGAGCGTCACATAGACATTCACTTTCATGGGGCGGACCTTTTGCTTTGGCGGGCGGGAAGATGGGCGCGCCTATGCCCGCGAATCACTTCGGGGGCAAGGGGGCCGAGGGCTGTGGAGATGGCGAAAATGCCGTTGTTCGCATTGCGAACCAGTCGCATCTTTCCTGTTGCGAATCCTTCGCACTATCCCTAAATGGATATTGTTGAGAAGGATTCGCACATGGTCGTCTGTGTCTGCAACGCAATAAGGGAAAGCCAGCTGCGCGATGTCGCGCGGAGTGGCCAATTGCGGTGCGCCAAGGCCGCCTATGCGCAATTGGGTCGCAAACCCAAATGCGGACAATGCCTGTCATTCGCTCGCAATATCATCAGCGACGCCGCCGCGACCGCCTGATTTTTCTTGGTTTTCCGCCATTTTTGACCTTGGCCTGATGGGGCCGTGGCGCCTATAATGCGCTCACTCCATTCCCAAGACGAAATGACAGGATAGACCATGAAGGGCGACGAAAAAGTCATCGATTTCCTCAACGAGGCGCTCAAGAACGAGCTGACCGCGATCAACCAATATTGGCTGCACTATCGCATGCTCGACAATTGGGGCGTCGCGCGCCTCGCCGCGTTCGAACGCGAAGAGTCGATCGACGAGATGAAGCATGCCGACAAGCTCGCCGACCGCGTTCTCTTCCTCGGCGGCCTGCCCAACTTCCAGCTTCTCGGCCGCCTGCGCGTCGGCGAAACGGTCGAGGAGATCCTCCGCGCCGACCTCGCGGTCGAGGAAGAGGCGATCCCGCTGCTCAAGGACGCCATTGCCCACTGCGAAAGCGTGCGCGACTATGTCAGCCGCGACCTCTTCGCCGACATCCTCGAAAGCGAGGAGCATCATGTCGACGAGCTCGAAAAACAGTTCGAGATGATCGAGCGCATGGGCATCGAAAATTACATCCAGCTCCAGTCGAAGCCTGCCGGCGACGATTGAGCCCATCCACTTGGCTCGTCACCCCGCGAAGGCGGGGATCCAGCTTCGAACGGCCATGGCGATTCTCAAGGCCGCGTCCTGATGCGTCGGGAAAAAGCTGGACCCCCGCCTTCGCGGGGATGACGAAAAGAGGGTCCCAAACCGCAGTTTTCAGGGGCGCTTTCGGGCGCCTCTTTTTTCGCTTGTATTTGCGAGTAATTCTCAATAGCAAGGTGGAGCAGTCCCCTCCTGCCGGCCGCTGCATCTTAAAGCTGCGCTTTAAAGCGGCCGGCATCTTTTTCGAAAACACGGATGGACGAACGGACTGCATGGGCCGGGAGAGACGAACCTCATGCAAAGCAGCGAGCTGATCCGCCAACTCACCGAACAGCCGCTGGTGCGCGACCTCCCGGTCGAAGCCGCGCAGGCCGTCCTCGCGCTCCGCTACTGCATCCTCTGCCGCCGCGGCGAGCGCGACCCGATGCCCGAACTCGAACGCCGCTGGGGCAATATCCTCGCCGCGCGCCGCTATCGGCTGGTGGTCGAGGCGATCGGCCATATCTGGCCCGAACCCTTCGCCGTCGCCCCGCCCTGCTGCCCGCGCGTCAGCTTCGACGAGGCGCTGCTCGCCGCTGTCGTCGGGGCCGCCGCGCGCCGCGACCGTGTCGAGTTCGACTGGCTGACCGCCGAAATGCTCGGCAGCGACGCCCGCGAGATGCTGTTCGTCGCCCTCGAAAACTTCATCCGCGCGCGGGCGCCGGGACCGGTGTGATTGGCGAGTTGAGGTGGCGAGCGGAGTTGCCGATCCCCCGCGAAGGCACGAAGAAAAGGAAAAGCGGGATTCTCGCCCGCGCGCGCGGGGCGGCTCCCGCTCCAGACCCGTCGTTCGTCGCGCCGCGCGGCGCTTTTCCACCACCAGCGCGCCGCGCCCGCTTGCTCCCGACTCGCTAGATGGTTAAGGCCGGTCCATGACCGGCTCCATCCCTCCCGTCCGCATCGCCCCATCGATCCTCAGCGCCGATTTCGCGAAGCTCGGCGAGGAAGTGCGCGCGATCGAGGCGGCGGGCGCCGACTGGGTGCATATCGACGTGATGGACGGCCATTATGTCCCCAATCTGACGATCGGCCCGGCGGTGGTAAAGGCGCTGCGCCCGCACTCGGCGCTGCCCTTCGACGTCCATCTGATGATCAGTCCGGTCGATCATTTCCTCGACGCCTTCGCCGCCGCCGGCGCCGACATCATCACCGTCCATCCCGAGGCGGGGCCGCACATCCACCGCACCGTCCAGCATATCAAATCGCTCGGCAAACAGGCGGGCGTCTCGCTCAATCCCGCGACCCCGGCCAAGATGCTCGACTATCTGATCGATGACATCGACCTGGTGCTGATCATGAGCGTCAACCCCGGCTTCGGCGGGCAGAGCTTCATTTCGAGCCAGCTCAGGAAGATCGAAGCGGTCAAAAAGATGATCGAGAAGTCGGGCCGCGACATCCGGCTCGAGGTCGACGGCGGCATCGATGCGGGCACCGCGCCGCTCGCCATATCGGCGGGCGCCGACGTGCTCGTCGCGGGCACCGCGACCTTCAAGGGCGGGCCCGATGCTTATGCGGGTAATATCCGGCGCCTGCGCGGAGCCTGATCGATGGAGGGGAGACCGACCACCGCCCCCGCCGACCCGCCGCTCGACCCCGGTGCCGACGCCGCGCCGCTCGACGACACGATCGAGCCCGGCAAGCGGCTGATCCGCCTGCCCGCCGACAAGGGCCTCTCGCTTGGCGACCGCGTCGCCAATGCGATCACGCGGCTGACCTGGCGCACCCCGCTGCACGCCTTCCGCCTGAAGGGGCGCTTTCCGCTCAAGCTGCTCGGCGTGCCGGCCGATCCGGTGCCGGGCGACACGCGCGCGGGCACCGCGATCCGCGCCGGCCATTTCCTGCACCGCGGGCTGAAACTGCCGCTCGGCGAGCTCGATTTCGCGGCGCTGAACGTCGCGCCGCCCTTCGCCGACTATCTGCACAGCTTCGCCTGGCTGCGCGACCTCGCTGCGACGGGCACGCGCGCCGACGGCGCCCCGATTGCCGAAGCCGTGGTGCGCCACTGGCTCGGCACGCATGGCGAGACGGTGAGCGAGCCCGCGTGGAAGGCCGACAACACGGCGTGGCGTATCCTGTTCTGGGCCGCGCACGCGCCGCTGATCCTGTCGTCGAGCGACCTCGTCTATCGCTCGGCGGTGCTCAATCATCTCGCGCGCGCGGCGCGCCACCTCGATCGCGTCGCCGACAAGACGCGGCCGGGCACGGGGCAGATGGTCGCGTGGGTCGGGATCGTCGCCGCCGCGCTGCTGATGCCCGGCGGCGAGCCGCGGCAGATATTCGGCGAGGCGGGGCTGCGCAAGGTGCTCGAGACGAGCTTCTACGCCGACGGCGGCAATATCTCGCGCTCGCCGCAGGCGCAGCTCGACGCGGTCATGGCGCTGTCGATGCTCGCCAAGATTTACGACATGCGCCGTATCGAGGCGCCGCCCTTCGTCCAGGAAGTGCTCGCGCGCGCGGTCCCCGCGCTGCTCGGCCTCACCCACAGCGACGGCGGCATGGGCAGCTGGCAGGGCAGCGGCGCGACCCCCGCCGCCACTGTGCAGGCGATCGTGAATGCCAGCGGCATTCGCACCCGCCCGCTCAAGCAGGCGCGAGATTGGGGCTATCAGCGGCTCGTCGCGAACAAGGTCGTGCTGCTCGCCGACGCGGCGCCTCCCCCCATTGCCCGCGTGACCGAGGCGGGCTGCGCCTCGACCCTCGCCTTCGAACTCAGCGACGGCGACGAGCGGATCGTCGTCAATTGCGGCGGCGCGGCGCTGACCGGCGCGACGATCCCCGCCGACCTTGCGCGTGGCCTCCGCACCACCGCGGCGCATTCGACGCTGACGCTCGGCGACAGCAATTCGACCGCGATCCTGTCGAACGGCTCGCTCGGCAGGGGCGTGACCGAAGTCGAGCTCGACCGGCGCGAGACGCCGCAGGGCAGCCGGCTGGAGATGAGCCACGACGGCTATGCGCGCCGCCACGGGCTGATCCACCGCCGCCTGCTGATCCTGTCGCCCAACGGGCGCGAGCTGCGCGGCGAGGACATGCTGCTCCCCGCCCCGCGCACGCGGCGCAAGGGCGACAAGGGCTTCACGATGCGCTTTCACCTCGGGCGCAATATTTCGGCGAGCCTGACCGCCGACAAATTGGGCGCGCTGCTGCGTGTGGGCGGCGGGCCGCTTTGGCAATTCCGCACCTCCGAAGGCACGCTCGAGATCGAACAGAGCCTGTGGGTCGACGGCGAAGGCCGCCCGCACCCGACCGAACAGCTGGTCGTCACGGGCAATGCGCCGGCGGGCGGCGCGAGCGTGGGGTGGATCTTCAAGCATATCGGGTGACGCGGGGGGCCAGGTCGGGCGGCGCTTGTCGGCTGGGGCGGTCGTTCGCATCGATCCTCGCCGGAACGGGGAGGTAGCAGCCTGCAGGGCTGACGGAGGGGTCGCAACCGCTCCTCCTGACGCACCTTCCCCACCCCAACACGCCCCCTCCTGTTTCGGGGAGGAACTTTAGAGTCTTTCCGGGCTGGATCCGACAACGAAAATTTGCACCAATCCCCCCGCCCCCCTACATTGGCCCCTCAATCGCACCGGAGTTTTTCGCCATGGACAATGATCTGACCGCAACGCCGTCCCGCCTTGCCGCCAGGAAAGTTCATGTCCATGCCTGCCTCTTCGCCATCGATCACCATCGCCAATCTCGGCTGGTCCACGCCTGACGGCCGCGCCGTCCTTTCGGGCCTCGACCTTCATTTTCAGCGCGAGCGCATCGGCATCGTCGGCCGCAACGGCGTCGGCAAATCGACGCTGCTGCGCCTCTTGACCGGCGAGCTTTCGCCCGCGAGCGGCAGCATCGCCCTCGACGGCAGCATCGCGATGCTGCGCCAGACGGTGCAGGTCACGGCGGACGAAAGCATCGCCGATCTGTTCGATGCGCGCGCCGGCCTCGCCCTGCTGCGCAAGGCCGAAGCCGGCGAAGCCACTGCCGAGGAAATCGGCGATGCCGACTGGACGCTCGAAGCGCGGATCGACGAAGCGCTCGCGAGCGTCAGCCTTCCGCTTTCCCCCGACACGCCGCTCACCGCGCTTTCGGGCGGCCAGCGCACCCGCGCCGCGCTCGCCGGCGCGATGTTCGCCGCGCCCGACTTCCTGCTCCTCGACGAGCCAACCAACAATCTCGACCGCGACGGGCGCGAGGCGGTGCGCCGCCTCCTTGCGGACTGGCGCGGCGGCGCGATCGTCGTCAGCCACGACCGCGAACTGCTCGAGGAAATGGACGCCATCGTCGAACTCACCCCGCTCGGCGCCGCGCGTTACGGCGGGGGCTGGAGCGCCTATCGCGCGCGCAAGCAAATCGAGCAGGCGGCGCTCGAAGCCGAACTCGCGGGCGCCGAAAAGCAACTCGACCGCGTGCGGCGACAGGCGCAAATCACCGCCGAACGGCAGGCGCGCCGCGACGCGGGCGGTCGGCGCAAGGCCGCACGCGGCGACGAGCCCGCGATCCTGCTCGGGACGCTCAAGCGCCGCGCCGAGGAAAGCGTCGGTGCAAACCGGCGCCTCGCCGAACGCCAGCGCGCCGAAGCCGAACAGGCGCGCGAAGCGGCGCGCGGCAAGATCGAGATCGTCGATCCGCTGTCGGTCGGCTTGCCGTCGACCGGCCTGCCCGCATCGCGCACCGTCCTCGCGCTCGACCGCGTCACTGTGGGCTATGCCGAAGGCCGGCCGGTCATCGAAGGCCTGTCGCTCACCCTCACCGGTCCCGAACGGGTCGCGATCGCCGGCCCCAATGGTTCGGGCAAATCGACGCTCCTCGCGCTCGTTGCCGGCACGCTCGCGCCCTGGTCGGGGACGGTGCGCGTCGGCGTCCCCTACGCGCTGTTCGACCAGCGCGTCGGCCTGCTCGATCCCGCGCGCTCGATCGCCGACAATTTCCTCACGCTCAATCCCGGAACGACGAACAACCAGTGCCGCGCCGCGCTCGCGCGCTTCCGTTTCCGCGCCGACGCCGCCGACCGCATCGCCGGGACATTGAGCGGCGGCCAGATGCTCCGCGCCGGCCTCGCCTGCGTCCTCGGCGCGCCGCACCCGCCGCAACTGCTGATCCTCGACGAGCCCGGCAACCATCTCGACATCGAGTCCCTGGCCGCCGTCGAAACCGGCCTCGCCGCCTATGACGGCGCGCTGCTCGTCGTCAGCCACGACCGCGCGTTTCTGGACGCGATCGGGGTAGGACGGATGATCGAGCTGAACGCGGAGTAGCCCCGCGCCGGCGCCAGCGGCGGCTTTGGGGGGGTGAGCGGACATAACACGCTCTCACTTCCGCCATCCCGGGCTTGACCCGGGATCCCGCTTTTTGAGGCATCCGCTGGCTTCGACCGTAAGCGGGACCCCGGATCAAGTCCGGGGTGACGAAGAAAGAAACGGCGGCTTCCGGTCGTTTGTGGCCATCCTCACGTTCCGTTCGTGTCGAGCGAAGTCGAGACACCCATCGACGTAGCGCCTAGCCCGATGGGCATCTCGACTTCGCTCGATGCGAACGGCATTGGTAAGCCGCGCGTCCACTACCGCCCGCTTCCAGCTCTCCCGTTCGCTCCCCTCACCCCGCCAGTACCCGCTCCATCAGCCGCTCTTCCTTCGCGATCCATGGCGCCATGCTCGGCCGCGACAATATCGCCTCGCTCCACGCCGCGATTTTGGGATGCGCCGCCGCATCGATGCCCGCGCCGCAATGGCGCAAATTCATCAGCGGCGATGCCACCGCCAGATCGGCGAGCGTCAGCCGGTCGCCGACGAGGAAGCCCGACGCCGGGATCGCGCTTTCCAGATAGGCGAGCAGCTTCGGCAATTCGTCGGTTTCGGCCTCGGCCGCCGCCGCAAGATCGCCCTCGCGCCCCAGGAATTTGGGCGCGACGATGCGGTTGAAGAACATCTTGCCGCTGCACGCCGCGAACACCGTATCGCCGAATTCCTCCCACCAGATGACGCGCCCGCGCGCCTCGGGGTCGGCGGGGATCAGCGCCGGCTCGGGATATTTCGCCTCGACATATTGGATGATCGCGCTCGAATCGGCGAGCAGGAAGCCGTCGTCATCCATCGCGGGCATCTTGCCGAGCGGCGAGGCGGCGCGGAAGCCCGGGTCGGGATCGCCGATGCCGACGCCCTTCAACTCGAATTCGATGCCCTTCTCGCCCAGATAGCCGAGCAACTTGCGCACGAACGGCGACACCACCGAACCGTAAATGATCATCGCGTTTCTCCCTTTTACCCGAGCTACCATATGCGAAGGGTTGCGGATCGCAACCCGCGCGTCATTGCCGCTCCCCGCTGCCACCTTGGCGCGAAATAAACTTGCCATCGGCGGCGCGGCATGGAACATCCGGCGGTGGAGGGGGGCGCTGCCACGGCAGCTATCAGGCAGGATATATAGATGCGCCCTTCGTCGTGGGCAGACCGGCTGCTGGCGCTTTCCGCCCGCTTCGTGGGTCTTGTCATATTGATCGCCACACTGCTCGCCGCGGGGGCGAGCTTTCTCTACAACCGCGGCGAAGAGGCCGACCGCGCCGACCGCGTCGCGATGCAGATCGACATGCGGCTGCGCGATCATGTCGCGGTGCTCGAAGGCGTGCGCGCCCTCTATCAATCGGACAGCCAGTCGAGCGGCCCCGGCATCCGCGCCTATCTCGCGTCGCTGCGGCCGCAGGTCCACGCGCCCGGGATGGAGGGGATCGGCATCGCGGTGGCGATGCGGCAGGGAACGCCCGCGGCGGCCGAGGCGATGCTGCGCCAGAATTACGGACGCAACATCCCCGTCTGGCCCGCCACCAGCCAGCCGATCGGCTTTCCGATCGTGCTCGTCGAACCCTATACGCCGCGCCGCGACGACGCCCTCGGATACGACATGTACAGCGAGCGCGTCCGGCGCGAGGCGATGCGCCGCGCATGGCAGACCGGCCAGCCCGCGGCGAGCGGGGTCGTCCAGCTCGTCCAGGAAAAGGGGGTCGCCAAGCGCCAGCCGGGCTTCCTGATCTATGTCCCCATCTATGCCGGCCGCGCGGCATCGGGCGATGCGTCGCCGCCCGCCGCCTTCGCCACCGCGCCGAACGCGCGGCCGATCGAGGCTTTCGTCTATGCCCCCTTCCGCATCGGCGACCTGATGACGGCGGCGCTCGGGTCGCAGCTCGACAGAATCGAGGGGCTGGAGATTTATGCGGGCGAGGGGCCATCGGCGCCGCTCGTCTTCAGCCACGGCACGATGGGCTGGGATACGCATGAAAAGAAGCTCCGCATTGGCGACCGGCAATGGACGATGCGCATTTCCTACGGCCGGCTGCTCGAACGGATCGGACGGCCGTTCGGCATCTTCCTCTTCGGCTTCGCGATCACGCTGCTCGCGATGCAGCTCCACCGCCTCCAGCAGCGCCGCGTCGGCGCCTTTCAGGCGCTCGCCGACGAACAGGCGCTGCGCGCCGCCGACCGCGAGCTGATGATCGGCGAAATGGCGCATCGCATGAAAAACGCCTTCGCGCGCATCGGCGCGCTCGCGCGCATCACCTTGCGCGAATCGGAAAGCCTCGAGGATTTCGAGGCCCGCTTCGACGGCCGCATGCGCGCGCTGTCCGATGCCAAGCAGATGCTCGTCACCGGCGCGGTCGGCAGCGTCGAGCTCGACCGCATCGTCCACCGCGAACTCGAACTGGCCGGGGTGCCGGACCAACAGCTCGCGGCCATTTCGGGCCCCCACGTCCGCCTGGACGACGAGGGTGCGCAGGCGCTGTCGCTGGCGATCCACGAATTCGTCACCAACAGCATCAAATATGGCGCGCTCGCGGGCCAGGGCCAACTTGCGGTCGGCTGGCGCCGCGACGGGGGCGAGATCGAACTCGACTGGACCGAAAGCGATCTCCCGGAAACCCCGCACATCGACACCGAAAGCTTCGGCACCCAGTTCATCCGCACCCTGATCGAGCGGCAGTTGAAGGGCAGCTGGAGCCGCACCGCGGTTGACAACAGCCTCTCCATCGTCATTCGCTGGCCGGACGATGGCACCCCCGACTGACTGGCATATCTGGATCGACCGCGGCGGCACCTTCACCGATGTCGTCGCGCGAAGCCCGGGCGGCGCGGTCGTCACGACCAAATATCTCAGCGAAGATCCCGCGCGCCCCGGCGACGCCGCGGTCGGCGCGATCCGCGACCTTACCGGCGCGGGCGCGGGTCCGCTGCCCCCGCTCGCGATCCGCATGGGCAGCACGGTCGCGACCAACGCGCTGCTCGAACGCAAGGGCGAACCGACCCTGCTCGCGATCACCCGCGGTTTCGGCGATGCGCTGACGATCGGCTATCAGGACCGCCCCGAACTGTTCGCGCGCCGCCTCGACCGCATTCCCCCGCCCCATGCCGAAATTGCCGAAATCACCGAACGCGTCGCCCCCGATGGCGCCATCCTGACCCCACTCGACGAACGGGCCGCGCGCGCATCGCTCCAAACCGCGCGCGACCGCGGCCTTTCCAGCATCGCGATCGTCCTGATGCACGGCTACGCCCACCCCGCGCACGAAGCGCGCCTCGCCGAAATCGCGCGCGAGCTCGGCTTCACCCAAATCTCGACCAGCCACGACGTCAGCGCCCTCATCAAGCTCGTCGGCCGCGGCGACACGACGCTCGCCGACGCCTATCTCTCGCCCGTCCTGCGCCACTATGTCGATCAATTCGTCGCCCAGCTCGGGGACGGCATCGACCCGCAGTTCATGAAAAGCTCGGGCGGCCTCGCCTCCGCCGCCGCCTTCCACGGCCGCGACGCGATCCTCTCGGGCCCCGCGGGCGGCATCGTCGGCATGGTCGGCAGCGCCGCGCCGCTCGGCAAGACCCGCCTGATCGGCTTCGACATGGGCGGCACCTCGACCGACGTCAGCCATTATGCCGGCCGCCTCGAGCGCGATAACGAGACGGTCGTCGCGGGCACGCGGATCCGCGCGCCGATGCTCCGCATCCACACCGTTGCCGCGGGCGGCGGCTCGATCTGCCGCTGGGACGGCGCGCGCCTTCTCGTCGGCCCCGAAAGCGCGGGCGCCAACCCCGGCCCCGCCGCCTACGGCCGCGGCGGGCCGCTGACCGTCACCGACTGCAACGTCCTTCTCGGCAAGATCCAGCCGGGTCACTTCCCGAAACTCTTCGGCCCGAACGGCGACCAGCCCCTCGACCGCGCGGTGGTCGCCGAAAAATTCGCCGCGATGGCCGCCGAAGTCGGGGGCATCACGCCCGAGGCCCTCGCCGAGGGCCTGCTCGCCATCGCCGTCCAGCAAATGGCGAACGCGATCAAGCGCATCACCATCGCGCGCGGCCATGACGTCACGCAGGGCTACAGCCTCGTCGGCTTCGGCGGCGCTGCGGGCCAGCATGTCTGCCTCGTCGCCGACGCGCTCGGGGTCGACGAGATTTTGCTCCACCCGCTCGCCGGGGTGCTATCGGCCTATGGCATGGGCCTCGCCAAACCCTCGGCGATCCGCGAACGCACGCTCGCGCTGACGCTCGACGAAGATTGCGCCGCGACGCTCGCCGCCGCCGAAACCGACCTCGCCGAACAGGCCCGCGCCGAGCTCGCCGAGGGCGCCGAAACCACGCGCGAAACCCTGCTCTTCGTCCGCCTCGCCGACAGCGACAATGCGATCGAACTGCCCCTCGCCGCGCCCGCCGAGGTCCGGCAAGCTTTCGCCGCCGCCTTCCGCCAACGCTTCGGCTACGCCCCGCATGACAATCTGGTCGTCGACCGCATCCGCGTCGAACTGACCGAAGCGGGCGACGTGCCCGCCGCTCTTCCGACACCCGCCGCGTCGGCCGAAACCGAACCCGAAACCGTCACCGCCTGGCTCTCCAACGCCGAACACCAAGTCCCCCTCCACCAGCGCGCCGACCTCGCCCCCGGCCGCGCCATCGCCGGCCCCGCGATCATCATCGACGCGCTCTCGACGACGGTGATCGAACCCGGCTGGACCGCGACGGTCGAGCATGAAGGGACCTTGCGGCTCTCCAAAAGCCCCTCCCCTTCAGGGGAGGGGTTGGGGTGGGGGCCCGAAACCTTGCACAAGGCCGATAGCCCCCACCCCCCAACCCCCTCCCCTGAAGGGGAGGGGGAGCAACCCGACCCCATCCGCCTCGAAATCTTCAACAGCCTGTTCATGGCGATCGCCGAGGAAATGGGCGGCGCGCTCCAGCACAGCGCCTCGTCGATCAACATCCGCGAGCGGCTCGATTTCTCCTGCGCGATCTTCGACGGCGCGGGCAACCTCGTCGCCAACGCCCCGCACATGCCGGTGCATTTGGGCTCGATGGGCGAAAGCGTCCGCACTATCCTCCGCCAGCGCACCAGCGACGGCCGCGGCATTCGCCCCGGCGACGCCTACGCCCTCAACGCCCCCTATGACGGCGGCACGCATCTTCCCGACATCACCGTCATCATGCCGGTGTTCGTCGAGGACCAGGGCACCCCCGCCTTCTTCGTCGCCGCGCGCGGCCACCATGCCGACCTCGGCGGCATCGCCCCCGGCTCGATGCCCCCCGACAGCAGGACCATCGCCGACGAAGGCATCCTCTTCGACAATGTGGCCATCGTCGACGACGGCAACTTCCTCGACGCCGAGGTCCACGCGCATCTCACCACCGGCGACCATCCGGCCCGCAACCCCGCGCTCAACATCGCCGACCTCAAGGCGCAGGTCGCCGCCTGCCAGCGCGGCGCGAGCGCCCTCGCCGACCTCAGCGCGGCGCACGGCGCCGCGACCGTCGCCGCCTATATGGCGCACGGCCAGCGCCAGGCCGAAGCCGCCGTCCGCCAGCTGATCGCGGGCTTGGGCGACGGCGCCTTCCGCTACGCGATGGACAATGGCGCCGAGGTCGCGGTCGCGGTCAGGGTCGACCGCACCGCCCGCGACGTCACCATCGACTTCACCGGCTCCAGCGCCACCCTTCCCGACAATTTCAACGCCCCGACGCCGGTCGTCCGCGCCGCCGTCCTCTATGTGCTGCGCACGATGCTCGACGACCCGATCCCGATGAACGAGGGCTGCCTCGCCCCCGTCACGCTGATCGTCCCCGAGGATTCGATGCTCAGCCCGCGCTATCCCGCCGCGGTCGTCGCGGGCAATGTCGAGACCAGCCAGGTCATCACCGACGCGCTCTTCGCCGCGTTCGGCGCGATGGCCCCGGCGCAGGGCACGATGAACAATTTCACCTTCGGCAATGAAACCCACCAATATTATGAGACGATCGCCGGCGGCTCGGGCGCCGGACCGGGCTTTAACGGCACCAGCGTGATCCAGACGCATATGACCAACAGCCGCATGACCGACCCCGAAGTCATGGAAACCCGCTTCCCCGTGATCGTCGAGGAGTTCTCGATCCGCAAAGGCTCGGGCGGCGCGGGACAATGGCACGGCGGCGACGGCGCGCGGCGCCGCATCCGCTTCCGCGAACCGATGGCCGCGAACATCCTCGCGAACCGCCGCCAGATCGCGCCAAAGGGCCTCGCAGGCGGCGAAGACGCCGCCCCCGGCCGCAACTGGATCGAACGCGCCGACGGCTTGGTCGAGATGCTGGCGGCGACGGGCAGCGCAGACCTCGCGGCAGGCGACGCCTTCGTGATCGAAACGCCCGGCGGCGGGGGCTATGGGAAAGCGGGGGAGGAACAGAGATAAAATGGTTCACGCGAAGACGCGAAGACGCGAAGGAAATGCGCTCTCATTCAATCCGTTCGCCCTGAGCCTGTCGAAGGGCCGTACTTTTTCTTGCGACGCCAACAAGAAGAACGGTGCTTCGACAGGCTCAGCACGAACGGAATTGGGGAAACCTCTTCGCGTCTTCGCGTCTTCGCGTGAACCATTTTCCACACCGCCCCGCTTGCCGTCATCCCCGCGAAGGCGGGGATCCAGCTTTGAATTTTTGGAGGCGACTGCTCCCGTCAAAAGCTGGATTCCCGCCTTCGCGGGAATGACGAGGTTGGGTCTGCAATCATGCTCGTCCTGATCGGCATCCTCACCATCATCGCGGGCTTCCTGCTCCGCTTCAATCCGCTGCTCGTGATCATGGCCTCGGCGCTCGCGACCGGCCTCGCCGCGGGCTTGGACCCGATCGCGATCGTCGCCGCCTTCGGCAAGGCGTTCAACGACACGCGCTATGTCTCGATCGTCTGGATCGTCCTCCCCGTCATCGGCCTGCTCGAAGCTTATGGGCTGCAACAGCACGCCCGCAGCCTGATCGGCCGCATGAAGGGCGCGACGCTCGGCCGCCTGCTCACCTCCTACCTCTTGCTGCGCCAGGCGATGGCTGCGGTCGGCCTCACCTCGGTCGCGGGGCACCCCCAGACCGTCCGCCCGCTCGTCGCCCCGATGGCCGAAGCCGCCGCCGAGGCGAAGAACGACGCGCTCACCGAAGACCAGCGCGAGGAGGTCAAAGCCTTCTCCGCCGCCACCGACAATATCGGCCTCTTCTTCGGCGAGGATATCTTCCTCGCCATCGGCTCGATCCTGCTGATGAAGGGCGTGCTCGAAGGCTATGGCTATATCATCGAGCCGCTGCACTTCTCGCTCTGGGCGATCCCCACCGCGATCGCCGCCTTCATCATCCACGGCCTGCGCCTCCGCCGCCTCGAAAAGCGGATGAAGAAACAGGAGGCGAGCGCATGATCACGCTCGGCTTCGTCTATATCCTCGCGGGCCTGACCTTCGCGGCCTTCGCCGTCCTAGGACTTCGCGACCGCACCAATCCGAAACGTTTCGGCAATGCCGCCTTCTGGGGCCTGCTCGCCGTCTCGATGCTCGCGGGCGACCGGCTCGGCGACTTCGGCAACGGCCTGCTCGTCCTCGCACTCGTGGCCATCGCCGGCACCGGTCAGATCGGCCGCGCCCCCGGCGGCGACGTTCCCCCCGATGTTCAGGCCGAACGGGCGGCGCGCCACGGCCCCTTCCTCCTCCTCGTCGCGCTGATCATCCCCGCCGTCGCGCTCGCGGGCACCTTCCTCTTCAAATGGCTCCCCGGCCTCGCCGACCCGAAGCAGGCAACGCTCATCTCGCTCGCGCTCGGCGTGCTCATCGCGCTCGGCGTCGGCATGGCGCGCCTCAAGCCGCCGCCGCTGCTGCCCCTGCAACAGGGCCGCCGCCTGCTCGACGCGGTCGGCTGGGCCGCGATCCTGCCGCAGATGCTCGCCAGCCTCGGCGCGGTCTTCGCCCTCGCCGGCGTCGGCGAAGTCGTCGGCGACCTTATCGGCGGGGCGATTCCCGAGGGCAGCCTGTTCGGCGCGACCCTCGCTTTCGGCCTCGGCATGGCGCTGTTCACCATGGTGATGGGCAACGCCTTCGCCGCCTTCCCGGTGATGCTCGCGGCGGTCGGCATGCCGCTGCTGATCGAGCAGTACGACGGCGACCCCGCGGTCGTCGCCGCGATCGGCATGCTCGCGGGCTTCTGCGGCACGCTGATGACCCCGATGGCGGCAAACTTCAACCTCGTCCCCGCCGCCTTGCTCGAGCTCAAAAACCCCTATGGCGTGATCAAGGCGCAGATCGGCACCGCGCTACCCTTGCTCGCGGTGAACATCATCTTCATCTGGCTCTTCGCCTTCTAAAGATCCTCCCCATCGCGAAGCGTTGGGGAGGGGGACCGCCGCGAAGCGGTGGTGGAGGGGTTTTGACGTCAGCGCCATTACCCCTCCGTCGGCGGCTACGCCGCCGCCACCTTCCCTTGGCTTCGCCATGGGGAGGATCGTCTCGACTTCGCTCGACACGAGCGGGTAACGAGGGGAATGACCCACCTCACCCCCACCCACGCCGCCCGCTTCGCGACCGCCACCCTCGCCCACCTCGGCCGCGAATATCCCTACAAGATGGACCTCGTCCTGGGCGCCCCCGAGGACGCCAAGCCGCCCCGCGAGCATCACCCGATCTTTCACGGCAGTTTCGACTGGCATAGCTGTGTCCACGGCTGGTGGCAGATCCTCCGCCTCGCGCGCCGCTTCCCGGACCTCCCCGTCGCCGCCGGGATCCGCGCCCGCGCCGACGCCATGCTCGTCCCCGAAAAAGTCGCGGGCGAACGCGCCTTCCTCGATCGCCCCTACGCCGCCGCCTTCGAGCGCCCCTATGGCTGGGCCTGGCTCCTCGCGCTCCACGCCGAGACCGAAGCGCACGACGCGCCGTGGGCGGCCGCGCTTGAACCGCTCGCGCTCGCCTTCGCCGCGCGCTTCCACGCCTTCCTGCCCAAGCTCACCTATCCGCTGCGCGTCGGGACCCATTTCAACATCGCCTTCGCACTACTTCTCGCGCGCCATTGGGCGGAAACCCGCGACCCGGCGCTCGTCACCCTCATCGACAGCCGCGCCCGCGAATGGTTCGCCGAAGACCGCGACTGCCAGGCGTGGGAGCCCGGCGGTGACGAATTCCTCTCTTCCGCGCTCACCGAAGCGCATCTGATGGCCGTCGTCCTCGGCGGCGACTTCCCGCGCTGGTTCGACGCCTTCCTCCCCCGCGCCGCCGCGCAAGAACCCGCGACGCTCTTCACCCCCGCCACCGTCTCCGACCGCAGCGACGGCAAGATCGCGCATCTCGACGGCCTCAATCTCAGCCGCGCGTGGAGCTGGCGCGCCATCGCTGCCGCGCTCGGCCCCGCCCACCCCGCCGCGCCCGTCGCCACCGCCGCGGCCGAGCATCACCTCGCCGCCGCGCTCCCCCACGTCACCGGCGACTATATGGGCGAACATTGGCTCGCGAGCTTCGCCCTCCTCGCCCTCGATGGCCTTTAAGGCCGTCGTTCCCGCAAAGCGGACGGCCTCGCCGATTGACAAGCCCCCCACTCGCGGCAAGAGACGGCGCAAGGGGGAGAGGCGAGAGGTGAACGGAAAGATGCTGCGTCCCACATCGTTCGACGTCGCCGAGCGCGCCGGCGTGTCGCAATCGACCGTCTCGCGCGCTTTGCGCAACAGCCCCGGCGTCAACGCCGAAACGCGCGCGCGCGTCTCGGCCGCGGCGCGCGAACTCGGCTATGTCGTCGACCGCCACGCCTCGTCATTGCGCCTGAAAAGCAGCGAGACGATCGCGCTCGTCACCATCTGCCGCCCCGGCGAGGATCGCAGCGCGATCAACCCCTTCTATTTCGCCTTGCTCGGCAGCATCGCCGCCGCGACCTCGGCGCGCGGCTTCAACCTGCTCGTCTCGTTCCAGGAGAATGCCGACAATTTCCGCGCCGACTTCGTCGCCTCGGGCCTCGCCGACGCGATGATCGTCATCGGCACCACCAGCAACCGCGCGGCATGGCAATATTTCGCCGAGGCGCAGGCCTCGGGCCTCGACTTCGTCTGCTGGGGCAGCCCGGGCAGCCCCTTCCACTGGATGCGCAGCGAAAATGACATCGGCGGCCAGCTCGCCGCCGAACATTTCATCGCCGCCGGCCGCCGCCACATCGCCTTCGTCGGGCCGCAGCAGTCGCCGCAGCGCCAGTTCGACGAGCGCCGCGACGGCTTCACCGCCGCGCTCGCCGCACAAGGCCTCGCCCCCGTCGTCGCCGAGCCGCCCGCCGCCGCCGACCGCCACGCGCAGGGCGTCGCCGCGGTGCAGGCCTTGCTCGCGGCGCACCCCGAAACCGACGCGATCTTCGCGGCGTCGGACATGCTCGCATTGGGGGTGCTCCAGGGGCTCAAGGACGCCGGCCGCCGCGTGCCCGAGGATGTCGCGCTGATCGGCTTCGACGGCATCCGCGCCGGCACCCTCGCCGACCCCGCGCTCACCACGCTCGAACCCGACCTCGACGCCGCGGGTGAGGCGCTCGTCGCGATGGCGCTCGAGGATGACGAACGCACGCGCAGCGGCACCCGCATCCCCGTCCACCTCGTCGTCCGCGGCACCGCCTAGGCGCCCGGCTGCTTCCGTTACCGTGACTTAACTCCCCGAAAAGTAACGCTTCGTTATCTACGCGGCTGCTACCGCCGGGGGCGGGGGCAGAAAGCGCTAGTGTGAACGGACAATTTTTCATCTCGCTGCTCAATCCGGGCATCGGCCTCCTGTTCGCCACCGCCTTTTTCCTGCTGTGGCTGAACCGGCGCGAGCGCTATGTCGCCTATGCCGCCGGCGCCTATACCGCCACCGCGCTCGCCTTCCTGATCCAGGACGTCGGCCCCGTCCTGCCGATGGAGCTGCAGCGGCTCCCCGCCAATTTCCTCTTCCTCGTCACCGGCGTGCTCTTCGCCGCCGCGATCGTCAAACGCTATGCGCTCCCCGTCCCGTGGCGCGCGATGGCCGCCACCGTCGCCGCCGCGACCGCGGTCTTCCTCTGGTATCTCGTCGGCAGCCCCAGCATCGCCGGGCGCATCCTGTCGATCAGCATCGGCGCCGGCGTCATCGCGATCATGGTCGTCGTCGCGCTCTGGCCGATCGAAAAGCGCTACCTTATCGACCGCGTGCTTTTCTGGGTCGCGGCGATCTCGGCGCTCAACCTCATCGTCCGCCCCGCCGTGCTGCTCTCGCTCAGCGGCGGCTTCGACAATTATGACGGTTTCCAGCAATCGCTCTATTGGACCACCGTCCAGTTCAGCCAGGCGATGATGTCGATCGTCGCCGCGATCAGCCTGATGGTCGCGGTCGCGATCGACCAGATCGCCGAGCTGCGGCGCGAGGTCGACGCCGACGCGCTCTCGGGCCTGCTCAACCGCCGCGGGTTCGAGGCGCAGGCGGCGGCCGCGCTCCGCCGCTGCCTCGACGAGCGGCGCCCGGTCGCGCTGGTCATCGCCGACCTCGACCGGTTCAAGTCGGTCAACGACAATCACGGCCACGCGGTCGGCGACGCGATCATCGCCGCCTTCGGCGCGCACGTCCGGCTGATCGGCCCCGCAGAGATGGTCGCGGGACGCATCGGCGGCGAGGAATTCGCGCTGCTCCTCCCCGGCGCGGGGATCGAGGGCGCGCGCCAGCTCGCCGAAGCCGTCCGCACCGGCCTCGCCGCCGCCTGCGCCGGCCGCATCCCCGCCAGCCTCTGCCCCACCGCAAGCTTCGGCATCGCGATCGGCGCCCCCGGCACCGGCCTGCCCGCGCTGATGCACGAGGCCGACCAGGCGCTCTACGAAGCCAAGCGCACCGGCCGCAACCGCGTCCGCGCCTTCGCCCCCAAGCCGGTGCGCAGCGCCAACGGCGGCTGATCGCGCGGCAAGCCCCGGCTTATCGGCATGTTAAGCCTGTTCCTCAACCCGCTCCCCACCCGCGCCGCCTTATCGCGGCATCGGACCAGGACCGAAGGGACAAGCGGATGATGCGGGGAAGCGGACTGTTAGCGGACCAAAGCGGCGCCACCGCGATCGAATATGGGCTGATCGCCGCGCTGATCGCCCTCGCGTGCATCATCGCCTTCCAGACGCTCGGCCTCAATCTCGAAACCATCTTCACGACGATCAACGACGCGCTCAACCGCTAGCGGCGGATGATCTTAGTTTGAATCGTCATTGCGAGGACCCCGGACTTGATCGGCGATTATCCCGTTGCCATCCGTAATTTCGTCATTGCGAGCGCAGCGAAGCAATGACGAATGTAGTAAACCCAATCACATCAGGCTCCAGCGGCTTCGCCTCCACCCGCACCGCCCGCCCCCGCCTCGCGGCCGCGCTCGGCGGCAAGCCGCGCCGCGGCCTCGCCCTCCGCCAGCTGGCCGCAGCGTATGCACACGCCCGTCGCGGCCTCCTCCTCCGCCCTCTCGGCCGCGATCGCCGCGCGCATCCGGTCGAGCTTGCCGACCAGCTTCTCGATCGCGCTGCCGGGGTGGAAATATTTGATCCCCGCGCCGTCGAAGCGCCAGCCCGCCAGATGCTCCTCGGCGCTGATCGCCGCATCGCCGTCATAGCGCCGGTAATGCGTCCCCGCCGCGCCGCCTTCCCCCAGTTCGCCGCGCTTCAACAGCAGCCCGAGCATCGCGTCCGACGGCATGATCCGCCGCTCGACCTCCTTGCCGCCCCGAATGATCACCATCTCGCGCCCCACCACCGCGCGTTCATAGGCGATCGCCCGCAATCCGCGCTGCGCGCGCGCCAGCGCGGTCGAACAGGCGCGATCGAATTCGACAAAGCGCCGCCGCGCGTCGTTGACCGACTTGCGGCTCATCCCCGCCACCCGCGCCGCATCGGTCACGCACCCCGACTGCGCGAGCACCGCCAGAAACCTCCGCGTCCGCGCCGAGGTCCACCCATCCTCGCGAATGCGCAGCCCCGGCATGAAGGGATTCTCCTTCTTAGCCCCCTCGGCGCCCCCCTGAATCCCCTCCCGCCTGCGGGAGGGGCAGCGAGACTTACCAGCTCGCTGGCTAGTCGCAGCGGGGTGGGCACTATTCCCGACGCCGTCCTTCTCCCCCGATTTCCCCCGCGAACCCCACGCCACCTTACCCCCCATAGCTCCATCTCCCGAATCACTTGGAATGAATCGGAATGATTATGAACCTATTTGGATAATGTAGGAAAGGCGCAATTTACGTCGTTTCGAAGCACCGAATAGCATCCGAATTGCACTGTATGATTTGCTGTTTGACGTAGCCGCTCTAACTCCTGATAAAATCATATTCTTGGGGGGATGATAGATGGTAGAGCACCGGTTTGGAGGCGAACACACTGAGCTAAAGCTAGATGTGCTTGGAGCATATCTCGATTTCTATTGTAACGCGCTTAAGAACAAAAATTTCGAGACTTGGTATATCGACGGCTTTGCTGGAACCGGTTTCCGCCAGCAGACTGAGATGACGGGCGGAATATTCGAAAATTCCCCCGTCGCCTTTCGAGAGAAAACATTACTCGGCAGCGCAAGTATCGCACTAAATGTCGACCCCGCATTCGATCACTATCGCTTCATCGAGGCACACGGCCCCCGGCGTGCCGCCCTACAGGGCCTATGCGACACCAAGACGACAGATGATTGCGTTGTGTTGGGCGGCGATGCGAATGACCATATTCAGAGAATTCTGTCCGCACCACCTTGGGTGAATCATCGAGATCATTGGAGGCAACGCGCAGTGGTCTTTCTTGATCCCTATGGCATGGGCGTGAAATGGCAGACGCTTGAAGTCTTGGCAAAATCAGAACGAGCCGACGTGTGGTATCTCTTCAATGTAAAAGCGGTCAATCAACAGATGGCGCGCGATAGCGCGCGTATAGACAGCAGCAAATTTCTCGCCTTGCAGGAACAGTTCGGGACAGACGATTGGCAGTCCGCCTTCTACAAATCGGGGCCAATACAAGGCAGCTTGTTCGGAGGCGGCAGTCCCAGTGTCAGCAAAATCGCAACGCCCGCGCAAATTTCGTATTTCATGCGCGAGCGACTGGGCACGCTATTCGGTTATGTCTCGGAGCCATTACCACTAACGGTGGGATCCATGGATCGGTACTTTGAGCTCTACTGCCTGTCGAACAGCCCTAGCCCGCAAGCGATCGCCTTGATCAAAAAGGGCGTGAACGACATCATAAGGAAACGTGCGCAGGATAGGCGTCCGCAAGACCACCCTTAAATTGACGCCCAGCCTTCTTCTTATTGGTTCCGCCCCATTGCTTGAAAAAGAATGCGGTTCCGGATTCGTTACACAGGCTCTCAATTTCGTCGACCCAGATTTCATCCATCGGTCGCGCTCCGGGGCCAGACTCCCCGCCGACGATTGCCCAATGCACGTCACGTAAATCAGCGGCCGCAACAGAACCGATCAAAGGCTCAAACGAGATGAAACGAATGGCTGCCGGAATTGTACGGAGAGTATCAACGCGATCCAAAACTTCACCAGATTCCACGCTAGTGCCAAGCCAAACGTTAGGGAGCGTCGGCAGAGCCAGCTTCTCGATAACCGCAGCCATGCGGTCGGGTCGCTTGGTCAGGATTTGGTAGCTATGTCGCTGCGTCTCTTCCATCACTTTCCAGACTGCGGCGATGAATGCGACATCCACATCGGCGTGAAAAAGGTCTGACATCGAGTTTACGAATATCTTGCGACCCTTTTTCCAACCACGCGGCTGGTCAAGTGAAGGGTAATGTAGACGAATTTTCCCAGTCCATTTTGCGCGCCCGCCTGACTTGCGTGTCAATCCTTCATATTTCGCACTGCCCATCGCTTCGAGGCGTGCCGCCATCCGCATGGCGTAACAATTTGTGCATCCCGCTGATGCAAGAGAGCAGCCGGCAACCGGATTCCAAGTTACATCGGTCCACTCAATCGTTGACTGCTGCGCCATCGCGATTCCTTTGGAAGGCCATCTATCCGAAAAGTCGGACGCTTACGGTGGTAACACCAAGATTGCGGTGGAATTGCGGAAGGAGAGAAATAAATTTCCAACGGCCCGCGAAGTTGAGTTTGCACCCTAAGGATGATTTCCAACTTCAACGGAGGCGCAATACGACACGAAAGCCTCTTCAGCCTCTAAGCTGCGTTGGCTCGAAAAGAAGGCATTGACCCGAACATCGGTGACGCTCGACTGGCCATGCGCCAGATCGCAATTGAAGATGTCTATCGCGGGCGCAGGCGGGCGCAACTTATCATCACTCACAGCAAATCCGTCAGATCCAATAATAGCTAGGGTCGCGTCATAGGCTTTTTGCAGTTCGTCGACGTTGTCCGACGAGAGCGAAATGTCGTCAACATATACACCGACCTTGATAGTGGCGGGGAGCTGACGAAGCTGTTGTCCCAGCTCGGAGGTCGCAACGACCAGCGATGCCAAGATTGGCGACTGAACAAATCCATAAGGCAACGAATATCTGGGATCGCCGAACGGGTTCACGATGGTAGACCACTGAGCATAGAAGCGGGCATTCGCTATGCCGATGCGGTCGAGCGCGCTCTGCACTCGCCGCCGGGAGATGCTGTAGAAAAAATTGGAAATGTCGATGCGTGCGAAAAAGTGATTGATGCGGTGATGGTGCATGGCAGCGACATGGCCGCCACGGCGTAGATGGAAGTAAATTGGGTCGAAGGCATATGCACCTTCAACCGCTTCCTTTATTTCTTTTCCAATTCTACGGCCAATTTTCGTCGGGACAAATACCGGCTTACCCTTGCGCAGGTAGCTGTACTCGAAATTTGGAATTGCTACTGGCATAGCTGACAACCTTGATCGCGAATTCAAATGCTACTTTGAGCAATCCGATGATTGCCGTCCAGAGCAGAATCTTTTCGCGACCAAGGCTGGTGTTAGACTTTTCGGTCATAAGCACCTCCCTCATTCACTTGCTCGGCAAACCACAAACCCTCTGAGAGGGGTTGTCAGCCAAGAGACCGGGTGGCCTCAAAACGTGGACTCCAAGAATAGCTGAAAGGCTACATCAGGGAATCCCGACAGGTGGGCATGTGGGCTATCGCCGAACAACCAAGAAAGTAGAAAGGCGTGCTGAAAATGCAATAGATATGAGCAGTATTATTCTAGTCCGACGGTAGTTCCTGCCCTCGCAACACTGCGAAGCATAAATGCCTGATCGAGCTTAGCTGAGCAAAGGATCAGCACGCGGGCCGGGTCATGCGTCACGCGCATCCCCCACCCCCTTGCATTTCCCCACCCTCGGCGTAAGGCGGCGCGGACATAAACCTGCGCGTGCGACTCCGCTTAGCTCCGCTCTCCCGAACGGGCACCGGCCGTCATTCCCCGCCGCGCCAACATGGGGACTGCAATCCTATGACCACCACCGGCCACGACACGCTGGGAACCCGCTCGACGCTCGACGTCGGGGGCAAAAGCTATGCTTATTATTCGCTCGACAAGGCCGCGGCCAAGCTCGGCGACGTTTCGCGCCTGCCCTTTTCGATGAAGGTGCTGCTCGAAAACCTGCTGCGCTTCGAGGATGGCGGCTTCACCGTGTCGAAGGATGACGTGCAGGCCCTCGTCGACTGGCAGAAGGACCCGCATTCGAACCGCGAAATCCAGTATCGCCCGGCGCGCGTGCTGCTCCAGGATTTCACCGGCGTTCCCTGCGTCGTCGACTTGGCCGCGATGCGCGATGCGATCGCGACGCTCGGCGGCGACACGACCAAGATCAACCCGCTCGTCCCCGTCCACCTCGTCATCGACCACTCGGTCATGGTCGACGAATTCGGTCACCCCAAGGCGTTCGAGCAGAATGTCGAGATCGAATATTATCGCAATGGCGAACGCTACGACTTCCTGAAATGGGGATCGAAGTCGCTCGACAATTTCAAGGCGGTGCCTCCGGGCACCGGCATCTGCCACCAGGTCAATCTGGAGCATATCGCGCAGGCGGTGTGGTCCAGCGAAGACGCGTCGGGTGAAACCGTCGCCTATCCCGACACCTGCGTCGGCACCGACAGCCACACGACGATGATCAACGGGCTCGGCGTGCTCGGCTGGGGCGTCGGCGGGATCGAGGCCGAGGCCGCGATGCTCGGCCAGCCCGTGTCGATGCTCATCCCCGAAGTCGTCGGGTTCAAATTCACCGGCGCGCTGAAGGAAGGCGTCACCGCGACCGACCTCGTACTCACCGCGACGCAGATGCTGCGCGCCAAGGGCGTCGTCGGCCGCTTCGTCGAATATTTCGGCCCGGGCCTCGCCTCGCTGAGCCTCGCCGACCGCGCGACGCTCGCCAATATGGCGCCCGAATATGGTGCGACCTGCGGCTTCTTCGGCGTCGACGACAAGACGCTCGACTATATGCGCCTGACCGGGCGCTCCGAGGAAAATATCGCGCTGGTCGAGGCCTATGCCAAGGCGCAGGGCCTGTGGATCGTCGAGGGTGCCGCGGACCCCATATTCACCGACACGCTCGAACTCGACCTTGGCACCGTCGTGCCGTCGCTCGCGGGGCCGAAGCGGCCGCAGGACCGCGTCTCGCTTCCCGACGTCGACGATGTGTTCAACGCCGACATGGCGAAACTCTATAACAAGGCGCAGACGCGCGTGCCGGTCGAGGGCAAGGATTTCGACATCGGCGACGGCGACGTCACCATCGCCGCGATCACCAGCTGCACCAACACCTCGAACCCCGGCGTGCTCGTCGCCGCGGGGCTCGTCGCGAAAAAGGCCGACGCGCTGGGGCTGAAGCCCAAGCCGTGGGTGAAGACCTCGCTGGCGCCGGGGTCGCAGGTCGTCACCGACTATCTGGAAAAGGCCGGGCTGCAGAAGCATCTCGACAATATCGGCTTCAACCTCGTCGGTTACGGCTGCACGACCTGCATCGGTAACTCGGGCCCGCTGGCCGAGCCGATTTCGAAGGCGATCAACGAAAACGGCCTCGTCGCCGCGGCCGTGATTTCGGGCAACCGCAACTTCGAAGGCCGCGTGTCGCCCGACGTGCGCGCGAACTTCCTCGCCTCGCCGCCGCTCGTCGTCGCCTATGCGCTGAAGGGCACGGTGATCGAGGACTTCACCACCACGCCGATCGGGCAGGACCAGTCGGGGGGCGACGTGTTCCTGAAAGACATCTGGCCGACCAATCAGGAAGTGGCGGAGACGGTTCAGGGCGCGGTCGACCGCGACATGTTCGAGGCACGCTATGCTCACGTCTACAAGGGCGACGAGCATTGGCAGAAGATTTCGGTCGAGGGCTCGGACACCTATCAGTGGCGCGCGGGCTCGACATACGTGGCGAACCCGCCCTATTTCGAGGGCATGTCGATGACCCCCGCGCCGGTGTCGGACATCGTGAACGCCAAGCCGCTCGCGATCCTCGGCGACAGCATCACCACCGACCATATCTCTCCGGCAGGCAGCATCAAGGCGGACTCGCCGGCCGGAAAATGGCTTATGGAACATCAGGTTAGCAAGGCCGACTTCAACAGCTACGGCGCCCGCCGCGGCCACCACGACGTCATGATGCGGGGGACGTTCGCGAATATCCGCATCAAGAATGAAATGGTCCCTGGCATCGAAGGCGGCATGTCGCGCTACGGCGCCGAAGTCATGCCGATCTATGACGCCGCGATGCGCCACAAGGCCGATGGCACCCCGCTCGTCGTCATCGCCGGCAAGGAATATGGCACCGGCTCGTCGCGCGACTGGGCAGCGAAGGGCACCAACCTGCTCGGCGTCCGCGCGGTGATCGTCGAGAGCTTCGAGCGCATCCACCGCTCGAACCTCGTCGGCATGGGCGTGCTGCCGCTCCAGTTCCTCGAAGGCCAGAGCCGCGAGACGCTGGGCCTGACCGGCGACGACCAGTTCACCATCACCGGCGTCGCGGACCTGAAGCCGCGACAGACGGTCACCGTGAACGTCACCCGCCCCGACGGTTCGACCTTCAGCTTCGACACGCTCTGCCGCATCGATACGGCGAACGAGGTCGAATATTATATGAACGGCGGCATCCTGCACTATGTGCTGCGCAAACTCGCCGCCTGACGCGGCAAACAGCCGATGCTATGAGCGCCCGCCCCTTGATTGGGGCGGGCGTTTTCATATGGAGAAGAAGCGCATGAGCGCCGGAGTCGTCGTCGAAGTCATCGGCTGGACCGCCGCGGCGGTCATCCTTGCCGCCTATATCCTGCTGTCGCTCGGCAAGCTCGAAGGGCGCAGCTATCTCTATCAGTGGATGAACGTGATCGGCGCCGGCGGTTTCATCGTCAACTCGGGCTACAACGGCGCGCTGCCGTCGGCCGTGCTCAACATCGTCTGGGCGGCGATGGGGCTGTTCACTTTATGGACAGTATGGCGCACGCGGCGCGCAGCGCGCGCCGCGATCCCCTAAAGCTTGGCGGCAGCGTTCCACGCCGCGACCTTCGCGCGTGTATCGCTGAGCATCTTGCCGAGCGCCGCGCGGTCGAAAACTTCGCCGCGTATCACCACCGTATCGATCGCCCGAGTCGCGGCGATATTTTTCAGCGGATTTTGCGTCAGCAACACCAGATCGGCGGCCATGCCGGGCTTGATCGCGCCATAACGATCGAGCCAGCCGAACCATGCCGGCCCGGCGCGCGTCGCGGAAGCAAGCGCCTTTGCCGGGCTCAGTCCCTTTTCCACGAACAGCCCCATCTCGTCGTGCAGCCCGAAGCCCGGATAGTTGAAACTGTTGAGGAAGCCCGCGTCGGTCCCGGCGATGATCGGTACGCCAGCTTCGGCGAGCATCGGCAGGATCGTAGCGACATCCTCGATCTGCTTGTGCCGCGCCGCGATCGCCGCCGCGTCTGCCTTCGCGGCGCGCTCGATCCGCCAGTCATAGGTCTTGCGCAGTTTCGGCCCGATATAGGCGAGCCCCTCGTCCTTCGAATGATCGTCGCGATCGAGATAGGCGATGATCCGGCTGCCGTTCAGCGTCGGCGTGACGAACACGCCCTTCGCGGCGAAGCGGCGATAGGCGGCCATCGCGGTGTCGCGATCGAATTCCGCGTCGAGCCGGCGATTCGCCTCGGCACGATCGATTCGCCCCGCGGCGAAATCGGCGGCAATCGCGGCCTCGTCCTTCGCGCCGGCATTATAGGCATAGTCGAGATGCTCGATCGAGCTGATCCCGGCGTCGACCGCCTGTTCGGTCGTCAGCGCCATCGGGATATGCCCCGAAGTCTTGAGCCCGAGCGCCTTCGCTCGTCCCAAAGCATAGAGAAACAATTCAGGCTTCAGCGTGCTGTCGGTAATCTTGACGAAATCGACCTTGTCGCGGTTCTTTAGCCGATCGAGCGCGGCATCGACATCGGCCTCGCTGCCGACCTCGATCGTCCCCTTCCAGAGCGGAGCGATACCCTCGATCTTAGCACCCGAGGTTAACAGGCGCGGACCGAACAGGCTGCCGTCGGCAATCTCGCCGCGCCATCTCAGCACCTGATCGGGCAGGTCGCCCGACGCGTCGCGGATCGTCGTGATGCCGTTCGCGACATAGAGTGGCAACAGCGCCTTATTCTCTTCGATCAGTTCGGCCCCGCCGCCGAAATGGACGTGCATGTCCCACAGGCCGGGAATCAGATAGCGCCCTTTGCCCTCGATCGTACGCGCCCCGCGCCAATTCCTCGCAATGACGGCGTCGCCCCCGACCGCCACGATATCCTCGCCCTTAAGCACCACCGCTTGCTCTGCGATCGTCTTCGCCGCTTCGACATCGATGATCGTGACATGGCGAATGATGACATCGCCCTGTTTCGAGGCCGCGAGCACGGGGGAAGCGAAGGCGAGCAGGGCGAGCGCGGCGAGCAGATATTTCATTGGGGCGACCTTTCCGAAGAACCGTCCCTTAACCCCATCGGAAACGAGATCAAGCTACCCAGGCGCCCTCGTCCTTGTGCCAATCCTCGATCGATTTTTCCGGATAAAGGTCGAATAGCGCATCGTCGGGCCCGATCGCGGGCTCAACCCACCCGGCTTTGTATTTGAGCATCAGATGAACGCGCGACGGCGGCGGCGGAAGCTCCGAATCGATCGCGCTAGCGAAGGGGTGGACGAGTTCGGGCCAGTCCGGATCGAAGAGCCATAAAGCCGACCCGCACTCGCGGCAGAAACGCCGTTCGCCGCTGGACAGCTTGCACGTCGGATGCTCGTCATCCTCGATCTGCGCGCGATAAAGGCCCAGATGCTCCTCACCCTCGATCGTCAGGCTCGTCGCGTCGGCGCCGAGGTTGATCGCATAACCTCCCCCGCCCTGCTGCTTGCGGCAGATCGAACAATAGCAAAGCTGATACGGAACCGGCGTATGGCTCGTCACCGAAAAACGAACGGCGCCGCACCGGCACGAGCCATCGAGTTTGGTGGGCATGAAACGTCCTTTCGCGCGATGATAGTCGCTAGCGCCAACGCGCGATCGAAAGGAAGGTTCGTGGTGGGCGCTGACGGGCTCGAACCGCCGACCCTCTCGGTGTAAACGAGATGCTCTACCAACTGAGCTAAGCGCCCTTACCCAATTTGCGTCGTTTTTAGACCCTTCTAACCAACGGAAATCCGTTTCCGCAAAGCTCAACTGGTACATCAGAACCGCCGACCCTTTCGGGTTTCGGCATATAGAGCGGGCGACGGATCGCGTCAACGATGCCGCCGCCCTGCCACACCGCGAAGGAGCCGCGACGTGTCTGCTGTGAGCAATAGGCCAATTGTGCATCTTTTGGAAGGCCGTGAGGGCAGGCTGCGCATAATGCGGTTCTGGTCGAAGGTTGATATGCGCGGGCCGGATGATTGCTGGGAATGGCAGGCGAGCCTCAACACCAGCGGCTATGGCCGATTCAAGTTGGCCAGCTATGTCGATATTACAGCAGCCCGCCTCGCCCTGATCATCTCGACGAAGAGCGAGCCTCAAGGGATGCTGGCGCTGCATAGCTGCGACAACCCGCCGTGCTGCAATCCGCACCACTTGCGATGGGGAACGGTTCAGGACAATTCCGACGACATGAAGGCACGCGGGCGCTCCTATAACGGGGAGCAGCAAGGGTTCAGCAATAGCGGCTGCAAGCTTACGCCCGAGCAATTCGCGCAGATCATCGAAGGCTTCCGCGCTGGCCTGAACAACAAGCAGATCGCGAACGGACTGCCGGTTGATCATTCGTTGGTCAGCCGCATTCGTCGCGGGCGGTCGTGGGCGAAGCAGGCCGCTGAGCTCGGATGGTCGCCGCAAGCGAAATATCAGCACCTGAAAGGATCGGCCGCATGACCCCCACCACCCTCGGGCCGAAGCGAGGTTGCAGCCTCACCCCGGCCCTCAGCATGAACGCAAAGGAACTGCGCAATGCCTACTGACACCGATACTCGCCACGATTCCGCCCTGCAAGCCACTGGATGGGCTGAGCCACGCCTTATGCCGCTCTATGATGCGCTCGATACCTTGTATCTTGAATGGCGCGATCCTGACGGCGGCACCGATGCTCTGTCCGACAAGCTCAAGCGCGCTCGCGACCTTTGCGAGGAAGCGGACGTGATGATCGAGAATATCCGCAAGGGAGGCTTTGCATGAGCGCGGACAAGAACGCTGCCGCCGAGTTCGGCTGTCGTTACCGACCTGCCTATGCGAGCGGATGCGGCGCGCTCGCGGGCGAATCTGGTTTCTGCGCCAGCCATGTCGGCAAGAAATGCTGCGTCTGTGGTGATCAGGCGACGAACGAATGCAGCCACACCGGCCAATTCGTCTGCGGCGCGCCTCTCTGCGGCGATTGCGAGGGCTGGGTAGATACCAGCAAGGCCAGCGGGTCGTGGGGCTTCATGAACCACGGCCACCGATTGAAGCCCGCTGTCCAGCGCGCTCGCGAATGTCGCCCGATGGTCGAGGGGGATATCGCATGACCCACGATAATACCCGACACACGCCGACCCCGTGGGCTTTGAGCTACGGCTATGCTGTTCCCGGCGGGATGCGCATTTATGTCGCCGGTCCCGAACCGAAGCAGATCGGCATCAAGCTTATGTCGCCGTATATCGAGGGCGCTTGGGACGGTGATCCGGAAGCCGAAGCGAACGCGCGTCATATCGTCAAGGTGGTCAACTGCCACGATGAACTACTGGCGGCTGCCAACGAGGCGTTCGACTTTCTCGGCGGTGTCGATGGCGCTGCGGAGGTCCGTGGCACGCTGCTGACTGCCATCCTCAAAGCCACTGGCTCGGGATCGTCTCATGGCTGAGATCGCTGCCACAGCTTTTCGCACCTATCGCCTCAGGCTCAAGCCCACCAAGGCGCAGCACGCGGCGCTGAGGGAGGCGCTTGAACACAGCCGCAACCTTTACAATGCGGCTCTGGAGGAGCGAATTGATTGTTACCGCAAGACCGGAAAGGGGCGTACTTTCTTCGACCAAGGCAAGGCCTTGTGCAGGTCATCTTACATCGGGCGATCCATCGTCCGACGGAGCATAACGTGGGCGGTATCGTCGTGCGTGCTCCGAGAAAGGCGGCGGCATGAACACCCGTCGTGATTGGATCAAGCCACTGGAGGCGGATAATGACCGATAGCAATTCAACTACCCGACTGGATTCCGTGATGGGGGATGAGCCGTGGTTCTGTGACCGTGGCGGCTTCTGGGGAACCGTAAACCAGATTTGCCGGTGCGCGAAATGCGGTGAGACTGACAGGAAGCACCGAGACGAACCGCGTCACTATGGCGGCATATTCACTGCGCAACTGCATGTTCTTTGCGACGGCTGCTACGAATCATTGCCCGCATCTTCTCCTGTATCAGAGGGAGAGAAGCTTTGAGCGACCGACAGGCTGTGGCACATACGGAGGGGCGCGCTGATCTCTCTTCTATTGTGGAGGTCAAGGATGCGAAATCTTGAACGAGCCGGAACCCGCTTTGCCATTGCCTTAGGGCTGGCCTTTATTGTGGGGGTGGTGGTTGGGGTGTTCAGGGGGTGAGAAACAGCGGGGTGGTGAGGCGGCGCGACCGGGCTAGCCCAATCCAAACGCCGCCTGCACTACGCCCGGTGATCAACCCGGACGGCCTTGCAAGCAAGGTCTTGAGTGCGCGGGCGGGATTGGCTACCCGCTGTCTGTCGGCCTCTACGCTAGGCTGGTCCCGACAAGCCCCATATCCGGTTCGCACGTTGGGCCGCCCGTCTATCCGGGCTGCCGCGCCCTATTTTCATAGCACAACCCCGCCTGCCGAGCAAAGGATTAGTTGCGGTTTTCTGCGGATTTTGATAGGATGAGACATGGAAAGCGCGTGGCCAGAAATCGAATATGAGGAGTGCTATCCGGTCGATGAGGACTTCGCGGAATTCTCGACCGACAAGCTGTCGTTGAGCTTCGCCGAGGCAGGCGCTTGGCTATTGCGCGAGCTTCCCCGCGCCTGCGAATTCATGTGCTGCCAATGCACTGTTCGGCGTGGCAAGAGCATCACCGGCAAGCCTGTGTGGCGCATCAATTTCAGCACTATGGGATGGTCGGGCGCCGAAAGCATCATCGGGCTCATCAACAGGCGCTTTGATCTCCAGCACCACAAGCTTAGCTGGCGGCGGGGCGGGCATTACGTGTTCGAGGTGCCATTCGTCAAAACTGACCGCCCTATCAGTGATATCCGCAAGCAAGCATGGGCAACCCGCCGCGCGAAATATGGAGAGAGCGGCCACCGTGGAAGCTACGCCCGATAACCAAACCCCTTGGAACATCAGGAGAGCATAGCTAACCCTGCTCTAGACCTTAAGGAATGATGATGGACAAGAAGCCCGACGAATTGGTCAGAGTCATCCAAGTCGGTGGCCCGATCTATCTTATTGGCGATCCAGTGGTTGAGGTTCTGATCGACGACAAGATCGTAGCCATCAAAGGCGGCGAGATCGAGATTGCTGAGCCTATGGACGCGACGAGCTTCGAGCCTCGCTTCAATCCGGAAGCGCCTCACTCCACGCCCTGAGGCTTGGCCCCGCAATCCGTTTTCGCCGTCGCGAAGGTATTGTAGAGCTGGCACCATCGCCATGCTACGCCATCGCGCCGGTCGCCCCAATCGAGGCGATCCGAGATCCACGTCTCGTAAGCCGCCTCGCTGGTCAGCGCGGCATCCGGCATTTCGGGGCGAGGTTGCCCAGCTTGGTCAGCCGCCAGCTTTACCGGGGGTGGCGGCAGATGGTTCACATCGGCGTCCCTGCCGCACGAGTTCCCGGCAAGCACGAGCGCGCTGCCGATCGCTAAGAGGCTGGTCCGGTAGATTGGCCGTTTCATCGTCCAGTGCCTTTCGGTTGTCGGTGATGTTCGTTTCGATAGCGCCTGCGTTGTCCGCGTCCTGCTCGCCGAGCGCGGCCATGGCGTCGTCGCGCTCCTTGCGGATTTCGGCGACCTTTTGCTGCCATGCGGCGCGCTCGTGGTCCCGGCCCCGATCCCACGCCCAGCAATATGCGAGGTAGATCAGCCCAGCCATGACAGCTGCCACGATGGCATGGCCGATGACGTTCGCCAGCTTTGGCCCGAGCGCGAAACGGCTCATCAACTTGAGGGCGATGCGGGCGGCGATTCCTGACAGGATGATCATACCCGTTCCTCCGTTGTAGGGACTGGATCCGATGGCGGGTTGGTGACGCGGACATCGGTCGGCGCGTCCTCTTTGACCTTCCCGCCGCTCGACGAACCCAGCCAGAAGCCGAACGCGAGAAGCGCGACGTTCTGCCAGGTGCCCACGATGGCGCCCTTGGTTACGTCGTCATCGGTCCATCCGAGCACGTAGGCGCTGATTGCCGAGAAGCCGACGATAGCCGCGCCAGAGACGGCCACGACAACGCGAAGGTGGGGAATTTGGCGGAGGTTCATCACGCCGCTCCCAAGGCCAGTGCGCGCACTTCCTCGACCCGGCGCGTCCAGCCTTTCCCGAACGTCGGGAACGTGGCGAGGCCGCGCAGAAAGGCCATGCGCGAGTTGCAGATTTCGTTGATGATCCCCGCAGGCTGCTTCGCTTTAACCGCGGCAATCGTGGCGGGACCGATCTTGCCGTCCTGAGCGACGTTCACCGCGCCTTGGAGATACTTCGACGCCCGATTGATGCCGCTGTTTACCGCGAAGTCGAACACGCAATAATCGACGCCAGCGGTAAGCTCGTCGCCCTTGATCGCATCCCAATAGTCCCGGCGATAGATGGCCGACACTTCCGCATCGCTGATCGAGCGCACCGACTGGCGAGGCTGGCCCTGACGGTCCCGCCAGCTATCGTAGGTCTTTTGCGTCACGCCCTTGTTCGTCGCGCCGCCCGGGTCTTTCGGATGATTGACGTAACCGCCTTCGTGCTTGAGGATATGCGGCAGCCAATGGGCGAAGCGATCCAGCGGGAGGGTGACAGCTTCTGTCATCCCCAGCGCCGATGCTACAGCCTTGGCGGTGGCGGGCCCCCAAAGACCGTCAGGCGTCACGCCGACGCGGCGCTGGATATCAGCGAGGTTCATCGTTTCCGCTCCTCCATGAGAATGTCCATCTTGGCGTTCAGACTGGCGACGCCCTGCTCGATCGATGAGTTTTGCCGCTCGAGCGCCTCGATCTTCTGCCGGTTCTCGATCGAGCGCGTGTTCGCTTCCGCCACGTCGCCCGTCAGTGATCCGGCGATGTAGGCGATGCCGAGAATCGAAAGCAGAAGCCCGCCCCATGCGGGCCAGCTCGCGCGCTGTTTCCCCTGTCGCGTTTCCCATTCCTCGAATAGCTGACCCGCCAGATGGCGAACCATCGCCGCGTTGCCGGGGTCCGATGGAGCCGTCATGCGCCCACCCCCAAGGCGGGCCGTGCCATTACGCCGACGAACCGCTTGACTTGCATGGAACTCGAAGCAACATCGCGAGTATGGGCAAATCGCTTTTCCTCGTTCCGTCGACCTATGGGCTTCTGGGTTGGCTGATCGCCATATTCTTCATCGCCATCGATCCGGTCGGGATGCAGCCGCTCACATGGACCGGATATTTCATCATCGCCTATACGCTGTTCGTCTATGCGGCGATGACCTACATGTTTCAGCCCTCGTTCGCGGAGCAGATGCGCGCCGACAAGGTCAGGGTGCGCGGCATGGACATGCTGGTATTCGCGGCGTCCAGCGTCTTGGGCCTCTACGGGCTTCTGTCCTACGTCAACGCGGTCACAGGCCACTTCGGCGGCTTTGCCAATCTCGCTTTCACGCTCGGGAACAGCGCGCTCGACATTCGCGCGAACGCCGAAGAGTTCGCGGGCGCGTCGATCCAGCTCACCTATTTTAGCTGGCTGTCGATCTTCATCGGCGCGCTGATCATCGACAGCCGCCGCCATTTCGGGGTGCGGGCGCTGGTGCTGGCGATCATCCTGTTTGAAATATTCCTCAACCTCTTTTTCGTCGATCGCACCCGCCCGGTGTGGATCATCTTCACCACCGCCTTGGGCGTCATAGCCGCGCGGGGCATCATCAACGCGAAGATCAACCGTAACGCCGCCTATCTGTTCGCCGCGCCCGCGCTGATCTTCGTCGTATTCTCCTACATCGTCGGGAAGTTTAACGAGGATTTCGGCATATTCGGAACCATGTCCGCCTATATCATGAGCGGCATCGGCTATATCGACGACCTCGCCGCGTCCCAATTGTGGACGGACTATGAACCGATCCGCACATTCCTGCCGATCGCAAAGGCCTTCGAGACGCTCGGCTTCGTTCACCGCGTCCCGAGCGGCGTTCTCGTCGACCGCTTCATTCCCTTCCCGACCAATGTCGGCACGATCCACGAGCCCTATTTCTCGGACGGCGGGATGGTCTATCTCGTCATCTTCTTTCCGCTGCTGGTGATCTTCACCAATTTCGTTGCGTTGGTCGGGCTCAAGACCCATCGCGCGATCGGGCTGTTCGCCTGGGCGCACTGCATTTTCTCGTTGATGATCAGCTTCTTCGTGCCGAAGTTCAACACGACGCCCTTCTACTTCGTGATGCTCGTCTTTCTGGCGTTCATGGTGGGCTACAAGCCCGAGCGTCGGAGGCGTCCACAGCAGCGACACGGCCATGGCACGATCGTCTATCCACCGAAGCAGGCCCGGAGGCTCCGTGCGATTTATGAGCGGCAGATGGCCTTGGAGCAGATGGAAGCCGAGCGGTGGGAAAGCAGCTAGCATCGCTAATCGGCCGTGATGTAAGTGATGGTGCCCGAGAGGCGACCGGCAGTAAGAAAGTTAGATCGCTGCCCCGTCGCTGAGACGGCAACAAATTGCGTCGTGTCCGTCGCGCCATAGCCGTATAGGTCAAAAAACAGCCCATTCATCGCCCCGCCCAAACCGGGCCGCGAGGAGGGCGTGACCAAATAAGATATGAGACTTGGCGAAATCGAGCCGCCATCCCCGGATAACCCTGTGAACGGAAGGTTGGCCAGTCGTAGATTGCCCATGAGAAGCGTCGTATAGGTGCCAGAGCCATCGGTCGTGAGCGGCAGCGCTGCCCCGCCGGCGGTCGTAGCCACCTGAAACGTATCGGTCGCCGCATTGACGACAAAATAGATCGTGTCGACGCTTATCCCTGTCGTCGTGGTGATCGTGGTAAAACGAACGCGGGTGCCGTTTGCCAGTCCGTGAGCCGCGCGCGTCACCGTATCGCCTGCGTCTTGGAAAGTGCAGGTCGGCAGCGCTGCGTTGTTGAGAATGATGTCAAAACTCGCCGTGACCCGGCGCCCGTTCTTCGTCCACCTCCCCGTCTGCGTGCTGTAGGAGAGCGCGCCTGTAAAAACGGTCCCGGCGAGGGCGGGAGTCCAACTTCCCTCTCCAGCCGCTGGACGAAGGCCAGATGCTGCACCATGGCCCTGACCGAGCTCCCAACGGGGGTCTGTCTGATGGCCACCATCATAAGGCGCCCGCCCGACGTGGAGCCCGTCGATGATATGCCCCCCGCGCGTCGAATGCGTTGTCAGGAAATAAACGATGCCTGTTCCATCGCCTGTCAGCGCGACCGCAGCGCCGCCTTTCGTCGCCGAGACCTGAAACGTATTGGCCGCCGCGTTGATGACGTAATATGTCGTGGTCGTGTTGATGCCAGTCGTCGTGTTGACGCGCCCGAACCGGACCGGGTTGTTATTGACGAACCCGTGACCCGCGCTAGTGACCAGGTCACCGCTGTCCGTGAAGGTGCAGGCAAGATCGGTGTCGGCGATATAGAGGTCGGCCCCGACGTTGCCCGACCCGCCCTCATTATGCTCGGCATCGCCGCCGCTGATGATCCAGCCCTGCGCCTGACGGTCGAGATAGATGCCGCGCCCGGCGTTGCTCTGCACCAGCGTATCGCGCACGGAAACGCTAAAACTGTTGCCGCCGTATATGCCGTAACCGTCGTTGCCCTGAAACATGCAACCGAGAATGGCCCCTGCGTTGGCGTTCGGAGCGCCATCAGGGGTGAGATTGTCGGCGATATGCAGACCGTTCGCCACGGCGCCGAAGCCCGCGCAGCCGATCAGGCGGAACCGGTTTGCGTTCGGTGAGCCCGACGTGTCCTTGCCGATGCGCCAATTATGCTGTCCAGCGCCTTCGGAATAGACGTTGATGCACGACACCGAATGCCCGGTGATCTGGATATTGTCGCCGCTGTTCCCCGCCTCCGCGACAACACCGCCGCCGATGACTTCGGCGGCCTGTCCGCTGATCAGGAGCGCAGGGCCGACGCACGCCGCGTCCTTGATCAGATAGGAAGCGGGCGGTTGGCCGTCGAAATTCCCCGGCGCGCCATCAAAGACAATACGGGCCAGCGCCGGGACGGTGAGCGTCGACACAACGCGAGGCGTGCCGTTGATATGAAGCGTCTTACCACGGAGCGCCGAAGCGACAAGCGCCGCGGCTAGCGCATCCGTGCTGTCCTCTGCGCCAGTCGGATCATATCCAACGAAATCGGCAGCCCAGAGAGATTCTATCGCTTTTTCGTAAAGGTCACGGAGACGAGCACCATCGTCGGGCTGGCGGAAGCCGGAAAATTCGCCGCCGGTATCGAGACCCAAATCGCCGCGAAGCCCGCTGTCCGCTCCCGTCCCGCTCGCCATGAACAGGCTGCCATCGGGCAGGAACGAGAGATACTTGTTCGCGCGATCGGCGACGCCGGGAAAGGTCACCGCCGCCTCGCCGAACGGCAATTTGAGCGCGCGCCCAATGTCGCGGTGCAATTTGAGGTCGCGGATGGCAGCTCGGTCGATCGCGCGCGTGAGGGCCGCAGGATTGAATGACGGGCCAGCATTGTCGAAATCTGACGGCTGCGTCAGTTCCGGCTCGCTCAGCACATAGATTTCGGAATAGTCCGATGCCTCGGGGGCGGTGCCGAAGGTCAGCGTTCCACCCTCGTCATCGTCGAGCGTCACGCTGTAAAGCGCCGTCGAAATCACATTCCCGTCGCCGTCCGTCGCGACAACCTCGGACGCCGAAGCAGCCTTGAAATCGAACGCAAAACTCGTCGTCACCCCGTTCGGAGTGTAAGGACCGGAGATTGACGTTTCACTAGATACGGGCATTGGCTCACCTCGATATCGAGGTAAACCGGGGGATATCGGAACTCAAAAAGACGGGGCTTGCAGTCGAGTGCGGGCGCGAGCACTATCGCGGCATGAGGGGTGTAACGATGATACGATTTTTAGGAATAACGATGGCGGCAGTTGCCGCTACCGCCAACGCAGCGGAGCAAGGCCCTTTCGCCTTAGTGGCGATGGAGCAGGAGGCGTTTGTCTCGGTCGAGATGTCTGAGAACTTCCCCCCAGTCTCAGGTATAACTTCGACGTGGCTCGAAACTTATTACTCTGAGCCTTTGAGGAAATTCAAGGGAAGGCCATACAAATTTGAGCAGACAAAGATCGAAGTCAATTGCGCTACGAGAGACAGCCGCAGGCTGTATTCCTATTTGTTTAAGGAGGTGGGCGAGCCATTAGGTGAATTGCCGTTTACAGAGAGATGGCGGCCAACGCCACCAAGCTCCTTTATGGGTGATGTGGTGCGAATCGTCTGCAAGGGCATTGATGAGACGGATGTAATCTACCACGAGCGCAGCGAAGGGATGTTGCTATTTAAGCAGATGCTTGCGGGGGAATTCGAACTTAAGGACTAGCCTAATCCTCAATCTTGCCCTTCGTCAGCCCGCTATACCAATCCCAGAAGCCCTCAGGGTCAGCCTCGCCTAGCGACACGTCCTTGAGGAAATTAGCAGTCTGCGCAACCTGCCCAGTCGGGAGCCCGAGGAAATACCCCGGCGTCTCGATAGCCGTGCGCAGCCAGCGGTCGGACACCTCATCCTCGCCTAGCGTTGCATCCCATGCGAGCGTTGCCGCGTCCTCTGTGGCGTCGAAAATCCTGCCAATCGGCCCCGGCGAGAAGGTCGCGAACTGTCCGATCATCTTGCGCTCGGCATAGTTGGTCGCATCACGCACAATAGGAATGCCAGCGAACTGATAGAAGCCAATATTGCGCGCGAGCCAAGTGGCCCAGCCTTCCTCGTCGTCATCGTCCCACGGCGTATCGCCGGCAAGCATGGCATCGAGCAGAGGCGTGGCGATCATGAACCAGAACGCCAAGCTGCTCGCCTTGCGCCAGTCACCGCGGCGCACCGCCCTGCCCGCTTCCCATTGGGTGTTCAGCAGCACGTTGAACGGCGTGTAGAACATCGTGAAGAACTTCAGGCCTTCGCTCGACTGGTTCGACTGCCAGGCGGACAAATCCTTTTCGCGGCCCGATCCTTGCGAGAGGCGCACCATCTTGTCGGCGTAGGCGGATGCCTTCACGTCATCCATACCCTCGCGGCTCGCCTTCTCGTAGGCGCCCAGCCACGTCGGGATGCTGACCACATAGCGGTCAATCATGCCGATGTGCCAGAATGCGAACGCCTGCGCCTTCGCCTGCGCGGCCCCGGCCTTGCGCATCGCAGCGCTTCCCGACATGCGCGCACTGCGCATCTGGCGGAAGGCTTCGGCCACGTCGCGGTTCATGGACTCGTTGCGGCGGGCCATTTCAGGGGAGCGTTCAAACACAAACTCTGCCGCCTTGCTCGGATTGCCAAGCATCCGCTGCATACCGCGGCGAACATTGTTGGCGCCGATGCGGCCGATGGAGTTTCCAAGCCCGATGATCTGCGCGAGCCCGGTGCTCCAGCGCAACCCCATCGCCACGACGGTCAGGTTGACGCGGGCAGAGCGCAAAAACTTCTCGGCGAACCGGGCGCCGCTTTCGTTGACGATGCCCTCGCGTACCTGTTGGCGTAGCCAAGGCTCGACTTGCTGGCGGAACTCGGCGCCGAACTTGCGATCAATGGCAGCGCGGATAGACGGCTGCTTCACGGCTTTCAGAACGTCGCGCACCCACGGCGCATAGGCGTTGCGGGTGATGATCTTCTCGACGTGCGTGAACAGCACCTGCTCGGGAGACAGGAGCAGCGGAGCAGCATAGCCGGTGCGCGCGATCGTATGGCCCTTCGACGTGGCTACCCCCGACCGCTGACCGAATAGGTCATTCACGGCGTCGTTGTCGTAATCCTCAGCCTGTTGAGACTGCGAGGGATCGTATTTGACGGGGTAATATCCACCCTTCAGCGTGCCGAACGGGGTATCAACTGAGCGGGGCTCCTGCCATTCCGGCTCGACGCCCGTCATCTCGCGCTCGACGCGGGCGATATGGGGGCGGAGCAGGTTGAGGGAATCCCACACCCCCTGCACGAAATCCCATTCTTCTTTGGTCAACTCGCGGCGTACGATGTCCTCAGCCGTCGCCTCACTTATCCCATAGCCCCGCGCCAACTTATCAAGGTTGGAATCTGTGCCGAGATTGAGCGCCATGCCCACGATGTCCCAGCGGGTCATAATCCGGGGCTGGCCGTTGCGGGGGTCGTTCAAGTCGGCGGAGCGCCACGGCATCTCCGGGACCGTAATGCGCTGCGCCAGTCGGTCGCGCGTTTTCGTGGGCAGGGCGTTATAGGCTTCGGCGATCGGGTTCAGAACTTCGTCGCGTTGCTCGTCACGATAATTTGCGGCCTCGGTCGAGCGCTGCACGAGCAGCCGCTGCCACACGCCATCAGCCTTGGCGTTGTCCATTTCGGACGCAAAGACTTCCATCTTCATCAGGTTAGCGAAGATTCCCGCGACAGGGCGGCTCGGATCGCCAAGCTCGTTTGTGACCTTACGCCCTGGCGTGGCCTCAAGCCCCGCTAGAGCTTCCTCCTTCCAATCGTCGAAATCACGGCGATCCTTGTTATCGAGCAGCGTTTTTTTCAGGCGACCCAGATGGATAATGGATTTGACGGTATCATCCAGCCCGAGCAGCGCATCGACCGTCATGCGCGTCCAGTTCGTGCCGATCCAATCGAAGGATTCCGGGATTAGCACCTCCTCGCCATCGGCGCGGGAGTTGGCCCATTTCTCGAAAGCCTCCTTGCGATCAATCTGGACCATCGGACGACGCTTGAGATCAACAGCCTCAAGCAGCGCGTGCGCCTGATCTAGGTAGCCCTGTTCGACGCTTTTAATCGTGGGGCGGCTGGCGATCTTATCGAGACGGCGGCGCGCGGCTTCAACGTCGTCCAAAGCCTTCTTCGCTTCGGACAACAGGGCGTTGTGGATCATCTGCGACTGCTTGAAACGGAACGCCTCTTCGACGTCCTGCGCGAGATACGCCTTCTCAGCTTCACGCCCAGCCTTTGCCGCTGCGCGAGCGTGGCGCTGGATCGCCCCCGGCATCGCTTCCTGAGAGACGATACCGGTGCGAATCTTGTTCCGCGCCCAATTGCGCGCGATGGCGTAAGGCGTTGGGCGGTTGCCCGTCCTGCGCGCGAGGACGCGAACTTCCGCCGCGATCACCTCGCCGGCCATGTCATTATGAACGGCAGCAAGGGCCTCGCGCTCAATGCTGCCATCCGTCAGTGGATCGCCGTAACGCTGGCGCATGATTTCGGAGACTTCCTCCTCGATAACACGCTCGCGCAAGCCGCGCTTGTCGCCCTCCTCGCGAGCCGTTCGATGAGCGATCTCGACCGAGGTCAACGCCGCGATCAAGTCGCGGCCCGTCGCGAAGCCCGATTGCTCGGCGATAGTGTCGGGGTGGACGCCGCCGTTTTTATAAAGGGGCGGAACCCCGCGCGGGAGCAGCAACGCGGCCTCATCGCCCAGCGTGTCGACGATCCATTGGCGGTCCATCGGCGTCTGCTTCAGGGCGGTTAGGGCTCGGAATACGGGACGGGCGGCCACGCTTTCCGCCACCTCTTCCCGAACGGTCTGAGCCACGCCCTTGTAACGGTCAGTTTCGCGGGCGCGGATTTCACGCGTCGTCTTGTCGAGAAGCTGCGCACGGGCATCCGAGCGGGCGTCCGATGTGAGGCGAACATAGGCGTCATACTCAGCCTTGCTCATGCCCTCCGCTTCCTTGAACAGCGGGGACATGGCTTGTTCGGCAGCGGTAAATTCCAAATCCTGATCGGTGGCAATCAGGCGGTCAAACACTCCCCGGATTTCGGGCGACAACGGCGTGCGCAGCGCTTTGACGGTGCGGTAGATGCTATCGAGCCACTGACGGAATTGCTCGAACACGCCGCGGAGCGGACCGGTCGGTGATTTGCCTTCCATGAAATATTGCTCACCACCGCGCGCGAACATCTCATGCGCCTCGACAGGGATAACGCCGTCCTTGATCGGATAGCCGTTATCCTTGAACCACTTGCCGACCGCCTTCCAATCAGCCTTGATTTGGTCGGGGGCGTCCGGAGCAAGCGCGTCGAAGCGCAGTTCTTCCAGCCACATATGCGATGTTTCATGCAGGAAGGTCGACAGGTTGCGGGTCTGGAACAGTTCAATGACCGTCTTGCCCTGATTAAAGATCACCCGCCCGCGCGGGCCGTCATCGTAGGCTTGCTCGTAACCCTGCGATTCTTCACGCTGACTAAATGCGCCGAGCGCCTCGCGGATCTGCTTGCGAGTGGCCTTTATCGGGTCGAGCCCCTCAGCCGTGAGGATCGCGGATAGTTCGCTTGCGGCGGCAGAAGCTTCGGGGGACGCGGGTTTCGCGCCGGGCCTTGGCTTGGCCCCCGGCTTCGCCATGCGCGCGTCTTCGCGCATTACCTCGATAACCGCATCTATGCCGTCATCTTTTTGAGCAAGCGCGAGCGGCTCGGGTAGGACCTGCCGGATTTCTACGTCGTCATATTCCTTTCCGGTCAACGTCTCGCCCTTGCGGGCCGCACGGGTGGCATAACGCGTGGCGACTAGCTCGGCCTGAGTGCGAGCAATGGAAGGCGTATAGCCCGCATCCATCAATTTTGTGGCGATAGCCCCTGCCAGATTATCGCGCGCCGTGGCGAACTCGCGCTCGGCGCGAGCGCCTTCATCTTCTTCCGGGAGCAGGGTGTCGAGATCGGCAACCTCAGCGTTGAACTGCTCCGCCTCGGAACGGGAAACGCCGCCGGGGCTGAAGCGCATATTGTTCTTCAGGGCTTCCCATACGGGCGTGCCAGCAAGGTCGGTGAGGGCCTTTTCAACCGGGATGACAACATCGGCCCCGGTCGCGATTGCCTCGTTCGACTGCTCAATATATTCGGCCCACGGCCCTTCCGGATCAAAACTGTCGGATTGCAGATAGCTGCGCACAGCCTCGCCATCGACATAGACATCGGTCGCTCCGTCCCCCGCCATCTCGCGGATCAGCGCAGCGAAAGCCTCTGGGTCACGGGCACGGATTTTGGAAGCAGCCGCTGCATCTCCTAACTTGTCGATAACCCGGCCTTCGCGCGCGGCCTGCGCGACTTGGGCGCGGTTGCTCGCGACCTTTGTTACGGTGTCCAGCGCCTTGGTCGTGGCAGAGATTGTCGCCGTGGTGGTGCCGACGCCGCCCACGGTAGCGAGAAGGGTTTGCGCCGCCGCCGATGGGCGCTCCAGGGCGAACTCCCTCAGACTCTTTTCAGGGTTCAATGTGACCCATTCGTCCAAGTCCTGAAGGAATGTAGCCGCCTGCTCTCCGGGGATTTCCTGCGCGAGCTGCTTAGCCAGCATCTTCCCGAACGGAGTCCGGTCAGCGATGTAACCGAGCAACTTACTTGCTGGCATCTTTTCCGTGATGACTTCGACGAAGCCTTGGCGCGCGCCGTAGGATAGCGAATTAACAATATCGAGCCCTTGGGAACGGGCGTCAGCATAGCTAGCGCCCCCGGTGACAGCGCCCATCACACCTGCCGCGGCCTTCGCGTCTCGGGTCAGGATGGCGGTCAGAGTCAGCGGAACCGACTCAACCCCCTTGAGAGTCTCGCGGGCAATCCAGCTTTCCGACAAGGGGCGCCATGCGTTCGCTTCCGCCTGAAGCGCCGCCTTGCGCTTGGCGCGAGCGGCGCGCATGCCGTCGCGGGCCTCCTCGGCATCCTTGTCCATGCGGATATTGGTGCCGAATATCTGGTTGATGGCATCGCTGGCGAAGCCGAGTATCGCAACCTTAGGGTTGATCGCATCGGACACGTCGCTGACGGCGCCGATCAAATCTTCTGCCCCGCCCGCGACGGATTCATACGTGCCCGAAATAAGCGAGGGGAATGCGCCAGTGACAAAGTCGCGCGTCGTCGCCCACGTCTTCCCGAGCAGGGACAGGTTCTCCCAGTCGTCTACACCGATCGCGGCATTGCGGGGGTCGCTTGCCCAAGCTGACATTCCGGCAAATCGTAGGGACGTTGAAACGAAATTCTGCGCCTGTTGCTGTCGTTCATACCCAGCTGGGTCCGTATCGATCACGGGGGCGGGAATGGCGAGGCTACGCGAGAGGCGGTTCGCCTTGGCCGTGGCATCTGGCGCGGGAGCAAGTGTCAGGCTGGTCGACAGATGCTGGGCAGCATCTTCGCGCGCTATGCGCCGCGCCGCATCCTCATAGGGATCGCGGCGCTCCTTACGGGGGCGAGGAGAAAGGTAGTCATCAATTTGCATTACTTGCCGCCCTGGCTGCGCCGATATGCGTCCTGAATTTGGCTGTCCAAGGGCCAACGCCCGGTGAGGCGTTTTTGCTCGGCACCATAGGCCTGAATAAATTGGGCAGGAATGTCATAGACCTCACGATCAGCGCGGATTTTTCCGTCGATTTCGCCGACTGCCCAGCCAAAAGCCTGACGGCGCTCCGCGTCGGTGGGCGAGCGCTTCGGGTCGACGTTTTTGCGAAGATAGATCAGCATGGCATTCGCCACGCGGTTGCGACGAAGCTTGTTCTTCTCGCCGCTCAACTTCTGCTCTGGCGTTGAGAAGAAGGTGATCGCGCCGTTGACGGACTCGATCAACGACTTTTCTTGTTCGGGCTTCGCGACAAGGCGTGCTTGGCTTTCCTGCAACTGCGCATACTCGCTCGGCGAAACCCGATGTTTATATCCGCGCAGGTCCACCTTCATGAAGTTGTCGGGGTCTTGAATAGCCATCCGGCTCAGGTTTATTGCCGTGTCTCCATCGGGCGCGACCTTCGTCCCCGCAAGATTGGATTCCGCCATATTACGAAGCTGCATCCGCCTCTCAGGCGGGAGCTTGTCATAGTTCGGAATTTGCGAAATGCTTGTGAAGCCCGAACCCAGTGCGTCGACCGTTTCGAGCGACACGTCCCACTGCTCATTCTCTTGCAGTTTCTGAAGCTGAACCTCGCGATCAACGCGCTGGTCGAGGCGCTTCCGACGTCGTTCCAGAACCTCAGGCGCCCATTTCTCCCGCTGCGCCTTCTCCTCAAGGGCCGCATACGCCCCAGAGAAATTCGTGGTTGCAGCACCGCCGCCCGAAGCTGGAACCGCTCCGGTCTTGCGCCGAAACTTCGCGACATAATCCCGCGTCTCGGGCAGGAGGTGTTTCACCCAGTCGTCAGGCGTCCCCGCCTTGCGGGCTTTGAGCCGCGCCGACTGCATAGCGCCGGGACCTGCATTGTATGCTGCCGCGGCCATGGCAGGATCGCCGAAGCGGCGTAGCTGCTCCTTGTAATATGCCGCACCCAACGCCCGATTATAGGCGGGGTCTGTCTTCATTTTTTCGAGAGACCAAGGCAAGCCAGCAAGGCGCGCCGCCTCAGGTCCGGTCCCGGGCATGATCTGCATAACCCCTAGTGCGCCCACACGCGACGTAAGTGTCTTGCCGCTCGCGTCGAACTGCTTGCCTCCGCTTTCATTGCTCTCAATGGCGCTCAGTTGGACAGACAGGCTCGAACCAGCATCGGCGGGCGCGCCGGGCTCCGGGGCAGGAGCGTTGGCTAAGGCCATAGTGACCTCGATCTCGTCGGCACGAAACTCGATAACAGGCGTCAGTTTTTCCAGTAGGGCTTGCTCATCACGCGGCAGCATCTCGTCGCGGTGACGCTCAAAGAAGGCGATAGCCGCATCATTTTGATTGCCCGCAAGCATGCCGTTGACTGACATGAAATGCGCCCCGGAAACAAACTTCTCTTCCTCCGCGGTCTGCCGTTCCTCAACCCAGTTTTGCTGCCGCGCCAAAGCCTCTATCTCGGAAAGGCCGCCTGCGATTTGCTCAGCATATGCAGCCGGGTCATCGGCGTAGCGGATAGCATCGGCCTGAAACGCATCCCGCCGCGCCACGGATACTGCTTCGAATTCCGTATCATATTCTTTCGTTGCATAAGCGGCAATCTTCTCAAGGTCCGAACCATCGCGGACAGATGCCGCGCGGGCGAACATCTGCCGCTGGTCATCATTTCCCAGCTCGGAAGCATACCGCTCATTGATCTTCGCGAACGCCTCTTCAATGCTCGGACGGGCGTCGCCAGCGGCAAAACCCTTCTTCGTGAAAAAGGCATCCGGCCCAGTCCAAAGCAGTTCGCGCTTTTCGTTGGTGGCCCCGAGATCGGCTTTCTTGGCGGCCGCCGTATCATACGTCGCCTTGATCTCGTTCCAGTCTTCCGCGGCCTGCCCGAGCGCGGCGCCCGCCTGCTCGACGGCCCTGCCAACGAAATTGCGGGACTCGGCGTAGCGGAACCGCTCGCGCGGCTGCCCTTGAACCTGAACCGACCGGCCCGGGGTGACGGGAACACTAACCACCGCGCGGCGCCCTGAATTTGGCATATTGCGTTGCGCCGCCCAGCAAGGTCGACGCTGCACCGAAGGCGGCACCGATCTTCGCTTGCTTGGACTCCGCCTTCGCTGCACGGCGTTCAGATTCGAGGTTCCACGAGCTAATTTGTAGCCCCTTCACTTCACGCCGGTAGTTTTCGGACAACGCTGCGCTGTCTTCTGCGCCGATCATCTTCGTGTCGGCAATGGCCCGTGCGGCGCTACCCATCGTCAGATCCACGTTGTTCGCGCCGATGCGGGCCTCTTGCGCGCCGACCCGCGCCGCGACCTCGCGCCCAAGTTGGCGCTGTTGCTCCTGCCCCTGCACGATAGTGTCAACCGCAGCCTCGTGGTTCAAATCCTTGTTCCGCTGCGCGACCTGCGCCTGATAGCGGGACATCTGCGATTGATAAATTCCGCCCTGAACCTGACCGGCGGCTGTGACCGCGGCAGATGCTATGGTCAGCCCTAGCACCGGATCACACACCTAGCTTGCTCCCTTGAAAAATCGGACGAACGCAGTCCCGCGAACCATGCTGATTTCGGAACGGAACTCAAAACCGACATGGCGGAGGAAGCGAAGCGCACGGTCATTGTCGGCCGACACGAGATTTTCGAGGGTCGGGAATGTCGCGTGCATCTCGGAAAGAATGGCCGGCGCATTGCGGACCATGTCCCTCCCATGATCATAGACGCGCTCGGTCCCGAGCATCCACGGCACGCCGATACCCTCCATCATGCTTTTGGAGGCCACCCCCATCATCGCATGGGGCTCATCGTCCACAATAGCTGTCAGCGCCCATAGCGAGGATCGAAGGCCATTTCGCAGCGCATCATGGGGAGAATGCCCGAACGCCGCGCACTCCCGCACATCGTCAGGGCGCATATGCTCGGCGAGGAACGGGATATGCGACGAATCGGCCTCGACCAGCCTCACCCCTGCCCCTTCGCTTCCACACCGTAATATACCCCCGCCAGCGTCAGCGGATATGGTGACGTCTGCTTGACGATGATCGTCGCATCCCGGTCCACCTGTTGCTGCGGGCGGGCGGGCTCGGGAAGGCCGGTGAACATAATCGGAGCGCCAATCTCGCCCTCTTGCCGGGTCGTGATCAGTTCAAGCTCGTTCTCGTCCCTTCCGGCATGGACGTCAAAGCTCTCGACCAGCTCAACAAAGATTTCCCCGGTGATCTTTTTCCGAGGTTCAGGGGGAAGCGGGAGCGTCTCGATAATGGCGTCGTAGTTCAGTCCGACGATGACATAGGTGGCCGCGTCGTCGAGCGTGATCGTGCCATCGACAACCGTTTTGGTCAGCGTATAGCCGTCAGCCAGGACCGTGACCAATTCGCCTTCCAGATGGGCGAGGCCCTGAATTTCCGTCTCGGGTTCGTCGAAAATGTAGATGCGCGAGCAGTCCAGAAAGGACGCGGTGCGATAGTCGGTCCATTTCAGGCGATCGAGATATTCGACATAGCGCACCGTCTCGCTATTTATCTCGCGCTCGACGATCAGATAGACGCGGCTCTCCTCGCCCTCGGGGACGCAACAAACGTCAAGGACCGTGCCGCCGAGATCCATTTCGGTCCAGCCCCACACCTGTTGCTCCGCCTCCCACGTGAAGGCCAGCAGCTTGCCGTCGTCGCGGACGCACCACAGGATCGAACCCGGCTCCGCCTGATACGCCATGCGGACGATGCGATAATCCTCGAAAAGGTGCGGCGCGAAGATCGAAACATCGCTCGATCGGTAGCCGTCGATCTCGAAGGTGTAACCCAGCGTCCTGAGCCCCGATTCCACGCGCGGCTGATAGAAAGCCACCTCCCCGACCATGATGGGCTTGGGCAATGCAATGCCACGTCCCACATGCCGCTTCGCACCCGGTGGGGGCGTGGGAACGAGCACGTCGTCATTCGGGCCAACGAGCGAGAAGATATTATCGCTGGTTCCGACGATCAGGCGATCCATCGGAACGAACGCCTCAATCACATTGCTCTCACCAGTCGAAATCGACATGGCGATGCTGTCGTTCTCTCGCTGCGGGCGGGCGAAGTCCATGTTCTCGAAATCCGCCGAGCGGGAAGCAAAGACCCCATTGGGGTTATCCGTCGTGCGGCCAAACCACAGCCGCTGCTCCCAGAAACCAAGGCGGGCGGGATATTTGCCCGTCGCATTGAACGGATCGTAGGCCTCAATCGGAGCGTCGGCATAATCGGGCTGGAACCCGTCGTCGACGAAAGACGCACTCGTCGTCTCACCGATAAAGCCGTAACTGCCGCTCTCATGCGCCTTGTAGACGCGGTAATATTCGACCGTTCCCGAGGGCGGCGTCCAGCTGATCGTCGTGTAGTTTCGGGGCAGTTCGGTATCGTTTGACGCGCTGTCAGCCGTTGAACCGCGGCTTTCCTGCCCATCGGCGTTGACCGCCGAAATGATGTAGGAATAGCTCTGCGGGAAATAGCTGTCGCCGGTGTTGGCGGCGTCGGTATTGGCAACCGTCGCCACCGCTGTCACCGCCGTAGGCGGATCGATGCCGGGATCGAACGCCACCTCGCTATAGGCCCAATCCGCGTGATCGGCCCTCACCAGCTTGGAGACCGGGTAATATTCATGGGCGAGATAGATCGTGTCGAACGACTGCGCGAAGTCGAGATCAACCAGCTCGGAGCCATTGTAGGGCGTCGCCAGCTTATAGAGGGGATATACCGCCATCAGGGGATCGGATTCTGCCAGCCGCCACCGCCACCGCCGCCACCGGGCGGGACAGTCGGGGCAGGAGTGGGCGCCGGGGTGGGAGCGGGGACAGGGGGCGGGGTCGGTGCGGGGGCAGGAGGGGCAACGCGAACATCGCCATCGTCGGCAGTGAAGGCGCCAAATCCGGTCGTGTCGAGCCCGATGCTGAAATTATCGTCATTGACCACGGTCACGGTCACGACCCTGCCGTTCAATTCTTCCATGCCCTCAATCCCGGACAGGTAAACCTCATCTCCTGTCGCCAACCCATGATAGGGAGCCGTCACGACGCCGGGATTGGCATTGGTGATTGCCGTAATCCCGAAGCCTTCCGAGAGAACCGCGCCACCAAGGGCCATCGGCCGCATTGTCGCTTGCCCCATCAACAGGGCGTAACTCTGACCCGGCGAATAGGTGAACGGCAGCAACCGCGCTTCGTTATCATCATCAGGAAGGCGATAAACGAAACGCGAGCCGGGACGCTTCCGCACCCCGCCATATTTCATGATCGTCACGTTCGTCAGCCGCCGCGCACCGGCAGCCCATGACTCCACATCGCGGCGCGACTGGACGACGGGCGAGAAAATGCCGCGCGTGAAATTGCGCTTGCTTACGGTCGCCACACGACGCCCCCGTAACCATAGGCGTCACGTGCCGCCACCGCTTCGGGCATGAAGTCTTTGCGACGACGCGGGAAGCGGTTGAGGTCGTCCGCAATGGCCTCGTTCAACGCCCGTTCTGCGGCTTGCTGCTTCACCAGCCATTCGCGCGTATCAGCTTTCTCGCCAAGGATCGGACGATAAATCCGAGCAGCCAGCGTGCGGATAACCGCTTGGGCGAACAGCGGATGCCACTTGTTCGGCTCGACCGCATCAATCGAATATTCGAGGATAGCCAGATCGAGATTGGTATAGAGCTTGTTGTCGGCCAGCGTGTAATCGACCACGTCATATCCGGCGCTGATGGCAGGATAGTAGAGCATCGGGGTCACAACGACCCCCGGAACCGACGAGGCGCTGTGGTTGCGAACCAGCACGATCGGAGAGACAATCTCATCGGGCAGCGTGTAGGCGTAGCCCCATTCGCTGTCCCGGTCGTTCGCAATGGCGGAAAGGGCAATGCGGCGACGAGCGAACACCCAATCGTGCATCCCGATCAGGTCAGCAACGACACCATTCAGGTGACGATTGCACTCGCGCGCTTCGGTGCGGCTGTCGTCAATCCCGGTAATCGGGTGCGCCGGGAGGTCCGAAATTGCCTCATTGCAAATTTGAACGATGTTGCGAGCCACTTATTGCGCCTCCTGCATCTGCTCGATAGCTTCGCGCAGCTCAGCGACGCGGCCATCCTTCTGCTCTCGCTTCGGCTTGCGGTTGGTGCCGCGCGGTCGGGAGGGATGCGTCGCCATGAAAGGACGCTATTGCCAGTCTATCGGAACTCAAAACAAAGGGCCGAGGCTTTCACCCCGACCCTCTGCGCCCCAGGAGATGGGATTAGCGGCTGAGTGCTGCGAAGCGCGCCGCGATGGCGTCTTTCACGGCGGCTCGCGCCGGTCCCTTGCGAGCGATTTCCGCCTGCTCGATCGCGCCGAGATGGTCGTCGACCGAACCCGAGGTGACCGCGGCGACGATCTGGTCGTTACCCTGCTTGAGGAAGTCCGTCACGTTCAGCCGGTCGGGATTGCCAGTGGCGATCTCCGCCGTCGAAACGGGTGCGTTCACGGTTGGCGCGCTGTCGATCGGGCGGAACTTGAACCGCTTGATCGCCGTGCGCTTGACCATGTTGCCGAACTTGTTCTCGACTTCCACCTCGATTTCCTTCGAGGGCTCGTCGCTCACCTCTTCGGCGGGCACGTTCCGGACGATCTGCCCCGGCGCATAAAGCACCCCGGCGCGAAAGTGCGGCTTCGGCCCGCGAACGATAGCATCAACTGTCTTCGTCATGTTCAGCTCCTATCAAACGTAGCCGGTTTCCTGCGCCGGGAACACGGTATCGTCCGTGTCGCGCAGGATGCCGCCAAAGACCGTGCCGGCGGTGTGCGTGCCGACCGTTACGAACTGGAAACCCAGATAACGCTTCGACGTGCGCGGAACCGCGGTGCGGAGAAGCTGCGCGCCGACGACAAGGCTCGCCTCGACCACCGCACCCGACGTTGCCAGCACAGTCGGGCTGGACAGGTCGGCGTTGGCGCTCTCGACGAAATTCACCGTCAGGCTCGTGCCGCTCGCAAAGGCCGTGGTGACGAAGCACGCCACCTGCAATTCGCGGTTGGTGTTGATGTTCGGATTGTTCGCCAACCCGGTATCATATTTGTCGGTGGAATACTGCGTTCCCGTCGTGACCGCCTGGTCCTTCGAGAAAATCAGTTCACGATCGAACATAGCCATGAGTATGCTTCCTTTCCGGGATCAGATGGCGGCTTCGTCGACGGAGAGCGCGTCGGTGCGAAGGATGGGAATGCCGCCGAACGTCGTCATGCGCTTGCCCGCGACCTGCTCGTAAGAGAGGTAGGGGTTCTTGTCGTTCAGCAGCTGGCGATCGAGGAACGAACTCATCGTCCGATCCATGACCCACGCGGCCGAGTGACCCGGCATCGAGAGGCCATCCACGCGGTGCATCAGCTCGACCATGAGCATTTGCAACTGCGCACCCGTCGCATAGTCCACCGCGAGCAGCGAACGGTCGATCGAGCCGATGCGGCCCACCTTGCGCGGATCCTTGACCGACAGGCCAACATGCCAGTTGAACTGGTCGACAAGGGCAAGGAACTGCTTGCCGTCCGCGTCGTCCCAATACATGCCGATGTCGACGCCATCGTCTGCCTTGCCGGTGCCGCCGGTGACGTCGATGTGCGTGATGCCCGCCTTGGTGTTTTTCGGGTAGATGCCCATGACACCCTGCGGCCCGGTGACAATCAGCCAGATCGAGCCGTTGTCCGAGCCCGAGCCGCCGGCATCGATCAGCTGGTCGCCCACGCTGGACGTCAGATCATCGAAGCGCGGGGCGAGGCCGGTGAACTCCTGCGGGCTTGCCGAGGCATTGCCGTAGAAGGCCGTGGTGGCGAACGTCTGCGTCAGCGCCTCGAAGAAGGCCGATGCTTCGGTCAGGCGATATTCGCCGACGTTGCCGTGCGCCTTCGCGATTTCGCGGTCGACAGCCGACTTGCCTTCGAGCAGCGCGGCGCCTTCGTCGATCTGGGCGACACGGCTCTTGGAAGCGTCGACGCCCTGATTGTAACCGCGGAAGAAGACGCTCGGCAGTCCGGTGCGGACAGTCGTGCGCTCGCCAGTCGGAAGGTTGCCCTCCTTCCAGCGGAGGAAGTTGACGAACTCATTCGTCTGCGCCAGCCACTCACCGATAGACGCGATCTTCCCATCCGGGTCGATGCGCGCCGTCAGGTCGGCGATGGTGTGCAGTTCCTGACCAAGAACAGCCATGTTTTACCCTTTCCTGTTTAACCGTAGAACTTCTGGGCTTCCGTCAGCGGGGCCGAAGCCGTTTCCGCTGCGGGAGTGCTGGCCTCCGAAAGCGCACGGCCCGCGCCCGCGATGACGCGGGTCAGCAGCGGGTGATTCCCGAGGCCGCTTTCGTTGAGGAATTTCGAGAACTCCGAGCGGGTAGCCGCATCGGGGATGAACTGCGCAATGGCCTTCGCCGCGTAGGCTTGGCTCTCCTTCAGCTTCGCGCCGCCGACTTCGGGATCGGCTTGCAAATCGCGGGCGAGGTTCGCGCTCAATTCCGCCGCAGCGTCGTCGATGGCCTTCGTGGCGCGCTCGGCGATTTTCGGAGCGACCTTCGACGCGAACAGCGAGACAACCTGCTCGGCGCCCTTCTGGTTCAGGTCCATGCCTTTGAGGTCATCCTTGACGAGATCGAACATCTCGGCGTCGAACTCCACGCCTTCGGGCATGGTGAACGCGGTCGCGTCATAGGATTCAGGTGCGCCGAGGATGGTTTCGGTAGCCGTGTAGTTCGGCTTGTCGCCTTCCGTCGTCACCGCATCCGGATTGTCGGCGTCCGTCTTTGCTTCGGTCGCGGCATCCGCCGTAGCGGCATCGCCAAGCGCCGTAACCGCCGCAGTATCAGCGGCATCGGCGGGCGTATCATTCGGGGTCGTCTCGGTCGTCATGCTTCGCTCCTTTCGTGAGTTGCTTCCCGGCCTCGATCGCCAATGCGATGACGTCGTCAGGTTCCGCAGGTGTCGCGGAGAACCAGCCGAGAATTTCCAACCCCAAGGAGCGTTTGCCTTCGTGAAAAAGGCGTTGCTGCTCTTCGCGAGTGAAACGGGTAATACCGCTCGCCCTATAGAACTCAAAAAGCAGTCGCTGGAATTGGGGTTGCTTGATCAGCCAGGCACGGTCCTCGCGGATCAACTTGTCGTTGGCCTTCATCAGAACGTTGCCGATTCATTGGACATTTCGGCGATGTTGAGCGCCGCCGTCGTGGCGTCCTTGGCGGGTTGAGCCATCGCCGCCATCTGTGCCATCTGCTCTTGCTGCGCCCGCTGCTCGCGCATCCGTTCGACCGTCGCGTTGTCGCGGATGGACTTGGCCGGCATGTTCGCGCGCTCAGCATAATCATCAATGATCGCGTCGCTGTCGATCTTGTCGAGCACCTGCGGGCCGAACAGCGAACCAAGCGAGCCGACAAAGCCTACAACGCGCTCGGTCGTGGACAGGCCTAGCATCTTCTGCGCCATCGCCAGCACGGACACGAACTCGACTTTAAGCTCCTTGCCCTGCAACTCCTCGGGGGCGGGCGGGATGAGATTACCGCGACGCGCAATGCCGATCATGCGCTCGACGGCGATCGGCAGCATGTCGTCGTTCACCATCTCGACGACGGGACCGATCTGGGTCAGCTTTTCCTCGTCGCGCTTCAAAAGCTCTTCGACGTTGCGGGGCTGCACCCCCGGCATGTTGGTGATCGCCATGAACAGGTCGGCATAGGTCAGCCGGTCGATCTTTTCCTGTAAGCGAAATATCTTCTTCTCGGCTGCCGTCAGGGCGAGCGGGTTAACCTCGTAGATGGCCTTCGCCGCCTGCACGGTGGACATGTCCGCGACATAGGTGTGCGCGCCGGGACGCATATCGAGGTCTTTGGCGGGGCCAACCGTGGGAGGTTTTGCCAGAAGGTCGAACATGCCCTGTTCGCGAAGGTTGACCAGCGCCAGTTCGCGCATGTCGCCAAGGCAGTCGTGGCCTACACCCCTGCCGTAGCTCGTCGGGCCGCCATCGCGCGTGTCCCAGCGCGGCGCCCAGAACGGTTGCTCGCTATACCGCTTGGCCTCAAGCAGAGCATCCTTGCGGTCGTCGTTGCAATCCCAGATGACCGAATCCCATCGATCATTCGCACCGGGCTCGATCAGCTGCTTGCACTGGACGATATGCCCGTAGTCCGAGAGGTCCCACTTGTCTTTGATCGTCGGAGAGATGGTGGACCAGTCGTAATTCCCGCCGGGGCGGCCGACAAACTTCTTTACCACCTGATCGACGGTCAGCGGGCAATCGCGCACGAGGGTATCGACGTTGAACGCGTCGTTGAGCCCGATCCAGTATGTCCCGATCCCGAGACCAAGGCAGGGCGCCACCTCAAGCGGATGCTCGGTCATGATCCCGGCAGCGGGGCCAAACCGGGCCATGGACCCGTAATTCTGCCGCGCAACCTGATAGAAGTTGGACGCGTCGAACATCGAATAGATCAGCGTCTGAAATTCATCGAGCCATTCGCGCGCCGCCTGATATTCGTTCAGCTCGGGGTCCGCGAACTTGAACTCGATCCAAGGACGGTTAGGCGACGACAGCCCAGAATACATACCCGATTGCGTCGTGCGGAAAGCAAGGATCGGGTGGCTGTCGATCAGCTGCCGCATCTTCGGGCGCTGCTTGCCATTCTGATTGTAGAGCAGCCCCGGCACTTCGCCATAGCCCGAGAAGTCGGCAATCGCGTGCCAATCATTCTCGTCGTCGCAACGTTGCGCCTTGAGGGCCTTAGTGACCTTCTCAACATGCTCGCGGCGGGTGCGCTCTGGCGAATGCTTGGGTTTCAAGGTGAGCGTCTCAGCCATCGGCGCTATGCTCTTTCCCGCAGCGCGCACATTTAACCGGGCCGAGCTTCTCCAACTCCTCAGGCGTCCGCTCGGGGGTTTGCTGGCGCTGCCCGCACTCGCACTGGAAGCGCAAATACGGGGTGCCTCGAATGTCGATACGTTCAGCCACCGAGCGTTGACGTCGTCATCGGCGTGTTGAGGGAAGGCGATCCGCGCGAGATGAGGGCGGCATAGCCACGACGGCGACGCATGGGATCATCGATCGCGGCCGACTTGAACTCGGGTTCCTTCATCGCCTGCCGTTGAGCCGGGGGCGGCGGAACGTCTGGGGCCTTGGGCATGCACATGCGCGGGATCACCTTTCCCGCATGGTGCTATTTCAGGGGGTATCGGAACTCAAAATCAACGATGAAGGTCCGCATAGGGGTCATGCGCCTTCTTCATCCGAGCCTTGATCATCGCGTTCACGACCTCCGTCTTGATCGTGTCGATGTTCGCCATGATCACCGCATCGCCATCGTCGGGTGAGCGACCAAGGTCAATTTTCATTTCGTCTTTCGACCGCACCTGAATGAGCGTCTTTTTCGATCCCTTGACCGGCTTCCACTTGTAGGCGCACAGGTCGGCTTTCAATGCGGGATCGGGCGGCAGCATGATTTGCACGGCATTCGACGGATCAAGCGCTTCACGCATCCGCCAAACCATTTCGGCGCGGACGTTGAAGAAGCCGAACATGCCATCCGCTGTCACCTCCCGCGACGCGCGGGCGGAATTAACCCCGATCACCTGCACCTCGTCCTCGTGCAGCGCATTGTGGACGGTGAGGCCCCAGCCGATCAGGTCGACATGCACCGGCGCGCGGTCACGGCGATGCTGGATCACCTTCGCCGCACCGACCCTGCCCGCCGTCTCTTGCGGTATCTCATGGCCGGGAATACGCACCAGCTCGTCAAACCACGTCCCATGGCGCGGGGCTATGACGAAATTATCCCGCCCGCCGCAAGCAGGGTCCACGCCCATGCTGTCCATTTCGCCCTTGCCGTTCGGGCGAGGCTCCCACCGATCCATCGCGGCCTGCACCCATGTCGTCGGGATGCACTGCCATTCGTCGTCCTCGACCCCGGCGTTGAAGTTGCCGTCCAGCATCTGCGAGCGGAGAGGCTCGGGCAGCGCCTGGAGTGTTTCGATATAGCCCGAGCGGACGTAGAAGAAATTGTCCTTGGTCCGAGACGGAATGAATGTGCGAGATTTAGGACGGATCACCTTTTCGATAGGAAACTCGCTCGGATCGTAATCGTATAGCGGCTCTCCCTGAAAGATAACGAACGGCCTCTCATCGACGCATTCGACGTCCTTACCCTTGATCGTCGTGAACCAACGAATCTCTCCCGGCTTGGCGGGGTTGGGATGCTTGTCGTCTAGCCATGGGCCGAAAAACGGGATGACCCACCGGCCTTCGGCGGTGGTGGGAGGGTTCATCGTCATCAGGACGCGACAACGCTGGTTCGGATCGCTTGAACGCGTCCAGCCCATGGTGAAACGCACCTGTGTTTCCCGCTGCTCGGTCACCTCGTCATAGCACTTTAGATCGTGCGCGCGGCCCTGCCACTTCTGATGGTCTTTAGCGTCCGATAGGCCACCGAACTCTATCAGCCGCGGGACATTGGCGACCGTCGTTTTCCACACAGATTTTTGCGAATTGTAGCCATCATTGCTGCCGAGAATTTCGCCGAGGCGCTGGATGATGCCCTCGGTCTGCGCCTTTTCATGGCGGAATATCGCCGAACGCTGATGCTCGGTTATTGAGAGCCCGGCAATCAGGTCCGTCTTTCCGCCGCCCGCCGAGCCGCCGTAGCCGGTGATGAACGCCTGGCAGTCAGCGGCTTGGGACTGTCGACCGACCTGCGCTGTCCAGATGTGGCGCGCGAGGTCGTGATCGAGAAGATGTTGAAGCTCGTCCCGTTCCTCTTGGGTCAGGACGTCCCATAGCTTGTCGAGATATGCCGGATCATTCAGCAGCGTCATTGCCGCCGTCGTTCATACGTCCCGCCGCCTTGTCCAGAATGGCTGCCATGCGAGCAGCCCGCTCGACGCGGCCCATCTCGATCTTCTCGCCGTCAGCGTCAGCGATCTTGTGCAGGGTGGCGTCGCCGTATCGCTTCGGATCCCATTTCGCGAGAAGCTTGAGGCGGTAATCTGCGCGGACACGGCGCGATGCGGGGTCTTCGCTCACGTCATCCACAATCGCCAAGCCCTTCGCGGCTATGGCGTCGAATCCCGTCTCGCGCGCGCGCGCATACGCGAAGGCAAGGGTTTCGTCGGCCGCAACCCAATCACCCCATGTGGTGGGATGAGGAAACCGCTTCGGATCACTCGCGCATATGGTGGCCAGAGGCTCGCCGTCAGCGAGGCGCCGCAGGATTTCTTCCTCAACGTCATCATGGCGCTTTGTCGGCATTGGCATACTCACTCAATCCCATTCATTCGTCTGAACTCAAAATCGCGGGCACGGCCCATAGCCATGGCGATCCATCGGTATGCCGCATTTCCAGCATGGCGAGCGATCGACAGGCGGCGGGGCGGGCGGTGGCGGGGCGAACCTTGCGCGATAATTGGCGAGGCGCGTTTTATGCTCGCCCTTCGATATGCCGTGCGGATTTGCGCGCATCGCTTCTCGGAGCTTGGCGGCGGTCGTGAATGTCAGGCGGCTGCGGCCCGAACGCACCCATCCGCGCGTCGAAGGATTGACCCTCGCCGCCGTGACGAGCTTGTTATAATTCGTTCCCGTTCGGCGGCACCATCCGTTTACCTCGTCGATGACGCGGCGGCTTTCCTCCTCGCTCAGCAAGAGATGATCGTGGCGCATCAGTGCCGCCCCCAATTCATGACGCGCCGCTTGGGGCGCAGAACGGTGACGACCGAACCATCCTCCACGATCGCGCGAGCGCCGCAGGAAAGGATAACCGCGCCCCTCCCCATGCTGGCGACGATGTCGAAGCACGGCCCCGAGAGCGCGGCGATGATCTCGCCATCCGATCCGTCCGCAACTCGCTCGCGGTATCGGTCGATAGCGTGTTGAGAAACGGACACCGCCATTCACTCAGCCTTTCCGTTGTTGGTATGATTACAATGAGTTATGGGCGGCAGAGCGCCGAAAGCGCCGTCCTCAAGACAGGCATAGATTTCGTTCACGGTGCAGGTTATTGCTTGGAGAGCCGTCGCGTCATCCGGGTAGATACCGCAGTGATCGGCACATTCGCTGACGAGATCGCCTATCGCCTCGAACAGCTTTACCGGGACCGCCGGCGGGCGCGTGTTCCATGCCTTGATAGCATTCTCGCGCAGCATCTCGGATGCGCCGAACGCATGGCAGCCGCACTCGACCTGCCAGAACGAATGCTCGCCGAGCAGGCTGTTCGACAGGATGAGAAACTCATCACTGCCGCAGAATGGACAGGGGAGCAGTTCGGAGGTCACGCCTGAGGCTCCGGATGCTCGTATTTCGACAGTTTGGAACGAAGCGCCTCGATGCGGTTGGCGGCCGCAAGCGCGATATCCCGATAACCCTGCGGCAGTTCCTCATCGCCAGCGATGGTGAGAAGGTCGGGGATCAATTGTTGGTCGGCCATTTCGATTCTCCTTCGATGTGAGTCGCTATCATTGCCTTCCACGCGGAATAGGCTCGCCCCCTCGCAACATATTTGTCGGTGTCCTCGTCATCGACGGCTCGGATCATCTCTGGCGTCGGCTCTCGCGGGCAAACCACGAACCCTGCCTCGGTTATGGCGGTGAGAGCGGCTTGGGCCGGGTGCCTGCCGCGCGCAGGGTCGAAAGGATCAATCGCCCTCGCCACCGCTTCTACCAGCGTGTCGCTCGCTATGGTGTTGGGGGGATTCATGGGTATGAGCTCCGGATGATTTCGCCGACGATGGTGATCAGGCCCCACGCGGCGAGTAGGATGCTACCAGCGACGACCAAGGCGCCCACGAACAGGTCGGGGGTGATATTCTTCTCGCCAGCGTTCACTAGGACGATCAGCGTCCCGAGCGGCAACATCGCGAACCATGCCATCGGGTTCTTGCTCATGCTTCCCTCCAATGCTTCAGTCGAGATCGGTCGGCGCCCCGGCCAGTTCGGCACAGGCCTTCCGGGCAGCATCGTCCAACGGGATGAGCCCGTTCTCGACGCGCTTGAATTTCAGCTTTCGAACATCGATCACATCGCGCTGCCGGGGCGGCATGTTGCGGGCCATGATCACTTCCCGCTGCTTGGCGATAGCGTCATGGATGCGTTCTACGTCGATGACGATGTATGAGCGGGAGGCGGGGAACGGGCGAAGCGTCACCGTGCCCATCTTCCACATCGTGAGCCACGAACCGCTTTCGAGAGCGGTGATTCCCCCCTGAAAGCCAAGGCCCATGTTTTGCAACTCGCTGACCAGCGTAAGGTAAATCAGGTCGTTCGTGGTGTAGCCATATGGCCTTCCCTTGCCGTGGCCTCTCGCGGCGGGGATTACGTCACCGCGGTGCCATTGCTGAATCCGAGACTTGACGCGCTCACGCTGATCGTCGGGGTTTAGAGTGCAAAGGACGCCAAGCACGTCCTTGAATGCCCACGCCTCTTCCTCGGCAGGGGGAAGCTGGCTTGCCATTGCGGCATATTGGTGCGGCTTGCGGTTCAACAGGCTCGCCATCTCAATTCTCCTCGCGATAATGTGTCACATCGAAATCCCATCCTCTGTCCCGCCAATTCAGTTGATCGGGACGGTATGTGTGCTTGCTGACCTGTCCGTTCCGAAAGCGGACCCTGACCTTGTCGGCGCGGGGCTGGTGCCATTGGGTCTCTTGCCAGTCAGTCGGCATGGCCGGGGTGGCGCGACGGGATCAGTTCGCGCTTGGGCGATTCCCAAGGCTTCGTGCTGATCAGTTTGAGCTGGCCGCCGCGATCGTAAATCCACCTCATCCCGGTCTTGCCTTGGCTGGCGAGGCGAGAATTGTATTTCGCGGCGAGGTCGATCTGGTCTCCGCCCGGCGCACGGCTTTCGCGGATCAGGTCAATCAGCTCGGACGCTTTCGGCAACCAGCGTTCGCGCTGCGCCCATTCGTCTGCCGCATCTTTCAGGGCGTGCGGGTTGACGTGGGCGAGGTCCTTGGTGAGCAGGGCGATGCGCGCCTGAAACGGCTCAAGTTCATCAGGCCTATTGGGCCGGTAGCGCGTAGCCAGTTCCAAAATCGCCTGTCGGATGAGCGGATGCACGTTCGGCTGCTGCGGCTTCTGCCGTGGCTCGTCGGAGTGCATCCACGATAGGGTCTGGCCCGCGATCTGCCGGCCTTCCATTGGGCTGTCCATTTGCTTTGTTCCTTTCGGCCTGCATGGCCTTCACCATCCACTCGGTCGGGACGGTCGGTTGTTCGACTTGGCAGCGGGAGAGACAGGTCAGCACGACGCTATCGCCAAAGTCCTTGCGCCAGCGGCCGAGCGTCGAACGGGCCTCGCGGTCATTGCGACCGGACGCCGTGAGGATCGCTACCCCGGTGTCGAAAATGACTTTCTGAACGTCGATGGCAGTCGGCGGGACGCCCGAACCGATAGGTTCGGAACTCCTATTCCCTCCTCCCTCCTCCATCTGCGGAGACTTTTCCCCACTGGTGGGGAACTGGTTCCGAACTTCATCGCCTTCATCGGGTGCGGTTTCGGTATCGTGGCCTGCAAAGGCGAGGATAGCGACCGGGGCCGGGTGAATGTCGTTCGGCTTCTTTGGACGTTGAAACTTGGCGAAGTTCTTGACCGCGCCATAGGTCTTGCCGCCAACGTCATAGCGGCGAACGTTCCCGGCGGCCTCGATCTCGGCAAGCAATTCGCTGGCGTCGAGATTGTCGGCGGGCAGGATACGCATTTTCAGGTGGAGAGGCGACCAGAGGAAAATCCCCTTGTCGTCGCACTCATTCCAGATTCCGATGAATAGCAGGCGCGCGAACGGCGACAGGCCGACGAACTCCACGTCGGTCCACAAGCCGGGGTGAATGGAGCGTATGCGGCTCATCCGAACGTCACCGTGCATTCGGGAACGGTGCGGTCCCGGTAGACATGCAGCTCGTTCACCCATTGGTCGCCGTCGATGACCTTGTGCTTTACGAGGAGGTCGAGAACAGCCTTCGTGCGATTGTCGATGTCGCCGCGGTGATCCATGTTCAGGCGGATCGTGATGGCGTAGGGACGTGCGGGCATATCCCATGACGCGAAGGTCAATGCGGTGCTCGCTTTGCGCTCCCATGCTTTGTAGGCGCCAGAACGCACCCTGCCCCGCCCCGGAAGGTTCAGGAACAGGTTGTTGGTAGAAGGGGGAAGCGGAAGGTTGATCACCGCCCCACCTCTCGCCGGAAGCGCGCGGCGTCAGCTTGCCGCTGCTGTTCGACGGCGGCAGTTGCATCCGCCACCGACAGATGACTTTTCTTCCGCAACTCCATGTAGAGATCGCGGTATTCGGCTGGGATATGTGCAAGCCGAAGCGCGCGGATAGTCTCTCCGCGCTTCTTGTAGGTGTCCGGCGTGAATGCCGCCCTGCCCCGCTCCCACAGCCTTTCCCGCTTGGCGCGTTCCGACAGGGCTTTCTTGCCCTTCTCGGTCCGGCAGCCAGCAAACGCGCGCTGATGTGCACGAAGGGCCGGGTCGATGACGTAGCGATGCCGAATTGCCGCCGCGCGCTTCGCAACGACTTCCGGCGAGGGAAGCAGCGGATGCGCTATACAGCGCCCGGTCTTGTTGCGGCGACCGAGCGGCTTATCGCAGACAGTGCAGTTCACCGCTCCAATCTCTCTACGAGGTCGTCGCGCCCCATGGATCGTGCCATGGCTATTGCCTTGGTTACGGGATCGACGGCGGGCTTCTTGACGTAGCGGACATGCTCGACGCGAACGCGCATGGTCAGGTGCCAGAGCTTGCGGGATAGGGTGCGGATCATGCTGCCGCCTTCCGGATTTGGTGCTTCCAAAAGTCGCGTTCGCCGCGCAGCATCTGGCCAACCGGGTTCTGCGCGTCGAATTGGCGGCACAGACGGTTAAGGCCGTCCATCGCCTCGACGCCGAACTCGATGCCATATTTGGTCAGCATCTCGCGGCCTTCGCGGATGCCCTCACAGTAATAGGCGCTGACCGACTTCATGCCGAGCGCCCCATGTGGCCATCGACGATATCGAGGATGGAGAGCTGGACGGGCGGCGGGCTAAACTTGCGCGGGCGTCCCTTGTATTTGACGATGGCGTTGGCGTTTAGGAGCGGGCCAGCAGCGAGCGCCTTCACGTTCTCAGGCGAGGCGTTAAGTTCAGCCATGATGGCCGTGCGCAGTTCGCTAAGTTCCTTGCGCGTCAGGCTGTTGGCATGTCCGCCTTCCCATATGCTGCTGAGCGTCTTGCCCGCCAAAATCAAAGCGCGGGCCGGATGGTCAAGATTTACCATTGCGATACCTCCATGCTTCAAGCTCCGCGCTGACAACTGCCAGCGGGAGCGCGTAGGAACGGGAGAGAGATTCAGCGTCACCGGAGCCGTTGGCATCGAGGCGCAGCCTAAGCGCCTTGACGCGGGCCTCCGCGATCTTGTCTGACGCGGCGCTCACGCCTCTTCACCCCGGAGCAGACGCGCCATCTTTTTCACGCCGTGCGCTGCTTTCGGTGTTTCACAGGCAAGAGCACGATCGATACGGGATTGCTTGGCAAGGCTGGCGTCTGCGAGGCTGACGAGTGTGGCCTTTAGTTCGTCCCGTTCGGCGTCCCAGAGTTTCGCAGCCCCCTGCCAGAAGTCTTCGCCGTCGTTATGAGCGTTCTTCCACCAGTCGCGATCGGCGACGATCTCGCTCACCACAACCTCGCTTGGTATCTTCCGCAGGTCGATCCGGCGCATGATAGCCGAGCCAGCGATAGCGCCGACTGTTGCGGATATGATAAGGTCGATCATGCTGCGATCTCCGTTGGTGCGGGTGCGGGAAGATGATGCAGGGCGTTTTCGAGCGTCGAGCGAGCGCGGGACAGCTTCGCCTCCGCCTGTTGAACTCGGGCATCGGCGTTCACTTCGGCGCGGAGCTTGTCGAGAGCGGTGCGTATCGCATACATTGGGTAGGTCGGCGGCACGTCGAGCAACTCGCACAGGTCGCCTCGCACCTTGTCGATTTCCGCCGCCTCGGCGTGGGCCTTGGCAATGATCTCGTCGTATTTCTTCTGGCGCGCGGCGCGCTCCGTGTCGCAGAGCGTGCGAATGTCGGAGAGCGACTGTTGGGCCGCGCCGATGTCGCGGGCGGCAATGGCAACGGCCTCTCCGAATTTCTTACGGACGGCTGCCGGTTCCTGCCAGAAAGACGCGCGGCGGGGCTGGATCGGCGCCCCGCGATAGACGCGACCGACGCCATCCATGAGGAGCTTCATCACGGCGTCCATGCCCAGCGCCACCGGCTGGACGGTCGGCTTGCGGACGTAGCGCCAGACTTCCGCCTTGCGGACGATCAGGCCGCATTGCGCCGGGATATCAGCCGCCGTGCAAAGCCCGTCAGGAACAGCAAACACAACCCCGCTAGCGTATTTCAGGTAGCTTTCCCATTTGCCTGAGGTCGTGTCGCTGCGCAGGTCCGATTTGCTGACCTTGATTTCAAATGCCAGCGGGCGGGGCTTGCTGTAGCTTTTGTGCAGCACATAAACATCGGGGCGCGGGCTCCCGCTCGGCCCGAGCTGCATGTCGGTCCAGATCATCCGGTCGGCGCCCGCAAGATGGGACGCCAGATCGGCAAGCAATTCGTCGTGCTTCCAAGTCGCGGTCATGCTGCACGCAATGCAACAACCTTGCGGTCGAGCACGTCCTTTTCACAGTCGGAAATCGCCACGCCAGCGGGGCTATCGGCTTTGTGCGCAGCAGCCTTTGTGCTAAGGTAATCCGCTGCCAAATCGCTTAGGGCGTCGTGGTCTAGATCATCGGGAAGGCGCACAATCTGGCGCCCGACCGGGAGCATCAACGACAACAGGTCGTCGGGGATATGCCCGCAAAGATCATAGAGAACCCCGGTCGGCATTTGCGCCGGGTCCGCGTCCTTGTCGGCGGGGAAGTAGCTGGCGAGGGTCGAATAGGACAAGCCGCTGTCCATCGCGACGACCTTGAGCGCGATCCCGCGCTGGTCCAACTGGCGACGGATCGCGAGCTGGCGCTGTTTCACAATCGTAGAACCGCTGGGCATGATCGTGTTAGCTCCCTTTGCTAATAGGCTGGGCATGGATGAAAGATTGAAAGAGACAGGGGACAGCAATCCCGCTGCGCCCGAACTCGATGAAGACGAGCGTGCCCGCTTGATCGGGAGCATCGTCGCCGAATGGATTTCCTCGCTCGGAGGCGATCAGGCCTTCACGAGCGGGGGAGTCGTTGAGATTGCCCCGGCTGCCCATGTCGGGCGACGGCAGCCGGGGCGCTCGGGGCGCGACCCGTCCGAGCAATTCAGAGGGTGGTTGATCCCCCGCGATCATGGCTATGCTGCCCGTTCGTTGCGGTGTTCAAGCCGCCATGCGAGCCAGCTTTCCGGCGACACTTCGCCGCCCGTCGCTTCGGCAATTTCTGCCTGCGAGGCTATCGAGGGCATCTTGTCGCCGCGCGACCAATGCCGGATATTCCAAGGGCTGAGCGAATGCTGAGCAGCGAAGGCTTCGGCGGACATGCCGACGCGCTGCAAGTAGGTTCGCAAGGGGGTTTGATTTGGCATGGCCCCAAATGTACCTACGCAGGGTACGATTTGCAAGCACGAATGTACCCGACGCCGGTTCTTGCAGTGTCCAGCGGTTGGGGACATTCCGACGACATGTCGATCGGATTGCGAGAAGCGCGGAAAAAAGCGGGCCTGAGCCAAGAGGCTTTAGGCCGTGCGGTCGATTCCGGGCGCTCGACAATCGTCAAACTGGAACGCGGAGAACTGCCCTTCACAGAGGAATGGGCGAAGCGGCTTGCCCCAGCGCTAGGCGTCAGGCCCGACCAATTGTGGGAAGGCCCTCAAATTCCCGTCGTCGGGTATGTAGGCGCCGGCCAACGCGTATATGCCTATGACGACATGATCGGAGCGGGCGATACGATCTCTCGGCCGCCGATGACGCAGGGCGACTTACTCGCGGTGGAGGTGAAAGGCGACAGCATGCTGCCCCTCGCGGAAGAGGGCTGGCACATCGTGTACACCGCCGAAGCAACGGTGGATGAGCATATCGTGCTGAACAAGGTCTGCGTCGTCCAGCTCGACGAGGACGGGAGCATGCTCGTCAAGCGTGTGGTGCGAGGAACGAAGCCCTATCACTACCATCTGCTGTCGACGAACGCCGCAGCAATTGAGGACGTGACCCTTCGCTGGGCCGCCGTAGTCAAGGCCATTGTCCCCCGCTAAAAGCGGCAGGCAAAAGACCTTCACCCGTTAGAGCCACCCCAAAGGATGAAACGGATTAACTCACCGGCACTCTCTGTCGTGTTTACCGTGTCACCGCTATCGGCGGTCAGTCGGAACCCCCTCCTTTGGACAGTGACAGCTTGTCGTCGTCCCCCCGAGGTCGGGAATTTGACCCAAAATCAAAATGGGCCGTGGCATTGAGACACGTATATCCGGGTTGGCATCCAGCTAGCCTTCCCGAGGGGCGGGTGATACCCCCACGACACCCGTTCATCAGAGAGAACGACCCTCTTTGTGGGAAATCGGCCTTTACCGGATCTAACTCGGTGCGCGGCGTACCCAAGGCAGCTTTTTACGACCACGGGAAAGCGCCAATTCGCATAACCGTTTGCACCCTGGGGTCATTGTACGTATAAAGAGAACCTTGACGGCCTCCAGCAAATTGGCCGTCCGGGTGGGGGCTGGGTGCAAAGCAAGCCTCCACCCACCCTTCTAGCACAATCCGCGAACGATGCGAGAACAAATTGGCATCCGCCCAAATCCCGCCGTGCATAGCGCCCGAGCGGGATTTTTTGCGCCTGTGTAAAAAAGTACCCGCGATAGGTACAAAGGGTGTTGACATGTACCTTTGACGGGTACATTATCCCTCCATAGCAACCCCGGTAGCCGATCTACCGGAGCATGGAGGAAGATCAGTGAGCGGATCGAACGAACAAGAGCAGGGCGCGGAGCTTAGCGCCGAGTTCTTCACCAGCATTCTCGAAGAGAACAAGGATTCCGTCCGCGAGGCGGTGAAGCGGTCGCTTCTCGAAGGCGTGAAGCGCCAGTTTGCTTGGGAGCTTCCCGAGGCGGTCAAGCGCGAAGTCGCTGCCTTCGTAACCGATGAGATCATCCCCGGCATTCGCGCCGAATTGATGGCCAATAAAGCGGCCTTTGTAACGGCTGCGACGGAGATTGCAAAGGCTGCGCCCGCCGAACTGGCGAAGGCGATGCAGGGGCAGATCGCGCAGAACCTCACCAATTCTTGGAAGCTCAAGAAGGTGGTCGAGGAGTTGATCGGATGAACGCCCCCGCTCGCATCCCCCTCCCCACCGGCATAGCCAGCCCTGACGGCTGCACCCTCTGCGGCAACACTATCGAGGTTCGCGGTTACGACTGCTGGGCTTGCGAGTGTGCATACGACGCGCCTGTCGATGACACTACCGCCCTTGCCGCCAAATTGGCTGACGCTCTGGCTGATATTCTGTCGGGGGTGCGCTTCTGATGGGCACGCTCGCAATCCCCTTCACCCAGTTCGTGGCGCCCCATGGCAAGCGCCGTGACACTTCCATCGAAGTGGCGCCCGACGTTCACGAAAAAGCGATGCGCCTGATTGCCGATGGGATGCGGTTTGAGTGCGAGGTTCTCAGCACTGGCCACGTCAGCATGACCATCACCGACCCGGAAGACGGCGACCTTGATATTCGCGTCCGCCCGAACGGCCCCGGCATCCGCGAGGCAGTCGAGGACATGGTTCGCAAGTTCGACCCCAAGGAGATGGCGGCATGAGCATTCAGCACACTGCGGGGCCGTGGTTCGTCGCGGCTCAAAACGACGGACTTGTCATCATCGACGGTCGCCCTTCCCCGGCGCCCTATGATGGACCGATTCCCAAGGCGCACGGTCCCAACGTGATTGCCACTCCCAATTTCAGGCTTCCTGAGCATGAGGCCAACGCCCGCCTGATCGCCGCTGCACCTGACATGCTGGAAGCGCTGGAAGCGTTCGTGGACGGTTTCGATCCCGACAAGGAATACGACGCCACAGACACTGCCTACGTCGTCTTTGGTGAGAAGGCAAAGATCGCTCGATCCGCCATCGCCAAGGCTCGCGGAGAAGTCGCATGACCGGCGGCCTCGCTTCCTTCGTCCGCTGCTTCGAAAGCCTCCCGGCTGACGCGCCTATCGCAGACCGTTTCCACGCCACTCTGGAAGCAAGCGATGCCTTCATGGCCGAGTGTGACCGCATTCAGATGCAGCACCGGCTCGACATGGTGGCCCGCTGGGGGCTGCCAGATGACAACTTCATCAAAGGACCGGCACGATGAAAGTCCACACCCGCCACGCTCGCTGCACCCGCCCTGCCTATGGCACGACCGGAGACAGCCTCCGCGAGCTTGAGCCTGCCGAGCATATCCAAGCCGATCCGCTGACGATCATCCGTTCGATCGAGCGGGCGGAAATCGTCTGGACCGCCTTCATCTTCCTGTTCGCATGGATCGGGATCGGGGCTTTCTTTGCAATTGGGAGCAACTGACATGACTGCCGTTCAAAAAGTCGAAGCGGGGCAAACCGCCGTCGCCAATTACTCTGCCAGCCTTATGGACGTTATCGCTCAGGCGGCGCGCGATCCGAGCGTTGACATCGACAAGATGGAACGCCTGATCGCGATGCAGGAGCGCGTTCAAGGGCGCGATGCACAGACGCAATACTACGCCGCGCTGGCGGAAATGCAACCAAATCTGCCGATTATCGACGAGCGCGGCGGCATCAAGGATCGCTCCGGCAATATCCAGTCCACCTACGCGCTTTGGGAGGACGTCAACGAGGCGATCCGTCCCACGCTTTCGGAGCATGGTTTTTCGCTCAGCTTCCGCGTGTCTCGCGCAGACGGCGAAATCATCGTCACCGGCATTCTGGCGCACCGCAGCGGCCATCGGGAAGAAACCACCCTGTCCCTGCCTACCGACACCAGCGGCAGCAAGAACGCTGTGCAGGCGGTCGGGTCATCGACGAGCTACGGCAAGCGATATACCGCGTTTGCCTTGCTCAATATCACCACGACCGGCGAGGATGACGACGGCAACAAGGCGGGCGCAAAAATCGTGCACGACGCCGCCCGCGATGCTCCGTTCCCGCAAGGCCCCGCCCGCAACAAGACCGACCTCAAGGCCAAGGGCAAAGAACTTTGGCGCGACGTCGCGGCGAGCGGGGACATGGACTCGCTCGACATCGTTCTCAACGACAACGCCGCACTGATCGAACAGCTAAAGATGGCGCTGCCCTCTTGGTGGAACGGCGGCAAAGACGAAGGCGGCATGGCCTTTGAGGGCCTTGGTCAGATCGTTGACCGCATGAAGCGCGACTTTGGGCAGGGGGCGAACTGATGGCCGGCTCTATCAACAAGGTCATTCTGATCGGCCACCTTGGCGCCGATCCCGAGGTCAAGAGCTTCCAGAACGGTGGAAAGCTGGCGAACTTTCGCCTCGCCACGTCCGAAAGCTGGAAGGATCGCCAGTCCGGTGAGCGTAAGGAGCGCACCGAATGGCATAACATCGTCATCAACGGCGACGGGCTTGTCGGCGTAGTCGAACGCTACCTGAAAAAGGGCAGCAAGGTCTACATCGAGGGCTCGCTTCGCACCCGCAAATGGCAGGACCGCGACGGCAACGACAAGTTCACGACCGAAGTCGTCATCGCTGGCATGGGTGGCTCGCTCGTCATGCTCGACGGCCCAAGCGGCGGTAATTCAGACAATCGCCACCGGAATCAAAATGGCTTCGGGACCGATCACGACTTGAATGACGATATGCCGGATTGGGGCTCCTGATCATGGGCGTCCCGGTCAACCATAAACGCATGCGCCCCAAGGCTGGCGCGGAACCCACGGCGGCCGAGCGTCGCCATTGGGACCGCGTTGCCGCCAACGGCTGCGTCGTGTCTGGCAAGGCCGGGACCATCCATCACGTCACCGGCTACGCCGATCGCATCGGGCGGATTTCCCGGTCGCATCGCTTGGTCGTGTGTCTCGCGCCTGAATATCACTTCCACGATTGGGGCCCGCTGATTTCGGTCGAGGCGCTTGGTCATCGGGGCTTCTATCAAGAGCATGGCGTCGATCTTTTTGCCCGCGCGCAGAAGGAAGAGGCGATCAGCGTAGCAATGGGGATTTTGCCGTGCCTCACCGCATAATCAACAACGATGATGACCTGGACGACTTTGTGCGTCTCGCGATCAACCTCGCCAAGCCCTTCACCGTCGAATGGCATCTGGGCCGCGACCGTTCACTGGATCAAAACCGCCTCCAATTCCTGTGGGCGCGGGAAGCTGCCGAGCAGCGCGGCGACATGACGGCCGACGAAGTGCGGTGCGAATGGAAGCTCATTCACGGCGTTCCGATCCTTCGCGAGGAAAGCGCCGAGTTTCGCGAGATATACGACGCCGCGATCAAGCCCCTGCCCTACGCGCAGAAGCTGGTCGCGATGCGCTTCATCCCGGTCACGAGCGAGATGAAGGTTCCACAGATGGTTCGCTATCTCGACACGATCCAGCGGGAATGTGCCGAGCAGGGCATTCGCCTCACCGACCCGGACCCCGATTTGAACACTTACCACGCGCGCTACCGACCGAAGGTGGCCGCATAGCATTTTCTCAAGGGAGCGGGCGGGCACCTAACAAGGCCCGTCCGGAAAACAATGAAGAGCATACTGAACACCCTAGGACTGATGACCCGCAAAGAGCATGAGCGGGTTGTCGCGGACAACGATAACCGCGCTTATGATTCATGGATCAAGATGATCAACGAACGCGACTTCTACGTTGATGAATACAAGGCGCTGGAAGCCAAATTCAAGCAAGCCGTCGCTGACCTCGAAAAGCAGGCGGGGGAGATTGCGGCTTTGAAGCGCGACTATGCCCGTCGCGGCGAACTGTTACTGGACGCCCGCTCCGAAAGGGAAATCGCGGAAGCCGAAGCAAAGGCCCTCCGCCCCGACGCTCTCGCCATGCGCCGCAAGAGACAGATGGATAGGGATAGGAGGAAGGGACGATGAGGCGGTATGCGATGATTGCGCTTGCTGCAAGCGCTCTTGGCGGATGCCAGCAGGTGGGCTCTCCACTGCCCGAATCGGAAACCGGCGACCTGGGCGTCGGGAATGACATGCGTAAATGGGTCGATCCTTCAACCGGATGCGCGTACCTGATCTACAAGAACAATCAGGGTAACGCATCTGTTGGCGGGTTTACGATCCGATTTCGCGCCGACGGCAAGCCCGACTGCCCCGAACAGGTGCAGTCATGACCTCCCCCGGACGTAGCGGGGAGGGGCCTGACCTTTTCGGAGGGGAAGAGAAGCGTTCAAGCGCGATCATCAGCGACTGCGGACTATATCGCTATCGGTTGGAGCGCGAAGCCTCTGGAGATGGGCAAACGATCGTCATCATGGTCAACCCGTCCACTGCCGACGCGATGGTCGATGACGCCACGATACGCAAGCTGATCGGCTTCGGCAACCGCTACGATTGGGGCAGGATCGTCGTCGGTAATCTGTTCGCCTACCGCGCGACAGATGTTCGTGAACTGCGCACCGCCTATGATCCGGTCGGCCCTGAAAACGACGGCCACCTTCTCGACATGCTGCGCGAGGCTGATCGCGTCGTCGTGGCATGGGGGCCGGTAGCCAAGCAGCCGAAGCACCTGCGCGCGCGGTATCGGCGGGTCAGGGAAATGGCCCACATGGTCAGCCGCCCGCTTATGTCCATCGGCGCACCCGCAAAGGATGGACACCCACGCCACCCGCTGATGCTGCCCTATGACTTGCAATTGCAGCCGTGGGCAGACCCAGCCACCGGAAAGGCCACCCCATGACCTCCCTATCAGATCTTATCGAACGGGTGGAGGCGGCGACGGGGCCGGATCGGGGGCTTGATGCGGAAATCCTGTGGCACATTCGCCCTGACCGTTTTGCGCAACTCTATTGGGCCGCGTCTCTGGGACGCCCGCAGCCGCTTGAAACGATGCCGCGCTCTGGCATGGGTTGGGTGTCTGTCACGCGGTTCGCGCCACTTTACACGAAGTCGCTCGACGACGTGCGAACGCTCATCGACCCTGCCGACGAGTGGGAAGTCAGCACCATCTATAACATCGCTCGCGCTGGCGTCGGATTGAACCGCGATCACCAAACATCGTGGCCGGGGCATGGCGAGAACGCAGCGGCAGACCCTGTTCTGGCGTTGCTCGCCGCCGCTTTGAAGGCCCGCGCCCTCCAAGAGAAGGATATCGAACATGGGTGAGAGCAATACCCCTGAGACGCAGGCGCACCCAATAGACGCGCTTCGTCAAATGGTTGCCGACGACATTAAGCGTAACGGCGATTTCAGTTCCTTCATGATCCGCAACGGCAAGCTCGCAGACCTGCTCGACGAACTCCAGCGCCACCGCCAGAGCAGCAGTAATGCTGGCGGGGTGGAAACTCTCGAAAGCATCGTCGCATGGGGCGATGAAACGTTCGGGCCTTGCTCGCAGGATCGCGCCATAGAGCGCGCGTGGGAAGAATGGCAAGAGATGCTTGAGAAGGGCGCTGACGTGCCTATCGAGGCCGCCGACGTCATTATCTGCCTGTTGCGCATCCCCGGCATTCTGGACGCGATCAACCGCAAGATGACCATCAATCGCGGTCGCACTTGGGACGTTCGCCCTGATGGCACTGGCTACCACGTCAAAACGGCAGCACTCGCCTCTCTATCCACCCCCACGGCTGAACCGACCGGAGAAGGCGATCCGCTGCACGATCTTCGACGCTCCGTCGCCGAGAAGCAGGCTGCACGCGAGCGCGACAATCCTCCCGTCTATGCGGACCCGAGCGATCCGCGCTTTGCCGTCGGGTCCACCACACCCCCGACACCCGACCGTATCGGGAAGGATGCGGTGCGGGAGGCGTTGGAGGACGATAACGAATGGGTTTGCGCTGGCATTCCTGATGAAGCGATTGAAGCTGGCATTGCCGCTTGGCGCGCCGCTGATGTCGCGATGCTGGCTCGCGATGAAAGCGAACATCCCGAGGATATGGCCGATTGGGATGAAGGCATGATCGTCTGCGCGATTTTCAAGGCAGTCGGACGCGCCCTCTCTGCCACCCCCGCACAGGAGGGTCTGAAACTCTGCTCCTTCTGTCCCAACCCTGCCACCGGCTGGGCGAACGGCGAGTCCGACATGATGCCCGCTTGCGATGGCTGTCAAAGCCAGCATGAACACCACCCCGGCTTCCTGTCGTTCGCTGAAAAGACTGAATTGGAAGTTGACGCAGACGCCAATCGCAAATTGCCGACACGACCCCCCGCACAGCCTGTTGATGAAACCGAGAGGCTGCACGACCTGCTTCACGAAAGCCTCTACCATCTGCGCTTGGACGACGGGGCGAAGGCATTCCACGAAAAGGTGATGGCGCTCCTCAAGGCTCGGCGGCCCCAACATAAGGGGGAGGTGAGCCGTGGGTGACGCGATCATCTCACCGTGCGGAACCTACCGCTATCGACTTGACCGGCCCGATGTGTTCGGCGACCTCAACACCGCAGTCATTATGGTCAATCCGTCGACTGCCGATGCGACCAATGACGATGCCACGATTCGCAAGCTGATCGGGTTTCGCGACCGCAAGGCGTGGGGCAATCTCATCGTCGGCAACCTGTTCGCCTACCGCGCGACCGATGTTCGCGAGCTTGCGACGGCGAGCGATCCGGTCGGCCCCGATAACGATTATCGGCTGTGCGAAATCTTTCTGGACGCTCAACAGGTAATCTTCGCATGGGGCCCGCGTTCCAAGTTGCCGAAGCGTCTGCGCGAGCGGTGGCGCGAGGTCGATGCCCTCGCCCGGAAGATGCACTGCAACCCGATGTCCATCGGCGCGCCCGCCAAGGATTTGCAGCCCTGTCATCCGCTGATGCTGCCTTACACGCACGAGTTGCAGCCGTGGCCGCCCGCCGCCCTCTCCAATACCAAGGGCGACCGTCCTATGGGGGATAGGTGATGGGCTACGGCAGCTATTCGCGCGCGGCCCACAAGGCCACTTCGCAAGACACCGGAACGACGCAATGGATGCGGGAGCGCGCTCGCGGCCCTATCCAGCCGATGGATTATCCGCGCCGCTCATGGCTGCAAAGGGTGTGGGGGAAATGACTGCGGAGCGTCCCTACTCCCCCGAGACGCTGGCCGACCGATGGGGTTGCTCAGCCGAGAAGGTGCGTCTTATGTGTCGCGACGGGGAGATTGCCAGTTTCAGGCTCGGCAAATTGATTCGCATCCCTGCAACAGAAGTCGAGCGCGTCGAGTGTCTGAATATCGCATCGTCAAACATCGAGGAAAATTCAGCCTCGCCTACACTGACCCGGAACGAGGCCGCGTTCGCATCGCGCTTGGCACGGACGACCGCGGAATCGCCAAAGCGCGAGCCGGCGAAGTTTGGCGGGCAAGAAACCGCCCGCCGAGCGACAAGGTAGCCGACATATGGAAGGCGTACCTGGCAGACCGCAAGAGCGATGGAGTGGACGCCGATCCGTCCGGTTCGACGTGGCGGGCGCTGGAGCCGACGTTCGGCGAGATGCTAGGCACCGCGATAACCCGCGAGGATTGCCGCGCGCACTATCAGGCGCGTCGAAGGGCTGGCAGAACGGACAGCACGATCCGCAAGGAACTGGAGATGCTTCGCGCGGCGCTGCGGCGGCACTTGGCGAAGGATGCACCGTCCATATGGATGCCTCCCCCCTCAAAGCCCCGCGACCGATACTTGACCCGAGACGAACTAGCTACGCTGCTGGCACACGTCGAGACCCCGCACGTCCGCTTATTCATCATTCTCGCCGTGACAACCGGCGCGCGCATGTCGGCGCTGCTGGAACTGACATGGGATCGGGTGGATTTGGACCGCAAGGTTATCGACCTGAACCCGGCGGGGCGTCACCAGAACAACAAGCGGCGCGCCGTGGTGCCGATAGCGGCGCGCGCGCACGATGCGCTGACAGAGGCGTTGCGCGGGGCGATGACGGACTTTGTGATCGAGTATTCAGGCGGTCCGGTCAAAAGCGTCAAGAAAGCGGTGCAGGCTGCCGCGAAGCGTTCCGGCGTGGATTGCAGCCCGCACGTCTTTCGGCACACGGCGGGGGTATGGATGGCGGAAGCGGACGTGCCGATGCAGAAGATCGCTCAATATCTCGGCCATACATCGACGCGGGTAACGGAGACGACCTACGCCCGGTACAGCCCGTCATTCATGCGCGATGCGAGTGCCGCTTTGGACTGGTAGCGGTAAGATCGAACCAACCGAGCCTTTCGGGGCCTATCTCGAAAATGGCTGATTTTGTAAGAGGCGACGTTATTTTCTTGAACCATCGCCGTGGTCGGTGTAAACGAGATGCTCTACCAACTGAGCTAAGCGCCCCCAGGATGTCGCCATCAGCGGGAGGTGCGCCCTGCCACAAGCCGCACTCGCTGGCAAGCGATCGGTCGCCGCTGTCAGAGCCAGCCGATATGTTTGAAGCGCCAATAGAGCGAGAAGCAGATCGCGCCCATCGCGCCGACGATGAGCGGATAGCCGAAGGTCCAGCCGAGTTCGGGCATATGTTCGAAATTCATCCCGTAAATGCCCGCGATCGCGGTCGGCACCGCGAGTATCGCAGCCCAAGCGGCGAGTTGGCGCGTGATCACGCCCTGGCGCTGTTGTTCGAGCATACCGTTGGTCTCGATCACCGACGCGGCAATGTCGCGCAGCCCGTTGAGGCGATATTCGGCGCGCTGCACATGGTCCCAGACGTCGCGAAAGAATGGACGCACCGCAGGGTCGATATTCGGCAGATCATCGTCGGTGGTCAGCCGGCCGGCGACGTCCTTCATCATCCCGACCAGCCGCTGGAAACGGATGATCTCGTGCCGCTGCTTGTAAAGGTGGCGAATTTCCGAAGCGTCGAGCGGCGTGTCCATCACGCTGTCCTCGACGCCCAACATCCGCTCCTCGATCGCATCGATCACCGGGAAATAGCCGTCGACGATGAAATCGAGCACGGCATAAAGAACATAGTCAGGACCATGCGCGAGTTTCGCCGGCAGGCTTTCAAGCCGCGCCCGGACATCGGTGTGTGTCCTCGCCGATCCGTGGCGGACGCTGACGAAGAAATGCGGGCCGACGAAAAAGGCGGTTTCCCCCGGCTGGATCGTATCGCCGTCGAGATTGGCGGTGCGGGTGATGAGGAACAACTGGTCGCCATAGGTTTCGACCTTGGGAAGCTGGTTCGCCTTCAGCGCATCCTCGACCGCGAGCGGGTGCAAGCCGAACCGCTCGGCAATGCCGGCAAGCTCGGCCCGTGTCGGTTCGTAGAGGCCGAGCCAGAAAAAATCGCCGGCATCGCAATCCTCCGGAATCGCCTCGTCCGGGCCGAGATCGCGGACGAGCTTGCCGTCATGATAAACGCGGGCGGCCATGATCGGCATCGGCGGAAACTCCCTTGAGTGCGCGATTACATAGTTTGCGCTTGCCTGAAGCGAAATGTCTTTAACCGCCGCTAGATATCGCGGCTGTCATAGGCCCATTGCAGCAGTGCCTGCCGCTGCTTCGGTCGGCAAAAGGGATCGCCCGGCTCGCAATGCTTGCGTATCTGCGCGGCGTGGCGCCGGAACGCCCGCCACCGCGCGATCTGGCGGCGATCCTCGTCCGGCATCCGCCGCCCCGAATAATAGCGGCAATACCATTGAAACCAGCCGCGCGGATCGTCGGGATGGATCCAGCCCTTCTCTATCCAGACGCGCAGAGCTACGCTGGCCCGAATCCCGAAATAGTTCAGCGAACAGTCGGGGCGTTCGGGCGCTAGCTTCGCGTCCGTGAACCAGCTCGCCGGGAATTCGGCGGTGCAGTCGGTCATATATTTGCCGCAGAAAATGCCGAGTTTCAGCATCTCGGCCGGCGTCAGTTCGGGCTCGAAACCGGGATCGAAACACCCGCCCATCGGCGCGGTCCGCTTGTAGCGATAACCCTGCTGCATCCGGTCGTTCACGACCACTTCGACGGCATCCTTCATCGCGCGAAGCTAGCGGGCTCGCGCCCGCCAGACCACGCCTATTCTTCGAGCGCCTCGAAATAGCGTGCGAGCGCATCGCACGCGCCTTCGGCCAGCGCGATGAAGATGCGCCGGCCGTCCTGCGGATCGGCCTCGCGCACGAAAAGACCCGCGTCGGTCATCGTCTTGATCCAGCGCAAAGCCGTGGTCGCGGGAACCGCGGCCGCGATGCAGAGGCTCGACACGGACACCGGCTGGCGTTCGAGCCGCGCGGCATAGAGGTCGAGCAACATGTCCCACGCCGGATCGGCGAACAGATCGGCAGGGAAATATTGTTCGCGCATCCGCCGCTGACGCAGCATCCGCCGCACCGCCTTCGCACGCTGCCGGTCGAGCGTTCGCTCTTCGGGAACGAAACTGCGCGGCATCGCGGCATAGTCCCGCGTCGGCGCGCGCACCTGACCCGGATAATCCGCAAATTCCTCGGCGCGCGGCGCAAAACCCGTCGGCGCACCAGAAAGCCCGCCACTCTGCGCCGCAAGGTCGCCCAGCACGCGCGAGATGCGTGCGACCTCTTCCTGCAGCCGATCGATCCGTTCCATCGCATCGCCGCGAGCGACATCGTTAAGGGTCCAATCGCGCGTGCGCCGGGCGGCCGCCAGCGCAACGAGCCGGTCCGCCGGATCGGCATCGACGAGAAACTGGACATTGACCGATGGGGGAACGACCGCCGCCACGCGATCGAGCCCCACCAGCGCGGTTTCGCAGATAAGGTTACACCCCCCCTCTTCCGTCGCCGCGCATATCTCGGCAAGCGTATCGGCTTCGACCGCCTCTGCCGCGGCGAGCCAGACGATGTCGAGCGTGGGGGTCTGCCGGATATGATCCGCCGCGCCGAACGGAGACATTACACTGGCGAGACGCACTTCGGCGAGCGATGCTAGGCCGGGCCAGTCGGCGCGGGCCCCGATAAACAGGAGCGGCGATGCACCACTCTTGGCGATCGGTCCTCGCAACGCCGCAGGAGGTTGGGCATGCCCGCTGTCGAAGTCCGTCGAGGGAACCGTTGATACGCCTATCCCACCCTCGATGATATTTTGATCGATCATAATGCTGTCCCCATTGCCATCGCTCCACCCTGGCGTGATCATGCCGTCATTTCGGCATCATTCCCCTTTTGTTCGCTCCTGTTTGCCGCCAATGCGGACTCAAGCGTGATGGCGACACCAGTTTCAGCCCACGCCGCCGGAACCGATTAGGTCCATTTTGGACATGGTTTGTTCTCATCGTCAACACATTAATTTCGCTTGCCAACCAGCTGGCTCCGCGCCAGTCGATCCATATGAAACCCGGCGTCTCGTTGACCCGGTTGCGGCGGCAGCGACATTTCCGATCGCTACTGGCACTGATCCTCCTGGGTGGTTTGGCGTTTGCGGCATGGATATGGCTGCCCGCACCGGTCGCCACCGTGCCGCTTGTGCGGGTGATCGACGGCGACAGCCTGACAGTACGGCAGGAGGGGGAGACCTTGACCATTCGTCTGACCGGCCTCGATGCAGTCGAATATCGGCAGGATTGCGACAGCGCCGCCACGCGCTGGCCGTGCGGCCGCGAAGCGCGGACGGCGCTGGAAAAGCTGGCCGGCCGCGGGCCGCTTCATTGCGAACTTGCGGCGAAGGATCATTATGGACGCACGCTCGCTGCGTGCCGCACCGCGCTTTTTCCCGATGGCGTCGATCTCGGTGCCGAAATGGTGCGGGCGGGCTGGGCGATATCGACGAGCGACGCTTATCTGATCGAAGAAGGCGAAGCCCAGGCGAGCCGGCGCGGCGTCTGGCAAGGCACCTTCGCGCGTCCCGCCGACTGGCGGGCGACCAACGAACGACCCGCCACGGCGTTGACGCCGCCCGACATCTAGGGCTCGGCAAGACTCTGGAAAATGGCCCGCTATGCCTCGCCGCCGTTTCGGGCTAGGGCGAGCGTCATGAACAGCCTGTTTCCCGTCATGCTCGGCGGCGCGATCGGCGCCGGCGCCCGCCATCTGGTCGGGCAGGCGATGCTCGCGCGGCTCGGTCCCGGATTTCCCTGGGGGACGCTGTCGGTCAATATCGCCGGTAGCCTGTTGATGGGCCTGCTGGTCGGCACGCTCGCGCGCAGCAGCGACGGCGGCCAAACCGCGCGCCTGTTTATCGGTGTGGGCGTCCTCGGCGGCTTCACCACCTTCTCTTCTTTCAGCATGGAATTCTGGATGCTTTTCGAACGCGGTCAAAACGCGCAGGCGGCCGCCTATGTTCTCGCGTCGGTGATTGGTGCGATTGCCGCCTGCGGCCTCGGCCTCTTCATCATGCGGCAGCTGCCGGCATGAGCGAGGCCAAGACAAAACTCGACGGCGCGACGATCGCCGAGGAAGACGATGGCATCCGGCTCGATCGCTGGTTCAAGCGCCATCGCGAAGGCACGCCGCACGCGTTGCTGGCGCGCTGGGCGCGCTCGGGGCAGCTGACGCTCGACGGCCGAAAGGCCGATGTGTCGGATCGCATCGCGGCCGGACAGAAGCTCGTCATGCCGACGCCGCCGGTCGAGACCGTGGCACGTCCGGCGCGCAAGGGGCGGCCGCTGACCGACGCCGATGTCGAACTGGCGACGGGGATGATGATCCACCGTGATGCGAGTGCGATCGTGCTCAACAAGCTTCCGGGACTCGCGACGCAGGGCGGCACGAAGACCGAGCAGCACGTCGATGGCCTGCTCGATGCGCTGAAATTCGACGGACCGACGCGGCCGAAGCTCGTCCACCGGCTCGACAAGGATACGTCGGGCGCGCTGCTCATCGCGCGGACGCCGAAAGCCGCGGCCTATTTCGCCAAGAGCTTTTCGAACCGCAGCGCGAAAAAAACCTATTGGGCGCTGATCGTCGGCGTGCCCGACATCCAGCAGGGTGAGATCGACCTGCCGCTCGCCAAACAGCCCGGTTCGGGCGGCGAGAAAATGCACGTCCACGACAGCGGCCTTGCCTCGAAGACGCGCTACCGCGTCATCGAGCGCGCGGGGAACAGCGCGGCGTGGGTCGAATTGCAACCGCTGACCGGGCGCACCCATCAACTGCGCGTCCATATGGCGGCGATCGGCCACCCGATCGTCGGCGACGGGAAATATGGCGGCAAGGGCGCCTTCCTGACCGGGACGATCAGCCGCAAGATGCACCTCCACAGCCGCCGGCTACGCATCGACCATCCCGACGGCGGCGCGATCGATATCAGCGCCGATCTGCCCGATCATTTCGCCGCGAGCCTCGACGATCTGGGCTTCGACCTGTTGCTCGGCGATATCGGGATCGAGGCGGGCGAAAAAGGTCCGCCGCCCAAATCGGCACTGAAGGCGCAGGCGAAAGCGCACAGCAAGCAGATCCGCAAGGCGCGGCGCGGCGAACGGCGCGGGCGTACGGCCGAGAGTAAGCCCACCGATTTCGTCGGCAAGCCAAAGCCGAAAGCCAAGGCGAAACCCGGCAAACCCGCGCCCAAGAAGCTCGCTGGCAAGAAGCCGAGCGCGAAGAAACATCCGGCGCGCCCACCCAAGGCGCACTGATGCATCCCAACTCCGCCTTTCGCCCGCAACAGGACGATCTGGCCGAATTGCTCGTCCGCGAGATCGGCTTTGCCGCGATCTTTGCGAGCACCCCCGACGGGCCGCGCGTCGCGCACGCGCCGGTCGTGCTGAGCGAGGACCGGACAACGCTGCAATTCCACCTCGCGCGCGGCAATGCGCTGACCCGCCATTTGGGCGGAGCAAATGCGCTGGCCGTCGTGCAGGGTCCCGACGCCTATATTAGCGCGAACTGGTACGCCGACGCCGACCAGGTGCCGACGTGGAATTATGTCGCGATCGAGATGGAAGGCATGGCGCGCAAGCTCGACGATGCCGAGCTGGTCGCACAGCTCGATACCTTGTCCGCTCAGCACGAAGCCCGCGTCGGTGCGAACCCGCCCTGGACGCGCGACAAGATGAACCCGGCGCTGTTCAGCAAGATGACCGGCGCCATCGTGGGTTTCGAAATGCGGATCATCGCGTGGCGCCCGACGATCAAGCTGTCGCAGAACAAGTCCGCCGAGGAACGCGGGCGCGTGATCGAGGGAGTCGAGGCGACCGGCCATGGCGCGCTCGCACAGTTGATGCGTCGCCTCGGCGGCGATAGGGAGGGCGCATGACCCAAACCGACGACGCTCTTGCCAAGAAACGCTTCTTTGCTCTTTCGATCATGCGCCTGATGGGCGCCGCCTTCGTCGCGATCGGTTTCATCCTGATCGGCGGCGGTTTCGCTTTGGCGGGCCAGCCGACCGACCGCTGGATCGGCGCCGCGATCGTGCTGGTCGGCGCATTCGATTTTGCCGTCATGCCGCTGCTGCTCGCGCGCCGCTGGCGTTCGCCCAAAAACCCGTGAAGCGCTTCTGGAAAGAGGTGGCCGTCGTCGCGGAAGACGGCGGCTGGGGCATTGCGCTCGACGGGCGGCCGGTGCGCACGCCGCAGCGCGCACCGCTGGCGGTCGCGAACGCCGTACTGGCCGAAGCCGTCGCGGCCGAATGGCGTGAGGTCCGCGAAACGATTGATCCCGCGGCGATGCCGATGACGGGGCTCACCAACGCCGCGATCGATCTTGCCGCGCCCGACCCTGCCGCCTTTGCCGTGCCTGTCGCGGCTTATGCGGAAAGCGACCTTTTCTGTTACCGCGACGCGCGCGACGCGGTGCTGCAGGCCGAGCAGGCGGCGGCGTGGAACCCGCTGCTCGCCTGGGCGGAAGCGCATTACGGCGTCGAGTTCGCGCTGACGCAGGGCGTGCTGCCGATCAACCAGCCGGAAGCGACGGTCGCGGTGTTGCGGGACGCGGTGCTGGCGCAAGACCATTGGCGCATCACTGCGCTGACGCCGCTGGTGACGATCGGCGGCTCGCTCGTCGCCGGTCTCGCGGTCCTCGAACGCGCGTTTGACGCCGATGCGCTGTGGGAAGCGGTCAGCCTCGACGAGCTCTATCAGGAGCGCCGATGGGGCGCCGACAGCGAAGCGCAAAAAGCGCGCGCCGCGAACAAACGCGACTGGGACAATGCGGCACGGTTTCTGGGGCTGCTCAACTGAGCGTTGCCCCGCAAAGGCGGGGGGCGGCTACCGGCGTAGCGCAAGGTTGTCCGCGGCCCCCACCCTCGCGGGAGCGACAGCTAGTCCGTAAAATTCGGCTTTCGCTTCTGCATCCCCGCCATCACGGCTTCCATCTGGTTGGGCGTACGGATGACCTTCACCTGCTCATCGCTTTCGGCCTGCAATATTTCGGCGTCGCTCGCATCGGCGAGCATATTGCACAGCCGCTTCGCCCCGCGGATCGCGTGCGGATTCTTGTCGGCGATCACTTCCGCCAGTTCCAGCGCCTTCGCCAACGGATCGTCTGATACATGCGTAGCGAAGCCGAGCAGCTTCGCCTCCGACCCGTTGAATTCGCGGTTGGTATAGATCAGCTCGCGCAGCACATCATCGGCGACCTGCGTGCGCCACAGCGCCATGCCCGCGACATCGGGGACAAGGCCCCAGCGCATTTCCATGATCGCGATCCGCGTGTCGGGGTGGACGATGCGGATGTCGGCGGCGGCCATGATCTGGCTCCCGGCACCGAATGCGACGCCATGCACCGCGGCGATCACCGGCACCGGAATCTCGCGCCAGCCCCACGCGGCATATTGCGCATTGTTCGCTATTCCGCGCGTCCGGTCCGACAGGTCGCCGCCCGCGCTGCTCGCGCCCGGATCGCGATCGTTGCTGAGGCTGGATAGATCGAGCCCGGCGCAGAAGGCGCGGCCCTCGCCCGACAGGACGACAACCCGCAGGCCCGCGGTCGCCTTGAGCTGATCGATGGCCTCGGCGAGCGCTTCCCACATTGCAGGATCGAGCGCGTTCATCTTTTCGGCGCGGATCAGGCGGACGTCGGCGATGCCTCCTTCGAGCATCGTGATCGAGATACGGTCTTTCACGGGAGGGTCCTTTTCATCGTTTCAGCGCGGCTTCGACGAGCGGAAGCTGGTCGTTGCCAAAATACATGTCGTCCTTGTCGACAAAGATCGTGGGCGAACCATAGCCGCCGCGCGCGATCACTTCATCGGTATTCGCACGCAGCCGCGCCTTGACCGCATCGCTCCCCGCTGCGGCGGCGAGCGCGGCGCCGTCGAGCCCCTCGCCATCGGCGACCGCCGCCAGCACCGCCGGGTCGTCGAGATTTTCCTGCCGGTCGAAATAGCTCGCGAAGGCGCCGCGCGCAAAGCGGGCGAGCACGGCCTGATCATCCTCAAGCGCGCAGCAAAAACGCATCGCGGCGATACTTTTCGCCGGGTGCCACTGCGACGGGAAATTCATCGGCACATCCGCAAGCCGCGCCCAGTCCTTCAGTATCTTCCAGCTATGCTGGAGCCTCCGGTTGTCGGCCTGTTCGCGCGCTGCATAGACGGCGGGGTTCACCGCGTTGAACACACCGCCGACGAGGATCGGGCGGTAGACCGCCGTCGCGCCCGTACGTTCCAGAACGCCTGGCAGGTTATGAAACGCGAGGCAGGTCCAGGGCGACGAGAGATCGAAGAAAAATTCGACGCGCGCCGTCATGCTAAGCCTCCGCCTTGGCCTTCTCCCAATATTGGTCGCGAAGCAGGCGCTTGTAGAGCTTGCCCGTGTCGTGGCGCGGCAAGGCTTCGAGGAAGTCGATGCGGCGCGGGATTTTCACGCCCGACAGTTTTTCGCGCGCGTAGGCGATCAGTTCGTCGCGCAGCGCGTCGGTCGCATCGCCCATGTTGGCAGGCTGGACCACCGCGATCACTTCCTCGCCCATTTCGTCGTGCGGGCCGCCGACCACCGCGACGTCGGCGACCTTGGGGTGGGTGACGAGATGGTTCTCGATTTCCTGCGGATAGATATTCACGCCGCCCGAGATGATCATGAAGCTCTTGCGGTCGGTCAGATAGAGGAAGCCATCTTCATCAACTTTGCCCACATCGCCTAAAGTTGACCAGCCTCGGGCGTTGCGGCTGGAAGCAGTTTTTTCACTATCTCCATGATATTCGAAGACATTTTCGCTTTCGAAGAAAACAGTGCCTTCTTCGTCCGGGCCGAGTTCGGTTTCATTGTCCTCGCCCATGATATGGACGGCGCCGAGGATCGGGCGGCCGACGCTGCCCCGGTGCGTCAGCCAGTCGGCGCTGGAGATGAAAGTCATGCCATTGCCTTCGGACCCCGCATAATATTCGAATAGCACGGGCCCCCACCAGTCGATCATCGCCTGCTTGACGGGAACGGGGCACGGCGCTGCCGCGTGGATCGCGACCTTGAGCGACGAGGTATCGTAGCGGGTTCGGGCGTCTTCGGGCAGCTTGAGCATGCGTACAAAATGCGTCGGCACCCACTGGCTCGCATTCACGCGATAAGTCTCGATGTGCGACAGCGCCGCCTCGGGATCGAATTTCTTCATCAGAACGACGGTGCCGCCGAGGCGGTGGATCGTCATCGACCAGCGCAGCGGCGCGGCGTGATAGAGCGGCGCGGGCGAAAGATAGACGCTGTCCGCATTGATCTGGAACACCGCCGAGGCGAGCATGACGAGGCTGTTGACCGCGTCGATCGCCGGATCCTCGGGCAGCGGCACGCGCACGCCTTTCGGACGGCCGGTGGTGCCCGACGAATAGAGCATGTCGACCCCGGCGCGCTCGTCGGCAATCGGAGTCGCGGGCATCGCCGCGACGGCGTCCTCCCAGCTTTCATAGCCCGGAATGTCGCCGCCCATCGCGAACCGCTTGATCCCGGTCTGCAGTTGCTGCGCGGCACCCGCAAGGCTCGCCGAAACGATGAGGATCTGCGCGCCCGAATTTTCGAGAATATAGTCGGTCTCGTCCTGCGTCAGCCGCGACGAAATGCAGACATAGCGCAGCCCCGCGCGCTGCGCTCCCCAAGTGAGGCCGTAATAATGCGGCGTATTGTCGAGCATGAAAGCGACGACATCCTCGTGCCCCAGCCCGTGCGCGCGAAAGAGCTGCGCAGCGCGGTTCGAGGCGGCGTCGAGTTCGCCGTAGCTGATTTCCTCGCCAGTCTCCGCGACGATGATCGCAGCTTTGTCGGGGTTGTTACGCGCGTGGACTGAGGGGTGCATCGGGCATCATCTCCGGAATCGCTGATTTCTTTATGTCGAAGATGAGTAGCAACCTGAAACTTTTGGTCAAGCAAGCTGGAGCTCGTGACAGGGCGATGCTCAAGAAGCGGCCAATGCAGGCAAAAGACCCGTGAAACTACGGCCGGACCCCCTCCCTCGTCATTCCCGCGAAAGCGGGAATGACGAAATTAGAGGGGCCGAACCTAGTCCGGACGCGACCGCAGCGCGTAGCCCATGCCCTTCACCGTGTGCAGCATCGGCCAGTCGAAGCCGCGATCGACCTTGGCACGCA
>CBINGC010000005.1:0-137083 GCA_966250105.1 uncultured Sphingopyxis sp. | reverse complement strand
CTCGCTGGACGGCTTTACATCGACAATAGCGCCAATCCACGCAGTGGTTCGTGCACCGGCCAGATCCGCCAGGGCGCCCCTCTCCCTTGAAAGATTTTCCGATTGTCCCGATAGGTGAGCCGGTCAAATCGAACGATTGGCTCGATTTGAACTACGGGGATAATTATGCAAACCATCACGGCCAATGAAGCGAAAACTCGCTTCGGCGAACTGATCGACCGTGTGCAGCGGGAACCTGTGCGGGTGACCCGGCATAACCGCGTTGTCGGCGTGATGGTGTCGCCAGAGGATTATGCGGCCATGCGAGACTTCTACGCCGACAGGCTCGCGCGCACTCTCGGCGAAACCACACGCGAAGCCGCTGAAAAGGGCCTGACCGAGGACGAACTCGCGCGACTGCTTTCCGATGAAGGGTGATGCGTTCGTTCTCGATACCGATGTCCTTATTAGTCCGCCCTGTCAGCAGGGGCCGCGCCTGCAAAGGGTGTCACGATCCTCGCACCCGCGGCGATGTGGGAACTGATCTCCGAACCGACCTCAAGCGTCTCCTAGATGCCGTCGCCTACCTACGAACGCTACAGCACCAACCACGCAAGCAGGGAAGGGCTACCCAGCCTCGTCTAACCCAAAACTCGTCAGCCCTATCTTGCGCCACACATATTTTGACGCCATATAGCGTCAGAACGTGAGGCATGAGGAAAATCAGATGGGCTTGGCACAATACGCAGACGACGGGCTCTTCGCTCCCAGCAAGATCGCCAGAGCATTGCGCACGACGAGCGAAGAAGTCGCCCGTTCAGCTGGCCTTGGCCGCGACGCTGTCCAACGCAAAGATCGAGTGCGCTCGGACAAAACCCAGCGCCGTCTGCGTGAACTCGTCGAGATACTCAACAAAGTCCGCGGCCGTTTTGGCTCGGAGCTCATGGCTTACGCCTGGTATCGATCTGAGCCCCTGCCGGGCTTCTCAGGCCAGACAGCCATGCAACTCGTCCGAGAAGGGCGGGCCGACGAAGTGCTTGAGTACATCGATGCTGTCGATGCCGGCGTTTACGCCTGATCTCTTCCGTGCACTATCAAGGCAAGCTTTTCCGGGCTTTAAACCCGGTCTATGCCCGCGATCCTCTGTCGGGTCGAGGCGCAGAACTCTATGGCGGCCGCTTCAATGCCAAAGGCCTTCCAGCCCTTTACACTGCAACTTCGCCGATGACTGCCGTACGCGAAGCGAACCAGATCGGCGACCTCCAACCAACCACGCTTGTTTCCTATTTGGCTGACGTCGAAAACGTCTTCGACGGACGGGATGAAGCCGCGCTTAGCGCCTACGCAATGACGCCGGCAGGTCTCGCGGATCCAAGCTGGCGCGACCAGGAAAAGAAACTGGGCAAAGCACCTACCCAGGCTTTCGCAGAAACGCTCATCTCCGAAGGCCACCACGGTCTGCTCGTGCCCAGCTTCGTACGCGGAGCGAGAGCCGATGATCTGAATCTTGTACTCTGGAAGTGGGGTCCGGACCTTCCGGCTCAGGTTATTCTCATCGACGATGACGATCGACTAAGTCGAATTTAGCGAAAGATGACATGCGTGACGAGGCTGTCGACGGGACCAATGTTCCGGAGGGTTCGTACTGCGTTCGACGCTGGCAGTCACACCGCCCTCTTCGCCCACGCGGCCGAGCACACCCGGAAGTTCGGCGGGCGTCGCCTTCTCGGGGGTGGAGTGCAATCCTCCCTTGTCGTCGCGATAGGGGGTGCATTCGATGGCCATGCGGTCCTCGCGGAATGCTGATTTCGCCGATGTTTCGCGCGAACCGGGCAAACGCTCCGCCATTTGGACCGGCGGTCGCTTGGTGATATGCTTGGCCGATAAGGAGTCGCATCCATGGGATCCAAGGCCGAAAACGACCTTTGGGGTCAAGTGCTCGCCATCGAGAATCAATTTGGTGATCGGGGACCGGAGATTCTCGCGGAGAGAAGCCGGGAGCTTCGCGAAACTGGTGGCCTGGCGGAAGCAGAGTTCTGGGTGGAGGTAGCTGCCTGCCTGAACGATCTTCATGCGATCCGTTTCGACGTTCCCGTGATCGGGAGCCGGTCCCTGCGCCCGATTTCGCGCGGCATGCCGCCTCCTAGCGAAGGTGTCGCGCCGTCGCGGTCCTGAAGTCGGTATGGAAAATCGCGGTTCCGTCCCCCTGCTTTCCTATGCAACCGCAAGGGCCAGTGGCGCTCGCCGCCTCCGTTTGCTCCAAACTTCACGCGCTTGACGTGAACGACGGCGAATGGCTGTTGTCGTCGATTTCGATCTTAAAAGCCGACCCGGCCATGCTCGCGCGGCCGTGAACTTCTGGACGCGATAAAAAGAACGCCCGCCCAATCGAAACCGGGCGGGCGTCAGATGAAGAGCTGTGTTTCCTGAAAGGAAGAGCTCTCCTGGGTCGCATGGCGCGGATAGCGTCGCAGACGGAATGATTATTGTACGGCAACGCCAAAACGGATCGTCGGAAAACGGCCGTTATTCGCTGGTCTGATCGGGCGGATCGCGTTCGCCGAGAGACGTGTGCGCCGAGCGGCCGACCTGAAATCGGATGCCCAGCTTTTTTGCGATGCGACGCAGGGATGCGCGGGCTGTCTTACGCCGGTTGGGCGGTATCTTCACTGGTTGTGGTCTCCGAAAATCGTGGGCGAGCAGACCGTCGCGCGAGCAAGAGAAGCGCGGTGCAGAACTCTGCCGAAATCAATGCAACACGCGCGGGGCATTGACGATCACTCGAAAATGATTTCACTATCGTCGTAAGGGGTGACGTTCGCCTCGTCAGGGGTGGGGGGCATGTACAGACCGCTTCTCGCCGCATCGACGAAACGCCGGACGGTCATCGGTCCGTCCAGGGTTCCATCGGCAATGAGGTTGATCGGCGGATTCCCACCGAACAGGGTGGCGCGATGCGGTTTGTGCAACCAGGCGGCGCCTTCCAGTTCGTCGGCGAAGAGGTCTCCCAGGCCCTGGTGAATTCCGAGCACCGCCGAGATCCGCATCAAGACGTTCTCCTCCAGGGTGATTTCGCGCTGTTCCCGAACCCGCTTGCGCCAGCGACTATAGGCTGAGCGGGACGGAGAGCCGAGGATCAGGCGTTGCTGCTCCCCGGTGAGTCTCCACAGGCCTGCGATGGCCAGAAAGGTGCGGAGCGCGGGTGCGCCCAGGCGGCGGCGATCATCGGTCATCGTCAGACCTGCTCTCGGTGTCGCGGGGGATGGCCAGTATCAAAGCATCGCGGATCAGCGCGAGAGGGCCGGCGCGGCGGTCATGATCGCGCAGGATCAGTTCTTCGGATATCTCGGCTACACCGGCTTCCCGATATTCTTCCTGATGTACGCGTATTTCATATGTCCCGATGGGGCCTGAGCCAGCGATGTTCCCCGCTGTGATCTCGCCAACCTTGCGTTTCAGCTCGGCGCGGCCCCATGGCCAGACCTCGATAGTTACGACCAGCATGCTATTATCCTAACATCCATATCATGAGGTTTTCGTCGGCGGGTTTCCCTTCGCCTCCGCTTTTCGCAGGGCTTCACCTAACGGCCATTTTTCGGCCAACCGGAAAAAGGTGCGCAGCGTGGGCGCGAGAAGGGCCCATTTTTTTGTTCTTTCATTGCTCCCCGAAGCAGATCACGTCGAAATCGGAGGACGCTGTCAGGCCCTTTTTCGTCAGTTTGAAGAGCGGTCCGGCCGGATCGAAGGCGGGTGCGAAATAGAGAGCGCCATCGATTACCCGGGCGCAATATTCCGAGTGCCAGACGGGAACGAGGCCATCGATGCCGATTTCCAAGGTGACCTTCTTGGGCCCGATGGACGGTCTGGAAACGCTGACAACGATGGCGTCGCACTTGGACATGCACATGGCGTTCTCGACCCGCCTGCGACCGCCGTCGTCCAACGTGACGGCAGGTACGATCAGAAGATATGCGTCGGGTGCGATCAGGAACCGTGCGAACTGGCGCGGCAGCATCGAAATGTCGCTGTCGAGATTGAGGCCGGCGATCTCGATGATCGTGAGGGCGATCTTGAGGGTCTCGGCCTCTTCGGCCCGATCCCTGGCGGTCATATATTTCTTCATCGTCGATCCATTCTTGCAGCGGCTCCGGCTGGGCAGCCGCTGCTTTCATTCCTTCGTTCCAGCCGAAAGCTGGTGCTTCTTCATTGGGTGATCGGCCAAGGCCTGCGCGTTGATTTACCGGCGTCGGTCATTCGACGGCACCATCGCTGCTGCGCGACCGCCTTTGCCATTCGGCCCATTCGGCAGCGATCATCGCCTTGCCCGCATCGGCGGCAAACGGCCGGACGAATGGACCGAAGCCGTAGCATTGAAGCTCGCGGGCGGGCGCCATCAGATGGATATGCGGCGGGTTCGTCGAGCCCACGGTGACGGGCAGGTGCATCGCCGCGATCACGGCGACATTGCGTTCACGGCACAATCGTTCGAGCGCGAACGCACGAACATCCTCCCAGGCCCGATGCAGGCGATCTGGGTTGGGAAAGCGCAGCGTGATCATGACGAGGAGATCCTTGAGCTGGCTACACGCCTGCTCTTCATATTTTTCGCAGAGCTGTTTCGGATCGCGAAACTCGTCGTTCGCATGGGGCGGCAACAGGACGTCCCAGCGATAACAGGTCGGTACCCACGGTGCTGCAACATCGACCTTCTGCCCCGGGCAAAGGCGCTTGAGGACCGACGTTGGAACAGTCCGGACGGGGCCGTCCTTGATCTGCCGGCGCACGACGCCGAATATGAAGTTCGGGTCGTCACCGCCGGGAATGGGCACGAAATCGAGGTCGCCGGGGGCAGGGATTTTCTTCATCACCATGACCAGCCTCCGATCTTGTGCGAGGCAAGGTGCGCGCTCGCCCGATCGATCCCGGCATCGCGATCCCACCCATCGGCAAAGGGGTGATGCTCCGACAGGAACAGCCCGCGCTGCATCAGATGGATTGATGGACCGCTGCCCGGCGGAACGAGCCAGCTATCGCTGGCGAGGCTGCGGAACAGGCGGTAGCCCAGTAACCAGTCGAGATCGGCAGGGCCGGGCAGGGCGATGTCGATCGTCACATCGGTCGATGATCCGTCGGCGGCTCGCCGTAGCAACAGGACGGGGTGGCCGGCCGCAATCGCGACGACTTCGGTCTCGCCCAAAAACAGTGGAGCCGCCGCCGCGGTTGCATGCACAACAACGCCCGGCGTCTTCAGAAAGAGGCTCCCGGGGAGCAACGTTGCCGCCACACCAGGAGCGGGGCGGGTGGAACTATGCATGAGCGCGGCAACATGATGCATGAGTTTGCTGTCGGCGCGCGCCGCCACGGGGAGTGGAACACTGCCTTTCAGGACAGTGTGGATCATGGAGCCGGAACCATCGGTCGGGTCCAGCGGATCGGATATCGTCGAAAATTGCACGGGCATTGCTCTTAATTGGGAACCCGGTTGCCGGGGCTCGGGCGGCAGCCCTCCAGATGTCTTTCATCCTTTCAGCAGGGCCATCCTGCCTCATCTTTCCCTTTCAAAGCGGCGGCGAACCGCCGCGATCCTGCCTACTTGGCGCGGGTTGCGTGCACGCAACCTGCGTCCAGCGGCTCACCGCTCGTGGCTGCCGCGCCCACGCGACGGACCGGGGCGTGACGGCTCGGGCGGGCTCTCCGTGCTGCGCGCGGCTCGCGACAGGGGCAATGTCCAGGCAAGCGGGAGCGCCTTGCGGTCGATCGGCCGGTCGGCGGTCAGCTTGCCGAACGCGACCAGGGCGTTCCGCCCGGTTGGTGAAGCCTCGAGTATTCCGGCAATGCCCTGCAGGGCTTCGGACTCGCAGTAGATATGTGCGTCGCTGCCGACCATGCGGATCGCAAACTGCCCGTTGATGATGGCCTTCGCCATCATGCTCACGGCGGCAAGGGTCATGTTATTGGCACCAGGCCATTTTCCCGTTTCGACCAATGTCTCGGAGCGCGCGATGATCCGATCTGCGCGCTCGCGGAGCTCGGCGTCGGCTGCCGCCTTCGTTTGCTCCACCTTCTTCTGCTCGCGGCGCTTCGCCTCTTCGCGGAACAGCCAATCCCGCCGCAGCCCTTCAAGAAGCACCTGCATGTCGCGCGACGGATAGGCTGCCCAATAGGCATCTCTAAGCCGCATATCGAGACTATAGGGGTCGAGCTTGGGCCGATCTTCGCCGGCGACAAATGGCGATCGGGCGCTTTTCTCGACATGTCGTTTTAACGCCGCAAGCGTTGTTTCCCATTTACGGGTATGGATGCGCTGGATGATAGCTTCGGCTTCAAAGCGATCGACATCGACATGTTGCGATGTGAAGCCCCGCGCAATCGCAAATCCCGTTGCCGTCCGAGCGATCGGAGGAAAGGGGGTCTGGCGGAGACTGCGCGCCGCGGCGGCGATCGCGCGGCGGCGTTCCGGATCGCGCGTCACCCGCGGCCTGTGCGGGACCGGCTGGGCTCGTGGTTCCGCGAGAGGCTGACGGGCGCGCGGCTTCGCATTCTGCAGTCGTCCGGTGAGCGGTTGCAGCCGCGTCCTCGCGGCAGCGTGCGTGTCGTGCGTCAATTGCCGCAGCAGGGCGGCGCGCCGAACGGCGGCCGCGCGAAGCCCGGCGGCTTGCGATGTCAGATTGGTCCGCGCCCGCGCAGCAAAGTCCGCGATTATGGCGCGCCGATCCTGTCCGGGTTCGGCTGCGATCCCGGTGACCGCACCCCGCAGCCGCTGCAATATCGCCTGACGTTGCAGCAAGGCGGCGCGCTCCTGCTGCATCCGCTCGAGCTCTTCCTGTTTGCGCTGCCAGTGCTTCTCGCCAGGCGAGGATTTGCCCGAACGCTTCGAGCGGGGTTCGAGACCCCGATCGGCATCGCTGAGCGCGGTAAAGCGCCGGGGATGGTTTTCGCGCGCCATGGCGGCGTTCATGATGTCGGCAACCTCGTGACGAAAGGGTTCGATGAAGCTCTCATCGTTGAGGTCGCTCGACTTGTCGGTCGCGAAGGCATAGCGGCCCCGCCCGTCGATAACGCACGGCCGCAAGCTGAACATGACGTGGGCATGGAAGTTGCGCTGGTCGCCGCGCGGATCGGGGGCGTGCAGCACGCCGGCATAGGGAAGATCATGCTCGGCAAAAAGCGCGCACGCGTCGCGCAATATCTGTTCGCGCGCTGCGGGCGTCAGTTCATGGGGCAGCGAGAGGACGAGCGACATATAGACGTTGGCATTGGCGCGATCATGCGCCTCGAGCTCTTCGAGCGCGGCGAAGAAGCCGGCGAGTTGGTCGGGGTCCTGCGATATGTTCGAGACGAGCCCGTCGACGCCGGGTTCGCGGGCGCCGTCGCGGATGATGTAGCGCAGGTGCCGCACCGCCTCGCCGGGCTTGTAGGTCCGCGACCGATTGGCGCGCCGCTCGCCAAAACCCCGGCTCGTGAACTTGCAATGGAACGATGACAGCCCATCAGCCTTGGTGGCGCTGGGCTTGCCGAAGTGGAACAGCTTGTCGAACTGCTTGATCTCGCGTTCGCCGATCTGCCCGCCGCCATAGGCACGGGCATAGGTGAGAATCGTTCGATCGAGCTCGCGGCTCGCTTTCCGGCTTGCGGCGCCGACTTTGCGCAGATGCGCGTCGAGCTTGCGCAGTTCCCGGTCGATCTCGCGAAGACGTTTCTTGGTCGCCTTGTGCAGCGCCCGCGCATCGGCGTCGTCGGCCGCTTCTGCCTGCATGGCCATGCGAAGCTCGCCGAGGCGGCGCATCTTGTCGGCGCGTGCCGCGCTGAGGATCGCGGTCAAGCTCGCCGCATCGGCCTTCCGGCCGTCGTGGATCCAGACCTGACGTGTCATGATGCCGATACCTTCCTGGAGAAAGTTATGGGCCGCAGCATTCGCCTCGCAGGTGAATACGTTATCGCGCGCCCATAACTTTCTCCTGCCTTTCTGCTCTGTGGTCGCGGGCCAAAGGACCGCGGAGTACCATTCGGATTTGAGGGAGATGCCCAGCGAGGCCGACAAAAGGAGAGGGCGGTTGCGTGCGCGCAACCGCCCTCGATGGACCGGCTATTTGAAGCCGATCTGTTTCAGCGCATGGCCGATCGCGATGATCAGCGGCTTCACCATGACCGAGTCGGCAGTTGGAAGGAGCTTGATCGTCACGCCACTCTTGCTGTGCTGAAGCGACCCAAACGTGGTTCCGTCGATGACGATCTCGGCGCTGTTGGCGTCTGCTGGCGGAGCGATCACCGCTTCGAGCGCCTTGAACACGGTCGCAGCGCTCTGAGGTCCATTGGCCGAAAGCGCGTCAATGGTGTCGCTCAACGTGTCGTGGAACTCGGGCATGTTCCAGTCGCGCATGAACGAACTTGCCTGCGCCGCGCTAATAGCGTGGCGGTCCTTGATGATACCCATCATCGCGGGGGGCAGCCGGGTGATCGCCAGCGTCCGGTTAACCGTGCTCTTATTGAGGCCGAGGGCCTCGGCGAACGCGGCCTCGGTCGGGTAGGTGCCCGGAATCGCGCGGTCGTAGAAGAGCGCCTTCTCATATTGCGACATATCGGATCGCCCGCGGTTTTCCGCATCGACGATCTTGATCGCTGCCGCATCGTCGAGATCGCGCAGATCGACCAGGATCTGCATCGGATCGTCATCGCCGCGCGTTTCGTTAATCTGCCGGATCGCCGTCAGACGGCAGGCACCGGCGATGATTTCCAGACGGTCGGGCGCGTCGGGCGCGATGCGCGCGATGGCTGGCACCTTTTGCCCGACGGATTTGAGCGAATCCATCAGGTCGAGAAAACTGCCTGAACCCAGGGCCTGGACATCGCGCGTATTGCCGGGCCAGATATTGCAAAGATCGGGACTGACCGAGAAAGGGCCGCCTTTGCTAAGTATCTTCCAGCGGGCTCGGGCGCGGGATTTTTCGTCGGCGACCGATGGAACAATGTCTTCGTAATTGACATCCGTCAGGCCGGCTATGCTATCTTGTTCACTCATTTGATCCTCCATTCAAGGTTGGGGATCAAAGTCATGGACGCCGCGCTCAGACCGATTCGGCGTTGGCGGCCCTCGAGATGTTGAACACCATACAATATTCAGACCGCCAGCGACCGCAGGCGGCGATATCAGGTCGCGATGGTCAGAGTGATGTGTCTGGCTAATACAGCTGTGATCTAGCCGTAAGTGGCTGATTAGGAATGGCCCTTTCCTCGGGGAACCTGCGCGGCTCGCGGTTTCATCATTTACTGGTCGCACATGTTGCGGGATCGAAGTGCGGTGATGCTTTGGACGTTACGCGAGGGCTACCCTTCGTCCGGCTCAAGCCAGCGGCCTTGCGACGACCCTCTAGGGATCAGGACGGTCGAGAAGACGCGCGGGGTTTCCGTCATCGTCACCGCTTCGGTCACGCCCTGATATCGTCCGAGCGGCGTGTTTGCCTCGAAACGAAGGGGGTCGAGAAGCGCGTGGGGACCCTCGTTGCCCGCGGTGGCCCGGGCGAAATCCTTGTCGAACACACCCAGCGACAGCAACCAGAGCGCCGCCCGGGTCAACGAGACATGAACCTTCCAGGAGCCGCCGACCGTCGCGCGGCGATGGAGCGCGGCCATCGCCCCTGTGGCGGCCAGCCAGCCGACGAGATAGTCGTTGACGATAACGGTCGGCGGCAGCGCAGCCTTGTCCGGTGTCCCCTCGATCGACAGCATGCCGGTAACGGCGCCGGCGACCTGGTCGAAGCCCGGCCGATTTGCCCAGGGGCCATGCTCGCCATGCGTGCTGATCGAGACATGGACGATTCCGGGGCGGCGGGCGGCCGCCGTTTGGGCATCGAGGCCGATCGACGCGAGATAGCCGGGGCGGCGGTTCGCAAAAAAGATGTCGGCGCCTTCGAGCAGGCCCGCGAGCGTGGCCGATCCTGCATCGCTGCGCGGATCGAGGCGGATAGAGCGCAGGCCGACATTTGCGGTGCAATAGAGCGCTTCCTGCTCATATTCGTTCGGACGCCAGACGTTGAGCACGTCCGCGCCGAGCGAAGCGAGCGAGCGGCCGCAACCCGCGCCCGCGATGACATGGCCCATCCCCAGCGCCCTGATCCCCGACAAAGGCTGTAGTCCCGCAGGTGGCAGAGGCCGAACCGGGGCATCGCCGATCTGCTCGATCGAAATCAACGGCTGGTCGAGAAGATAGTCGGCCACGGGTTCATCGAAGAATTCCTCGAGCGTGCGGACCTTGCAAAGCACGAGACCTTCGGTCTCGAACATCATCTCGAGCTCGTCGGCGGTATGGCCCGCGATGGCTTTCGCAATCGACTTGGGATTGTCGGCGCAATCGAGCAACGCCAGCATCCTGGTGCGGAGTTGTGGATAGAGGTTGGCCGGAAGCACCTCGCGCCCGTCGGACGTGCGATAGAACATCAGGAAATTTCGCACGGTGGCATCCTCGATCTGCGGAGGATGGCCGTTGAGCAGCTCCCAGCGGCGCTCGGTACTGGGCGCGAGACGGCGCAGGGCATGAGCGAGCTCGATCTCGATATCTTGTCCCGGCCCACCGCGGAGCCGGTGAAGCGCGGCTGCGACGATCGATTGCTGCACAAGCCCCAGCGCCGCGCCGCCGCCGAGCCGGAGCGTGCTGGGCATGAGCGGGTCGGCGCCCGCGAAGGTCACGCGGCCGCCGCTGTCCGCCGGGCAAAACCCGATTTCGTCCAGCATTGCCGCAAGCGCTTCGTGGATGTCGAACGCCGCATCGGTCGCCGGGGCGGCGACCGCTTGCGCCAGTCTGCTGCGAAGGTCCATGATCAGGCTGCGGTCCGTTGGGCGTGCGCGACGAGAACGGTTCGCGCGCGGGCGAATTCGCCCAGCGCCTTGCCGACCTGGTCGAGGCCGACATTTCCTGAGCCGCTGACGCCGAAATATCCCTTCAGGATGAACAGGGCCGCTCGGACATTGGGCAGCAGATAGCGCTCGACCGCAACCTCCTCGGGGAGGCCGAGCAGCGATGCGAGCTCCGCGGTTCCCAGCCGGGTCTGGAGGAAATCCCAGCCTTCTTCGGTTCGCGCCCATAGTCCGAGGCTGGCGTTCGCGCCCTTGTCGCCGCTTCGCGCATATACAAGGTCGCCGAGGGTCGCCGGTTCGCCGGAGGCGTCGACGCCGGGCATCACATCGTCCGGTGTATCGCCGGGAACGGCCGCGGCGACGGGAGGCATTGGCGGTTCGAGAATACGGCCGTCGTCGAGCACCACTTGCTGCGCGAGGTCGGCCTGACGGATCAGTCCGGGCCAATAATCGGTTCGCGGCGACGGGGCACCGGCAACGTCGCCGTGAAAACCGGGAATGCCTCCGAGGCCGAAGGAAGTGAATCCCGCAATCACCCGTCCGACATCGCTGCGTTTTGCCGCCGAGGCGGCAATCCTGATTGCGACCGTCGCCTCTGCCTGCGACGACGGATTGTCCGCCGGTCGGCCGAGCGCGTCGAAATGATAGTCGTCGAGGGCGAGGCCGCCCGCGATCGACTGCATCTGGCGGCGCAGCCAATCGATTTTTGCATCGACATCGGTTCCGGTCGCATAGCCGAACAGCGTTGTGGCCCACCCGTTCGGATAGAAACAGCCGACCTTGGTCAACGGCGAAGGGGGCGATCCCTTGGACCCGCTGATCTGCACCCTGTCAGCCGCGACCTGCTCGAGCCGCACCGTTTCGAGGTGCAGCGTGACATCGGGGTTGAGATAGGTGGTGCCCTGGATTTCGTAGACGAGCTGCGCGGTGACGGTATCGACCGTCACGGAGCCGCCTTCGTCGACGCGTTTGGTGATCACGCTGCTGCCGTCGGCCGCAATTTCAGCGATCGGAAAGCCGAGCCGGGTCGCCGCATCGATTTCGGTGAAACCGGCGAAGTTGCCGCCCTGTGCCTGCGGACCGCATTCGATCACATGCCCCGCCGCGAGCGCGCCCGCGAGCGCGTCCCAATCGTCGATCTGCCAGTCATGCCACCACGCGGCAGGTCCCATCACCAGCGAGGCATCGGTAACCCGCCCGCAAATAACGATGTCGGCCCCGGCGCCCAGCGCCGCGGCTATCCCCCAGCACCCCAGATAGGCGTTCGCCGCGACGAGGCGATCCGCGAGATCGCCAAGCGGGGCGTCGGTGTCGAGGTTGCGAAGCTGACCTTCGCCGGCCAGTTGTTTGACGCGGTCGAAGACATCGTCGCCCACGACATGCGCGACCGACAGCGCGATGCCGCGCTCGCGGCATTCGCGGCGGATGGAATCGGCCAGCCCCGCGGGATTGAACGCGCCGGCATTGACGACGACCTTTATTCCGCGGGCGGCGATCTCGGGGAGCAGGGGCGACAATTGCCGGGCAAAGATCGGCACATAATATTGGCGGAGGCCGCTGTTGGCGCCCGGTTCCGCACCGGCAAAGCCCGCGGCGATGCGCGCCATCGTCATTTCGGCGAGATAATCGCCGACGACGACATCGACCGGGTCGCCGTTCACGGCATCGGCAAGCGCGCCGGTATAGTCGCCAAGCGCCCCCGAAAAGTTGGCGATGCGAATGGGGCGGTCAACCATGATTATTTCCTTGCGCTGGGTCGGGTTAGTGCGGGTCACAATGTCTGCCCGTCGTCGATCATCAGCTCGCTGCCGGTCACCCGCGCCGAGTGATCGGAGGTGAAGAAAAGCAGCGGCACGTCCATGTCGGTGAGTTCGCCCAGACGCCGGCGCGGAAAGGATTTGAGGAGATATTCGCCCGACGCGGTGTCGAAGAGATCGCCGGTCAGCTCGGTCTTGAAATAGCCCGGTATGATCGTGTTCACATTGATGCCCTTGCGCGCCCAGTCGCGCGCCATGATCCGGCTCATGTGGAGCACGGCAGCCTTGCTCGCGCCATAGGCCGCGGTTTGCGCATAGGCCTTGCGCGCCGTCACCGAGCTGACGATCACCACACGCCCGCGGCCGGTTTCGGCGCTGCCGGCCGCAATCAGGCGCCGGGCTCCTTCGCGAACGGTCAGGAAAACGCCGCGCAAATTGGTGGCAAGCACCGCATCGAAACTATCGACGTCGATGTCGAACGTGGACAATTCGGTGCCGATGCCGGCGTTGGCGATGATCGTATCGACCGTGCCGAAGACCCGCTCGGCCTCGTCATAGGCGGCGCGTGTCTGATCTTCGTCGGCGACATCCAGCGCTACGGCATGCGCCTTGCCGCCGTGCGCGGCGATTTCCTCGACTGTCGCCGCAAGGCGGTCGACACGCCGCGCAGCCATCACGACGCGCGCTCCGGCCGCCGCCAGCAGCCGCGACCAATGCGCACCGAACCCCGAAGATGCGCCGGTGACAAGCGCAACGCGTCCTGAAAGGTCGAAAGATGGCGTCGAGGCTATGGTCATGATCGAATCGAATCCGGCAACCCGCGTCTCGGTTCGACGCCATGTATTGATATAGAACCTAGTTATATATCTCAATCGGAGATTTTCGGCCTTCGTTTGCGGGGATCGCAGCAAGCTCGGTCAGATCCGACAGGATTTCATGCTGCTTGCGCGCGGTTTCGAGAAACTGGACGGCGACCTGGCGCTGCTCGGTCCGCGATGCGTAGACGACGAGTTCGATTTTGAGTTCGACACCATCAAATGGCACCTGCGCCCAGCCGTCGGCGATCATCCTTTCCTGCCGTGTGTGCCGCCAGCGGAGAACGGGGATGCCGCGAATGCTGGCGAAATGCTCCATTGCCGGCCGATGCGCTTCGGGTGCGAGAACGAGCTTCGCGCCTCGCCGGACGAGCCGCGTCGAGATTTCGGCGCGGACGAGCTGGTCCTGATGCGACGGTGAATAGACAATTTCTGCATTGTCGAGGTCGGCGGGTTCGATCGCTCGCCGGTCGAAGAGCGGATGACCGGGCGGGACGAGCAGATGCGCCTCGAGCTGCGCGAGCTTCACCGTGGCGAAGTCGGGCTCGAAGTGGTTGGGAAGTGAGGCCATCATCACAACATCGAGCTTGCCGGTGCGGATCCCGGCGAAAAGCTCGGGCCGCGATCCGTAAACCACCTCGGTGTGCGCCGCGGGATATTCGGCATGGAAGAGATCCATCAACTCCATGCGAAAATGGATCAGGAAATCATAGGTGCCGAGCACGAGCTGGCCGGCCGTCTCCTCGTGCAGATTTTTTGCGGCATATCGCGCCGTGGTTTCGGCATCGACCATCGCCTGTGCGTAGGGGAGAAAGGCGCGGCCCTGACGCGTCAGCTCGACCGATCGCGAGGTGCGCGCGAAAATCCTGAGGCCGAGCTGCTCCTCGACCCGGCGAACCCGCTTCGACACGACCGACTGCGCAAGGCCGAGCCGCTCGGCCGACCGCGAGAAGGATCGCGTGTCGGCGACGTCGAGAAGGCAATGGATATGATCGAGTTCGAGCATTTCACCTCGCTTACTAGGTAAGCTATCTCAATCGGGAATAGATGTCTCCTCTTTTTGTGCATGATCGATCGGAGGGCGGTGGTCAGTCTGGCTCGAGAAGAAAAACGGGAGAGGCTGGCGCATGATCGACGATATCGTCGAAGCGGCGTCCCGCGAGCGCGACACGGGCGACCATGACGAATTGACCGTCGTCAATTGGTGGCGCCGGCTTGCGACCGGTCGGGACAAGGAGATCGCCGTACTGGAGGCGGGCGAGGGCGTCAGCTTCGGCGATCTCGATCGCCGTTCGGCCGACCTTGCTTGGGCGCTTCTCGATGCCGGCTATGGCAAGGGCAGCCGCATCGCGCTGCTGATGGGCAACAGCGCGGACTGGATTGCGGCGTGGCTTGCGACGCAGCGCATCGGCGCGCTGGCGGTGTTCGTGAGCAGCTTTTTCGCCGAGCAGGAACTGCGCCACGCCCTCCGTCACGCCGATGCGCAATTACTGCTCCTCGATCCCGCCTATCTCCACCATGACTATCTGGCGCGGATGGAGACGGCGTTCCCGGACCTTGCGGCGCACGAGGGTTCGGGGCCGCTCTTGATTGACGAGGCGCCATATCTGCGGGCGGTGTGGACGAGCAAACCCGCCGCGCGCGCGTGGGTCGAGACCGATTTCGCCAGCGCCGCGCGAACGGGACAGCGCGTCGCCGCGCGCGCGCCGGCGCTCCTGGACCGGATCGCTGCGGAAATTCATCCCGCGGATGCCTCGGCGATCATCTATACGTCGGGAAGCACCGCGCATCCGAAAGCAGTCGTCCACCGGCAGGGGGTGGTCGCGGACAAGATCCGCTTCCTGGCGGGCAATAATGCGGTCATTCCGGCCGATACCGGGGCGGGAGACCGGGTGCTCGTCACCATGCCGCTGTTCTGGGTCGGGGGATTCCTGTCGTGCTTCGGGGCTCTCGAACGCGGTGCTTCGGTGGCCTTTTCGCCCGCCTTGCCCGCGGCCCGGTTGTGGGACGAGATCGAGACGATCGGCGCAACCCACGTCACCGGCCCCGATGCGACCTTGCGAAGCCTGCAGGACCATATCGGACCCGGCTGCCGGCTCGCCGACCGTCTGAAGCCGCAGAACAGCAACCAGATGGCATGGTTCCGCGGCGAGCAGGGCTATGACCCCGACAGCATCGGATCGGCTTTCGGCATGACCGAGACGATGGGACCGCACAGCGGGTTCCGGTCGATCGACGACACCTATGGCATGCAGGCCGGGAGCCTCGGCGGTGCACTTGGCCGGATGGAGCGGCGGATCGCCGACCCCGTGACGGAAGAGGATGTCGCGCCGGGAACCGAGGGCGAGCTGCGCGTCAGGGGACCCTGGCTGATGGAGGGATATTACAAGCAGCAGCGCGGCACGGGGCTCGATGACCGGGGCTATTTCCGCACCGGGGATCGCTGCATCATCGACGATGCCGACCGGCTGCATTTCGTCGGCCGCGACAGCGGCATGATCAAGACGTCGGGCGCCAATGTCGCGCCCGAGGAAGTCGAGAACGCGCTGCGCCAGTGCGACGAGGTCATCGAGGCGGTGGTCATCGGCATGCCCGATCCGGTGCGCGGGCAGCTCGTGGTGGCCTTTGTGGCGCCGCGGCCGGGCGCGGCGCTTGACGCGGACATGCTGCGCGACTGGCTGCGACCGCGCGTGTCGAGCTTCAAGATTCCGCGGCGGTTTCTGTTCATGCCGTTCGACGACATGCCGCGCACCGCGAGCAACAAGATCCACCGCGGCGCGCTCGCGGAGATCGCGGAAGCGCGCGCGCGCACCGACGAGGGCATTCCGACAAATTGATTGACCAAAACAAATGGGGAGAGATGCAATGCAGACAGTTCGGCACCTTCTGATCGGCGCGGCGGTCTGGCCGCTCGCGCTGGCGATTTGCGGTCCGGCGGCGGCACAGGATGCCCCCGCGCCGCCGGTCGACGAAACCGGGCGCGGCAACTCGGTACTGAACGAGGATATCGTGGTCACTGCGCAGCGCCGCGACCAGAATGTCCAGGATGTGCCGATCTCGATCACGGCGATCGGCGGCAACCAGCTCGCGGCCATGAACATCCAGGACGCGCAGCGGATCGTCGACATGGTCCCGAACTTCAAGGCAGCCGGGCTCGGCGGCGCCGGCGGCCCGCCCTTCTTCAACATTCGCGGCATCAGCTTCGTCGATTTTTCCAACATCAACGAGGCGTCGGTCGCGCTCTATATCGACGATGTCTATCAGGTCGCGCAGGGCACCGGGACGTCGCAGGTCTTCGATCTCGAACGCGTCGAGGTGCTGCGCGGGCCGCAGGGAACCTTGTTCGGACGCAACTCGACCGCCGGCGTCGTCCATTATATCTCGAAGAAGCCGGGCGACACGTTCGAGGGCGATATCAGCGCGCAATATGGCCGCTTCAACCAGGTCATTCTCCAGATGGCGGCGGGTGGACCCGTTGCCGAAGGGCTGCGCGCGCGTTTCGCGCTCAAATATAACCGCGACGATGGCACCCAGCTCGACCCCGTGTCGGGTCAGCGCTTCGCGAAGACCGACGCGCTTGCAGCGCGCGCGATCGTCCAGGCCGACCTGTCGTCGGCGGTCACTTTCGAAGCCAAGCTCAGCTATGCCCGCAACGACGGACAGTCGCCGATCCACCGGCCCTATTTCGTGCTCGATCCCAATAATCCGAGCGGCTATTGCGGCGGCCGTCCGGTGCCCGGCTCGGCGGCGGACCTCGCCCATGCCGCCTGTATCCTCGCCAACCGCGGCGTCAGCCGCACCGCGGGTCAGGCGTTCGACAATTTCAAGGCGACGCGGGGGCGGTCGGATGTCGACGAATGGCCATTCCGTTACACGAGCTGGGGCGGCTATGCGAAGCTCACCGCCGATCTCGGCTTTGCCGAACTGATTTCGATCACGGGCTATGAAAATTACCGTCAGGCCTTCAGCTATGACGGCGACGGGTTCGACAACCGGCCCTATGGCGGTTCGGGCTCGCGCGATCTCGGCATCTATTTCCAGTCCAGATCGGACACGATCTCGCAGGAGATCAGGCTTTCGGGACGCACCGACGGCGGCATACAGTGGCAGCTCGGCGGATATTATTACGACGCCGAGCAGCGCGCGGATTCGACGATCGCCGTCGACAATGTGAAGACCGACCTCATCGGCTATACCACGCATACGCGAAGCTACGCGGGGTTCGGCCAGGTCGACGTGCCGATCGGCGACAAGGTGACGCTGACGGGTGGGCTTCGCTACACCGACGACCGGCGCATTCTCGATCCGCTCGATTGCAGCCGCAGCATCACGAGCACGACCTGCGCGCCGACGCCGATCCCGCGGATCGACGATGGCGAGCTGACCTATCGCCTTGCCGCCGAGTTCCGTCCGGCGGACGATCTGCTCGTCTACGCGGCCTTTTCGCACGGCTTCAAGAGCGGCGGCTTCAACACCAATCGCAATCCGCTCCTGCGCGGGCCGGTCGGTTCCGAGGAAATCGACAATTATGAAGTGGGCTTCAAGAGCAAATTCTTCGACAATCGCGTCACGCTGAACGCGGCCGCCTTCTACTATAAATATACCGGCATCCAGGCCTTGATCGGGACGACCGATCCGCTGACCGGCGCATCGAATGTGCTCTACATCAACGCGGGCGATCCGCGCACCTATGGCGCGGAGGCCGAGCTGACGGCGAGCCTGACCGACGATCTGGAACTGCGCCTCGGCGTCGGTTATCTCGATACGAAGGTTATCGCGGACCCGAGCTTTACCGCCGATGGCCGCGTGCTGAATGGCAATCGCCTGCCGCAGGCGCCCGAGTTCAGCGGCAATATGATCCTGCGCTACAATATTCCGCTCGGTGACAGCGGCACGCTGACCTTGCAGGCCGACGGGCGCTATCAGACCTCGGTCTATTCGGGGATCGACAACGACCCGGCCGAACGCGTTCCGGCCTATGGCATCGCCAACGCGCGCATCGGCTGGAAGTCGGCGGACCGGAGCTATTCGATCGAAGCCTTTGTCGACAACGTCTTCGACAAGCAGGTTATCCAGCAGATGTTCCACAATACGCTGGGGTCGTTCCCGACGACGGTCACCGCGAACGCACCGCTGTTCGATTCGGGGTTCGGCGTCTGGGGCCGGCCGCGAACCTGGGGAATCCGGGCAGGTTATAGCTTTTGACGAACCCGAGCGTCGATATGTCCGCTGCGCAAGGGCAGGCCAGCCCTTCCGCGGCGGCGCGGCGCTATGCGCTGCTGCTGCTGTTCCTCGCCTATGTCGTCAACTATATCGACCGCCAGATCGTCACGATCCTCCAGGAGCCGATCAAGGCCGACCTGGGGCTCAGCGACACCCAGCTCGGGCTGATGACGGGCCTCAGTTTCGCGCTCTTCTACGCGACGCTCGGAATCCCGATCGCGCGGATCGCCGACCGGCATTCGCGGACGCGGCTGATCGCAGGGGCGATCACCTTGTGGAGCGCGATGACTGCTGCATGCGCCGCCGCGGGCAATTTCTGGACGCTGCTGATGCTCCGGATGGGCGTCGGGGTCGGCGAGGCCGGGCTCAGCCCGCCGGCGCATTCGCTTATTTCCGACTATTATGAGCCCGAACGGCGCGCGACGGCGATCGGCATCTATTCGGTCGGGATCCAGGTCGGCGTCTTCCTCGGGTTTCTCGCCGGCGGGGTCATCAATCACTTCTTCGGTTGGCGGATGGCGTTCCTCGTCGTTGGCTTGCCGGGGCTTCTGCTGGCGCTCCTGATCCGCTTCACGATGCGCGAGCCTCCGCGCGGGCAATTTGATCCGCCTGCGGATCGGGCCGGCGCGCCCGGCAACGAAGGCCTGTTCGCTTCACTGGCGGCGCTATGGCGCATCAGGCCGTTTCGATACGCTGCTTTCGCGTCGGGTTTTCATGCCCTCGTCCTTTATGGTCATGGCCATTGGGCGCCCCCCTATCTCGGGCGCCTCCACGCCATGCCGCTCCACGAGATCGCCTTCTGGCTGGCGATTCTGGCGGTTCTGCCGGGCGCGCTCGGCATCTGGCTCAGCGGCATCGCCGCGGACTGGCTCGTCCGCCGGTCGCCGAAGGGGCGGCTTTGGGTCGCGTCGGGAAGCCTTGCGCTGCTGATCCCGTTCGAAATTGCCTATGCGCTTGCGGGCAGCCCCGGGCTGGCGCTCGCGATGTCGGCGATCACCCATTTCCTCGGCGGCGCCTATCTAGCGCCGACGATCGCCTTCGCCCACAGCCAGGTCACGCCGCGCCAGCGCGCGTCGGCTTCGGCGGTGCTGCTGCTCGGGCTCAACCTGATCGGGCTTGGCATCGGCCCGATGCTGGTCGGGCTGCTCAGCGATGCGGCGACCGCACAGGGGTTCGGGACCGCGGGCCTGCGCTACGCGCTGCTCGCGATCATTCCCTCGCAGTTCGTCGCGCTGGCGCTTTTTCTCCGGGCCAACGCCATCGACGCGCCTCCGCTTCCATCCAGCAAGGAATAATGACCATGGCATCCCAAGCAACGCCGATCTGGTCGAAGCCCTTCTATCGGGGCTGGTTCCTGTTCCTGCTCACCATGGCCTATGCGCTGAACTTTCTCGACCGGCAGCTCTTGTCGATCCTGCAGGAGCCGGTGAAGGCCGAACTCGAGCTCAGCGATACGCAGCTCGGGCTCATCGGCGGGCCGGTGTTCGCATTGCTCTACGTCGGGCTCGGCGTGCCGATCGCGCGCCTCTCCGACCGCACCAACCGGGTGCGGATCATTTCGGGCGCGATCGGCCTCTGGAGCATCGCCACGGCGACATGCGGCCTCGCTGCCAACTTCTTCCAGCTCGCCGCCTCGCGGATGACCGTGGCGGTCGGCGAAGCGGCAGCGACCGCGCCGTCCTATGCGCTGCTCGCCGATCTCTACAAGAAGGAGCAGCGCGCGAGTGCGATCGGCATCTTTACGACCGGAACCTCGATCGGTTCGGCACTCGGCCTCGCGCTCGGCGGCTGGGTCGGCTTTACTTATGGATGGCGCAGCGCCTTTCTGATCATCGGCCTGCCGGGCGTGCTCCTCGCGCTCGTCATCTTTCTCACCTTGCGCGAACCGCCGCGCGGCTTCTCGGACGGGCGCAGCGCCGACGTGCCGCCCGCGAAATTCGCCGAGGTGGCAAAGCGGGCGCTCGCGACGCGGGCCTTTCCGGGGATCGCCTTTGCGATCGGCATCGCCAGCATTTCGGGCTTCGCGCTCGCGCACTGGATGCCGAGCTTCATGGTCCGCAGCTTCGGGCTCACCATCGCCGAGGCGGGGTGGCGCGTCGCGCTGGCTTCGGGCGGCGGCGGCCTTGTCGGCGGCCTCGTGGGCGGCTTCGTCTGCGACCGTCTCGCGAAACGCGACCGGCGCTGGTGGTGCTGGGCGCCGGCGATCGCCTTCTTCCTCAACATTCCGTTGATGCTGCTCCTGTTCCGCGCGACGAGCGCGACCGAAGCCATGCTGTTGATGGCGGCGGTGCTCTTTCTCTATCATTTCTGGGGCGGGGCAGGGCATTCACTGATCCAGAGCCTTGTTGGCGTCCGCATGCGCGCCACCGCCGCCGCACTGTTCCTGATGTGCATCAGCCTGATCGGACAGGGGCTGGGTCCGCTCGTCGTCGGTTTCGCGAGCGACCGGCTTCACGCGGGGGCGGGCGCCGAATCGCTGCGCTATGCGCTGATGGCGACGACGCCGGTCTGGCTCGTTGCGGGATTGCTCTGGATGTGGGCCGCGACGCGGCTGCGCGAGGAACTCGACAATACGCCCGAATGAACGTGGGCGCCCGCCGGGACTTCGTCTAGGGAATGGCGCCGCTCGCCTTGAGCGCGGCGAGGCGCGCCGCGTCATAGCCAAGGCTTGCGAACAACGTATCGCCGTCGGCGCCCACGGCGGGGGCCGGCTGCGGCACCGGATTGACGGTCGCCGAATAGCGCGGCGCGGGGGCAGGGTGCGGAACGCCCGCGACGCTCACGAAGGTGTCGCGCGCGACATTGTGAGGATGGAGCGGCGCTTCGCCGAGCGACAGCACGGGAGCGAAGCAGACGTCGGTCGCCTCCATCAGCGCGCACCATTCGTCACGCGTCTTGCCCGAGAACAGCGCGGCGACCTTTTCCTTGAGGGCAGGCCATTGCGCCTCGTCGAGTTGGGCATCGAAGGCGGGATCGGCATCGAGGCCGGTCTTTTCGCGGAGCAGCGCATAGAATTGCGGTTCGATCGACCCGATCGAGATGAATTTGCCGTCGGAGCAGGTGTAGGTGTCGTAGAAATGCGCGCCGCCGTCGAGGCGGTTCACACCGGCCTCGTCGCGGATCATGCCGGCGCCGTGGAACCACCAGCTCATGCCGGCCAGCAGCGCCGAGCCGTCGGTCATCGCGCAGTCGATGACCTGGCCTTCGCCGGTCTTCGCCGCGTGAAGCAGCGCGCTCGCCATGCCGAAGGCGAGCATCATGCCGCCGCCGCCGAAGTCGCCGACATAATTGACCGGCGGCACGGGCTTTTCGCCGGCGCGGCCGATGCCGTGGAGCACGCCCGAGAGCGAGATGTAATTGATGTCGTGCCCCGCCGCCTGCGCATAGGGGCCGAATTGCCCCCAACCGGTCATGCGGCCGTAAACGAGCTTCGGATTATCGGCGAGCAGCACCTCGGGGCCGAGCCCGAGCCGTTCCATGACGCCCGGACGATAGCCTTCGATGATCCCGTCGGCGCCGCGGCAAAGGTCGCGCGCAGCGTCGATCGCGCCATCCTTCTTCATGTCGAGCACGACCGACTTGCGATTGCGGCAGAGCGGGTCGCGCGGGTCCATGATGCCGCCGGGGCGATCGATACGGATCACCTCGGCGCCATGGTCGGCGAGCATCATGCCGCAGAAGGGGCCGGGACCGATGCCGGCAAATTCGATGATCCGGATTCCCGTCAGCGGTCCCGCCATGTGATTTTCCCCTGTTCTTTCCGCGGCGCGCTTCAGCCGAGGCGTTCGATGACGATCGCGGGGGCCATGCCGCCCGCCGCGCACATGGTGACGAGACCATAACGGCCGCCCGAGCGTTCGAGTTCGTCGAGCGCGGTGCCGATGAGGATCGATCCGGTGGCGCCGATCGGATGGCCGAGCGCCATCGCGCCGCCGTTGATGTTCACCTTCTCGCGGTCGAGATCGAGATCGCGGATGAACTTTTCGGCGACGACGGCAAAGGCCTCGTTGATTTCCCAGACGTCGATATCGTCCTTGGTCAGCCCGGCCTTGGCGAGCACCTTCTTCGCAGCCGGGACGGGGGCGTTGAGCATCAGCGTCGGATCGTCGCCGACATTGGCATAGGCGACGACGCGCGCACGCGGCTTGAGGCCGTTCTTCTCGGCATAATCCTTCGAGGTGATCAGCAGCGCGGCGGCGCCGTCGACGACGCCCGAGCTGTTACCGGCATGGTGGACGCCCTCGAAGTCGAGATCGGGATAGCGGCGCTGGATCTGCTTCTTGAAGGTGACGCCGCCGCCAAGATCGAAGTCGGCAAGCGCGCCGAAGCTGGGCTTGAGCGAGGCGAGACCTTCCGCCGTGGTTTCGGGACGCGGAAATTCCTCATGGTCGAGCGCGACGCTGCCGTCGGGGTTGTGGACGGGGACGACAGATTTCGCGAAACGGCCTTCCCTGATCGCCTTGTCGGCGCGCTGCTGGCTGACGAGCGCGAGCGCGTCGACCGCCGCGCGGTCGATTCCCTCGATCGCGGCGATCGCGTCGCCGCAGACGCCCTGGTGCGATTGCGGATGTATCTCGTCGAGCGCCGCGTTGCCCGCACCCATGCCGAGCGGCTTGAGGCCGGCATTGGCTTCTTCGGCGGCGAGCGTCGCCGTGTAGCTCATCATTTCGGTTCCGCCAGCGATGACGCAATCTTCCATGCCCGACATCACCGTTGCCGCGGCGAAGTTGACCGAGCTGATGCCGCCGCCGCAGAAGCGGTCGAGCGTGGTGCCCGAAGCCTTGACGTCATAGCCCGCCGAAAGCGCGGCCATGCGGCCGAGGTCGGTGCCTTGCTTGCCCTTCTGCGTCGACGTCGACCAGATGATGTCGTCGACTTCGGCGGTGTTGAGATTGTTACGGTCCTTGATCGCCTTCAGCACCGTCGCGGCGAGATGCTGCGGGTGGAGATGCGAGAGCGCGCCCTTGCCGGGCTTGCCGATCCCGCGCGGGGTACGGACGGCGTCGATGATATAGGCTTCGGTCATGGTCGGATTTCCTTGTGGTCAGGCGGGAATCTGGTTGAAGGGCACGCCCTTGTCGGGGCGGTGATCCTGCGGCAGGCCGAGAATCTTTTCGGCGATGGTGTTGAGCAGCATCTCGTCGGCGCCGCCGGCGATGCGGCCGGTCGGGGCGTTGATCCAGCTGTTGGTCCAATTATCCTTGACGAAACCATGCGCGTCATAGGCAAAGCCGCTGCTGCCCTGGAGGTCGATCGCGAGCTCCGACAGCTTCTGGCGCGAGCGAACCGAGACGAGCTTGTTGAGCGAGCCTTCGGGCCCCGGGGTCATTCCCGCCTGCATCATCAGCATCGCGCGCGCGGTGATCGCATCGAGGCCCGATCGCATCGCGTAGTTGCGCGCGATCTGCTGGCGGATGCGGCTATCCTCGATCGCCGGCTTGCCGCCGAAGTCGGTCGCTTTCGCAAGGTCGATGAAGAGGTCGAGGTGCGGACCGAAGCCGCCGCTGTCGGTCGCGACATAGCGCTCGATCATCAGCGTTGCCATCGCGACGGCAAAGCCGCCGCCGACGGGCGACATGCGGTGATCGTCACCGATCTTCACATCGTCGAAGAAGACTTCGTTCACATGGCTGTCGCCGCCTGCGAGCTTGATCGGGCGTACCGTGACGCCGGGGGCCTTCATGTCGACCCAGAAGTAAGTGAGTCCCTTGTGTTTCGGCACATTGGGGTCGGTCCGGGCGACGATGACGCCATAGTCGCTATATTGCGCCCAGCTCGTCCAGACCTTCTGGCCGTTGAGCTTCCAGCCATTGCCATCGGTCTCGGCACGCGTGCGCAGCCCCGCGAGATCGGATCCGCCGGCGGGCTCGGAAAAGAGCTGGCACCAGATTTCCTCGCCCTGCAACGCCTTCAATACGCGTTCGCGGACGAAATCCTTGTCTTCGCCGAACTGCATCAGGATCGGGACGGGCATGCCGAGCGAAATGCCGAAATAGGCGTTGGGGAAGCCGTGCTTCATCTCCTCGGCCTCGAAGGTCACCTTCTCGAGGTGCGTGAGACCCTGGCCGCCATATTCGGTCGGCCAGTTGATCCCGGCATAGCCGGCGTCGAATTTCGCCTTCTGATAGCGGCGTCCGAGCGCGAGGTCGTCGGCTTCGGAGAGCCCCTTGCGCGCACACTTTCCGAAGGTCGGCCTGACGCTCTCCAGCCAGGCAGCCGCCTTGGAGCGGTAGGCGTCGAGATCGCTCATGCGGCTTCTCCTGTCAGGCGGTCGACCAATATATCCTCCCAGAACAGGCTGTTGCCCTGTTCGAGCGCAAGGCTGCGCGCGCGGCGCATATGAAGATGGAGGCCGGCCTCCCAGGTGACGCCGATGCCGCCATGGACCTGCACGCAGTCGCGCGCGGCGGTGTCATAGGCTTCGGTCGCCGACAGGCGCGCGGCGGCGGCGGCGAGGATGAATTCGGGCGTTTCCGCGCGCGCGGCGGCATGGATGCAGTTGGCGCGCGCGAGTTCGACGAGACCATAAAGTTCGGCGATGCGGTGCTTCACCGACTGGAAGCCGCCGATGAGCTGGCCGAAGGCGCGGCGGGTGAGGGCATAGTCGCGCGCGACTTCCATCAGCGCCTCGGCGCCGCCGGTCTGTTCATGCGCGGTGACGACCGCCTGCAGCGCGAGGATGTGGAGCGCCGCGTCGCGCGCCGCCGAGCCGGTGACCAGCGCTTCGGCGGGGGTGCCGGTAAAGCCGAGATCGGCGAACAGGCGGCTGTTGTCGAAGCTCGCGATCGCGGTGCGTGCCACCCCGGCGAGTTCGGCGATCGCCAGCACCGGCATGCCGGGGCCGTTCGCGAAGACGATCGCGATGTCGGCGGCGAGCCCGCCTGCTACGCCCGTTGCCGTGCCGTCGATCCGGTCGTCGGTAAAGGTCAGCTTGGGGGCGGCGGGCAGGGCGTTGGCGCCCTCGGCAAAGGCGACTGCCCCGATGATCTCGCCGCTCGCCAGCCCGGGAAGCCAGCGCGTTTTCTGTGCATCGGATCCATAGCGTTCGATGGCCTTCGCGGCGCCGAAGCTCGAGGTCAGAAAGGGCGCGCCGCTCAGCGTGCGTCCGGCCTGGTGCGCGATGAGGCCAAGTTCGGCGAGGCCGAGGTCGAGCCCCCCATAGGCTTCGGGGAGGGCAAGCGCCGTCCAGCCTTGCTCCTTAGCCGTCTCCCAGAAGGCCGTGTGATATTCGCCGCTCGCTTCGAGCAGGGGGAGCAGCTCGTCCTTGCTCACCCGGGCCTCGAGCACGCGGCGCGATTCGGTCGCGATCGCCTGCTGCCCCTCGTCGTACAAAATCGACATAGCGGTCCTGTTCCTTCAGCGGATCGTATATTTCTTGGCCTTGTCGGCCATCAGCGCGGCGCGGTTCACCTGCGGCACGCCGACCGGATTGCCGATCTGGCAATATTTGAGCCCCTGCTGCAGCGCGACGCTGCGCGGCAGGTCGAGCGATTCCCAGATCGCCTTGACCGATCCTGCGGTCGCCGCGGGCGGCTTGGCGGCGATCGCGGTCGCCAGTTCGTGCGCGCGCGGCCAGAGATCCTCGAGCGTCGTGATTTCGCTGACGAGGCCGATGCGCAGCGCGGTGCCGGCACCTATCCTTTCGTCATTGCCGAGCAGCACCATGCGCAGCACGTCGTGGAGCGGCATGTGATAGGTCATACCGATCGGCTCGAGCGCGCTCGTCATCCCGTAGGTGACATGCGGGTCGAAGAAGGTCGCGTCTTCGGAGCAGATGATGATGTCGCTCTCGTTGAGCCAGTAGAAGGCGCCGCCGGCGGCCATGCCGTGGACCGCGGCGATGACCGGCTTCCAGCATTTCATCGACTTCGGGCCGAGATAGTTGCCGGGATCCTCGGCGTGCCAGATATTGTCGAGATCGACGACCGTTCCGCCGGGTTTCTGCGATTCCTTGACGTCGACGCCGGTGCACCACGCTTTTCCGGGGGCCGCGCGCAAGACGCAGCAATGAATATCGTCGTTGGCGCCGATCCACTTCCACAGATGTTCGAATTCGTCCATCATCCGCCTGGTGAAGCTGTTCATCGCGTCGGGACGATTGATCGTGATCGTCGCGACATGGTCGGCGACCTCGAGCAGGATGGTTTCATATTGCATGGCCAGCGAATCCTCTCCCGGCGTTTGTCATGGTTGACCTAGTTATACAACTCGCTATGACACAGAGGGCAACAACGAGGCAAGTCCCGCAATGAATTTCGACCTTAGCGATGAACAGAAAATGCTTGGCGAGCAAGCCCGGGCGCTGCTTTCCGACCTTTCGCCGTTCGACCGGCTTCGCCACCTGATCGATTCGGGCGCCGATTGGGACGAGGAACTGTGGCGCTCGCTCGCCGAGATGGGCTTCCTCGGGGCGGCGATCCCCGAGGAACATGGCGGACTTGGCCTCGGCGCGCTCGACCTCGGCGTGATCATGGAGGCGCTGGGCGCCGCCAATGCCGCGGTGCCCTTCATGAGCTCGATCGTCCTCGCCGCCGAGGCCATCGCACTCGCGGGCAGCGAGGCGCAAAAGGCGGCGTGGCTCCCCAAGCTCGCTTCGGGCGAAGCGGTGGCGACCTTTGCCTATGCCGAGGGGCCGGGCCCGGTGTTTGCGGCTGGCGTGCAGCTTCGCGACGGAAGATTGACCGGCAGCAAGTCTCCGGTCGCCGATGCAGGCATCGCCGACATTGCGGTCGTACTGGTTGCGGGCGGCGGCTTCGCGCTGGTCGAACTCGATCAGCCCGGCGTGCTGCGCACGAAGCTCGAGAGCTTCGATCAGTTGCGCCCGCATTATCGCCTCGATTTCATTGATGCGGCCGCCGAGGTCCTGCCCGGTACCGGTAAACTCGACCGGCTGATCGATCAGGCGGCGGTGCAGGCGGCGTTCGAAGCGGCGGGCGCCGCCGAAGCCTGCCTGACGATGGCGCGCGACTATGCGATGGAACGGCAGATGTTCGGCCGCTCGCTCGCCGGTTATCAGGCGATCAAACACAAGCTTGCCGACGTCGCGGTCGCGACCGAGCTGGCAAGATCGAACGCATATTATGGCGGCTGGGCCGCCGAATCCTCGCCCGACGACTTGCCCGCCGCCGCCGCGGCGGCGCGCCTTTCGGGCATCAAATGCTTCGAGATGGCGGCGCGCGAAAATCTGCAGGTGCATGGCGGCATCGGCTACACGTTCGAGGCGAACTGCCATTTCTATTATCGGCGCGAGCGCATGTTGGCGGTGCATCTCGGAAACCGCGGTTTCTGGGCCGACCGCCTGCTGAACGCGCAGCCCGGCAGCCAGGCAAAGGCGGTATAAGATGGATTTCAACGACAGCCCCGAAGAAGCCGGCTTTCGCGCCAAGGCGCGCGACTGGCTCGCAGCGCACGCCCCCGCGCATGTGCTCAAGCCGGGCGAGAAGATGCCCGATACCGAAGAGGCCGATCGCGGCCGCGCGTGGATGCGCGAATTGTTCGCGGGCGGCTGGTCGGGCCTGACTTTTCCGAAAGCCCTCGGCGGCGGCGGCCTTTCGGGGGCCGAGGCAGTGATCTTCTCCGAAGAAGAGGGCAAATATCACCTCCCCAAGGGGCCTTTCACGTCGATCGGGACTGGCATGGCGCTGCCGGTTATTGCGAAGCATGGCAATGACGAACAGCGCGCGCGCTTCATCGAACCGACGCTGAAGGGCGACATCACCTGGTGTCAGCTGTTCTCCGAACCGGCGGCGGGGTCCGATCTCGCGGCGCTGCGTACCAAGGCGGTGCGTGCCGATGACGGCTCGGGCGACTGGATCGTCAACGGCCAGAAGGTCTGGTCGAGCTGGGCGCATCTGACCGACTGGGGCATTCTCGTCGTGCGCACCGACCCGACCCTGCCCAAACACAAGGGGCTGACCTTTTTCGTCGTCGACATGAAGACGCCGGGGATCGAGACGCGCCCGATCCGCCAGATTTCGGGAGCATGCGAGTTCAACGAAACATTCCTCACCGATGTCCGGATTCCCGATGCAAACCGGCTCGGCGCCGAGGGCGAGGGCTGGGCCTGTTGCATGACGGTGCTCATGGGCGAACGCCTCGGGTCTGGCGCGCATCGCAGCGGGGTCGAACCGCTCATCGATTATGCCGCGGCGACCCCCGATGGCCGTGGCGGTACGATGCTCGACGACCGCGCGATCCGCCAGCAGCTCGCCGAGGCACTCGCCGAAGAGCAGGGCGAACGGTTCTTCCAGGCGCGCCTCAGGACGATGGTCTCGAAGGGCGAGAATCCCGGCGCGCTCGCGGGCATGGTCAAGCTCGCCTATGCGTCGCGCTACCAGAAGACCAATGGCCTCGCGCTCGAATTGCGCGGCCTCGCGGGCATCGCACCCGAGGCTGGCGATACCGCAACCGGCGACGTCCAGTACGACTATATCTATTCGACCGTGATGCGTATCGCGGGCGGGGCCGACGAGGTGCTGCGCAACCAGATTGCCGAACGTGTGCTTGGCATGCCCGGCGAGGTGCGGATGGACAAGGATGTGCCGTTCGATAGCCTGAAGGGCTGATCGTCAGGCGGCGAGCCCGGCCTTCCAGTCGCGGCGGATTTTCCTGGCGAGGCTCCATTTGTGGACCTCGGTCGGGCCGTCGTAGATGCGGAAGGCGCGAACCTCGCGGAACACCTGCTCGACGATCGTCTTGTCGGTCACGCCGGTACCGCCCATCACCTGGACGCAGCGGTCGGCGATGCGCATCAGCGCCTCGGACACCGCGACCTTCGCCATCGAGCTTTCGACCGTGCCGAGCGATCCGGTGTCGAGCACGCCCGCGCACCAGTCGATCATCAACTCGGCTTGCTTCAGGTCGATCATATTTTCGGCGAGCATGAAGCCGACGCCCTCATGGTCGATCAGCGGCTTGCCGAAGGCCTCACGGCGGTTGGCATAATCGGTTGCGATCTCGTGCGCGCGGATGCACGCGCCGAGCCAGCGCATGCAATGCGACAGGCGGGCAGGGGACAGGCGCACCTGTGCGTACCGGAATCCTTCGCCCGCCTCGCCGAGCATCTGGTCGGCGGGGATGCGGAGGTTGTCGATCGTCAGCGTTGCGTGGCCGCCGGGCATCGAACTGTCGATCGTGTTCGGCACCTCGTCGATGCGGATCGCGGGATCGGGCAGGTCGACGAGGAACATGCACGCGCCCTGTTCGGACTTTGCCATCACGATGCCGACGCGCGCGCCCTGCGCGCCGGTGATGAAGGTCTTGCGGCCATTGACCACCCAGTGATTGCCGTCGAGGTGGCACGTCGTCTTCATCATCGACGGGTCGGACCCGGCGCCGCCTTCTTCGGCAGGCTCGGTCATGAAAAAGGCCGAACGGACGCGGCCTTCGACCATCGGTTTCAGGAAGCGCTCCTTGAGTTCGGGGCTGCCTTCCTTGCCGAGCAGGTACATATTGCCCTCGTCGGGCGCCATCGTGTTGCACGCGAGCGGCCCGAGCGGCGACAGGCCGCTCTTGATCAGCACCACGGCGGTCTCGCCCTGATTGAGGTGGCTGCCGTCGGCCAGGATATGCGGGGTCAGCACGCCCGCGGCGCGGGCATGTTCGCGCATCTCCATCACCAGCTCGTCGGTCGGCGCGCCATGATGATCGCGGCGCGGGTCGCTCTCGTAGGGAATGATGCGTTCCCGGACGAACGCTTCGACCCTTGCGGCTATCGCGAGCGCGCGGTCAGTCTGTGTCATGAAATGTCCTTGCCGTCGGCTGCGTTCAAGCCGCTCTGCGCCGTTCTGCTGCGGCCTTCGCCAGCGGTCCGGCCAGATCCTTTTTCAGTATCTTGCCATTCGGATTGAGCGGCATCACGTCCATCACCAAAAGGGTGCGGGGCACCTTGTTGTCGCCGAGATGCTCCTTGCAAAAGGCGATGATATCGTCGGGCGTCGCGCTTTCGCCGGGGCGCAGCGTGACAGCGGCCGCAATGTCTTCGCCCAGCACCTCGTGCGGGACGCCGACGACCGCTGCCTGCTGGACCGCCGGGTGAAGGTGGAGCGCGGTTTCGATCTCGAGCGGCGTGATATTATAGCCGCCGCGAATTATCAGCTCCTTGGACCGTCCCGCCATGATGAGGTCGCCGTCGGCATCGACGAAGCCGAGGTCGCCGGTCTTGGTCCAGCCGCCCTTGAAGCTCGCCGCCGTCGCTTCGGCATCGTTCCAGTAGCGACGCGGATGCTTCTGCCAGCCGAAGATTTCGCCGACGACGCCGGGCTCGGTAATGACGTTTCCGGCTTCGTCGCGAAGCTGCATATGCGGCGGCAGTTTGCCGACGCAGCCGGGTTTGCGGACCTGTTCCTGGCTCGTCGTGCCCACGCCGATGCCGCCTTCGGACATGCCGTAGCTGTTGCGCATCCGGACGTGGGGCCAGAGCTTCAGCGCACGCTCGACCGAATCATGCGGCAGGGGCGCGGTGCCGGTCATCAGATACTTGACCCCCGCAAAATCATAGTTCGCGACGTCGGGGTGATCGAGGATCAGCCGCAGCATCGAGGGAACCAGATAGACGAGGTTCGGCTGCTTTTCGCGGACGAGGTCCAGAAAGCCCTTGGGGTCGAACTTCTGCTGGGTGATGGCGGTCGCGCCGCCGCGGGCGGGCAGCATGACGATGCCGATGTTGCCACCCGACCCGGTAAGCGGAAGGGCGCTCAACGTCGAGCGCGAACGGTCCATATTGTGACCTGTGACCCCGGTCATCAGGTCGGGGTGCGACACCACGACGCCCTTGATCTTGCCCGTGGTTCCCGACGTTCCAAGGATCTCCGCGTCGGCATTGGGATCGAGGCCCGCCTGATCGGGCAGAGCGCCGATGTCGCGCGGCATGGCATCGACGTGCCAGCTGCCCGCAAGATCGAGCTCCTTCACGAGGTCCGGCGTGTCGGTCAGGCAGAAGCGCGGTTCGCATAGCGCGGCATAATCTACGATTTCGCGGGGATTGAGGCGCGTATTGATCGGGCAGGCGATGCCGCCGGCGCGAAAGACAGCGAACACCGCGATCGCCATTTCGACCGCACGCATGTTGCTGATCGGCAGGAAGACGCGGTCGCCAGGCACGAGGCCTGCGGCTGTCAACCCGCCGCCGACTTCATCGGCCTCGCGGTCCCACTCGGCGAAGGTGATCTGCCGCCTGACGTCGTCGTGCGCGATCTCATTTGCCTGATGCGACGCGCGCACCTTCAATGCATCGCTGATGCGGCGAACTTCCATTGTGCACTATCCCCTTGCGTGACTTGTGAGGATATATTACCTAGTTATATAACTCGTGACAAGGGAGATATGCGGTGGCCGATACGAAAGAAGATATCAAGCAGAGCGACGAATGGCAGAAAGCCGTCGATTACGAGATCACCGACCATGATATCGAGCGCCAGCGCCAGCTGCTCGGATTCGATCAGGCCGCAAAGACCCGCGAATATATCCAGACGGCAACCGAAGATAATATCCGCAACTTCGCGCATGGCTGCGGTGACGACAATCCGCTCTATTGCGATCCGCATTATGCGAAGAAGACGCGCTGGGGCGGCGTTATCGCGCCCGGCATGTTCACCGGCATGATTAACCGGCCGATGAAGGGCGATCCCGTACCCGATGAGATCAAGGCGCTGCGCAAGAGCCTGTTCAAGGGCATCCACGTCTTTGTGTCGGGGTCGACCTGGGACTTCTATCGTCCCGTGCGCCCCGGTGACACGATCTACAGCTTCAACGGCGACGAGTCGGTCGAGGTGAAGAGTTCCGAATTCGCCGGCAAGTCGGTCATTTCGGTCCGCCGCGACGTCAAGGTGAACCAGCGCGGCGAAGTCGTCGCCGTCTATCGTATCCTGCGCGTTCTGACCGAACGCAAGACGGCGGCGAAGAAAGGCAAGAATCTCTCGATCCAGCCTGCGACCTACACCGAGGAGGAGTTCGCCAAGATCGAGGAAGTCTACGCGAACGAGAAGGTACAGGGCGCGGCGAAGCGCTGGTTCGAGGATGTCGAGCCCGGCGACAGCCTCGGCACGCAGGCCAAGGGCCCGCTGACCGTCACCGACGTGATCTGTTTCCATTCGGGCGGCTATGGTTTCGTGCCCTACGCGCCGACGGCCAACCGCCTCGCGCACAAGAATCGCCAGCGCATTCCGGCCTTCTACGTGAAGAACGAACATGGCATTCCCGACGTCGCGCAGCGGCTGCACTGGGATCCGGTGTGGGCGCAGGCGATCGGCAACCCGATGGCCTATGACTATGGCGTGATGCGCGAAAACTTCCTCTACCAGTATCTGTCGGACTGGTGCGGAGACGATGCGATCATCCTTCACGTCCATGACGAGATCCGCAAGTTCAACTATATGGGCGACGTCCAGACCGTGACCGGCAAAATTCTCGCCAAGCGACAGGAAGGCGGCCAGAATCTGGTCGATGTTGCGGTGGCCTTCACCAACCAGCGCGGCGAGGAATCGGTCCGCGCGACCGCGACCATTGCCTTGCCGAGCAAGGATAATGCCCTGCCGATGTATCCCGAGGTTCCGGCGGACCTCGCGCAGAAGGCGGCGAAGATGATGGCGCGGCACTGGGAACTTGGCGGCGATTGATCCGGCCTCCATTTCCTTGGAAGATTGCAGGGCAAAGGGGGACCATTCATGTCCGAAGTGCTGATCGACGATGATGCGGGCGTTCGCACCATCACCCTCAACCGGCCCGACCGGCTCAATGCGCTGACGGGCTCGATCATGGCGCCGCTCGCCGATGCGTGCGCCGATGCGGCGCGCGACGCGTCGGTCGGCTGCGTCGTCGTGACGGGCGCGGGCAGGGGCTTTTGCGCCGGGGGCGACCTCAAGGAGGGAGGCGCCGACAAGGCCATCGTGCCCGCCAACGCCGAGAGCGGCAGCCGTGCGGAGCAGAGCTTCGTGCGGCTGCGCGGTTTCATGGAAACTTCGCGCCTGCTCCATGAAATGGCGAAGCCGACGATCGCCATGATCAACGGCCCGGTCGCGGGCGCGGGCATCGGCATCGCCGGGGCTTGCGACCTGCGCTTCGCGGCGAAAAGTGCAAGCTTCCTCACCGCCTTCGACCGGATCGGCGCGGGCGGCGATTTCGGCTCGACCTGGTTCTGGACCAAGATCGTCGGCACCGGCGTTGCGCGCGAACTCTTCCTGCTGGGCGAGAAGCTGACTGCGGACGAGGCCTTTGCAAAGGGGCTCTACACGCGTCTGTTCGACGATGACGCCTTGCGCGACGAGACGATGAAGGCCGCCCGCCGGCTCGCCGACGGCCCGCGCATGGGCTACCGCTATATGAAAACCAACCTCAACAACGCCGAGGATTGGGCTTTCGAGGCGGCGCTCGATGCCGAAGCGCTCAATATGGGCCTGTCGACCAGCGCGACCGCGATGATCTGGCGCGAGAAGAAGAAGCAGGACGAACAGGGCGGTGGCTGAGCCGCTCGACCTGCGGATCGATGTTTCGGATGCGCTGCCCGCCGCGATCACCGGCGGCGAGCCGCTGCATATCGCCGCATGGGTGTTTATGCCCGACCTCTTGCCCGAAAAGCCGACGGTCGTCACGCTGTTCAACGGCGGGACCTACGATCGCCGCTACTTCCATTTCGAGGTGCCCGGACGCGAGGGCTATAGCTGCGCCGAATATCTGAGCGCGCGCGGCCATATCGTCATCCTTCCCGACCATCTCGGCATCGGCGCCAGCGACCGTGCGAAGGATCAGATGCTTGCGACGCGCGAGGTCGCGGCGCTCGCGCATCACACCGCGATCGAACGGATCTACGACCAATTACGCGATGGAAGGCTGGCGACGCTTCGGGAATTCGTGAAGGTCGGTGGCGGCCATTCGATGGGCGGGTTCATGACGATCACCCAGCAGGCGGCGTATCGGACCTACGATCTCTGCCTGATCCTCGGCTATACCGCCGACGGTGTGCACCTGACGTTCGGCGACCAGCTGGTGCGTGTGCATCCCGGCGATCTCGACCCGACCCAGCCCGACTATGACAAGCGCGACCGGTCGAAACTGCGCAAAAGCTTCCACTGGGACGATGTTCCCGAGGATGTGATCGCGGTAGATGACGCCCTGCTCGTCGAAGTGCCTTATGTGCTCTCGACGCAGTCGATCATGACCGGCATCGTTACCGCCGACGCCGCGAAGATCGACGTGCCGATCTATATCAACCTCGGCGAGCGAGATGTATCGCCGAACCCGCATGCCGAGCCCGGCTATTATTCCGCGTGCCGCGACATCACGCTGCATGTCCTGCCGCACTCGGGTCATTGCCAGAATTTCGCGACGACGCGTATCGAGATGTACGACCGCATCGACCGCTGGGTGCGCGACCAGGCTGGAGCCCCATGACCACCGAACATATCCGTATCGACCGCCATGAGGGCGGTATCGCCGCCGTTACTGTCGCCCGCGCCGATATCGGCAACGCCTCCTCGCCCGAGATGCTCGGCGAGATACGCGACGCCTTCGCCGCGCTGTCGGTCGACCGCGAGGTCCGTGCCATCGTCTTTGCCGCCGAGGGAAAACATTTTTCTGTCGGTGCCGATTTCGCTTTTTTACAGCGACTTACGGTCCTGTCCGCAAGCGAGATCAAGGATACCGTCTACGCCAATTTCCAGGGCGCGGCGCGCGCCATCTATCGCTGTCCGAAGCCCACGCTTGCGCTGGTGCAGGGCGCCGCCGTCACGGTCGGCTGCGAGCTGGCGCTGGCCTGCGATTTCCGCGTCGCTGCCGATACGGCGATGTTCCAGGAAAGCTGGATCAAGCTCGGCATCATGCCGCCGCTTGGTGGAACCTTCCTGCTCCCGCGCATCGTCGGCCTCGGCCGCGCGATGGAGATGTGCCTTCGCGGCAAGCAGGTGCGTGCTGAGGAGGCGCTCGCGATCGGGCTGGTGAGCGAAGTGGTAGGCAAGGACGGGCTTGCCGCGCGCGGTATCGAACTGGCGCGCGAACTCGCCGCTTCGGCCCCGCTCGGTTATGCGACCGTGAAACAGTCGATCCAGCGTGCGCTCGAGAGCAGCATGGAGGCGGAATGGCAGGCCAATCTGCCCAATCAGGCCTTGCTCCTCGGGAGCCGGGACCATCGTGAAGGGCTGGCCGCAATCACCGAAAAGCGGGCACCCGACTTCCGCGGCGAATAGGGTCAGCGGGGGCTGCCCGGCCCCACGAAAATCGTTTGCGTCCCTTTGGCATAGACGCCGTCGACATCGGCGAAGACCGTCTGCGCCAGCGCATGGCCGTTCCCCGCACCCTCGGTATGCGCATCGAGCAGGAACCAGTCGCCGCGCGGGAGGCGGAAGAACTGGATCGAGATGTCGAGATTGGCGTAGCTCCACTCGTGCGCGTGGGTCGCGCTGCCGACCCCGTTGCCGAAGTCGGCGAAGAGGCAGGCCTTGACGAAGGGTGACGCCGGCACGCCCGACACAATCTCGCCGTCCATGCGCATCCACGATACGCCGCGCCCGGGCTGGCGGACCCCGCCCATGATCGGGCGCGTCTTTATCGCTCCTGCCATGCTCGCGCCGATCAGGAAGACATCTTCGGGGACGTCGCCGGGAGCGGGATGGGGCTGGGGCGCCGGCAATTCGGGAGTGTCCATATGGCGCGCCAGGAGCACATGGGCTTGCGCTACGGGCTTGCCGGCGGCGAGCAGTTCGATCCGGTAGAGTTGCGCTTGCCGCCCTTGCCGGACCGGGACGATGCGCGGGGTCAGGAGAGTCTGCGGGACGATGCCGAGGATGTCGATCGTCAGCCGGCAAATCTCGAACTCGGGATCGAAGCCCGCCTCTCCGGCGACATGACCGATCAGCGCGCCGATCGGTCCGCCCGCGACAGCATTGGCGAACCATGGATTGCGGGCAAGACCGGAGGGGTCGAAGCCGGCGCCGTCGCGGACGAAATAATGGGGAATGGCGATCGTGTCGGTGCTCATCGGGCCCTCCCTAACCTTGGCCGTGCTGGCATACAACATATTTGACGTAGTTATATAACTCGGGCATAGGATTCGCCAGAAACGAGGGAGAGCGATCAATGGATTTGAGCTATGGTGAGGCCGCCGAGGCGTTTCGCGCCGAAGTTCGTGGCTTCCTGTCGGCGCACTGGCCGCCCGCACCGGATATGCGCGGCGCCGACCTCAAGCAATTTGTCCGGGAATTCCGCGCGCGGGCGACGGATGCAGGATTCCTTTATCGCGCGATTCCGAAAATCTATGGCGGGTCGGAGCAGCCGGTCGACGTCATCAAGGCGCAGGTGATCCGCGAGGAATTCGCCCGGGCCCGTGCGCCGATGGAGGTCGGCGGCAACGGCATGAACATGACGGTGCCGACCCTGCTCGAAAAGGGAACGGAGGAACAGAAAGAGCTTTTCATCCGCAAGACGGTGTCGGGCGAATATATCTGGGGGCAGGGCTATTCCGAACCCGGGTCGGGCAGCGACCTTGCCAGCGTGCGCACGAAGGGCGAGCTGTCGGCGGACGGCACGAAATGGATCATCAACGGCCAAAAAATCTGGACGTCGCAAGGCATGCAGTCGACGCACATGTTCATGCTCGTGCGCACCGAACCCGATGCGCCCAAGCATGACGGCATCACCTATCTTCTCATCGACCTCGACCAGCCCGGGATCACGCGGCGGCCGATCCGCCAGATGACCGGCGAGGAGGGCGATCACACCTTCTGCGAATTCTTCTTCGACAATGCCGAAACCCCGGTGTCGTGGCAGGTCGGCGAACGCGGCCAGGGCTGGTACGTCAGCCGCACGACGCTGAAGCACGAGCGCGCGAGCATCGGCAGCGCCGACGGCCTCGGGCGCCAGTTCTCGAAGCTCGTCGAGCTTGCGCAGGAGGTCGGGCGCATCGACGACCCGATCGTCCGCGACAAGCTGGCGCAGATCGAGGGCTTTGTCCTCTCGCACCGCTATACGAGCTTCCGCCTGTTCAGCTGTGCCGCGGCGGGCGAAGATCCGGGTCCGGTTTCGTTGATGATGAAGCTTCTCCTCACCGAGACCGGCCATGAAATGGCGCTGCTCGCGCAGGAACTGATCGGCGAGCATGGCTTCGTCGAACCCGCCGGCGCCGGCGGGCGCGGCAACCGCGGGCCGCGCGGCCCCGAAAAATGGATGGATCAGATCATGGGCAGTCTCGGCAATTCGATCGCGGGCGGCGCATCGAACATCCAGCGCAACATCATCGGCGAGCGCGGTCTCGGCTTGCCGCGCGATCTCGCGATGAGCGGGGAGCGCTGACATGCACTTCCACCTGACCGAAGAGCAGACGGCGATCCAGGACGCGGTGCGCGGGACGCTCGCCGACAGCTGGCCGATGGAGCGCATCCACGCCTTTGCCGATGGCGATGCCGATTTCGACGGGGACAGCTGGCAGGCGATGATGGCGCTCGGGCTCGGCGGCATCTTGTTGCCGGACAGCGGGATGGGACTTCTCGACGCCGCGCTCGTCTGCGAAGTGGCCGGCGAAGCGGCGGCGGCGGGACCGCTGATCGGGCAGCTGCTGGCGGTCGCGGCGATCGCGCGCAGCGAAAATGAAGCGGCAAAGGCCCATCTCGAAGGGCTGAGTTCGGGTACGACGGTCGCGACCTTGGCCTTTACCGCCGGCGATCCGGCGGAAGCCGAACTGATGGTGCCCTGCGCCCGCAGCGCGCAGCTGTTCCTCATCGGATCGCGCACGGGAGGGATTGCGCTCGTCGAGGCGGGCGATGCCGTGACGATCGCGCCGGTGGCGTCGACCGACCGCAGCCGGCCGGTTTCGAAGGTGACGTTCGCGGGCGCGACGATGCTTCAGCTCTTCGCGCCCGAAGATCCGATGACGGCGAAACTCTATGCCGCCGCCCTCGTACTGGCGGCGGCCGATGCGCTCGGCGGCGCACAGAAAGTTACCGATATGAGCGTCGCCTATGCAAAGGAGCGCGAGCAGTTCGGCCAGCCGATCGGCCGTTTCCAGGGGCTCAAACACCAGCTGGCGCATATGGCGCTCGACGTCGAGCCGGCACGCGCGCTGCTATGGTACGCAGCCTATGCCTGGGACGCCGACCTGCCCGATGCGGCGCGCGCCGCGGCCATGGCGAAAGCGCATCTGTCCGACGTCTATGTCCGCGCCACACGCGCCGCGGTCGCCGCGCATGGCGGGATCGGATATACATGGGAATATGGTCTCAATTACTGGTTCCGCCGTGCCGTGTTCGATCGCGCCTGGCTCGGCAGCCCGTCGATGCAACGCGCCCGCGCGGCGAAATTGGCGGGATGGTGATATATGGCTGTTTTCTGTCTTGTCCCCGGAGCCTGGCACGGCGCATGGTGCTGGCAACTGGTCGCTCCGCTTCTCGAAGCGCGCGGCCACTATGTATTGCTCCCCGAACTGGTCTCGCTGGGCGAAGATTCGACAAGTCCCGCCGAAGTGACGCTCGCGCGCTGGGCCGACGATGTCGCGTCGGCCGTGCAGACGGCAGGCGAACCGGTAGTGCTCGTCGGGCATAGCCGCGGGGGTATTATAATCAGCGAGGTCGCCGAACGTGTGCCATCGGCAGTGGCTTGCCTTGTCTATCTCGCCGCTTTTCTGCTTCCCGACGGGAAAAGCGTCACCGACGTCGCGGTTTCGGCCGAGGACGAGGATGCCGGAGCTATGATGACGCCCGACGGACATGGCGGTCTGGCGATCGGTCGTGCGTTCGTGGGTCCGCGCTTTTACAATGAAACCGCAGCCGATTGGGTCGCGACCGCCGAGAAACTGGTGAAGCCCGAGCCGATTGCCGGGCTTACCACGCCGGTTCATGTGACCCGCCAGAATTTCGGGAGCGTGCCGAGGGCCTATATCGAGTGCCTGAAGGATATGGCGGTGCCGATCGCACTGCAGCGGACGATGCAGGAAGGCTGGCCGTGCGATCCGGTCGTAACGCTCGATTCGGATCATAGTCCGTTCTTTTCAATGCCGGAAGAGCTTGCCGATAGTCTCGACCAGGTCGCTGCCCAAATTGTGCGTGCGCCGGCATGACCGCCGACCTTACGTTCTCGCCTGCCGATGATCGCTACCACCAGCTGTCCGACGATCCCTTTGAGACCGAGACCAACTGGTGGTCGTTCAGCATCCCGGAGCGCAAGATCGGATGCTGGATCCATGCGCCCTATTATCCGAACCGCAAGAGCGTGACCTGGCGCATCTTCGCCTGGGACGACGAAGGCTATGACCCGGCGCGCATGGCCTATTACCGGAAGGTCGAGGAGGCGCCGATGCCCGACGATCCCGACCTTCGCGATATTGTCTTTCCGGGCGACGCGCACGGCGGCGGCTACAGTCTCAAGATGATCGAGCCGGGGATGAAATATCACCTGCAATATGATGATCCGGCGCGGGGCTTTGCGCTCGATTTCACGCACAGCGGGCTCCACGAACCGCATCGCTTTCCCCCCGGCAAACCGCCGTTCATGGCGACCCCCCATTATGACCAGCTCGGACATGTCGAGGGCTGGATGACGCTGCGCGGGGAAAGGATTCGGATCGACGGCATCGGGGTGCGCGACCGCACCTGGGGGCCGCGCGGCGGGCCTTATGCCGCGAGCCCCAAAGTCTATGCGAGCGATCTTGAGCGCGTGAAAAATCCCGGAGGCGCGCGCTGGCGCGAGATCGAACGCGAGCGCGGGCGAGGTCGCATCCAGTATATTTTCGGTCACCGCCGCGACGGGACCGGCTTCCTGGGCTTCGTGCGCGTCGCCGACGGCGATGCCGAGGGCTGGGCGCCGATGAACGCCGGCTGGATTCGCCGCGACGGTTCGTTCGGCAGCCTGATCCCCGCGCGTTCGCGGATGCGCTGCTTCCGCAGTCCGAAGACCGGCTGGTCGACGCATATGCAGGTCGAACTGGTCGACGAACAGGGTCGCGAAATGGTCAGCGAAGGCTTCGTCGTCAGTACGATGAGCGAAGCCGGCTATGGCGTGAACCAGCTTATGCGCTGGGATATCGATGGCGGGATCGGCTGGGGCGAAGACCAGGACGTATGGAACCCCGCCCATTTTACGCGCATGCTCGATGCCTTGAAGACGACGGCCTGATCCAATGTTCAAGCGATTGTCGTTGCCGCTGATGTGCGCTCCGATGAGCTTCGCCTCCTCGGTGCCGCTCGCGGTCGGCTGTTGCCGCGCCGGGGTCATCGGCGGCTGGCAGGGCGGGTCGGCAACTTCGGCCGAAGTCTTCGAGGATTATCTGAAGGCTCTCGATACGATCGGCGGCGCGCCGCCGATCGTCAATATTCCTGCGCGCTGGGGCAGCGACCCCAGGGCCGCGCCGCGCCTCGACCTGCTCGAGCGCTACCGCGTTCCGCTCGTGCTCTCGAGTATCGGCGACCCATCGGCGCTCGTCGAGCGCGTCCATGGCTGGGGCGGGCGCGTCGTTCATGATGTGACGACGATGCGGCATGCCGAAAAGGCGATTGCCGCGGGCGCCGACGGTTTGATGCTGACCTGCGCGGGTGCGGGGGGACACACGGGCTTCCTCACTCCGATGGCGTTCGTTCCCGCCGTACGCCGCATTTTCGGCGGGCTGCTGATCGTCGCGGGCGGCATCGCCGACGCGCACGGGATCGCGGCGGCGCTTGCGCTCGGCGGCGATATCGCCTGCATGGGGACGCGCTTCATCGCGACGCCCGAGAGCGGAGTGGTCGAGGGACACCGTTCGATGATCCCCGAGGCCGGTGTCGACGACATCGTCGCATCGGCGGCGATGAACGGCGTTCCGGCGCACTGGATGCGGCAGTCGATCGAGGCGGTCGGGCTCGATACCAGCGCGTTGCCCGATGTGCGGTCGGACATGCCCGCGGGCGTGATGCCGTGGCGCGACATCTGGAGCGCCGGCCAAAGCGTCGGACTGATCGACGGGGTCGAACCGGTCGCCGATCTGGTCGCCCGGCTGCACGGTGCCTTCGATGCGTTGCCGGCGGTTCCCGACTGGCGCGCGCGGCTTGCCGCCACGGCCGCCGGCTGGGGCTAATCCATCGTCAGGACGATCCGGCCGGCGCTTTGTCCAGCTGCCGCATCCTCCATCGCCGGCCGGAATTCCTCCAGCCTGTACGACCGCGCGATCGCGGGACGAAGCGATCCGGCGGCGGCGAGCGCGAACAGGGTATCGCGATTGGCTTCGCTCTTGAGGGGCTCGAAGATCCCGAATTGCCGGACATCGACCCCGATCAGGCTTGCGCCCTTGAGCAGCGGCAGATTGGTTCGCAGCGCGGCAATCCCTGCCGGAAAGCCGACCACAAGATGCCGGCCGTTCCATGCCAGCGAGCGAAAGGCGGGATCGGTCGCATCGCCGCCGACGGGGTCGAAAACGACATCGATGCCCTTGCCGTCGTTCGCAGCCTTGACCGCCTCACGCCATGCCGCGCCGCGTGCCTCGACCGCCGCGTCGGCGCCGCCCGCAAGCGCAAGGGCGCGTTTCGCGTCGCTCGATGCCGACCCGATCACCCGGGCGCCCAGATGTTTCCCGATCTGGACCGCCGCATAGCCGGTGGCGCCCCCGGCCCCGAGGACCAGCAACGTCTCGTCCGGCTGCAGCCCTCCGCGGTCGACAAGCGCGTGCCAGGCGGTGGCATAGCTTACGGGGAATACCGCCGCTTCGTCGAACGAGAGGGCGGCGGGCATTTTTCGCACCATGCGCGCTGGCAGGTTCGCCGCCTCCGCGAACAAGCCGCCCCAGCCGCTGGCAACCACCCGGTCGCCAACCGCGAAGTCCGCGACCTCGGCGCCGACGGCCTCGACCACTCCGGCACATTCGCTGCCAGGTATATAGGGCGTCGGCGGCTTGACCTGATAGCCCCCGGCGGCGGTCAGCACGTCGACGAAGCTGATTCCGGCCGCCTTGATCGCGATGCGCAATTGCGTAGGCGAGGGCGGCCCCGGATCGCGAAGCACGAGGCGATAATTTGCGGGCGGTCCCAGCGTGTCGGCGATGACGGCGCGCGATCCGGCGGTTCTGGCGTCCATAGCTTCCTCTTGTCTGTTGTGATAAAGAAGTATAACTAGGTTATATAAGAGTTGAAGGGGATAAGCGATGGGATTCAAGACGCGGATTACCGAGATGCTGGGGATCGAACATCCGATCGTCCAGGGAGGCATGCAGGCGGTCGGCACCGCCGATATGGCGAGCGCGGTGTCGAACGCGGGCGGGCTCGGGATCATTACCGCGCTGACGCAGCCGAGCCCGCAGGCGCTGCGCGACGAGATCGAGCGCTGCCGGTCGATGACCGACAAGCCGTTCGGCGTGAACCTCACGGTCTTTCCGACGATCCATTCGCCCGATTACAACGCCTATGCCGACGCGGTTGTCGAAAGCGGGGTCAAGATCATGGAAACCGCGGGCACCCCGGCAGTCCGGGAGATCTGGGCGCGGGTGAAGCCGCACGGGGTCACCATTCTTCACAAATGCACCGCCGTCCGCCACGCGCTGTCGGCCGAGAAGGCGGGCTGCGACATTATTTCGATCGACGGCTTCGAATGCGCGGGGCATCCGGGCGAGGATGATATTCCCGGCCTCATCCTGATTCCGGCGGCCGCCGACAAGGTGAAGATTCCGATGCTGGCGTCGGGCGGTTTCGGCGACGGCCGCGGGCTGATCGCGGCGCTCAGCCTCGGCGCCGAGGGCATCAACATGGGCACCCGCTTTTGCGCGACGAAGGAAGCCCCCGTGCACGACAATGTGAAGCAGGCCTATGTCGATAATGACGAGCGCGGCAGCTTCCTGATCTTTCGCAACTTCAAGAACACCGCGCGCGTCGGCAGGAGCGAAGTCAGCGAGGAGGTCGTTCGCCGTCTCGCTTTGCCCGACGCGAAGTTCGGCGATGTGCAGGAACTGGTCGCAGGAACCGCGGGCCGCGAACTGCTCGCAACCGGCGACCTCTCGAAAGGCGTTTTCTGGGCCGGCATGATTCAAGGGCTGATCCACGACATCCCGACCTGTCAGGAACTGATCGACCGGATTATTTCGGAGGCCGAAGCGATCCTCGACCAGCGGCTCGCGGGCTTTCGCACCTGACCTAACGCTGTCCGCCATCGACGCGCAGCAGCGCGCCGGTGGTGTAGGACGACGCAGGGCTGGCGAGCATCAGCGCGGCGGTCACGATTTCGTCGGGGTTCCCCGGGCGACCAAGCGCGACCGGCTGCTTCTCGCGTTTGCGTTCGTCCCACGCTTCGGAGATGTCGGTCAGGAAGGGGCCGGGGCTGATCGTGTTCACCCGCACCTTGGGGGCATATTCGCGGCTCAGCGAAACTGTCATGGCATTGAGCGCCGCCTTGGCCGAGCCGTAGGGCACGACCGTCGGCAACGCCATCAGGGCGCCCGAAGAGCTGATGTTGATGATGCATCCGCCGTCGCCCTGCGTCATCCGGTGGGCAACCTGGCTTGCGAGCCGGAAGGGGCCCTTGAAATTGAGGTTGAGCACGGCGTCGAACAGGCTCTCGGGCATTTCGTGGCTGGGACAGGCGGGCGACATGCCGGCGTTGTTGATCAGGATATCGACGCGCCCGAACCCGGAATAAGCAGCGTCGATCAGCGCGTCGATCTCGTCCCAGCGCCCGCAATGGACGCCCCACGCCATCGCCTCGCGTCCCAATGCGCGGCATTCGGCGGCGACGGCCTCGCAATTTTCGACCTTGCGGCTGGCGACGATCACATCGGCACCGCGCGCGGCCAGTGCCTTGACCATCCGGTAACCGAGCCCGCGCGACCCGCCGGTGACGAGCGCGACCTTGCCGCTGAAATCGAAGAGCGGATCGGGGATCATGCGGCATTCCTCTGCCTGATCGCCGCGAGCCGCGTCGGGATATGCTCGCTCGGGAACAGGCCGGGGGCGGGCTTCGCTTCCTTCAGATAGGCTTTCGCGACCTGCGCCTTGTGCACCTCGGTCGGACCATCGGCGAGCGCAAGGCTGGGCAGTCCCATCCACATGTCGGCGAGCGGTGTCTCGAGCGTCACGCCGAGGCTGCCGTGGAGCTGGATCGCGCGCTGGACGATGTCATGATAGACTTTCGCCATCTGCACCTTGCACATCGCGATATGGGTGCGCGCGGCGCCGTGCGGCTCCCGGCCGGCTTCGACTTCGTCGATGATCCATGCGGTCTTGAGCACGAGCAGGCGGAATTGTTCGAGCTCGATGATCGAATCGGCGATCGCGCCCTGCACGAACTGGTGCTCGCCAAGCTGCTTGCCCTGCGTGCTGCGCGACACGGCGCGCTCGAGCATCATGTCGATCGCGCGCTGGCACTTGCCGACGGTTCGCATCGCATGATGCACCCGTCCGCCGCCGAGCCGCGCCTGCGCGACCTTGAACCCCTCGCCGGGACCGCCGAGCATCGCGTCGAGCGGCACGCGGACCTTGTTGTAGCGGATATAGGCATGGATGCCGTCGTTGCGCCCCTGCGCGTCGCCCATCGTCTGCGAATGGCGGATGAACTCGATTCCCGGCGTGTCCGTCGGCACGATCAGCATCGACATGCGCCCGTGCGGCGGGTTCTCGGGATTGGTTATCACCATCACGATCAGGAAGGCGGCGTAGCGGGCGTTCGACGAGAACCATTTCTCGCCCTCGATCACCCATGCGTCGCCCTCCTGCCAGGCACGGCAGGTGAATTCCTTGGGGTCGGCGCCGGCTTGCGGTTCGGTCATCGAGAAGGTCGACACGATGGTGCCGTCCATCAGCGGTTGCAGGTAGCGCGCCTTCTGTTCCTCGGTCCCGAACATCGCTAGGATTTCGCTGTTCCCCGTGTCGGGCGCGGCGGTGCCGAAGACGGTCGGCGCCCAATAGCTGCGCCCCAAAATCTCGTTCATCAGCGCAAGCGTGAGCTGGCCATAGCCCGGCCCGCCAAGTTCGGTGCCGAGATGGCATCCCCACAAGCCCTGCGCTTTCACCTGCTCCTGCAGCGGCTTCATATAAGCGCGCGATTCCCTGTTCGCGACGTCGTAGGGCGCGCCGTGCCCCGGAAAGAGCAGATCCATCGGCTCGCATTCTTCGCGGACGAACGTCGCCATCCAGTCGAGCCTGGCCTGCAGTTCGGGTTCGATACGAAAATCGATCATGCGCGTTCCTTGATTTAGCCGATGAGGCGAATGAGCTTTTCGGCCTCGGCGAAATTGCCGCGCACCAGCCGGTCGAAGAAGCGGCCGGTCTCGGCGCTCAAAATGCCCTTGGCGGCCTGCGCGACCTTATATTCGAGGATGCAGCCGCCCTTGAACATCGCGAGGATGAGGTAATAGTCGAAGCTCGCCATGTCGCGACCGGTGCCCGCGGCATAATGCGCCATCAATTCCTGCCGCGTCGGCCAGTCGCCGACATTGTAAAGGGCCTTTTCGGGGACATGATCGGGAAAGCGGTCGTCGCGGATGCTGTTGCAGAACCAGGCGAGGTCGAGCAGCGGATCGCCGATCGTCGACAGTTCCCAGTCGATCAGCGCCGTCAGCCTGCATGGCGGGTCGAAGGCGAACAGCGCGTTGGGGGTGCCCACATCGCCGTGAATGATGCCGGCTTTGAAATCGTCGGGTATGTTCGCCCGCAGCCAGTCGCGCGTCAGCGCATAGCCCGGCAGCTCGCGCCAGTCGAAATCATAGAGCTGCCTGTAACTTTTGATCTGGCCTTCCCAGCGATCGACCTGCCGCTCGAGGAAGCCGTCGGGGCGCCCGAAATCCTCGAGTCCGATGGCTTTGTAATCGACATTGGCGAGCGCGATGAGCCCGTCGACCATCGCGAAGGGCACTTCGCGAGCATGTGGAAGGGTGTCGAAAGGGGGGCGATCATGGATTTTCCCGTCGGTCAGGTCGGCGGGCCAGCCATCGACGAGATCCATGACATAGAAAGGCGCACCGATGACATCGGGGTCGGCGCAGCTGCCATGGCAGACGGGGTGGGGGACGGCGGTGCCGTTCAACGCGGTCAGTACCCGCGCTTCGCGCAGTACGCTCTTTTCGCTGCCGGGCGGCGGGACCGCGGGCGGGCGGCGAAGGATCAGCGGCGTGCCGCCGCGGTTCAGCGACAGGATGACGTTCGACGTCCCGCCGTGAATCTTCTCGATTTCGAGCGGTCCGTTGCCGAGCGAGGGAATATGCACATCGAGCCACGCCGTCAGTCGCACGCGATCGGCGAGCCCTTTCGCGTCGTCGCTCACCGGTCTTCTTCCCTCAGATAGGCTTCGATCCCGCTGCGGATCGTGTGAAGCCGATCGGCGGCCTCGGCGAAGGCCGCGCTGTCGATCCGGTCGAGCACGGCCCTGGTCACTGCCTGTGCGCGATCATGGTCTGCGGTCTTCAGCGCCCGCCCCGCGTCGGTCGCGGCGATCAGCGAGGCGCGCTTGTGATCGGGATTGCCCTCGAAGGATGCGAGACCGAGTTCGACGAGCCGGTTCGCGGCGCGCTGCACGACCTGACGCGGATGGCCGAGGCTGCGGCCGATCTGGGCCGCGGTCGGGGCGGTGTCCGCGTTCACCACCGCGGTGAGGACGGTCAGTTCCATCTCGGCCAGCCCGCTTGCGGCGCGCGTGTTGGCGTAGAGGGCCCGCATGCGTCCGCGCAAGCGTGCGACCTCGTCGGCGAATCGTTCGAAATCGGTAAAGCGCGTCATATTGACACTATAGTGTCAAATCGGAACTTTTGTGTCAATATCTTCCAGGCTCCGGTCGGAGACTGCGGTCAACGCGTCGCCATCGGCCGAAAGAGCGATGTCCCGGCCTGCCAGTCGACGCGCACGCGGCGATGCGCGAAGCGCCAGCCATCGGGCGTCCGGACCAGCCGGTCGTCATAGGTGCCGCTATGATCGGGGCCATTGTCGCTCGTCACGGCAAAATAGCTGCGCGCGGTGGCATGGTCGCCATCGAGTTCGATCAGGGGAAGCGTGACATGATGACGAACGAAGCTGATCGCGGGATTGCGCGTTCCGCCCGAGAGGGCGGACGCGACGCCTGCGGGGCCGGTTCCTTCACCGCCCGGAAATTCGAGTATGCCCTCTTCGGCAAAGCAGGCCGCGAGGGCGTCGATCCGGCCGCGGTCGCCCGAATAGGTATAGCGCGCCAGAAGATCGAGGATTTCGATCCGGTCGTTGATCATATCGGTCATCCTGCCGGAACCATTCGCATCGTCGCGGTGGTCGTCCTGTTGCCGTTTGCATCGCTTGCGTACAGGGCAAGATCGATGCTTTCGCTGTCGCGCGACACCACGACGCCACCGCATTCGATCGGTCCCGGAAAGGTCGGCTCGAGATACCGGACCGAAAATTGCGCCATGCGCGCCCGCTCGGGCGGCAACCAGATTTCGACCGACCGGCACATATGGGCAAAGGTCAGCCAGCCGTGCACGATCACGTCGGGAAAGCCGCTTTCGATCATGAAGGGACGGTCCCAATGTTGCGGGACATAGTCGTCGGCGGCGCCCGCATAGCGCACAAGGTCGCCGCGCGTGACGACGACCGAGAGGGGCGGGATCTGCTCGCCCGGTGCGATCTCGCCGAACGCGCGGGTCAAAGGCTCACCGCGCTGACGCGGACGGTTGCGACATGCGCATCGGCCTGGTTGGTCAATTTCATCTCCGCGGTCTGAAACAGCATCGGTCCGCGCTTTCCCTCGCGAAGGTACGCATCAACATAACGGGCGCTCGCCCGTATTTCGTCGCCGGCGAGGATGGGCGCGCCGAGTTCGGCAATATCGTCGCTGTGGAGAAACATCGGCAGTCCGACGTCGAGGTCGATCAATCCGGCGATGGCCTCGGCGCAAAAGGTCGAAATATAGGTGGGCGCCGCAACCGGGCCGTTGGTCCGGTCGAAATATCTTGGATCGGTCTGGCCGGTGGCTGCGGCGAATTTGATCAAGGCGCCGGCCTCGATCGTGCGCACGAGCGGCCCGCGCGTTTCGCCGATACGCATTCTGAGTTTTTCAAGGACCGCCTCGAGCATCCACTTATCTCACTTAGTATGAGATGTCTTGACACCAATCGGCAGGGCGCGCAAGTTTGTCCTGTGGCAGTTCCATCCCATCATATCGTCGCTCGACCGCCGCCTTTCGAGCAGCCTCCGTTTCCCGGCGACATTTTTGCAGGACAGACGGTGCTTGTCACCGGCGGCGGGTCGGGGATGGGCCTCGCCATGGCGAAGGCCTTTGCGCAGGGCGGAGCCCGCGTCGCGGTAATGGGGCGCAGCATCGAGCGTGCCGAGGAAGGCGCCGCGCAGATTGCGGCGCTCGGCGCACGCACCCATGCGATGAGCTGCGACGTGCGTTCGCCCGAGGCGGTGGCGCAAGCCTTCGACGAAGCCGAAGCGGTGCTCGGGCCGGTCAGCCTGCTCGCCAACAACGCCGGGGCGAATTTTCCGGTGCTGGCGGAGAATATTTCTCCCAATGCCTGGGCGGCCGTGACCCGCATCGCGATCGACGGCACCTTTCTCTGTTCGGCCGAATTCGCGCGCCGGCGCATCGCGCGCGGAGAGGGCGGGGCGATCGTCAACAACAGCGCGCAATATATCTGGACGGGTTTCCCGGGCGATGCGCACAGCGCCGCGGCGAAAACCGCGCAGGCGACGATGACGCGAAAGCTGGCGGCAGACTGGGCGCCCCATGGCATTCGCGTCAATGCGGTCGCGGCCGGCTTTTTTCCGCACGCGGACTCGGTATCGGGACGCCGCGACGACGGCATCGAGCCGCTGCAGGCGATGATCCCGGCGGGGCGAACCGGCAGCATCTGGGAATTCGGCTGGCTTTCGGCGATGACCTGCACGCCGCTGTTCGGCGACATGACTGGGCAGGTCATCGTGCAGGATGGCGGCGAGAGCTTGCGCCGGTCGCTGATGATGCCCGACTTCGTGCCGCCGCGCGAACGCGTCGACGGGCCATGGGGCTGGCAATGACCGGCTGGCTCGCGGGAAAACATATATGGATCGAGGGTTCCAGCCCGGCGATTGCCGCTGCTTGCAGGGCGGCGGGCGCGACGCTGACCAGCGACGGCGATCTCGATGTATGGGTGCATGTGGTAGCGGTCGGTGCCGCGAAGCCTGCGCATGAGATCGCCCACGCCGAGTGGCGCGCCAGTCTGGGTGCCGGCCTCGACCGCCGCTTTCTCGGCGCCAAAAGCTTCGCCGACGCCTGCCGTGCGCGCGGGGTTGGCGGAGCGGTCCTCTTCGTGGGCGCGCCCGAACAGGCGCTGGGCGCCGATCAGGCGGCGGCTGCGGGCGCGCTCGGCAATCTCACCAAGACGCTCGGGGTCGAATGGGCGCGCGACGGAATTCGCGTCAATTGCATTTTGACCCGTGAAGATGGCGCGACGCTGGGAAATCTCGCCGCCTATCTGGCCAGCGATTATGCCGCCTATGTCACCGGTGCCGTGATCGGGATTGCGCTCGATGACTGACAGGCGCTCCCTGCCGGCCCGGCGACGTTGCGAGGTTGCAAGGAAGACCCTAAGGACACAAGGGTAATGCAGTTAAGTTAGACAACTCCGGGCAGGGGCAAGGCTTGTGAATATGGAAAATGGCAGCGCGCGCATCCGGGTGCCGAAAACGTCCGAACTGGTTGCCGACCAGATCAGGGCCCAGATCGTCCGGGGCGAACTCAAGGAAGGGGATTCGCTCCCGCCCGAAGGCACGCTGATGGCCTCGCTCGGCATCTCACGGCCTACCTTGCGCGAGGCCTTCCGGATTCTGGAGGCTGAAAATCTGATCAGCGTTGTGCGCGGTTCGCGTAGCGGCGCGCGCGTGCACCAGCCATCGACCGAGCTGGTCTCGCGCTATGCCGGCTATCTTCTCGAGGCGCAGGGAACGACGATCGCGGATCTTTATGCCGCACGTCTCGCGATCGAGCCGACGGTGGTGCGCTGGCTTGCAACGGCCAAGGGCAAGACGCCGGGCATGCCGCAACTGAAGCAGGTTCTCGCCGAGCTTGGCCAGATGATGCAGGACGAGCGCTATGAAGAGTTTATCGACAATGTGTCACGCTTTCACCAGACCGTCGTCGAGGCTGCGGGCAACAAGACGCTCAGCTTCATGAGCCGCATGCTGCTCAATCTCGCGCGGACGCACCAGAACGACTATCAGCGCCGCCATCCGCGGACGACCGAAGACCGGCTCAAGAGCTTGCGCGTCGGGTACAAATCCTATGACAAGCTGGTGACGCTGATCGAAGCCGGCGATGTCGAGGGCGCGGTATCCCACTGGCGGCTTCACCTGCGCAATGCCAACGAAACCTGGGCGACGCGCGGCGAGGGCGAGCGGATCGTCGACTCGCTGCACGGATGACCCCGACCTTCATCGACGCCATGATCGCCGCGGCGGCGGCCAACCCGGGTGCGTCGCTGACCGTTGCCTCCGATGTCAAACCTTGCACCGCTTCGCTGGGCGACGTCGTAGCATCGGGCCGCCGGATGGGAACGCGCATGGCTGCGGCAGGTGTCGCGCCCGGCGATATCGTCGCCTGTATGTTGCCCAACTGGCGCGAATGGCTCGTCGTCGCCGTTGCCGCCGCGCAGAGCGGGGCGGTCCTGCTGCCCATCGTGACGATTTACGGCGCGAAGGAGCTGGGGTTCATCCTGCGTCAGTCGGCCGCCAAATGGCTGTTTACGCCCGACATGTTTCGCGGGGTCGATTATGGCCGCGTCGTTGCCGAATGCGGCGACCTTCCGGGACTCGATCGGCACGTCGCGATCGGCCAGGAATTCGACCTCCTCGAAGCCGAAGGGCCGATCGCAGATCCCGCGGCGGTCGCCGGCGAAGACCTTGCCTTGCTCGTCTATACCTCGGGCACCACCGCCGAGCCCAAGGGCGTGATGCACAGCGCGCGCGGATTTCTGGCGGAACTGGAAACGGTGCGCGCGATGCGCGGGGGAACGGACGACGAAGCGGTCATCTCCCCCTGGCCGCCGGGACATGTGGCCGGCGCCTTGTCGATGTACCGCTTCCTTTGCCAGGCGACGCCGCTCGTCCTGATGGATCAGTGGGACGCCGCGCTCGCGGCAGCGCTGATCGACCGGCACAAGGTGACCTCGACATCGGGAACCCCGTTTCACCTGAGCGGGATGATTGCCGCTGCCGACGAACATGGTCACGACCTGACCTCGCTCCGCCAGTATCTCGTCGGCGCGGCGCCGGTGCCGCCGTCGTTGATCGAGCGTTGCCAGCGGCAGGGTCTCGCGGTCTATCATTGCTATGGATCGAGCGAGCATCCGACCGTCACCTCGGGCGCTGTCGACGACCCGCTCGACAAGCAGCTTCATACCGAGGGCCGGGCGATGCCGGGGTCGCAGATGCGTTTCGTCGACGACGACGGCAACGATGTCCCGGCCGGCGAAGATGGAGAAATCTGCACGCGAGGTCCCGAACTTTTCATGGGCTATCTCGACCCCGCGCTCGATGTGAGCGCCTTCCTGCTGGACGGCTGGTATCGCACGGGCGATATCGGCCGGCTCGACGAAGGCGGCTATCTTCTGATCACCGACCGCAAGAAGGACATCATCATTCGCGGCGGCGAGAATATCTCGTCGAAGGAGGTCGAGGCCGTGCTATTGAGGCACCCCGCGGTCGCCGATGTCGCGGTCGTTGCGGCGAAGGACGAACGTATGGGCGAGGTGGTACACGCCTGCGCCGTTCTCGCGCCGGGTGCCGCGCTATCGCTCGGCGATGTGCGCGATCATTTCGGTGCCGCCGGCATCGCAAGGCAAAAGACACCCGAGCGGCTGACGATCGTCGCCGAGCTGCCGCGCAACGCATCGGGCAAGGTGCTCAAGCATCAGTTGCGCGACACCTAGCGTTTCTTCGATTCGCCGAGCGGGACGAGCGGGAAGAGAAGCTGCCGCCACCAGATGTGCTCGCCGCCGGGCAGGCCATAACGCCAGGGACGGCCCTCGGGGACATGCAGCGTCCCGAAGATGCGATCGTAGAAGCTCAGCATCGTGCAGAAATTGCGATAGGCCTTGCCGTCCTTGCCATAGCCATGATGGGTATGGTGGATGCGCGGGGTCACGAATATCCATTCGAATGCCGAGACGAAGCGCGCGCCGCCGGGGATGTTTTCGACGATCATGTCGTCCCAGCGCCAGTCGCTGTGGGTGATCGCGTTCCACGCCATGATCGTGATGTAGAAGACCGTCGTCGACGCGGTCATGCCGAGATAGAAGCCGACCGCCGCGACCCAGGTATAGGCATGGACGAAGGGCCAAAGCAGGTTGGTGCGCCACATCAGCGTGACGTTGACATAGGGGGCGCTGTGGTGGGTGCGATGCATGCCGTGGAGCCAGGGGTGGCGGATCGTGTCGTGCGCCGCGCGGTGGATCCAGTATTGGCCGAACTCCGCCACCAGCAGGAGCCCGAGGAAGCCCGCCCAGATCGGCGCGCCGGCAAGCGCGCCCTTCCCCGACGGCAAGAGAAGGCCGACGACCCATGCGGTCAGCCAGGCCATGCCGATGCGCGTCACCTGCGATCCGACGATCACCGATCCGATGATGAGAAAATCCTGTCGGCGGTGGACGCCCTTGTGGCGGCCCGTGGCCAGTTCGATGATCAGTATCGCCGCGACCAGCACGAAGATCCAATGTTGTGGCTGCATCCCGTTTCTCCCGTTTGCGCGAGCATCGATCCCATGGCTCAGGGAATAGGTCCAATGCATAATTATTGCTGTTTCAATGCAGACGCTGCATGGACGGAATATGGACCTGCGCAAACTTCGTCACGCCGTCTTTGTCGCCGATTGGGGCAATTTCACCACCGCGGCCGCGCGGCTGCACCTGTCGCAGCCCGCACTCAGCCGCAGCATCCAGACGCTCGAGGACGAATTGGGGCTGAAGCTGTTCGAGCGGGTCGCCGCGGGGGTTGTGACCACCGTCGCCGGAGCGGCCGTGATCGAGGAAGCGCGCGGTCTGCTGGAACAGGCCGACGGGCTGAGAGCGCATGCGCAGCGGCTGTCGCGCGGGGAAACCGGCCGGGTGCGCATCGGGGTGGGGCCGATGTTCGCGGGTCTGCTCACCGACTATCTGCGCGATGTGTGGCAGCCTCTACAGCCCGTCGAGGTGCAGGTGCACATCCTGCCGGTCGAGCGGCTGGTCAGCCGGCTACTCGCCGACGAGCTCGATTTCTTCGTTGCCGATGGCCGCGCGGCGCGGGATCATCCGGCGATCGCGGCCGAGAGGGTGGGCGAGATGCCGGTCGGCTATCATGTCCGGCAGGGGCATGACCTTGCGGGACGCAAGCGGCTGACGGTGGCCGATATCGCCGCATATCCGCGCGCCTCACCCAATTTGCCGGCGGTTCCGCTCGACGCGGGCGACGCGGTACGCGCATCGAGCCGTGCCGACGCGGGACGTCTCTTTTGCGAACAATTGCCGACGCTCGTCGAGCTGACCGTGCATAGCGACGCCGTCCTCCTCGCGCTTTCGGCGGCGGTCGCCGGAGAGATTGAGGCCGGGCGCCTTGTAACGCTCGACATTGCCGGGATAGCCGGCTGGTCGGCGCAGATCGTCATCGCGCGCCGCGCCCGGCTCCATGCGACGCCGACCGTCGAACGCTACGCCGCAGCGATGGCGGACCATGTCCGGCGTTGCTGGATCGAGCGCTAGTTGCGCATGATGAACCCGCCGTCGACGTTGAAAGCCTGACCGGTGATCCAGTCGCCGGCGGATGAACAGAGCAGCAGCAGCGCGCCGACGAGCTCCTGCGGTTCTCCGCGCGGTTGCTTGACGACGCGCGCCATCGCCGCTTGGACGAAGGGGCTTTCGTCGGGGGTGAGGGCCTTGCCCGCGTCGGACATCGTCATCCCTGGCGCGATCGCGTTGACGTTGACGTTCATTCGGCCAAGCTCGGTCGCGAGCGTCGTCGTGAGGCCGAGCAGCGCGACCTTGCTGATCCCGTAGGTCGTTTGCGCGGGGAAGGCGCCCGCCGAAATCTGGTTGACGATCTTGCCGCCGCCGCGTGCCTCGAACAGCGGAACGGCCGCCTTGGAACAGATCAGCGCACCGGTGAGGTTGACGCGCATCAGCCGGTCGAAGTCGGCGATGCTTGTCTGGATCGCCGGCGTGCCGACCGCTTCGACCATCAGCGCGGCATTGTTGACGAGGATGTCGAGCCCGCCGAACGCGGACATGGCGGCGTCCATCATGTCGGCAACCTTCGCTTCGTCGGTAATGTCGACCTCGACGGCGATGGCCTTGCCGCCGGCATCGTTGATCTCGCCCGCGACGCGCTCGGCGCCATCCCTGTCGAGATCGGCGACGACCACGCTTGCACCCGCATTGGCCAGCCCCACGGCATAAGCACGCCCGATGCTGTTGCCCCGCCCGCCGGCGCCGGTCACGATCGCGACCTTTCCGTCGAGACGGAAGCGGTCATTGGTGAAATCGGCCATGTTCAGCCCTCCTGCTTCGGAAAGATCGGCGCGCCGACGCCGAGCGTGACGGTCTTGTAGTGCAGGAATTCGTCGATCCCCGCCTTGCCGCCTTCCTTGCCGAAACCCGAAATTCCGACCCCTCCGAAAGGCGTGTGCGGATTGATCTGGAATCCGCCATTCGCATAGACGCCGCCGGCGTTGAGACGCTCGGAGAGGCGATGAACGCGCTGGACATCGTTCGACTGGATATAGGCGGCAAGGCCATATTCGCTGTTGTTGGCGATCGCGACGGCTTCGTCCTCGTCGTGGAATTTGATCACCACCACAGCAGGCCCGAAAATCTCGACCTGGCTGATTTCATGGTCGGGATCGGCATCGACGATCAACGTCGGTTCGATGAAATTGCCGCTCGCGAGTTCGCCTTCGCAGCGCCCGCCGCCGAGCAGGAAGGTCGCGGCCTTGTCGGCCCTCGCGCGGTCGAACATGCCTGTGATGCGGTCGACGGCCGCCTTGTTGATCACCGGGCCGACCATTACCGACGGATCCATCGGGTCGCCGACCTTGAACTGGCCGATGATCGCCTTCAGCCGCGCGACGAAATCATCGTAGATGTCGGCGTGGACGAGCTGGCGGGTGGGAAGGGCGCAGCCTTGTCCCGACAGGCAGCCGACGGTCCAGAACACCGCGCGTTCGGCCGCCGCCTGGATGTCGCAATCGGGGAAGACGAGGCTCGCCGACTTGCCGCCGAGTTCCATCACGCTCGGCTTGATCTCCTCGGCGCAGGCGGCGAGGATCTTGCGCGCCGTGATCGGTCCGCCGGTGAAGCTGATCTTGCGGATCTTCTTGTGCCGCACGATCGCGTCGCCCGCCTCGGCGGTGCCGGGGAAAATCGAGAGGACACCGTCGGGCAGGCCCGCCTGCTTGCACAATTGCGCGAAGAGTTCGGGGGCAAAGGGCGTGATTTCGGCGGGCTTGCAGATCACGCAATTGCCGGCGGCGAGCGCAGCGCAAACCTTCATCCCGAGCGAGATCAGCGGGCCGTTCCACGTGATGATGATCCCGACGATGCCGATCGGCTCGGGCATGGTGTACGACAGTTCGCCGCGCGTATCGAAGGTGCTGATGAGTTCGCCCGAGAGCTTGTCGCACCAGCCCGCATAATAGCGTGTCCAGCCGACCGCGGTATCGACCCCGCGCTCGCCGACCATCAGGGTGGTGCCGCCGTCGAGCGCCGCCATGCGCGCGAGGTCGGCCTTGTTCGCTTCGAGCAGGTCGGCGAGCCGGTTCAGTATGTCGCGGCGCGTCTCGGGCCGGGTGCGACGCCATTGTTCGCGCACGGCCTCGGCCTTCGCGACGGCTTCCTCGACCTCGCGGGCGCCGGCGAGGGGAATGTCCGCCTGCACGCGTTGCGAGACCGGGTGCAGATGCGGATGCGTTCCTCCGCTGCCGCTCGTCCTCTGTTCGCCGCCGAGATGGAGGTGAACCGCGGGTGCTGCGCTTGCCATGTCAATTCTCCCGTTTGTTGTGCTCAGGCGTTCCACGCCAGATGCAGATGTTCGAGCGCCATGACGCTGCCGCCACGGCACGTTTCGTCGCCCTGTTCGATTTGTCGGAAATGGCCGATCTTCGCGAACCAGGCGCGATAGAAGACGACGAGTTCGAGCCGCGCGAGGTGCAGGCCGAGGCAGGTGTGGATGCCCGATCCGAAGGCGGCGTGACGGTAGAATTGCCGTTCGACCGACACGGTCCGGGGGTCCTCGGTCAATCCTTCGTCCCAGCCCACGAGGGGAAGCGGGGCAAGGATCGAGTCGCCGGCCCGGAGCAGCGCGCCTTCGAGTTCGATATCCTCGACGACGTAGCGCGGCGTCGCGACAAAGGCATAGCGACGCAGCAGTTCCTCGACGAGATTGGGGATGACCGCCGGATCGTCGATCGCGCGCTGACGCAGCTTTTCATCGTGCGCGAGATGCCGCATGCCGAAGCACATGGCGTTGGCCACGGTATCGAGCCCGGCGAGGAACATCAGGAAACCGATCGACATCAATTCGTCGAAGGTGGGTTTGCGTCCGTCGATGTCGCTGGCGATGATCTTCGACACCATATCGTCGCGCGGCTCGGCCATCCGCGCCTGAAACAGCTCGGCGAGATGGCCGAGGATGATCTGTGCCAGCCGGTGCCGCTCTTCGGCGCTCGCGCGGGCGTTGAAGAAGTCGACGACGAGCTGGCGAAATTCGGTGAATTTCTCCATCGGGAAGCCGAATAATTCCATGAAGACCGCAACCGGAAGTTTCGAGGCGATGTCGGCCATGAAATCGCATTCCCCCCGGTCGATCACCGCGCCGAGAAGCTCGTCGGTCCACTCGCTCACGCGCGCTTCGAGCGGCGCGATCGCCTTCGATTCGAAAAAGGGACGAAGCATCTGCCGGTACGGTCGGTGCTCGGGCGGGTCGAGCATTTCGGGGATCATCATCGGCTGGTTCGGATTGGGCGGGATCGAGAGGATGCGGCTCGAGAATTTCTCGGGATGCCGAAGCACCTGCGTCACCGCGGCGCCGGTGTTGCACACCCAGTGGCCGCCGTGCGCGTTGGTCCAGAAGACCGGCGGCGCGGTGGTCTTCAGTTCCCAGTATCGCGCGTGGCAATCGGCAAGCAGGCCGGGGTCAGCGATATAATCGAATTCATGGATCGGCGAACGCGCCGGGGCCTGCGACTCGGTCATTTTTTCTCTCCCGTTGACACAAGTAAACGGTCGTTTACATATGAAGTCAACTAGGGAGCGACAATGGCGACGATAAATTCCGACACGCGGACACGCGACGCCGATCGCACCCGGCAGGCAATCCTTCATGCCGCGCAGCAGATTTTCGCCGAAAAGGGTTTTGCCGAAGCGGGCATTCGCGACATCACGGCGCGGGCGGGGGTCAACCAGTCGCTGGTCAGCCGCTATTTCGGCGGCAAGCTCAAATTGTTCGAAGCCGCGCTCGAGGCGGCGCTCGATCCGCGATTGATGACCGATCTGCCCAAAGAGGATTTCGGCAAGCGGATCGTCGCGCGTTTTGCCGACGAGCGAGCGGGGCGTATCAGCCCGTTGCCCATCATGTTCGGCGCTGCCTCGGACAGCGAGGCGCGAGCCATCGCAGCGCATCTGCTGCGCGACCGCGTGTTCGAGCCGCTCAAGACCTGGTTTGACGGTGAGACCGCGGCGGTCAAGGCGGCGCGCTTCATGATCGTGTCGCTCGGTTTTTTCGCCTATCGCGACCAGCTTCCGCTCGCCGAATTTGCCGGCGCGGTCGATCCGGGCCTGCGCCAATGGCTTGAAACCGAATTTCAGGCGATCGTCGACGAGTAGGACGGACCGCGGCGCCGGTCAGTATCTCGGGAAAAGCTGCGGATTCCGGTCGAGATGGTAGCTGCGCTGATGCGAATTGGGATAGCTTGGCGGCGGCTGGCTCGCGCGGTCGAGCCGTTCGATCTCTTCCGCGGAGAGCGTCCATTCCGCTGCCGCCAGATTGTCGTCGAGTTGCGCGTCGCTTCGGGCGCCGACAAGGATCGACGTCACGCCGGGCCGGGCGCGAACCCAGTTGAGCGCGACCTGTGACGGCGTCGCGCCGTCGTGGTCGGCGGCAATATCGCGGAGCACCGCGACGATCGCCTCGCCGCCGCGCCGATGATAGGAGCCGATACGGCCCGTCTCGCCGAGCCGCGTTTTTTCCCCGCTGCTTTCCGCCCCGTCGAACTTGCCCGACAGATAGCCTTGTGCGAGCGGACTCCAGACGAGCGCACCGACCCCTTCGCTGACACCGCAGGGCAACAGCTCATTCTCGGCGTCGCGTGCCAGCAGTGAATATTGGATCTGCTGGCCGATGAAGCGCTCTGTTCCCAGGCGGTCTGCCGTCGCCAGCGCCTTCATCAATTGCCAGCCCGCATAGTTGGAACTCCCGACATACCGCACCTTGCCCGCCCGGACGAGATCGCCGAGCGCACGCATCGTTTCCTCGAAGGGAACCAGACCGTCGTGGCAATGGACCTGATAGAGGTCGATCCAGTCCGTCCCCAGCCGCCTCAGACTGGCGTCGCAGGCATCGATGATATGGCGGCGCGAAAGCCCGCGGTCGTGCGAGCCGCGGCCTATCGCGCCGAACAGCTTGGTCGCGACGATCGCCGATGGTCGTTTGTCGCCGAGCGCCTCGCCCAGGATCTTCTCGGACTCGCCGCCCGAATATATGTCTGCCGTGTCGAACAGCGTCACTCCGGCCTCGATGCAGCGATCGACCTGACGCCGTGCACCCGCGATATCGGTCACCCCCATGCCCTTGCCGCTGCCGAAGGTCATCGCGCCGAAGCTCAGAACGGACAATTCGAGGCCGCTGTTGCCGAGAAAGCGTCGTTCCATATCCTAAATGGCTCCTTCGGCGCGCAGCGATGCGATCTGCGCTTCGTCATATCCCAATATTCCGCGCAATATCTCGTCGGCATGCTGGCCGAGCGTCGGCGGCGCGGCGGGCTCGCGCACCGGCGTTTCCGACATGCGGATCGGGTTGACGATCATCGGTAGCCGGTTTCCGTCGGCGTCGGTTACGGTGCGGACGAGGTCGCGGCTCACGATCTGCGGATCGCGGAAGGTCTGGTCGACGGTATAGATGGGCGCGCAGATGATATCGCCCGCGACCAGAGCTTCGTACAAGTCGCCGAGCGCCCAATTCTTCAGGCTTGTCTCGATCTCGATCTCGAGCGCATCCTTGTTGGCGAAACGGATCGCGCGCGTCGCGAAGCGCGGATCGTCGAGGAGGTCGGTGCGATCGATGATCTTGCAGAAGGCTTCGAATTTCGGTTCGGCGCTCGCCTGGATGTTGATCCTGCCGTTGCGGCACGAGTAGGTTTGCGCGGGAGCCGACCCCGATGCCGACGTACCCAGCGGCTGCGGTATCTCGCCGCTCATCAGATAGTCGATCGCGCGGTGCGACATGGTGGCCACCGCAACGTCGAGCAGCGACATGTCGATATATTGCCCTCCGGCACCGACCATTTCGCGTGCCCGCAGCGCTGCCTGGATCGCGTTGGATGCGTAAAGGCCGGTAATCAGGTCGGAGATGATCAGGCCGATCTTGGTCGGCGGCTGATCGGGCTCGCCGGTGATGCTCATCATCCCGCTCATCGCCTGGAACACGCTGTCGGTGCCGGGACGGGGCGCATAGGGGCCAGTCTGGCCGAAACCCGTCACCGAGCAATAGATGATATCGGGATTGATCTCGCGGATCGCTGCATAGTCGAGCCCGTGGCGGGCGAGATCGCCGACCTTGAAATTCTCGACGAAGATATCGCCGACGCGGGCGAGGTCGCGAACCAGCTGCCGGCCACCTGCTTTGGTGAGGTCGACCTCGATCGATTTCTTGTGCCGGTTAGCGCCGATGAAATAGGAGGAGATGGGAAGATCCTCTCCCTCTTCGTCCTTGATGAAGGGCGGGCCGTAATAGCGCATCTCGTCGCCGCGGTCCTTGCGTTCGAGCTTGATGACCTCGGCGCCGAGGTCAGCCAGCATCTGGGTCGCAAAGGGGGCGGCGAAGGTGCGGCCAAGATCGATCACGCGCACGCCCTGGAGGGGAAGGGGGGAAGTCATGATTTTGTCAGTCTCCGGCGGCGTGCATCGCGCGCAGTTTTTTTGATACGAGGCCAAGCATGATCAGCACGAGGGGTGCGAACACGACCGAAACGACGATCAGCGCCATGCCGAGCTGGCCGGGATCGCGCAGCATATAGTCGCTCACGAATGCGGTGAAGGGTGCGCCGATCCCGCTGCCGACGACGGTAACGATAGCGAGGAAAATCGCCGAGACCTGGCCGCGCAGATGCTGCGGGGTGTGAATTTGCAACGCCGATACGGCATAGCCGAGGAAGGGGTAGCAGAGCACATAATAGATGGCGTTGAGGATCAGGAAGATCCACGGATCGCCGCTCCAGAGCGCCACGATGTTGATCGGCACCGCGATCACCACACCCCATATCTGATAGCGCGTGTGGGCGTCGGCGATGCCGCGGCGATAGAGCCAGTCGACGAGCATCGCGCCGCCCACCTGGCCGACGGCGGCCGCGAGGATGTGCTGGATACCCCATGCGAGGCCGACCTTGCCGACGTCCCAGCCGAATTCGCGGACCATGAAGGTCGGCGTCCAGGCGGCATAGGCGTTGGTGATCACGTTGAGCAAGCCGAACCCGAGCGGCAGGCCGACAAAGAGCATCGGATGGCGCTTGAACAACTGGCCGAGCGGGATGCCGTGCGGGCTCGATCCGCTCGCGGCGGCAAGACGGGCTGCTTCGCGGGCGGCCTTGCGATCATATTCGCGGACCATCAACACAAGCGGGGCGAGCAATATGGTGATGCCGCCGACGGCGATGAAAACGAGTTGCCAGGGGCGTATGTTGCCAACGACGGGCAGATGGACCTCGCCCGCCCCCGCCGCGAGATGGACGATCGCGCCGCCGAGCACGACGGCGAGCCCGCCGCCGATCACGGCGCCCAGCGAATAGACTGCGATTGCGGTCGACAGCCTTTCTTTGGGAAATTGCTCTGCGATCAGCGAGTGCGCGGCAGGCGTCAGCGCCGCCTCTCCCATGCCGACTCCCATGCGGCCGAGCATCAGACCCGGAAAGCTGCGTGCCAGACCCGACCCCAAGGTAGCGAAACCCCACAGGGTGACACCCGCCAGCGTAATCCAGCGCCGCGAGAAACGGTCGACCAGCCAGCCCATCTGCAGGCCGCACAGCGCAAAGAACAGACCGAAGGCCGGTCCCATCATAAGGCTGATCTGGAAATCGGTAAGGTCCAGATCGCGTTTGAGCGGCTCGACCATCATGGTGATGATCTGCCGGTCGATGAAGGAGAAAATGTAGAGCAGCAGAAACAGCCAGATCATCGGCCATCCGCGAAGGAAACCCCTCGCGGCTGTGCCGGGTTCGACCGCCGGGCCGCCATCAGCAATGTGCATGATCGTTCCTCGATTACGGCACCGCCAGACGGCGCGCCGGGAAGAAGGCTCCGTCGGGCCGGCTTGCGCCGGACCCCGACGGAGGAGGTGGAGGATCAAAATTCAAAGGAAACCCGTCCGCCGAATGTCCGCGGCCGGCCATAGAGTGCGGAGTCCGCCGTTCCTCCGGCGAGGACGTAGACGGTATAGGTCTCGTCGAGCAGATTCTTGCCCCACAGCGTGAAGGTGAGATTGGGGTTCGCGAGACGGAAGCCGATCTCGCCGTTCACCAGCGTTCTTGCACCTTCGACAATCCGGTTGTCGGCATCGCGATAGCTTTTGCCGGCATGATAGGCATTGGCGGACAGGAGCAGGCTGTTGCCATTGTCCAGTTCATACTCATAGTCGAAGCCGGAATTGACCGAGAAGAGCGGCGTGCGGATGATCTTGTTGCCCGTCGCGTCGAAGGTGATGATGCGATTTCCGCCCGTCGGCAGCGGCTCGTAACCGACCGCATTCTCGAAGTCGGTAAACTCGCCCCAGAGCTTCGAAAAGCCGAGCCGCACGTTGAGGCCGCGTGTCGGGCGGCCGAACAACTCGCCTTCGATGCCATAGATTTCCGCCGCACCCGCATTTTGCAGCGTCGATAGATTGTTGATGCGGATGTTGACCTGCATGTCGGTATAGTCGGTGTAGAAGGCGGCGAAATTGGCGTTGAGCCAGCCTCCGAGCTTGAGCTTGGTGCCCAGTTCATATTGCCAGACATTTTCCGGATTGACCGGGACGGTGCTGAAGGTCGATGCCCCGAACAGCCCGGATTTGAAGCCCTTGCCGGCCTTCGCATAGATATTGGCATCGCTGTTGATGCGATATTGCAGCGTCGCGGAGGGAGTGAAGACTTCCCAGCGATGCTCCGCCTCCAGCGTCGCGCCGCTGATATTATTCTCGATGAAGAAGTCCTTGTGCTCGTTGGTGTAGCGCCCGGCGAGCGTCAGCGAGAGGCTGTCGGTGAAATCATAGGTTCCCTGTGCATAGATGGCGACCGAATCGGTGCCGACGTTCGAGGTGACGTCGCTGGAGCCCGGACCGGCCGGATTGCCGTTGGTGATGACCTGCTGCCGCGTATAGCCCGCATCTTGGTTGAAATAGCTCCCGCCGACGATCCAGTTGAGCCGCCCGGTCTCGCCGGTCAGATAAAGCTCCTGCATGAAGGAACGCGCGAAATAGTCGACCGGCAGGCGCGACCGTTCGATGTTGGTGCTGTCGACGTCGGAATCGATGAACTGCTCGGCATTGTCGTAGGCGCTGATCGAGGTCAGGTCGGCGAAGCCGAGGTCGGCGCGAACGGTCAGCGACGCCGAATCCTGCCTCAGATTGAGCTGCCCGCCCATCCCGGACGTTTCGTTCGGCCGGGTCGGGAGGATCACCCCGGGGGTCTGCGCCGTGACGACATTGTTGAGATAGGGCTGCTGGCCCGTCGCCAGCGTATCGTCGCGCGTGACATGCCCATAGGCGACGATCAGGTCGAGCCAGTCGGCCGGGCGGACGAGAAGCTTGGTCCGCAGCGCCCATGTGTCGACCCAGCCCTTTTTCGGGCCGCCATTGAGGTCGGTGATATAGCCGTCGTCCTTGTTGAGGGTGAAGGCGACGTTCGCCGCGACGACGTCGTCGCCGCCGTTGGCGTAAAGTTTCAGGATGCGCTCGTCGTAGCTGCCATAGCTCAGGCTGCCCCGCAGCATCTCGTCATTGTCGGGATCGAGCGTCACGATATTGATTGCGCCGCCGGTGCTGTTGCGCCCGAATAGCGCGCCCTGCGGGCCTTTGAGGACCTCGACGCGCGAGACATTGTTGAGCTCGGTGGCGATGCTGCCGAGAAAAGGTTGATAGACGCCGTCGATGTAGACGGGGACGAGCGATTCATCGCCGGCGGCGACGCCGCGCGTGCCGAGACCGCGGATCGTCGGCTGCGGCGAGAAGGACGATTGGGTGAAGTTCAGGCTGGGGGTGATCTGGGTCAGGTCGTTGGTCGACGAAATGCCCGCGCTTTCGAGCGCCTGTCCCGAAAAGGCCGAAATCGCGATCGGCACGTCCTGCAGCCGTTCTTCGCGCCGCTGTGCCGTGACGACGATGTCGCCGGCATCCGGCGCCTCTCCGGCGGCGCTTTCGGTTTCGTCGGCCGGCGCGGTTGACTGCGCATGGGCGGCGCTGGCGCCGAACAGGCTGGCAAACACGAGCGCGCGAATGGATGTGGCGGCGATGGTCAACATGGCTCTCCCTGCTTGGATCCGTTCGTTTGCGACGGATCTGACGCTCGCCTAGCTGCCATCGGCCGGAGGATTGATCATCAGCGATATTCGGGGTTATCTATCACGAAACGAGATAGATGGGACTGACATGCTTGATCTTCGACAGGTGCTGAGCTTCGTGACGATCGCCGAGAAGCGTTCGTTTACCCAGGCGGCGGAAACCCTCGAAATCGCGCAGTCGGCCGTCTCGCAGCACATCCGGCGGCTGGAGGATCAGCTACAGCTCACCTTGCTGACCCGAAATTCGCGCTCGGTCGCCCTCTCGGCAGACGGGCAGGCTATGCTGCCGCATGCGCAGGCCCTGCTCGACTCCGAGCAGAATATCCTCGCCGCGGCCCGGGCTCTCCGCGCGGCCACCAATTCGATCCTGCGGATCGGCGCCTATTCGTTCGCCGCCGACCAGCGCATGGATGCGATCGATGCGTTCCAGAATCGATATCCCGAACTGCGACTGGAAATCGTCTACGGCACGCGCGCCGAATTGATGGCGAAGCTGCGCGACGGCACGCTCGATATTTTTTTCTCGCTGTCGGCGCCATCGGTGACCGAACCCGATCTTGCCGAAACCCACGTCGCCCGCCGCTATTGTCACATTGCCGTGCCGCCAACACACCGGCTGGCGGGGAGCGAAGGCATTTCGATCGACGATCTCGCCGACGAGCAGGTGGCCATTTCTCCGGGAAACCAGGATTCGCCGGTCGTCTCGCTCGTCTATGCCGGACTCATTGCGCATGGCGCGCAGCTGATTGCCGCGCCGGAAGCCGATCGCCGCGCCATCGCGCGCTTCGCGCGCTCGCGCGGTCTACCGCATTTGCTATGGACGACGCGGATATTGCCGCGACACGAGGAAGAAGGGGAGGAGATTTATCCCTTGCTCGGCGATGCCCCGCGCATCGATACGGTGATCTACAGCCGGCCCGGCGATCGTCGTCGCTGGGTCAGGCTGATCCTCGCCGCTTTCGCCGATCGCGACAAGCCGCGTTAGCTGGCAGGGGTCAAAGTGTCGCCATGTCGATCACGAAGCGATATTTGACGTCCGCCTTTTCCAGCCTTTCAAAGGCCGTGTTGATGTCGTCCATGCGGATCATTTCGCATTCGGGCAGAATATTCTTCTCGGCGCAGAAATCGAGCATCTCCTGCGTTTCGGCGATCCCGCCGATCGCCGAACCGGAAAGCGTCTTGCGCCCGCCGAGCAGCAGGCCGGTGTGCAGCTGAACCATGTCGATCGCGCCGACGATGACATGCGCGCCGTCGGGCTTGAGTAGCAGCAGATAGGGCTGCACCTCGTGCGCGACCGGGATGGTGTCGAGGATGAAGTCGAAGCTTCGCGCCGCTGCCTTCATTTGATCCGTGTCGGACGAAATCAGGACGTGATGCGCGCCCAGCTTCTGCGCATCGGCCGCCTTGGCGGGCGATGTGGTGATCATCGTCACCTCGGCGCCCAGACCGGCAGCGAACTTGACCCCCATATGGCCAAGGCCGCCAAGGCCGACGACCCCGACCTTCATGCCCGGCCCGACCTTCCAGTGGCGCAGCGGCGAATAGGTTGTGATGCCGGCGCAGAGCAGCGGCGCTGCCTTCGCCATGTCGAGCGCTTCGGGCAGGCGAAGCACAAATTCCTCGCGCACGACGATGGCCGATGAATAGCCGCCATGGGTTGGCGACCCGTCTTGCCGATCCTTGCTGTTGTAGGTGCCGGTCGCGCGATAATAGCAATATTGTTCCTGATCGGCGGCGCACGCATCGCAGGTGAGGCAGCTGTCGACGAGACAACCCACCGCAACCCTGTCGCCGACCACAAACTTCGTAACCGCCGAGCCGATGGCGCGCACGACACCGACGATCTCGTGCCCCGGAACGAGCGGGTAGGCGGTATTGTGCCAGTCGTTGTGCGCCTGATGCATGTCCGAATGACACACGCCGCAATATCGGATCTCGATATCGACATCCCCGGGACGCAGCGCGCGCCGTTCGATGGCGATCGGCGCGACGGTGTCGGTCGCCGATCTCACCCCCCATGCGGCGATTTTCGTCATGCGGCGTCCTCCAGCAAAAGCGCCGCGTCGGCGGGTGCGATGAATTGCAGCAGATGCGCGCGCTTCAGGCAGAGGTGCGGAGCCGCTTCGTCGGTCATGCCGATGCCGCCGTGGACCTGAATATTCGCGCGGCCATTGTCGATCGCCGCCTGATCGGCAAGGCGCTTCGCGGCGGCAACATGGAACGCCGCTTCGCCATCTTTCGCATCAAGCGCGCAGGCGGCATAATAGAGCTGCGACCGGGCGACCGCGGCCCGCACCGCCATATCCGAACAGATATGCTTCAATGCCTGGAACCAGCCGATCGGACGGTCGAACTGCTCGCGCAGCCTGGCATAATCCGCCGCCATGTCGCGCGCGGCATCGGCGCAGCCGACGGCATAGGCGGCCGACAGCAATTGCAGATGGAGCGGCGAGGTGGGGGCGTTCGACACGGCCACCGGGCTTGTGGAAGGCTGCCGCCCTTGGAGCGTCGACAGATCGATGGTCGGACGATGCGGCTGGTCGTCCGGGGCGGCGTATAGGGCGACGGATTGCGCACTCCACATCACCGCCGTGCCGGCCTCGACCGGATCGAGGATGCGCATCGCATCCGAGCCCGTGACCGGGAGCGCGAGACCTGCCTTGCCTTCGAAGCTTCCGGCGAACCAGCGGTTCGCCGCCGCGGTCGAAATGAGCCCCATCGGGGCGAGAAAGCGACCGAGTTCGGCGAACACAAGCGCCTCGGTCGCATGGTCGAGGTCCATGCCGGGCGCCGTCATGGCGCTCCAGCCCATCGCCTCGAGGTCCTGCCAAAGTCCAGCCCGCCGCGATCGCGCCGCTTCGAGCGGCATGTTATCGCGGCACCAGTCGGCGGTCGCCGTCTGCAGGGCGAGTTGCTCGTCGTTCGGGGTCAAATCCATGCTCTCACCTCGATTTTGGCAGGCCGAGCAGCCGCTCGCCGATGATGTCGCGCTGGATCTGCGCCGTGCCGCCGGCAATCGTCGCCGCAAATCCGCGAAGATAGTCGCCGACCGCATTGTCGTCGCCGTAGGCGAAGTCGATCGCCGCGTCGCCCATCAAAAGGACCGCCATCCGTTCCAGCCGCTGGCCAAGCTCCGAAGTGAACAGCCGGATCACCGATGCTTCGGGACCGGGCTGGCCTGTGCGGACGACTTCGGAAATATTCCGGTAGGTCATCGCACGCAGCGCCGCGACTTCGGCCCGCATCTGCGCAAGGCTGTCGGCGATGCGATCGTCTCCGATCATGCCGCTGCCCCGTGCGGTCGCGATCAATTCGGCGATTTCCTGGCTCTGCTTCACCTGATCGGCAATGAAGCCGGTACCGCGCTCGAAACTGAGCGTCGACATCGCGACATTCCAGCCATTGCCCAGCCCGCCGACGACATTGGCAAGCGGAATGCGCACATCGTCGTAGAATACCTCGGCGAACTCGACCTGCCCCGACATCTTCTGGATCGGGCGGATCGTGATCCCGGGCGCATGCATGTCGCAGATCGCCCAGCTCAATCCCTTGTGCCGCTGTGACCCGTCCTCGGTGCGCAGAACCAGTTCCTGCCAGTCGGCGACATGCGCGAAGCTCGTCCAGATCTTCGATCCGTTGACGACGAGCTCGTCGCCTTCGATCCGGCCCCGCGTCTTGATGCCGGCAAGATCCGACCCCGCGCCGGGCTCCGAAAAGCCCTGGCACCATATCGCCTCGCCCTTGAGGATGCGCGGCAGATGATAGGCCTTCTGTTCTTCGCTGGCATTGATGATCAGCGTCGGCCCGCCATGGTTCACGCCGACGAAATTGGAACCGATCCACGGCGCATGCGCCTTGGCATATTCCTCGAGCCAGATGACCTGCTCGACGATCGAAAGGCCGCGCCCGCCATAATCCTCGGGCCAGTTGATCCCGGCCCAACCGGCGTCGAACAGCCGCCGTTGCCACGCCTTGTCGAAATCGAGCGCCTCGTCCGCATTGAGCGGACGCTTCTCGGCCGGGACATTGGCATGCAGCCACGCGCGGCATTCTTCGCGAAAGCGGGTCTCTTCGGGTGAAAATCCGATGTCCATCAGCCGGTCTTTCTTGCGGCGCCGATCGGCTCGCCCTTCTTGCGCATGGCAGGATCGAATCCCGCGTTGCGCATGAGTTCATGGCTGAGGCCCGCGCCGAGCGCCATCCCGTCGGTGTCGTAGATCAGCCGCTTGTTCTCGGCATTGCTGTGCCGGCTGTTGCCGCGGATCAGGCTCGTTATTTCGGAGACCCTGGCGTCGAGCGCGTCATCGGGGACGCAATAGTTCGCCAGCCCCATCGCAGCGGCTTCCTCGCCCGTATAGGGTCTGCAGGTAAGCATCATCTCGAGCGCCTTTGCCTGACCGATGCGGCGCGGCAGGCGCTGCGAGAGGCCCCAGCCCGGGACCAGCCCCCATTTGCCGTGCGTGTCGGCGAAACGTGCACTTTCCCCGCAGACGATGAAGTCGGCCGAGAGCGCAAATTCGAGCCCGCCGGTGTAGCAACTGCCCTGGACCTTTGCGATCACCGGCTGGGGCAGGGCGGTCAGCCTCTCGAGGGTGAGCATTTCCTGCCGCAGCCAGCCGAGCGCGTCGGGATGGGGCGGCGATTTGAGATCATGCCCCGCACAAAAATGCCCGCCCGCGCCGGTGACGACGAGAACCGCGACATCGTCGCCATGGCTTTCGATGTCGCGGACATGTGCGCGAAACGCGCGGAAAAGGTCGCGATTGACGGCGTTTCGCTGACCCGGCCGGTTGAGGGTCAGCGTGCAGACGCCGTCCGCGTCGTCGCGCAGGACGAGAGCTTCGTCGCTCACCCGGCGTCGCCGCGGGTCTTGGCGATCGCCGCTTTCGCGCTGCCGCTTTCCACGGCGCGCTTGCCGAACTGCTCGCGGATCGGCACAAATTCGGGCATCACGAGGCTGCGGCGCAGCCAATTGGCCCCGTCGAGCACGACCGTGTGGCCCGACAGATAGCTCGCATAGGGCGAGCAGATGAACGTCGCCATCCAGCCAAGTTCGCGCAATTCGCCGACGCGCAGTCCGGGCACCGTATTGTCACCCGTTTCGCCTTCACGATGCCGGGTCATGTGCCCGGGCATGTCTTCATGCGGGAAACGGCCCGGGGCAAGGCAATTGACGCGGATGCCGTCGGGCGCCCATTCGACCGCAAGACTTTGCGTCAGATTGGTCACGCCGGCCTTTGCCGCCGCCGAATGCGATGTGCCGGGGCCACCGGTCCAGCTGTAGGTCGCGCCGATATTGAGGATCGCGCCGGGCATCCCGGCGGCCAGCCGCCGGACGGCGAATTCGCGGCTGCAGTTATAGGTGCCGTTGAGTACGATATCGACGACGGTGCGGAATCCGTTCGGCGTCATTTCCTCGGCAGGCGCCGGGAAATTGCCCGCGGCATTGTTGATGAGCACGTCGACCGGGCCGAGCCTGGCTTCGATCTCGTCGAACGCTCTGGCGATCGCCTCGGGATCGCGCACGTCGCAAGCCACCGCGATGGCTTCGGCGCCGACCGCATGAAGCGCGGCGAGCCCGGCTTCGAGATGCTCGGGCTTGCGGCTGAGTACCGCGATCTTTGCACCGAGCCGGGCGAATTCGACCGCCATGCCCTTGCCGAGGCCGGTGCCGCCGCCGGTGACGGCGACCACCTGTCCGTCGTAGGTGCCGTCGGGAAGCGCCTTGGCGCCAAGCGGCGGCGGAGCGGGTAACGCCATCTTATTTCCCCTTGTAGTTGGGCGCGCGCTTCTCGCGGATTGCGGTGCGCGCTTCCTGATAGTCGTCGGTCTTGAAGAGGTAGCTTTGCGCGTAAAGTTCGGCGCGCGTGCCCGTGCGGATGGTCGATCCGTGCATCAGGTTGATCATTTCCTTGGCCAGCGCCAGGTTGATGGGCGGTTTGGCAGCGATGTCGCGGGCCAGTTCGAGGGCTTTTGCGTCGAGATCCTCGGGCGCGACGACGAAATCGACCGCACCCCATTCGAGCGCGGTTTCGGCATCGATACGTTGTCCGGTCATCACCATATATTTGGTGCGCGACGGGCCGATCAGCGCGGTCATCATCTGGGTGCCGCCGGTATCGGGCAGCACGCCGTAAAGTATCTCGGGCAGGGCCATCTTCAGACTGGTGTCGCTGATCCGTATATCGGCCGCGAGCGCAAGCTCGCACCCGCCGCCGATCGCGCCGCCCTTCAGCGCGGCGATGATCGGCTTGGTCGATTCCTGCATCCGGAGGCGCCCTTCCTGATGCCGCCGCACGAAGTGGAAATCGCTCTCGTCGCGGGCGCGGTGACCGAGAACATTGGTGTCGCGGCCCGAGCAGAAGGATTTACCCACGGCGCGGATCAGAATCGCGCTGGTTTCGCTTTCGTCGAGCGCTTCGCCCAGCAGTTTCTGGAACCGCTCCGACATCTCGTCATCCATCGCATTGTGCCGGTCAGGGCGGTTCAACGTCAGGATTCGCAAGGCGCCTTCGCGCTCGCTCTCGATCAAATCAGACATTCCGCCTCCCGTTCTGTTTCGATAAGGCTTGCACGAGTTGTATAACTAAGTCAATTATGTCGAACACTTCGGGAGAGACGAATTATGGACCTGGGCGGAAAGACGGCACTCGTCACCGGCGCGTCGCGGGGTATCGGAGCGGCGATCGCGCGTCGACTCGGCGCGGCGGGCGCGCATGTGGCGGTGAACTATTCCGGGAGCCGCGATGCCGCCGAAGCGCTCGTTGCCGAAATCGGGTCGGCGGGCGGGCGCGCGTTCGCGGTGCGGGCGGATGTTTCGACGCTGGCGGGCATCGAAGCGATGTTCTCCGCCTGCGATGCGGCATTCGGTGAAGGTCCGAACCTCGACATATTGATCAACAACGCCGGCGTCGGACGCGGCGGCCGTGATGCGAGCCTGAAGGCGGGCTCCGAGGATCTGTTCGACGAAATGTTCGCGGTCAACGTCAAGGGACCGCATTTCGTGACGCAGGCCGCGTTGCCGCGCCTCCGCGATGGCGGCCGGATCGTCAATATCGGCTCGATGTCGGGCAAGATCGGCCAGCCGTTCGCATCGGGCTATGCGATGACCAAGCGCGCGATCCAGAGCCTGACCTTCTCGACCGCGCTCGCGGTCGCAAAGCGCGGTATCACCTGCAATTGCATCGCGCCCGGGGCGGTCGCGACCGACTTCATCGCCGGACTGCGCGCGCAGGAAGGGTGGGACGAGGCGACCGCGAAACACACGCCGATGGGGCGGCTCGGCGAACCGGAGGATATTGCCGGCGCGGTGATGATGCTCCTCGGCGAAGACGCGCGCTGGGTGACGGGACAGATCATCGAAGCCAGCGGCGGGCTCGCACTCTGATGGCGCTGATGACCGAAAAGCTTCGCGCGATCATGGCGATCGATCCCGAGCGCACCGAGATCGACTTCGAGGGCCGCGACTATAGCTGGCGCCAGATCGCCGACAATGTCCGCGCGATCGAGGCTGCTCTTGATGCGATGAACCTGCCCGAAAATGCCAGGGTCGGCATCATGCTGCGCAATCGGCCCGGACATGTCGCCGCTATCGTTGCCGTCCTTTCGACCGACCGCTGCCTTGTCACGCTCAACCCGATCCTTCCCGACGCGAAGCTGTTCGCCGATGTCGAGGGGCTGGGACTCCCCGTCATCATCGCCGATGCGACCGATCTCGCGCGCGCCGGATTGAGCGAGGCGCTCGATCGCGCGGGTTCGGCCGTGATCGAAATCGGCCCGCGTCTCGAGGGCGTCCGCGTGCTGCAGTCGGGTGTCCGCACCGACATCCAGACCTCGCCCGGCGTCGCGATCGAGATGCTCACCAGCGGCACGACGGGATCGCCCAAGCGTATTCCGCTCAGCCGCGACGCGTTCGATGCGAGCTTTCGCGGCTTCACGAAATATGAGCGCGGCCGGAGTTTCGACGATCCGCCGAAACTGAATTCGGGCTGCACGATGGTGGTCAATCCGCTCACCCATATCGGGGGTATTTATGGCTGCATCGCCGCACTCGCCGCGGGGCGCAAGATCGCGTTGCTCGAGAAGTTCAGCGTCGAGGCCTGGGTCGATGCGGTGAAGCGCAACCGCCCCGCCGTCGCGCCCGCGGTGCCGTCCGCCGTGCGCATGCTGCTCGAGGCCGACGTCGACCCGGCCGATCTTTCGAGCCTGCGGTCGCTCATCTCGGGCACCGCGCCGCTGCCCGCCGATCTCGTCGACGCCTTTTTCGACAAATATGGCATCCCGATTTGCGGCAATTACGGGGCGACCGAATTCGCCGGCGCCGTCGCTGGCTGGACGATCGACGATTTTCGTAACTTGTGGAAGGAGAAGCGCGGTGCCGTCGGCCGGATTCACGGCGACATCGAGGCACGCGTGGTCGACCCCGAGAATGGAGAGATACTGGCCGCGGGAGCGGAAGGGCTGCTCGAACTCAAGGGACGGCAACTCAACAACGGAATGCAGTGGCTGCGAACGACCGACCGCGCCGTTCTCGACGACGATCGTTTCCTGTTCATCAAGGGACGCGCCGACAATGCGATCATCCGCGGCGGTTTCAAGGTGCATCCCGACGATGTGGTGAAGATATTGAACGAGCATCCGGCGGTGCGCGAGGCCGCTGTCATCGGGGTACCCGACACGCGGCTCGGCGCGGTGCCCGCTGCCGCGATCATCCTGAAGGAAGGCGCCCAGCCGCCGCTGCTCGACGATCTCAGGACGTGGCTCAAGGACCGGCTGATCGCCTATCAGGTGCCCGTCCATATTCTCTACGTCGACGATTTTCCGCGCACCCCGTCGATGAAGCCGTCGGCGCCCGCGCTTCAGGCCCTGTTTGCGGACTGATCCATGATGGCGCCGATCGCGCGGTCGAGTTCGGTCAGATCCTGTCCGCCTTCGAACCGGCTTTCGTCGCCATAGGCAGCCATGCGGTCATCGAAATGCGCGGCAAGTCGCGCGCCCCAACCGCCGTGCGTGAAGATATGATAGTCGCCGGCCTTGACGCCGGCGACGACGAGGCGCGCGAACTCTTCGGGCGCCATTCCCTTGGCCAGCAGATTCTCCGTCCCCGACGGGCGCGGCGCGATGTTTGTCCGGTCGGCGATGATATTCTGTGCATTGGCGATGAAGTCGGTGCGGACAGTGCCGGGGTAAACGAGCGATACGCCGATATTGCTTCCCGCCAGTTCGCCGCGCAACGTGTCGGTCAATCCCACAAGCGCGTATTTCGACGCGTTATAGGCCGACATCGACGGCGTTGCGCAAAGCCCGGCGAGCGAGGCGACATTCACGATATGGGCTGCGCTTTCGAGTTCGCGCATGCGCGGGATGAGGAGGTTGGCGCCGAGAAACGGACCGAGGGCATTGACCTCCTGGACCAGCTTCCAGCGTGCGGGCGCGTCGGCTCCCACCGCGGCGCCGCCCCCGATTCCGGCCGAATTGACAAGCATCGAGATCGCTCCGAGGGCTTGCTCCGCCGCGTCGATCGCCTCGCGCCAACTCGTCTCGTCGGTGACATCGAGCCGCTGGGCGGCAAACCTGCCGCCGGATCGCGACACCGCATCGCCCAGCCGGTCGGTGGCCACATCGGCGATGGTGACGCGCATGCCCTCGTCCGCGAGCGCTGCCGCGATCGCGAAGCCGATCCCGCCGGCGCCGCCGGTGACGAAGGCCGCGCGGCCGGCAAGTTTGGTCAATTGAGTGCTTCCGATGCAAGAACGGCATCCTTGGTGGAAACCGACGCGACGAGCGGCAGGTGCATGGCGATCTGGACCTGGTGCGTCTCGGCCGTGCCGCCCGCGGTGCAATCCTCCGCGATCACGACGGTATAGCCATGACCGACCGCCTCCACCGATCCGCCCATCAGCGCGACATTGGTCGACACGCCGCAGAAGACCACCGTGTCGATCCCGAGACCGCGCAGCGTGGCGTCGAGATCGGTGCCGGTAAAGGCGGCCATGCCATGATGGCGTTCGGATATGATGTCGCTGTCGCCGACAACGATGTCGTCATGAATGGCGGCGAAACTGCTACCCGAAACCAGATTGGCTTCCTTGTGGATGCGCGCCGCGAGGACGCAATTGCGGTTCCATCCCAGAAAATCGGGCCGCGCGGTGACGGTGCAATGCACGACAGGGAGGCCCCGCGTGCGAAAGCCGGCGGCAAGTTCGTTTATCGTGTCGACAATGCCGCGCGCTCTGACCTGCTCGGCGAGCGGCGTCTCGCGGAAAGCGGGGTCGGTGATCCCGTTCTGCATCTCCGAAATCAGCAGCGCGGCGCGCCTTCCTCGTTCGAGTCCCTTGACGGTCATCGCATTCTCCCTTGCTCCACTTATTAAACTAGGTAATAGATGTGATCCGGGAAGAGAGCAAGGGAGAGAGCGATGGCCGAGTCATTTGCCGGCAAGTCGGTGATCGTTACCGGCGGCGGCCGCGGGGTCGGACGCGGGATCGGCCAGGCCTTCGCGGCGGCGGGTGCGAACGTCATGCTGGGCGCACGGACGCTCTCCTACGCGACGGACGTGAAGGCCGAGATCGAAGCAGCGGGCGGCGTGGCCGAAATCGTCGGCGTCGACATTTCGCGGCATGACGATTGCCGTGCGCTTGTCGATGCGGCCGTTGCGGCGTTCGGCGGGGTCGATGTCATCGTCCATGCCGCCGCCGACATCCCGCACGGCGGCCTCGGACATGTCGACGACGACCGGCTCGAGGCGGGATTTGCCAGCATCGCAAAGGCAGCCTGGTGGCTGCTCGACGCAGCGCGGCCATATCTTGCCAAGGCGAACGACGGCGGGCGGTTTATCGCGATCGGGTCGATCAACGGGACATTCAACGTCGTCCCGAACATGACCGCCTATGGCATGGCGAAGGCGGCACTCGACGCGTTCGTCCGCGCAGCCGCGGGCGATGTCGTGGGCGAGGGGATTACCGTCAATGCGGTCAATCCGGGTCTCGTCGCGAGCGACCGTGCGAAGGCGGTGCTCGGCGACGACGGCCTCGCCGCCTATGGCGCGACGGTTCCCGTCGGACGCGCCGGGACGCCCGAGGACATTGCGCACGCCTGCCTGTTCCTCGCTTCGGCGCGGTCCGACTACATCACCGGCACGACGATCAAGATGGATGGCGGCTCGACCGTCGCGGCGCCGGCAGGGCGCAACGAAATATTGCAGGAACGGCTGAAGGCCCAGCACGGAAAGGCGAACTGATGGATCTTGGAATCAAGGGCAAGGTGGCGCTCGTCTTCGGCGGGTCGAAGGGGATCGGGCTCGGCTGCGCGCATGAATTCGCGCGCGAGGGGTGCCTGACCGTGATTGCGGCGCGAACGCAGGCGACGATCGATGCCGCGGTTGCCGAAGTGGAGGCGGCGGGCGGTCGAGCGGTCGGCGTTTCGGCCGACTGCACGACCAAAGAGGGCATCGCGCGCGCCGTACAGGCGGCCACCGACGCCTTCGGTCCGCCCGATATTCTGATCTTCAATGTCGACTCGGGGCCCAAGGGGCCGTTTCTCGAAGTCGACGACGACACTTTCGCCGCGGCGAACAACAATAATGTCATGGCATTCCGCTGGGCAGTGCAGGCGGTTTTCCCGCATATGAAGGCCAAGGGCTGGGGGCGCATCCTGACGATCGGGACCAATTCGGTGAAGGCACCGCACCGCAAGCTCCAGCGCGCGGCGCAAAACACCTACCGCGTCGGCGCGCTCGCCTTGTCCAAGACATTGTCCGCCGAGCTCGGTCCCCATGGAGTTACCGTCAACACGCTGGGCACGGGCGCGATCGCGACGCCGCAGTTCAGGGAGGTCTTCACGAAGATCGCCGAAGCGAAGGGCCAGAGCTACGAAGAGCATATCGCCGAGCGGGTGAGCGAGTGGCCGGTGCAACGGATGGGAACGCCCGAGGATATGGCCGCGGCGGCCGCTTTTCTCTGTTCCGACCGTGCCGGCTTCATCACCGGGCAGGTGCTCATCGTCGACGGCGGCAATCTCGAAGTTCTGCAATAATCAGCAATCGAAGGAAGCAAGCAATGCAATTGGGTAACAATATCGCAGCGGTGGTGACGGGCGGCGCATCGGGCCTCGGCCGCGCCAGTGCGGAAGCTCTCGCGAGCGCGGGCGTCAAGGTTGCGATCTTCGACGTCAACGAGGAGGGCGGCAAGGCAGTGGCCGACGCGATCGGCGGTATCTTCTGCAAGGTCGACATCACCAGCGAGGACAGTGTGGTCGCGGGCTTCGACGCGGCGCGCGCGGCGCATGGGCAGGAACGCATCCTGGTCCATTGTGCGCAGATTTCGAAGGGCGGCAAGACGGTCCGCTTCGACAAGACCAGCGGCGGCTATGTTCGCTACTCCACCGACGACTATGCCTTTTCGGCGCAGGGCATCCTGATCGCCAGCTATCGCCTTGCATCGCTGTCGGCGCTCGGGATGGCGAACGCCGACCCGCTCAACGACGACGGCGAGCGCGGCGCGATCGTGCTGACCGCCTCGGCGGCGGCGCAGGATGCGCAAATCGGACAGGTCGGCTATGGTTCGCTGAAAGCCGGTGTCAACGGGCTCGTCCTGCCGCTGGCGCGCGACCTCATGGACCTCGGCATCCGGGTCAATTCGATCATGCCGGGGATATTTGCGACCCCGCCGATGCTTGCGGTGAAGGACAAGGCGCCCGCCATATTCGAGGGGCTCGCCGCATCCGTGCCGTTCCCGAAAAGGCTCGGCCATCCCGAGGAATTCGGCAGCCTCGTACTGGAGCTTGCCCGCAACGGCTATTTCAACGGCCAGAATCTGCGCCTCGACGGCGCGATCCGGATGCCGCCGAAATGAGGTGCCGGCATTGAGCGCGCCCCAGCAATTTCCGTTTGCGCGCCAGTCGGCGGGGACGGCGCCGCCGCGCCGTCCCGGGTCTATCCGCCGCACGACCTCGATCGATTCCGACTGGCCGGAAGGCTTCGGGCAGTCGTGGATCATGACGGGGCGCGCGCGCGACCTGCTGACACCCTTCAACGGCGAGCCGGTCGAACTCGATCGGGGCGATTTTCGGATCAAAGCCTCGCCGATCCGCGAGATAGAGGAAATCGCGGCGAGCCCCGCCCACCCGCGAACAGGCGAGATGGTCGGGGTGCGCGCAGGGGGTGCGAGCCGTCACGCGCTTGCCGCGACGCTGGGTGATTTGCGGGGGTCTGCGATTTTCCAGTTACTCGACGACTTCGCCGGCGCGAGCCTTGTTGCAGGTTGGATCTGGTCGCGCTGGACTCCCGACTGGCAGGAACGGGTGAAGAATGGTGTCCGGAAGACGGCGGGCAACAAGGGGCGGATGGTCAACATCTGCACCGGGTTCACCGAAGGGGCGAGTTCGCTGTCCGAAGACGGGAGCGTGGAGCACGCCGATCAATCATCGACCGAGGTTGGCCCGCTGGTCGATCCCGCCGACCCGATCGGCTGGCACATGCTGCCTGCTCAGGAGGGCAGGCCGCAAGCGCGCCGCGCCCGCCGCATCGACCTGTGGCGCGCCGAGGGGGTGCTGAAGGTCGATGCGGGCTTTCAGGATAGCGGGCCCAATCCGCACGGCACCCGCACAGCGATCCATGAATATCGCGTCTATGCCGAAATCGATGAGGCAAGCGGCACGCTCCTCTCGATTCAGGCGCTTCCCCTGATCCTGCCGTTTCGCGAATGTCCGGGCGCTTCGATGAAGGTGGCGCGAATGGTGGGCCAGCCGGTCGAAGCCTTTCGCCAGGCCGTCCTCGACACGCTTGCCGGCACGCTCGGTTGCACGCATCTCAACGACGTCCTGCGCGCTTTCGCCGACATCCCCTCGCTCGCGCGCCTGTTGCCGAAAGAGCACATCTAGCGTCATCGGCGCAATTTACGCTGCGGAATTCGCATTCCACTTGTCTATCTTGTTAGACCTAGTTATATAACTCGGCAAGCGAGGCCGCCAGGAAGCTTCGCAGGGAGGATGTTGGCTATGAATTTCAACCAGAAATACGTTTCCTACCGGATTCTCGCGGCCGCATCGCTCGCGGCTATCGCGCTGTCTTCGACGTCCGCATATGCGCAGCAGGCGCCTGCAGAGACCGAGCCAGCGGAAACCAAATATGACGACGAAGCCATCGTGGTCATCGGGATCACCAAGCAGGCTTCCAATATTCAGGACACGCCCGTTACGATCACCGCCTTCACCGGCGAGAATCTGGAGCAGCAGGGCATCACCGACGTGGCGAGCGTCGCGAGCTTCACTCCGGGCTTCAACATTCGCGCCGGCGGCAACAACCCGACCGCGCTGAATTTCGGGATGCGCGGGCAGATACAGAACGACACGCTCGCGACGCTGGAGCCTTCGGTCGGGGTCTATCTCGACGAAATGTATATAGCCCGCGCCTATGGCCTCAACACCGAGCTGATCGACATGCAGAGCGTGCAGGTCCTCAAGGGGCCGCAAGGTACGCTCTTCGGGCGGAACACGTCGGCAGGCGCGGTGCTCCTGCAGACGAACGATCCGGTCATGGGCGAGTTCTCGGGTTCGCTGCGCGGCACCTACGGCCGGTTCGACCAGCGCGAGGGAACGGCGATCCTCAATGTGCCGCTGGGTGACCGGGTCGCGGTGCGCGGCGCACTTTTTTACGGGAAACGCGACGACTATCAGCGCGATGTCCGCCGCGACGTGGGTTATGGCGGCCGCGAGACATGGAACGGTCGTCTCAAGATTTCTGCCGACATCACCGAGAATCTGAATCTCCTGCTGTCGGGTGAATGGTACGACAGCGACATCAACGGGCCGGCGCGCCAGAATCTTCTGTTCCTGCTCGGCGGCAACGACGTGTCCGCAGGCGATCGTGCACTGACGGGCGGCGATCCCGACAAGGTCGCGATCACGAATCCCGCGACCTATCCGGGCTCCCCGGCATCCGACCTGTTCAACCGGGTCAAGACGCAGACCTATAGCGCCAAGCTGTCGCTCGACACCTTCTTCGGCCAGGCCAAATTCATCGGCGGGTACCGCCGGATCAAGGGCAACAACCTGATCGATCTCGACGGGGCGTCATTCCCGGGCCATTTCACCCAGGGCATCCAGGATCTCGAACAATATTCGGCCGAGGTGCAGTTCACCGGACAGGCGTTCAACGACGTGGTCGATTTCGCGAGCGGGATCACCTATTTCAAGGAAAAGGGCACCGACGTCTCGCGCTCGTCGACCAACGGCGCTTCGGCCTGGTCGGGCTTTTCGGGCGGAATCAATAACGACTCGTTCGGCCTCTACACCCAGCTCAGTATCCATGCGACCGACAAGCTCAGCATCAACGTCGGCGGGCGCTATTCGCTCGACGACAAGGGCGTGGTCACTCAGTCAGCGGTCTATCCGAACAACGGGGATTTGCCGCAGGTCTGCTTGCCGACGTCGTTCATGATCGGAAAGTCGCGAACGCCTGCCGGCGATGGCACGCTGCTGCCGGAGGATTGCAATCGTGGCCGCTCCGACACGTTCAGCCACTTTTCCTATACGATCGGCGCCGACTATAAGGTGACCGACGACATCCTGCTCTATGCCAAATATTCGAACGGCTATCGTTCGGGTGCACAGCAACTGCGTTCGCTGACGCTGTTCGACTCGACCCCGGCCGCGCCCGAGATCGTCGACGAGCAGGAAATCGGGGCAAAGTTCCAGTTCCTCGATCGCCGCGCCACTTTCAACATCGCGGGTTTCCACAACAAGGTCAAAGGTGCGCAGCGCAGCGTCATCCTGAGCATTTCCGGCGTCCAGCAGACGATCCTCGAAAATGCCGATACCGAGACCTGGGGGGTCGAAGCCGACGCCAGCTTCGAGATCGTCGACGGGCTGAACATCTTCGCGTCGGGTTCGATCATCGATCCCAAATATACGCGCTACGACGGCTTCATCGCGGTAGGCGGCGTGCTCACGCCTTTCGACAAGTCGGACTCGCGCTTCGTTGCGGTAGTGAAGAACCAGTTTGCGGTCGGCGCCAATTATAGCGGCGACCTCGGCTTCGGTCGTCTCGACCTCAGCGCCAGCTATACCTGGCAGGACAAGATGAACCAGACGCAGGAAACGGCCGCCGATTTCATCCGCAACGGAATTCCGGCGAACCAGGTCCAGAATTTCATCGACGCGACGACGAGTCCGTCGCTGGGCATTACCAATGCCCGTGCCGCGCTCGCTTTCGGCCCGGACGACAATTATGAAATCGCCGTCTGGGGACGCAATATTTTCGACGAACGGACGCCGTTTTACACGCTGTATCTCGGGGGACTCAATTATGTCAGCGCGGCCTGGAACGACCCGGCAACCTATGGTGTGACGGCAACCGTGCGTTTCTGAACCAAGGGGGCTCCTAGGGAGCATTGGGGGAGGGACGGCACGGCCGGACCTCCCCTTTTTTTCTCCGCGAAAGGGAATTGGAATGGCTGGCTTTGTTTCGCCGACGCGTCGCAACATAACATTCGCACTGCTCTTTGTTGTCGCCATATTGAGCTACGTCGATCGGCAGATTTTCACGCTGTTCCAAGATGATATCAAGGCCGAACTCGGGCTCGGCGATGGCCAGCTGGGGATGCTCACCGGCCTGTCCTTCGCGCTCTTCTATGCGCTCGCAGCCTTTCCGATCGCGCGCTATGCCGATCGCGGCGACCGGAGGCTGGTGATTTCGGTCTGCGTGATCATCTGGAGCGCCGCGACGGCGCTTTGCGGCATGGCGCATAATTTCTGGCAAATGATGGCGGCGCGGATCGGACTCGCGGCGGGCGAGGCCGGCGCGGGGCCGGCAACAAACTCGTTGCTCACTGAAATATATCCGACCGAACGGCGGACCCTCGTCATTTCGGGGATGCTGGCTGCGAGCGCCATCGGCCTTTCGGGCGGCCTCGCGCTCGGCGGGTGGCTGTCGCAATATTTCGGCTGGCGCGATGTCTTCCTCATCCTCGGGCTTCCCGGGATCGGGATCGGTGTCGCGGTCTGGTTGTTCAGCGCCGAGCCGCGGCGCGGCCGCGGCGAGGTCACCGTCCCGGCGCGGCAGGTCGCGCTTGGCGAAGTCCTGCGAACGATGGCGGGCAATGTGTCGCTGCGATGGGTCGGCCTTCTCCTGACGATGGTTCCGCTGACCGGTTTCGCGCTTATCCTGTGGGGCGCCTCATTCTTCCAGCGCGTTCACGGCATGAGCAAGGCCGAGACCGGCTTTTGGCTCGGTGGGGCCATGGCCGCGGGGCTGGTGATCGGCAATCTGCTCGCGGGCTGGGTCAGCGACCGCTATGGCAAGGCCAACCCCGGCTTCAACGGCTGGTTCGCGGGCATCGGCCTGCTGATCGCCTTTCCGTTCGCGCTTCTTTTTGCGCTGTCGTCCAATGCCTATGTTGCGCTCGCCTGTTTCGTCGTCGTGAAGTTCATGATGACCCTCCACCTCGGCCCGATCATCTCGCTGAGTTTTGCACAGGTCCCCGTTGCGATGCGCGCCATGATGTCGGCGACAATCAACATGTTCATCGGCCTTGCCGGTACCGGATTGGGCGGGACGCTCGCCGGCTATGTCAGCCAGTATTTTGCTGCGGATTATGGCGAGAAGTCGCTGCAGCCGGCGCTCGCCGTGCTGTCCTGCTGTCTCCTCGTCGGCGGTGTCGCCGCGATCATGGCAGGCCGCACCGCGAAACCGCTGACGGAGGACTGACCGGCTCCACAAAATGGATTTTCCTGTCGCAGCGGGATGGCAGTTGCAAGGGCGCCATCCCGCTGCGACCAGTCCGGTTCAAGACCGGATCTGGCTGCTTTGGCTGCCCCGCATAAAGGGGGCGCAGGGAACTCAGGCCGCGACCTTTTCGCTGGTCTGGACCGCGGGGTCGATGCCGAACAGGCGCGCTGCGTTGAGTCCGAGGATGTTGCGGCGAACCTCTTCGCTGACGTCCATGCCTTCGAACAGTTCGTCGACGATGCGGCGGCTGATCGGGAAGGTGCCCTCGGCATGCGGATAGTCCGAACCCCACATCACATTCCTGGCACCGGGCAGGCCGGCGGCGGCCGACGCGATGCAGGCGCGATCGTGCTGGAAGCTCGCCCAGATCTGGTCGTCGACGATCTGGCTCGGTGCGCGGCTGAGCTTGGGAAAAACGAAATTGGAATGCGCGACCGACACTTCGTCCATGCGCTCGGCAAGCGCGACGAGCCAGCTGGCACCGCTTTCGATGAAGGCGACCTTCGCACCGGGATTGCGGTCGAGGACCCCGCCCGAAACGAGATACATGGCCGACGAGCAGGCGTCGCTCATCTGGTTGGTATAGTTGATGATGCCCGCGCCGGGCCCGCGTTCGACGACCACGGTTTCAAGTCCCGTTCCCGTGTGCATCACGAACACGATGCCGAGCGCGGCGGCCTTGGCGAACACCGGGTCCCAGAGTTCGCTGTTATATTTGGGCAGGTTCGGCGGCGACACCGCCGGCAGCATCGCGGCGGTGAAGCCCTTGGAGGCGAGATATTCGAGTTCGGCGATGGTGTTCGAGAAATCGAGCACGGGGAGCATGCCGCAGCGCACGAAACGGTTGGGGTGTTCGCCGAGGAACTTGTCGTTCCAGTCGTTGTAGAGGCGGGCGGACGCGGCTTCGGCGTCGGCGTTGTCGAGGCAGTAGAGCCAGAGGCCGAGCGAGGGAAAGCAGATTTCGGCATCGATCCCTTCGAGTTCCATATCCTCGAGCCGCCCGGCGATTTCACGAATACCGCGCCGTTCATTGTCGCCGAGCGCCTTCTCGCGATGCTGCCCGACGCGCAACCGGTAAATGATCTTATCCTTCGTGCCCGTGATCAGATACTCGCCCTCCTTACGCGCGTGGATCGCATGATCCTTGAGCGAGGCGGGCAAGCCTTCGAGAAAGATGTCTGCCGGCTCCATGATGTGGCTGTCGGCGCTGAAAACAAAGGACTTCACGGCAATCTCCTCTCGACTCGACGGTCAATCTTGCAATAAGAAATACCTAGTTATATAAGTGGACGCAAGGATTTTGTGGATATTGGCTGCGTCTCTCGATATAGAGATACCTATTAAGGAGAGGGTGATGGATATCCGTCTAGCCAATGAAACCCTGGCCAGTCGCACGGCACGCGAGCTGGCCAATCTCAGCCTTGCCGCCGATCCCGGGGCATATCTGGGCGCCGAAGACGATCTGCTCGGCCGGTTCGGAATCAGTCGTCCGACGCTCCGGCAGGCGGCAAAAATCGTCGAGCGCGACCGGCTCATCAGCGTCCGGCGCGGAACGAAAGGCGGATATTTCGCCGAACGGCCCGACGCGCGCGACGCCATCCAGTCGCTCGCCCGCTTCCTCCGGATCAAGGGCGCAACGCTTGCGGACGTCATCCACGTCGTGCGTCCGGTTTCCGAAGAGGCGGTGGTCGCCGCTGCCCGCGGCCGCACCGATGCCGATATCGAACGATTGCACATGTTCGTCGCTGCGCTCGACGCTCGTGACACCCCGCGCGAAATGATCGCTGCCGAACTCGAAATGTCGCGGCTGATCGCGGGCATGAGCGGCAACCCGGTGGTCGAGCTGGTCATGGAGATCGGATACAGCTTTGGCCGCGAAGAAAATGGCGACCTCTACGCCGACGCGAGCCGGCGCGAGCATACCCGCGACATGCAGCGCAGGATATGCCTCGCGATCATCGAGGGCGACGCGGACATCGCGCGGCTCATGATGCGTCGCAGGTCCGAACAGTTCGACGCATGGCTGGCGCCTTCGCGCGCCGCGGAGGATCGTCTGGCATGAGCATCGTCGAATATCGCGGCTTCGCCGGCGTCCGGCTCGAAGCCGAGGTCATCGGGGCCGAGGAGGATCCGGCGGTCCTGCTCGTTCATGGAGCAGGGCAGACGCGCACCGTCTGGACCAGCATCGCGGGCGCGCTCGAAAAGGCGGGCCGGCGGGTGATCAGCCTCGACCTCAGGGGGCATGGCGGGTCGGAGTGGCCCGCCGACGGCCGCTATGATTTCGAAGCCATGGTCGAGGATCTGCGCGCCGTCCTCGCGCAGATGGGGACGCGCCCCGTGGTCGTCGCCTCGACCCTCGGAGGCTGGGTCGCCAGCGCGGCGCTCGAACATGATGCCGCCGTTCTCGCCTCGGGGCTGGTGCTCGTCGATCTCGCCGTCAACCTCGACCCTGCCGTGTCGCAGCGGATCGGCGAACGATTGCGCGAGGCGGCGGCGCTCGCGCCGGGGCAGGCGCAATGGGACGTCCGGCTGTTCGATGCCTTCGATAGCAACGCCATGGCCGAAAGGCTTGGGGGCGTGGCCGCAAATCTCGCGCTCCCGGCGCTCTATGTCCGGGGGGCGATGAGCGAACTGGTATCGCACGACGAAGCCGCGGCCTTCGTCGCGCAGCTTCCCCAAGGCGAGCTTGTCGAGATCGATGACGCCGCCCTCGTGGTGACCGATGACCGTGTCGATGCGCTCGGTGCGCATCTGATAGATTTTCTCGAACGCCGCGCGCCGCGCGGCTCGCCCGAGTATCGCGCGGGTTCGGATGCGCGCACCTTTCGCGATGCGCTCGGCTGCTTTGCGACCGGGGTGACGATCGTCACGGCAATGTGCCCCGACGGCACGCCGATCGGTCTCACCGCCAACAGCTTTACGTCGGTCTCGCTCGACCCGCCGTTGCTGCTCGTGTGTATCGCCAACAATGCCGGCAGTGCCCCCTATCTTCGCGACGCCGAGCGATTTGCGGTCAACGTCCTCCAGATCGGCCAGCAGCCGGCGTCGAACCGCTTCGCCGGGAAGGGCGAGGACCGGTTTGCCGCAACCTCCTGGGAATTCGGGGAGTTCGGAACCCCCGTTCTCGGCGGAACGCTGAGCAGTTTCGAGTGCGCGCGCGACGCGGTCCACGACGGCGGCGACCATTTTATCCTCGTTGGCCGCGTCCTCAAGGCGATCTTCGAACCGCGCCGGGACCCCTTGCTCTATTTCCGCGGCAAGTATCGCAAGCTTCATTTCGCTTGACGACTGGACAAGCACGCGCCAGCATCATATCAAACCTAGTTAGATAACTGGGAATCGGGAGAAGAAGCGAATGGCCTGGGCAAATCAGGACAAGTGCGCGATCGTCGGAGTCGGCGCGACCGACTATTATGTTCGCGGCAAAAGCTGGCCGCGCACGATCAACGACATGGCGGCCGAGGCGATCATGAACGCCTGCGCCGACGCCGGAATCAGTCACAAGCAGATCGACGGCTTCGCTTATTATTCGACCGCGGGGGCGGGCTATCTCGACAAGTTCGACACCGCGAGCCTTATGGAAACATTGGGTATGCCGCACATCAGCTTCTCGGCAACGCTGACCAGCGGCGGCGGCGGCTGCGTCGGCGCGGTCGGCCTTGCGACCGCAGGGCTGATGAACGAAGATTGCACCTATACGGTAACGCTGATGGCGCTGCAGCAACTGCCGCAACACCGGCTCGGCGTCGTTTTCGGCGCCGCGGCGCCCAATCCCGAGAACAGCTTTCTTCAGCCTTCGGGGCTCGTCGGTCCCGGGCATCTGATGTCGATGCTGACGCGCCGCCACATGCATCTTTACGGGACCCAACCGGAGGCGCTGAAGGAGATCGTCCAGGCGACGCGCGCGAACACGCATAACCGACCGAAGGCGGTGCGAAAGAATGCGCTGTCGGATGAGGAATATTGGGGCTCTCCGATGCTGGCCGACCCGCTTCGGCGTCTCGATTTCTGCCTCGAAACCGATGGCGCGGTCGCGGTCATCACGACGACGACCGATCGCGCGAAGGACTGCCGCCACAAGCCCGCGCTGATCCATGCCTGCGCGCACGGCGGCCAGCGCGAGTGGGGCCGCGCCTTTGCCTGGATGGGCATGCCCGACCCCTATTTCGCGAGCGCCGGCCACGAGTTCACCGCGAACCGCGTCTGGGACCAGTCGGGGCTTACGGCCAAGGACATGGACGTCGCGCTGCTCTATGACCATTTCTCGCCGATGGTGCTGATGCAGCTCGAGGATTACGGCTTTTGCGAGCGCGGCGAAGGCAGCGATTATGTCCTCTCGGGCAAGATTCGCTACGACGCCGCAACCGGCGGCAAGGTGAATGGCGGTGTCCCGGTCAACACCCACGGCGGCAATCTCAACGAGGCCTATATCATCGGCATGACGCATATGGTCGAGGCGGTCGAACAGGTGCGCGGCACGGCGATCAACCAGGTCGCGGACGCCGAATTCGCGCTCGCCTCGGGCGGACCCGCCTCGCTTCCCGTTTCCAGCCTCATCCTGCGGAGGGACTGACATGACCTATGGCCCGGCGCACCTGCTCCCCGGCGAGCAGATCCGCATCACGACAAATCCCGACACCGAACCCTTCTGGCAGGCGGCGAAGGAGCATAAGCTGACCGCGTGCCAGTGCGGCGAATGCGACAAGTTCCGCATGCCGCCAACCGCGGTTTGTCCGCATTGCGGCAGCCGCGAAAAGAAATGGCCCGCGCTTCCCGGTACGGCGACGGTGTTCAGCTATGTCGTGTGCAACAAGAATCCGAAGAATGGCGAGGACTATGTCTATGTGCCCGTCGTCGTCGATCTCGATGGCGCACCGGGCGCGCGTCTCAACGCAAACGTCACCGGCGTCGATGCCGACGATGTCCATATCGGCATGAAAGTCAGCGTCGTATGGACCGATATCCAGGACAATTGGGTGCTTCCCAACTTCCAGAAAGCCTAGACGATGCTTGGCGCGCTGAAGATTGTCGAAATCGGCGAGGGAATGGCGGTCCAGGTCGCGGGGTTGATGCTCGCGGAACTGGGTGCCGACGTGCTCAAGGTCGAGCGCCCTGGCGGCGACCCGGCAAGGGGAACCGCGCCTTTCGCGAACTGGAACCGCGGCAAGCGCAGCCTGGTCCTCGATCTCGACAGCGACGAGGGTCTGGCGGCGCTCAAGGATCGCCTTGCCGGTGCCGACGCGCTGCTCCACCCGTTCAAGCCATCGCGTGCCAGGGCGCTTGGTCTCGATGATGCGACGCTTGCGGCCGCCTTTCCGCAGCTTGTCGTCACCGGCATCACCGGCAGTCCGTTCGGCCACCCCGATGTCGAACGCAGCGACGACGAACTGCTCGTCGCCGCGCGCGTCGGCGCGATGTACGAGAATGACGGCCACCGTGCCGGCCCGATCGCCTATCGCTATCGCCAGGGCAGCTGGGCGGCGGCGCATCTTGCGGCTGCGGGGATGCTCGCACGGCTCGTGATGCGGCTCCAGTCGGGGCGCGGCGGCGCCGCGCACACCTCGATCTTTCAGGGTTTTCTCTCGACCTTGCCGCTCGTCTGGGCGCGCAACAGCGAAGGGCCGATGCCCAATACGCCGACCTATCCGCCCGGTCCGCGGCCGATCGCGGTCCAGTTGTTTCAGTGCCAGGGCGGCGACTGGTTGCAGATCATGGATCCGACCCGCCAGTTCGACTATGCGACGATGCCCACCATGTGGGAGGTCATGGCCGAAGCCGACGTCGATCTCGAAAGCGAAGCCGGCCAGCAGGAAGCGTTCAGGCTGCGACCGCGCGATGCTTGGCTCGCCGACCTGCGGGCCGCCGACATTGCCGCCGAACCCGCCTATCCGATGGGCGAAGTCCTGCGTCATCAAGAGGTCGAGGCCAATGGCTATGTGGTCGCGGTCGACGATCCCGATCTCGGCGCGACGCGCCAGCCCAATGTGCCGTTCCACACCGATGCCGACCTTCCGCAGGGGCGGCCTGCGCCGCGCCTTGGCGAAGGCGGCGATCGGGACTGGACCGTAGCGACGGCCTCTGACGCGGGCGCCGCGCCGTCCGAAGTCCTGAAGGATGTGCGCGTCCTCGATCTCGGCATGTTCCTTGCCGGCCCGATGGGGCCGTCGATGATGGGCGACATGGGCGCGAATGTGATCAAGGTCGAGGCGCTGAGCGGCGACCGTATTCGCTTCATGCACCGCTATTATCAGGCGGCGGCGCGCAGCAAGCGCAGTCTTGCGCTCGACCTGACCAACCCCGCAGCGCAGCCGATTCTCGAACGGCTGGTCCAGTGGGCGGAGATCGTGCATCACAATATGCGCTTCAAGGGCGCGGCGAAGCTTGGCCTCAGCGAGGAAGGGATTCGCCGGTATAATCCGGACGTCGTGTTCAATTATGCCAGCGCCTATGGTCAGAAGGGCGAGCGGGGCAATTGGCCCGGCTTCGATTCGATCTTCAATGCAATCGCCGGCTGGGAGTTCGAGAATGCCGGCGAAGGCAACCGCCCGGTCTTCAATCGTCCCGGTACGATGGACGTCAGCACCGCGCAGAGCTGCCTCGTCGAACTGATGGCCTCGCTCTATGCGAAGCGGACGACGGGCAGGGGCCACACGACCCAGACATCGCTGCTCGGCATTGCCGCTTTCACGCAGGGCGAAAGGTTGATCGATGCAGATGGAGCGCTCACCGACACCTACCATCTGACAAGCGACCAGACGGGCTTTTCGCCTTGGCACCGCATTTATGAATGCGATGGCGGCGAGTGGATCGCGGTCGCTGCGCACAAGCCCGCGCAGCAAGCCGCGATGCGCGACATTTTCGGGACCGACGAGGCGGGTTTCGCCGACGCGGCGTCCGGCCGCGAGGCGGCCGGGCTGCTGGCTGCGCTCGAAAAGGCGGGCGTTCCATGCGACCGGGTCAATTGCGAGGATGCGATGAACCGCTTCTTCGACGACCCGCTCAACCGCGAGCTCAATCTTGTGTCGGCGCTCCCGCAGCCGCTGTTCGGTATCGTCGAACAGCCGGGAGCCTTCTGGAACTTCGGCGATGTACCGATCGTCTTCAGACGTTGCTGTCCCGCCATCGGCGAACACAGCGACGAGATATTGCGCGAGATCGGCTATTCGGACGAAGAGATCGCGAACTTCCGGGCGGCGAATATCGTCGGCTGAGCTTCCTGGCCAGACGTCAATCGGGCCCGAGCGGCGCGAAGCGTGTCCCGGCAAGTCCGCCCATCGCGTCCGCCATCAGCGCCGCCGCGCGCGTTTCGTGCGCGTTGCAAAGGATGATCGCGGCCTCCGTGGCGACGCGATCGTCCGCAACCTCGTCGCGAAATGCCGACCAGGCTGCCGGATGATCCGCAAATTGAAGGCCGAGCAACGCCTCGATCTCGCGCTTCTCGCACGCCTGATATGCGGGCTCGTAGCGTTCGATCGCGCGCCACCATTTGATGAGCCTCGCCAGCCCCTTCGCCTTCACCGCCGCCTGCTGGTCGGCGATGCGCGGCACGATCGTTTCGCGAATATCGTCAAGCGCGATGTCGAAGCTGCGATGGTGCGCGCCAACGGTCGCCTCGGGTAGATCGACCGCGGGAAGGGCGATCCCCGCCGCCTCGGCCAGCGCTTCGGACAGGACGCGGCGGTGGATCGTCGAATAGACCATGTTCATGCCGAGGTTTGGCGGCGGCGGCGCGTCGGGATCGTCGTAGCGCGCGCGGCGCGCGAAACCCGTCTGGAACAGGAGCCGCCAATAGCGAACCCGCGCCAGATCGACCGGATAGCCGCCGGCAGCCTCATAGGCTGCGAACGCCTCGATCGGAGGCACGAAGTCCTGGAACAGCATCCGCAGACACAGCATCGCGAGGTCGGCCATCGGATCGCCATAATGAACGAGCTCCCAGTCGAGCAGCGCGGTCACATGGTCGCCCTCGAACAGGAAATTACCCGCGCCGGCGTCGCCGTGGACAATGACCGGTGGGGGCATCTCGGCGGGAATATTGGCTTCGAGCCAACCGAGCGACAGGTGAATGAGCGGATCCCAGTTCCTGCCCGTGTTCGCGGCGCGAAGGGCGGCGATGCGCTCGCCGATCAACGCCGCGGTCGGCAACACCGCGCCCATGCCCTCGACGGGCGTCGCGGCGACATCGATGCGGTGAAGCGCGGCGAGCTGCGCCATGAAATCGCCGGCGAGCGCATGGCGCTGCGCCGCGTCGGCGATCGCGGCGAACCGGTCCTTCCCCGATACCAGCCCGCACAGCAGCGCACGCCGCTGGGGCAGCGACGCAAAATAGGGCGCAGTCCGCACACCGGCGCCGGCGAGCGGCCCCGAAAGGGCGCGCAGTACGGCCGCTTCGCGCAGAAATGCCGCGTCGTCGCCGGCACCTGCCTTGTGGACGTCATAGTTCATATAGGCGCTCGCGGTGCGCGCATCCGGCCAGACGAGGTCGATTTCGGCGCCCTCGCGCGACGCGCCGCCGCCGCCGCGTGGCCGGATCGCGGCGATGCGCGCGCCGCACGCCGCCTCGATGTCGGCGGCCAGGCCTTCAGGCAGCAGGTGCGCGATGCTCATGTCGGGCTCCATCGATTATTATGTTTCAAGCTTGCCACACGATCTCGCCGCCGATGACCGTCAAGGCGACGGTCACCGGCGCGGCAGGATCGACCGGCCAGTCATAGAGAATGAGGTCGGCGGGCATGCCCGCGCAGAGCGGAGCCGGTCCGTAGAGCGACAGGGCGCGCATGCGGTCGACGGCTTCGCTTGCACCGATCAGCGCTCCGCTACGCGTGCGCCGGTCGGTCGCGGCGCGCAGCGCGATCCACGGATCGGGATCGCCATAAGGGGCGTCCGACCCGCCGAGCATGGCGACGCCGCCATCGATCAGCGAACGGAGGCGGTAAAGGTCCGCAAGTTCGCTCGCGTCGAGTTCGGCTAGGTAGCGGTCGCCGCGGTCATGAATGAAATTGGGCTGGGTGACGACGATCAACCCGGCCGCGGCGATATCGGGGATCAGCGACGCCGGGATCACCGAACCATGTTCGATACGGTCGCCGGCGCGCGCACCGCCCGCCGCATCGAGCGCCGCGAGATAGACGACCAGCTCGCCGAGCGTCACGCAATGCGCGGCGACGTTGCGCCCGAGCGCGCGCGCAGCGCCGATGCGGCCGGCGATTGCATCGACGGGAGGGAGATCGCTTTCGTCGAAAAGCAGCTTGACCGGGCCGAGGGCATAGCCATCCCCCGCACCAAGTGCTTCGCTGCCCATCAGGATCAATCGCTGCGGGATCGAGCCCGCAAGAAACTCGGCCTCGTCGGGTCCGTTCGATGCGCTGGCGTCGGTGACTCCCGTAATCCCGCGCTGCGCGAGCCGCTGGCCGAGCGGGGCCAGCGATGGCGCTCCGCCGCCGATACGCGAACGGAGCCAGGCATCGCCGCGCCTGATGCGGCCCGTGGGGCGCTGGCCCGGACCGATCTCGACGGAGGCGGGGAAGGGCGGACCGCCGAGCCGCTCGATCGCCATGCTGTTGAGCAGCCAGCAGGCGCCGGTCCGGTCCTGCACGCGAAGCGGCCGGTCGGCCAGCCACGTATCGAGCGCAGCGGCGTCCGGAAGGTCGGCGACCCGCTCGTCATATCCGATGGCGCGCACCCATTCGCCGGCGCCGCCCGCAGCTCCGCGAAGGCGCTGGACAATGGCATCGACATCGCGGCAGCCCGCAAGATCGATCGACCCCATCCGCGCGGCGGTTGCGAGCAGGTGCAGATGATGGTCGTGAAGCCCGGGGCCCGCCGTTCGTCCGCCAGCATCGATTTCGGGGCCGCGGCCCTCCACATCGGTGCCGAGCGCGGCGATCCGGCCCGCGCGGATGCCGATCGACAGAGGCAAGCCATCAGCCGAGCATGCATTGCGGATGACGAGGTCGAAGGCGCTCGTCATTGGATCTCGGCGGCAAATGTCGCCGCGCTTCCCGCCAGCGAGACGTCAAGAACACCCCGCCGCCCCGCCGCAAGGGCTTCGAGCGCGAGCGTTGCGGCGAGGAGCCCGGTCAACGGATCGGCAAGGGCGTCGCCCATGAAACGGGGCGCATCTTCTTCGCGTTGGATCAATCCGCCCGCCGCGGCGCAGTCGTCGCCGAACCCGACGCGCATCGCCGCATCGCCTCGCCACCCGTGCGCGGTGATCGCGACCCACAGGAGTTCGGGATTGCGGGCGAAGAGGCGCGCCTCGTCGAGGCCGAGGCGCGCGAGCGCGTGCGGACGCGCCGAGGTCACGAGGACACGTGCTTCGCCGATCAGGTCGAGCAATTCGGGGCTGCCGGGGTCGAGGCGAATGCGCCGCTTGCCGCCGTTGAGGCACGCGTCGAGAGCGGGCGTATGGCGCGGCGTCGGGTCGGGCCGGGCGGGGCTTTCGACTTTCGTTACCGCATGGCCAGCCTCGGCAAGGAGCGCCGCGCAATAGGGGCCTGCCCATAGCGCCGAAAGGTCGATGACAGCGCCATCGGCAGCCGCTCCGCCGCGAAGCACGGACTGTTGAAGCGGCGCGGCCTCGCCGATCAGCGCGACCGGCAGGTGCAGCGCGATCCCCGCCATGGTCATGTCGGCGGCGCTGCGGCGTGCCGCGGCGGCGATGACCGCATCCCACGGATCGTCGCTGAACGCGGCACCTGTCCATGCGGGGACTAGGTCGCGGTCGTCATTGCGCGCGAGGGACACCGCGATCCATCCGTCACGGCATTCGACAAGCCGGCAATGACGGTTGGGCGACCAGAGTCCGGGCTCGCCCAGCGCCAGGTCGTCGGCGCGCGAAAGCGCGCGCACCGGATCGATCGCGGCGACGTTGGCCGCGCTTCCCGCGAGATCGCGAAAACGCGCGCCGGCCGCGGCAAAGGCGTCGAGCAGCGCGCTCACCGGGGCGGCTCGATCGCATGGACAAGTCCCCAGTCGAGCGCTTTGGCCGCGTCGACGCGTTCGCCCGTCAGGATCATTCCCATTGTCCGGTGGCGACCGATGGCGCGCGCCATGGTCGCGGTACCGCCGGCGCCGGGGATGAGGCCCATCGACAGCTCGGGGAGCTGGAACCAGCTGCCCGGCGCGGCAACACGTCGATACGCCGCTGCGGCCACCTCGATACCCGATCCGATACACGCGCCATGGAGAAAGACGGTGGCCCGCGGCCCGAGCGCGTCGAGAGCGCGGGCGCAGCTGTGGAGCGTCCGCACGGCGTGCGCCTCGGCAAGGTCCCGCGCCATTCCGAACTCGAAAAGGGCGCCGCCTGTCGAGAAACATTTGCCCGCCCCGCGCAGCACGAGCGCCGGCCGCGTCGGATCGTCGAGGATATTCGCGAGAGCCTCGTAAAGTGCATCGCGCATGGCGGCGGTCATCGCATTGCGCCCCGGCGCGTCGTCGAGCGTGACCCGGACCGCGTCGCCCGACCGCTCGATCGTCACCGGGGCCGGCGTGGCGGCCGCGGCCGCCGCGGCCCTGTTGGTTTCGAGCCAGCGCGCGAATTCCGCTCCCCCGAGAAGCGTCGAGTAAGCGAGAGACTCGACCACAAGCGCATCGGCGAGCGGGAGCGTCTCCGCCAGCCGCAGGACTTTCGCCGCCGTGGTCGCCGCGAGCGGATGGGTGCGCACAGCATCGGCGATCCGATGAACCTTTCGGTCGAATTCGCCGGCATCGGCCGCGGTCCAGGGTTTCGGTGCCGAAGCGGCCGCAGTGATGAGCAAGTCGAAATCGTCCCCGTCGACGTCGGGCAGTTCGCCGCCGCGATCGACCCCGATGACAACGGCCTGGATCGGAACTCCGGGCCGCTTCCAGCTCGCAGCATCGACGATCAGCAGCGGCTCGCCGCCCGGCGCGGACAGACGGTCCGCCCCAAGCGTATCGGGGAGATGGTCGGGCCCGGTCATCGGGCCACCCTATCCCCGCTCCAGCTCTTTCGCCAGTTCGGCCTTGAGGATCCGGCGCAGCAGTTTTCCCGTCTCGTTATACGGAAGCGCATCGCGCAAGAACCATTGTTCGGGTGTCTTGGTCGAGCGCAGCTTGGCCCTGACCGTCGCGGCGATCGTCACGGTATCGGGCGCGCCCGACCGCGAGACGATGACCGCGACGACCTTTTCGCCCCATTGGACGCAGGGAACGCCGAGCACGGCGCAATCGGCGATATCGTCGAAGGTGCGGAGCAGATCCTCGATCTCGCCCGGCGAAATATTCTCGCCGCCGCGCACGATGACATCGTCGAGCCGTCCCTCGACGAAGAGATAACCCCCTTCGTCGAGCCAGCCCGCGTCGTTGGTCGCGAACCAGCCATCGTCGGCGATTGCCTTCTTGTGCAGATATTCGCCCGATACCTGTTCGCCGCGCACGTGAATTTCGCCATGTTCGCCGGCGCAGCACGGGGTGCCGTCGTCGCGGCGGATTTCGAGTTCGATACTGGGCAACGGCTGACCCACCGAGGCAATACGGCGGCGGATCGCCGGGTCGCTGGAGGCAAAGGCGGCGCGATGGTCTTCGGCGCCGAGCAGCGCGATCGTCGAACTCGTCTCGGTCAGCCCGTAAGCGTTGACGAAATCGACGTGCGGCAGCATCGCCAGCGCGCGCGCGATCACCGGTTCGGGCATCTTTCCACCGCCGTATGACAGCGCGCGGAGCGTGGGCAGCGTCTCGCCCGTTTCCTGCATCACATCGAGGATGCGGTCGAGCATCGTCGGCACGACCATCGCATGGGTGATGCCCTCGGCTGCCGCGACCCGGACCCAGTCTTCGGGGGTGAAAGCCGGCAGGTAGACGATCCGTCGCCCGCCATATGCGGCGGTCAGAATCGCCGAGATTCCGGCGATATGATAGGAGGGCACGCAGACGAGCGCCGCCTCGTCTTCGCCGGCTCCGAGGAATTCGACGGTCGACATCACATAGGAGGTGAGGTTGGCGTGGCGCAGGACCGCCGCTTTCGGGTCACCGGTTGTCCCGCTCGTGAAGAGAAGGACTGCGATCTCGTTTTCGGCTTCGGGCAGGTCGATCTTCGCGGGAACGCCGCCGGCGACGAACTCGGCTTCGAAGTCGCTCCGCGCGACGATTTCGATCCCGTCGGCGGCAGCGATCCGTGGTAGCATGTCGTCGTCGACGACCAGCACGGCGGGCGCGCTGCGCGCCACGAGCTTGTTGAGGTCGGCGTCGGGCAGGCGGTAGTTGAGCGGAACGAACGGCGTTCCCGCCATGCCGCATGCGAACAGCAGGATCGGCAGAATGTCGCCGTTCATTCCGAGAAAGGCGGTGTTGGCCTTTTCCTGTTCGCGAAGCCAGGCCGCAGCGTGGCTGGCACGCGCGCGATACGCCTCGAAGTCATGCCCTTCCTCTCGGCCACCGAGCGCGAGACGGTCGGGGCAGGCATCGGCGGCGATGTCGAGGAGGAGCGGCGTGCGCATGGCGTTCAGTCCGAGGCGGGGAGGGGCTTCGCGCCCTTGATAACCAGAGGAACGCCGTCGAAGGCGAGCGAACCCTTGCCGGCCTTTGCCGCAAGCACTTCGAGACCGCTTTCTTCGTGCGCATAGCGTTTGCCGATCGCGACGCCTTCGGCGAACTCGGCGCTCACGATTCCGCTCGGGGTCGATGCATCGTCGATCGGAACGACTGCGGCGCCGCCGCACTGCAGCTCGCCGGCCCGGTTCGGCGGGCGCACGATCACCAGTTGAGCCTCGCAAACCGTGCTTTTCCAGCGCGAACCCGGCTTCAAGTCCATTGTCATCATCCTTTCCCGTGGTGGCTGTCTTTTCGCCACCTGTCTCGTTCAGCCCGTCAATAAGTCAATCGACAAAGAAAGTAAACGTAGTTATATAACTCAAAAACGGGAGAGACAAAGATGCATCCACGCCGATTTGCGCAGATTTCGCCCGACCGGCCGGCGATCGTCATGGCGGCGGGCGGAGCGAGTTGCAGCTACGGAGAATTGGAAGAGGCGGCGAATCGCGGTGCCAATCTTTTCCGGTCGCTCGGGATCGGATCGGGGGATACCGTCGCGATCTGGCTGAAGAACTGCCTCGAATTTTTCCAGATCTATTGGGCGGCGCAGCGCGCCGGCCTCTATATCTGCCCGATTTCCAGCCAGCTGACGGCCGACGAAGCTGCCTATATCCTGACCGACAGCGGATCGAAGCTCCTCATAACCCATGCCGGCGTACCCGCCGCGGCCGAACTGGTGGCGAGGCGGAACGACCTCGTGCCCGGCGTCGCGCATGTTTTCGACCTGGGCTCGGGCCTCGTCGGCGCGCAATCCTGGCACTCGGCGCTCGCCGCGCAGCCGGCGACGCCGATCGCCGATGAAACCGCAGGCTTCCATCTCGTCTATTCGTCGGGAACGACCGGGCGTCCGAAGGGCATACGCCTGCCGCTGACCGGTGGCCCCGCCGAAGAGCCCCATATGCTCGCCGACCGGATTTCGGGACGATATGGCGTTGGTGAGGCCAGTGTGCTGCTGTCGCCGGCGCCGCTCTATCACACCGCGCCGCTTGCCTACGGCATGGCCGCACACCGGCTCGGCGCCACGCTGGTCGTGATGGACAAGTTCGACGCAGAGGACGCGCTGCGTCTCATCGAACGCTATCGCGTGACGTTCATCCAGATGGTGCCGACGATGTTCGTCCGCCTGCTCGCGCTGCCTGCCGAGGTGCGCGCGCGCTATGACATCTCGTCGCTCGACAAGATCGTCCACGCGGCGGCGCCGTGCCCGGTGGCGATCAAACAACAGATGATGGAGTGGGTCGGGCCGATCATCTATGAATATTATGGCGGGTCCGAAGGCAATGGATCGACCTTCATAACGCCCGAGGAATGGCTCGCGCATCCCGGTTCGGTCGGACGTGCCGACTGGGGTGAATTGCACATCTGCGACGAGGATGGCCGCGAGGTCCAAGCCGGAGTTGACGGGCTCGTCTATTTCAGCGGTGGCTGGGACTTCCAGTATCTCAATGACCCCGGCAAGACCCGCGATGCGCGCCATCCCGAACATTCCGGCTGGAGCACGCTCGGCGACATCGGGCATGTCGATGCCGACGGCTATCTCTATCTCACCGATCGCAAGAGCTTCATGATCATCTCGGGCGGGGTCAATATCTACCCGCAGGAAACCGAAAACCTGCTCATCACCCATCCGCGCGTCGCCGATGCCGCTGTAATCGGCATCCCCAATCCCGATTTCGGGGAGGAAGTGAAGGCGGTCGTCCAGCCGCTCGATCCCGCCGACGCGACGCCCGAGTTCGCCGAAGAGCTGATCGCCTTTTGCCGCGCCGGATTGAGTCCCCTGAAATGTCCCCGGTCGATCGACTTCGATCCCGAACTGCCGCGTCTCGATACGGGCAAACTCTACAAGCGGCTGATCCGCGATCGCTATTGGGCCGGCCACAAGGCCGGTTGAACGACCGAAGCGCCCCGCGCGGCGTCCGGAAATCAGAAGGAAGACCGAATGAGCGAAGAACTCACAACCCGCGACGAGGATGGCGTCCTCGTTATCACGATGAACCGTCCCGAGGCGAAAAACGCCATGAACAAGGCGGTTGCCGAGGGTATCGCCGCCGCGCTCGACCGGCTCGACGCAGAGCCTGCGCTGCGGGTCGCAGTCCTGACCGGCGCCGGCGGCACTTTCTGTTCGGGGATGGATCTCAAGGGCTTCCTGCGCGGCGAAAGTCCCGTCGTCGAGGGGCGCGGTTTTGGCGGCCTGACCTTGAAGCAGCCCGCAAAGCCGCTGATCGCGGCGGTCGATGGCTATGCGCTCGCGGGCGGTCTCGAACTGATGATCTCGTGCGATCTCGTCGTCGCCAATGCCGGCGCAAAATTCGGAATTCCCGAGGCCAAGCGCGGTCTGGCGGCCGGGGCGGGCGGATTAATGCGGCTTCCCGACCAGATTCCCTCGCGGATCGCGATGGAACTCGCCCTGACCGGTAATTTCATCGATGCGCAGCGCGCCTACGACCTGGGTCTCGTCAATCGCGTCACCGACGGCCCCGCGATCGACGGTGCAATGGAATTGGCGCGTGAGATCAACGAGAACGGCCCGGTTGCCGTTCGCGTGTCGAAGCAGATTGTCAAGGAATCGCGCGGCTGGCCATTCGAGGAGCGCTGGGCGCGGCAGGACGCATTGTTGCCCCAGGTGTTCCAGCATGCTGACGCGCGCGAAGGCGCGGCCGCTTTCGCGGAAAAGCGGAAGCCGAACTGGACTGGCTGATGATATAGTCGCCGCGGCAAACGGGGGCAGGGCGTCGGGCGGTCCGATTCAGGAAAAGTTCCGGTCGATGTTGATCTGCGGCTGCGTGCCGCCGATCCGCTCGAAATAGTCAGCGATCTCCTTGCCCGCTGTGGCCACCCAGTGGGCATCTGGGGTCGTGTGTTAGACTTCGATCAATATATGCATTCTTCCGACGCCTCGTGCATCGAGTCCATGGGCCTCGGCGTCCGCGAGTGCCGGAAGGATCGAGCGGCTGCCGCATGAAAATAGCAAGCGCGTCCCCTTGCCGAAGCGCGCTGGTTTTGCCGCAGCCTCCGCGGGGAGTTTACTTATTTTCGAACGGAAGGTGGACATCATATTCACTTCTGGAGTCTCCGATTGGCGACAGGGCAGCGATGGTAGGAGCCTGCGGCCGGCGCCGTCAATTCGCACGATCTGTACCGGTCGGGCGATAGCTCACGCAGTCAGTTGTTTGCCTCGATGTATCTGCAAGATTGAATAGATGCATAACCTAGTTAAATATCAATTGGCAAGGTGGCGAAGAAGGGCTGCAGGAGGTCGCAGCATAACGGGCCGTCGAGCTAATACCCGCCATCGGCCGTCAGCAGGATATTGCCATGTATGTCATCGTGACCGGCAGTGCCGGAAAACTGGGCCGGGCCGCCGTTGGCGCGCTGCGCGGAGTGGGCCACCGTGTCGTCGGGCTCGATCTTTGCGCCGCCGCCGATCCGGCGCGCTCGATCCGCTGCGATTGCACCGATTTCGGCGAGGTCATGAGCGCGCTGTCGGGGCTCGATATCACCGGCGGGGTTCCCGATGCGGTTGTCCATCTGGCGGGCATCCCGATGCCGGGCCTTGCGACTGACCAGAAGACCTTCGCGGTCAATACGATCTCGACCTATAATGTCTTTTCAGCTTGCGCGCGGCTCGGCATCAAGCACATAGTCTGGGCGTCGAGCGAGACGATCCTTGGATTGCCGTTCACAGCGCCCCCGGCTTTTGTACCGATCGACGAGACGCACCCCGATACGCCCAACTGGTCCTACGCGCTCGCCAAGCAACTCGGTGAAACCGCAGCGGACGCCTTCTGCCGCTGGGATTCCGAGATGACGATCCTTTCACTGCGCTTCTCGAACGTCTTTGCGAACGACGACTATGCCCAGCTTGCCGCGTTTCAGGCAAAGCCCGCCTGGCGAAGGATGAACCTCTGGTCCTATGTTGATGTAGAGGACGCGGGCGAGGCCTGCCGTCTTGCCGTCGAGGCCGATCTCAAGGGGCATCACCGGATGATTGTCGCGGCGGAGGACAGCTTGATGGATATCGCGACGGCCTACCTGTTGCGCGACTTTTTTCCCGAGGTTCCCGTTCGCACGCCGGTCGACGGATGCCAATCCCTGCTGTCATCCGCGGCGGCGGGACGGTTGATCGGATACCGCCCGCGCATCAGCTGGCGCGACCGGGTGGGTGAGGGGGCCGCCTAAGTCGTACGTCTTCGGTTTTGTCGGTGATCAGGGGAGGCGCGAGCAGGTGGTCCGACGGGAGTGCCGCTCGACTACAGCTGGCAGGTTGAAGCTGGTTCGCACCTCGATAGCTGTTCGTAGAACAGCGAGACTTGTGGTGATTGACCCCAGTCATACACTTGTTTAGAGTTCAATTGGCGGCAGAAAACTGCCATTTCCGACGCAAGGTGCGAAGCCGGTAAGCGATATCATAATCCGCGTGTCGGGGCATGTGCCCCGATCAAGATTGCTGGCTTGAACGATTCTATTTTGCCCGCGGGACACTCTCCGGAGAATTAAACTCTCTCGCTCGGGCAGGAAGGTCGAGCGTCTATTCCAATTGGGCAGGTACGCTTCTATCGGCCGGTGTGATCGAAGGAGGAGCGGGCGAGGAACCAAGAACTATATTTTGCCCCGCGGGACCGAAATTCTCCAATGATTTGAGTGCCCATTTTCGTCGCCTACGGGGCACCACCGCTTTTCTTAAGCATCTTTAGTTCCATCCTTTCTCAAGGTTGGACAAAGCTGCCTCTGCCAGCCGCTCGCGGACGGCCATCCGACCATAGTCGCTTTACCGCCCGATAACATCGCCCGACATCGGCGCCAGCTTGCTCAGAAACCGGTTTTGCGCCGCAAACGAGATGTTTTCCTCGCGCATTGCAGCCTGCAGATTTTCGACCAGCGCGTTCATGTCGCGCATCCGGACACCCAAATTCTTGTGCGATGCCGCCATGTCACGGCCGCTGTAATCGCAACCGGCGTTCAGGATGTAGCAGAATTGTTCGAACAAGGTTCGTTTCAGCCGGATCATGTCGTGCGATACGAAGATCGCCGCAATGCGCGGATCGGCCTCCGACAGTTCGACGGTGCGGTTGGCGATGCGGCGGATCCCGTCCTGCCCGCCAAAAGCGTCTGCCATCGCGGTGCCCGAAAAGGGCGTGGCGCCCGCGTTGCGATTGCCCTGGACATAGGGATCGACGGGCAGCTCCCCGGTGACCGGGTCGCGCTGCTTTTCCTCGACACCGAATTCCTTGTCCCAGTCGGTGGGCGGTTCGGCGGCGGGTTGCAGGAGCAGGGCGGCGGCGATCAGGAACATGTCGTACCCCTTAAAAAGCGAGCTGCGCAGACAGAAAGCCGCCGCGCTGCTTGTCGAAAGTAGCGATCGAGCCAAGATCCACATAGGCGGCGGTCACGGTCAACTGCTTCGTCAGCGCATAGGCCGCGAACAAGTCCACCAATCATCTTCGCGCGCGATCGTCAGATTGTCGGGCTTGGTGCGATATTCGGCGCCGGTCACCGCGCGGCGCGACAGTTGATAAGCGACCGACCCTTCGAACTGCAGCGAATGATCGTCGTTGCCGGCGGTTCCGAAGCCGAGCAGGCCGCCCTGGTTGGCCTTGGTCAGACGCGCGGTCGCGTTGACCAGCACGCTATGCGAAAGGAACAGCTTGGTCGCGCTGAGCGTCACATCGGTGCCCCGGCCATGCGCCGCGCCGACCGCGAGCGCCACCGGGGCGTCGCGGTTGCGCTTATGTTCGACCCCGACGCTGATCTGCGGGAGCAATGGGTCGCCGTAGACGATGTCGCCAACCAGGCGAACCTTGGCTCCGAAAACATCCTGGTTCAGCGTATAGCCTTGCCCAAGTCCAAGCGCCGCGCCGACGTCGCGCGTGTCGAAGTTCTGCCGTGCGTAGCTGAGCTCGATCCGGTTCGCGATGCCAACGGCAAAACCATGGCTCTGCCAGCCATAGTCGGGAAGCTCGATGAGTGTGACATGCCCCGAAAGGCCGATACCGCGATCGGTTTCGCGGCCGCCGATCGTCGCCCAGGTGGCGACGCCGCCGCCGCTGGTGCCTTCGATAGTCGACACGCCATTTGTGAGCAGCAGCTTGCCGCCATCGATCACCGGCGCGTCTTCGGCATGCACCGGCGCCGCGACACATGCGAGCAGGAGCGGAAGCGCCGCCGAAAAGCGGAGAAGCGGTCGGTCCATAACGGCTCAATCTCAGCTAAGGGGTGAGAATTGCGTTAACCATAGAGCTAAAAACTTGAGAAAATATTAAGTTCTGTCCCGTAGCCGGACAGGATGAGGGGACCAATTCTCATTGTCACCGCGTGCGCGCTGGCCGTGCCGCTGGCCGCCTCCTGGGCGGCCGCCCCTGCCGTTATGCAGGTGCAAGTCGTCGATGAACGCGGCATGCCGGTGCGCGACGCCGTCGTCGAACTGGCGCCGAGCGGCGGCTGGCGCGGCGGTGTGATCCGTTTTGGCTGGAAGCCCGCCATGGCGCAGAAGAATGTTGCGTTCATTCCAGGGACGCTGGTCGTTGCCAAGGGCACCGCCGTCGCCTTTCCCAATCTGGATAGCGTCAGGCATAGCGTCTATAGCTTTTCGAAGGCGGCGCGGTTCGAAATCGATCTTTATGGCCGCGACCAGTCGCGCACGCAAAGCTTTCCCCTGACCGGCACTGTGGCTCTTGGCTGCAACATTCACGACCAGATGCGCGGCTATATTCGCGTCGTCGATACCCCATTCGCTGGCAAGACCGACCAAAATGGCATCGTTCGCCTGACTGGTATGGCAGCGGGCGGCTATCAGCTGACCGTCTGGCATCCGCGCGCGCGAACGCCGGGCGGCGAGTTCAAGCGGTCGCTCGCGATGGGCGCGGGCCAGTCCAGTCAAAAAATTGCTCTAAAACTGCGATGATCCGGATCGCCGCCTTGTCAGCGAGATTTCGCTTCCGGTCACTCAAGCTGCGGATCGCCGTGGTTTATGCGGCGCTGTTCGCCGCGATCCTTGCGGCGGTTCTTTTGCTGGCCGGGAACGGCATTGCGCGCTTCGGCGAGGACAGTGCCTCGCGCGACCTTGCCGCCAATGCGCGGGTGTTCGACGAGATCATCCAATTGCGCGCGCAGCAGATGCGCGGCTCGGCTGACGTGCTGTCGCGCGATTTCGGATTTCGTGAGGCCGTGGCGACCGACGATGAGCCGACGATCGAAAGCGCCCTCGTCAGCCTGCGCGAACGCTCGCGCAGCGAAGCGGCGTTCGTCGTTGGACTGGATGGCAGTATGATCGGCTCCTCGGACGCTGCGCTGCCGCCAGCCACGGAATTGTGGGATGCGCTCGACGCCGGCCAGGCGCATGGTATCATCCAGATCGGCGACAAGCTGGCGCTCGCGGCGGCCTCACCGATCGAGGTGCCCGATACGATCGGCTGGCTCGTTCTCGCGCAGCCGCTGGACTCGGCCGAGATGCAGCGACTGAGCAAGCTCGCGGCGGTCGATATCGATGCGAGCGTGCTGCGTGCCTCGCGGCTTCCCGCCGAGATGACACGAGCGCCCTTGGAACAGGTTATCGAAAGCGACGATGATGAGCGTATCCTCCATCACCTCTCCGCGCTTCCTGCACTCCAGCAGGGCGTCCGCCCCCGACTCGTCCTCAGTCACTCGCTCAGCCAGGCGCTCGACGAATATTCGGGGCTGCAGTGGCTGCTCGCCGCGCTCGCCGCGGCCGGCCTGTCGCTGGTCCTGATCCTCAGCTGGCGCGTCGCGCGGACGATCACCCGCCCTTTGAGCGCGCTCGACGACGCGACGCGCCTGCTGAGTGAAGGCAAGGACGCGAAGGTCGAAGTGACGTCGGACGACGAGATCGGCCGCCTTGGTGCCAGCTTCAACACGATGGTCGCCGCCATTGAAGAGCGCGAACGCCAGATTACGCATGTGGCGCTTCACGACGGCCTCACCAATCTGCCCAATCGCAAGCTTTTCGTCGAACAGCTCGAGCATGCGCTCGCCCGGCGCCGCGACGATGCGCAGATAATGATTGCCTATGTCGATCTCGATGATTTCAAGGTCGTCAACGATACGCTGGGGCATCCCGCCGGCGACGCGTTGCTCCGCAATGTCGCGGCGCATTTGCAGGGCGTACTTGGCGAAGCGATCGTGGCTCGTCTGGGCGGAGATGAATTTGCCATCCTCCTTGGCGATTTGGCGGCGCACGAGAATCTGGCTGCGCTCGCGGACAAGCTGCAAGGATGCTTCGGCCGCACGATCATGATCGACGGGCAGCAAGCCGATGCATCGGCCAGCATGGGCATTGCGGTAGCGCCGAGCGACGGCGTAGACGGCACGACGCTAATGAAAAATGCCGACCTCGCGCTATATCGTGCGAAACGCGACGGCAAAGCGACCTATCACTTCTTCGAACCGTCGCTCGACGAGCAAGCGCGGCACCGGCGCCAGATGGAACTCGACTTGCGACTGGCGATCCGCGACGGCGGGTTCGATTTATACTTCCAGCCGCTCTACAGTATGCATGAAGAACGGCTGAAAGCCTTCGAGGCGCTTATCCGGTGGCCGCATGCCGATGGCATGATCAGCCCGGCCGACTTCATCCCGCTTGCCGAAGACACGGGGCTGATCGTCCAGATCGGCGAATGGGTGATCCGCGAGGCATGTCGCCAGGCGGCATCGTGGCCCGGCGACCTGTCAGTCGCGGTCAATATCTCGCCGAAACAATTCCAGAGCCCGAATCTCGCCACCGTCGTGCTTTCGGCGCTGGCCTCTTCGGGACTGCCGGCCAATCGGCTGGAACTCGAAATTACCGAGAGTATCTTCATTTCCAACGTGGAAAAAACACTCGAGGCCTTGCACAGCCTGCGGGCGCTTGGTGTCCGTATCGCGCTCGACGACTTTGGCACCGGCTATTCTTCGCTCAGCTACTTGCGCTCGTTCCCTTTCGACAAACTCAAGATCGACCAGAGCTTTGTCCGCGATCTGTCGCAGGGTGGCAACGCCAACGCCATGATCCGCGCCATAACGACGCTCGCCGACGCGCTGGGTATGGAAACGCTGGCCGAGGGGGTTGAAGATGAAGAGCAGGCCGAGATCCTGCGAAAGGAAGGATGCCATCAGATTCAGGGCTATCTGCTCAGCAAACCTATCGACGCGCATGCGGTTCATGTCTTTATCGCGGGTATGTTGGGCGAGACGGACGGCCAGCGGTTAAGGGCGTAAAGTCCAAATCTCCCCTATCAAAGCGGCCCGCCGTTTTCGAACGTCGGTCACGAACGGTCAGTTGTGAGCCGACCGTCTCCAACCGGCCAATGGCCTAGATTGCCATTGAACGCGGCGGCTCAAGCGGGACTTTTTCAACAACATCGGCCAATTGCTGACTTCGTCAGGGCCCAAAAACCAGCGCGAGCATCTGGCGCTTCCATATCGCCACCGACCGCTCGATCAGCGCCATGTCCGGATTGCGGATATATTCGACCGTCAGGCCGCGTGTGACCGCGTTGTTGAGCAGCTGCAGCGTCTGATACGCCTCGTCATTGTCGATCCCCGCCGCGCGCAGGATCATATGACCCCATAAGCGGACGCGCCGATCAAAGCGCCGCGCGCTTGGCCCGACTTCCTGATCGAGATCGGGATCGTTGCGCCGGGCGAGATGGATTTCCAGCACCGCCGCCATTTCGGGACGGCTGACCATCTGGTAATTGGCGTCGATCAGATTTTCCATCGACTGCCGGGGCGTCGTGCCCGCCCGAATGGCCTCGGCATAGACGCGGGTGCGATAGGCCGCGAACTCGGCGGCGACCGCCGCCATCAGCTTGGCCTTCGTGGGGAATTGATGCTGGATCGCGCCGAGGCTCATCCCTGCGGCGTCGCGGATCGCGAACATCGTCGCCCCCGAATAGCCCTGCGAGCAGAGCACGTCGCGCGCGGCCGCGAGCACCTTGGCGCGGGTCGCGGCGCTGCGGTCGGCCTGGCTGCGCCGGGGTCTGGTCATGGTCCTCGTCATGCCTCGATCATCTGCGATAGCGCGTGCGCCGGTGATAAGCGAGCCGCCTCAAAAAACCACGGTCGCGTTGACGCCGATCGTCCGCGGCCGGATGACGCCGGTCCCGAGCGCGCCGTTGACGTTGCGCGGCAATCCCGCGACGCCGAGCAGCGCCTGCGTCGACGTGATCCCCCGGCTATTCGTTAGATTATTGGCATAGGCGCTGAGCGCATAGCGGCCGAAGTCGAGCCCGGCGCGCAGGTCGACGACCTCATAGGCATCGACGCGCGCGAAATCGCCATAGGCGGCGCGATAGGCAGGGTCGAAGCTGCCGCTCTGCCGCGAAAGCGACCGGATCGACCCGCCGATCGACGCGGTGACGTTCGATCCCAAGACCCACTGATAGTCGGCGTTGACGCTGACGGCATATTTGGGAGTGAAGGGCAGGCGGTCGCCCTTTACCGCGCCGACCGCCAGCGGATCGGTGTCGCCGCTGAGCCTGGCGTCGGTGAAGGTGAAGCCCACCGACGTCGTAAAGCCCCGCACCGGCCGCAGCGTCGCGACGATTTCGGCGCCGTCGACCTTGGCGCTCGTCCCGTTCACATTGACGCCGAAGCCGTTGACCACCGCCGCGAGCTGAATGTCCTTCCAGTCGATATGATAGAGCGACGCCTCGATCGACGCGCTGCGGTCGGCGGTGTCGCCCTTGAAGCCGATTTCATAGCTGGTGACCGTGTCGGGCTCGAACGTCGTCGGCGTTCCCGGCGGTGAGCCGATCGGAATGACGTTCGGGCCGCCGGGGCGATAGCCCTTGGCGACGCGCGCATAGAGCGAAGCCTGTTCGCCGAATTTGATCTTCGGCGCGACCGACCAGGTGAAGACATTGTCCGACGAGCGCAGGCCGTCGATTACCGCGGTGCCGAGCAGCACGCCGCCCGTCACCTGTTCGGCGCGCTGGCTGTTGTGGCTGTATCGCCCGCCGAAATCGACGTCGAACCAGGGCGACAGGTGCAGCGTCGCATTGGCGAAGCCCGCGATTTCCTCATAACGCGAATCGAGGTTAAACACCGCATAGTCGAAGGGCAGGTCGATCGGGGTCAGCACGCCGGGGGTGCCGGGCACGGCGGTTTTCAGATTCTGGAAGATCCGCGCCTTTTCGTGCGTGTAATATCCGCCGACCATCCATTCGAGGAGGTCGCCGCCGTTCGACGCGAGGCGCAGCTCCTGCGTCCATTTGCGGTTTTCGGTCTGCTGGTCGAAATAGACATAGGAGCCGCCGAGCGCCGCCGACAGATTGGCGGTATAATCGGCGCGGAACGACTGGAGCTGCTCGCCATAGCTCGTCGCCGAGGTCAGCGTGACGCCGCCGAAATCATAGTCGATCGTGCCGTTGTAGAGCCGATATTTCACATCGCTGAAGGTCGGCAGATATTCGGACTGGGTCAGGCCGCCATAGAGCGGCTCCAGCGTCGCGGGATCGGCCTCGACGATGCCGGGCGCATCGACATAGAGATTCTGGACGAGCGCGCTCAGCCGGACGCTGAGATTGGCATCGGGCTTCCAGAGCAGTGATGCGCGCCCGCCGTAATTTTCGAAATCATTGATATTGCTGCGGACGTTCGACCCGGCGGTGCCGATCGAGTCGATATAGCCGCCCTGCTTGCGGTACGAACCCGAGGCGCGGAACGCCAGCGTCTCGCCGAGCGGAACATTGACCATCGCCGCGCCGCGGTACGAGGCATCGCCGCCGTCGGTGAACTCGACCCCGCCGAGCGCCTTCGCCTCGAAGCCCGCGGTTGACGGTGCGTTGGTGACGAACTTCAGCAGCCCGCCCAGCGAACTCGCGCCATAGAGCGTCCCCTGCGGGCCGCGCAGCACCTCGATCCGCGCGATGTCGAAACTGTCGAAATCGCCCGCGAGCTCGGACCCGTTGGCGAGGCCGGTGCTCGACCCGAAGGGCGTCTCGTCGATATAGACTGCGACGGTCGAGGCGACGCCGCCGGTGTTGATCCCGCGCAGCACGAGCCGCCCCTGGCCGGGCGTGCCCTGCACCAGTTGCAGGCTCGGGACGTTCTTGAGGTAATCGGCGAAATTGGTCGCGCCCTGCTGCTCGAGCGTCGCGCCCGATACGACCGACACCGACTGCGGCACGTCGATCAGCGACTGGGTTCGTTTCTGGGCGGTCACGACGATCTCTTCGCCGAAATCGGTCTCGCCGTCCTGTGCCCAGGCGATGGCGGGCGAGACGAGCGCGAGAGCGAGGGCGGTGCCGCTCAGGGTCTTGGTCGAAAGTCGCATAATCAGTCCCCTCATCAGATTTTCGTCGTTCGTTTCAGCGGTCGCGGCCGAGCGCGAAGCGCATACCGTGCAGCATCGCGGCGGGTGCGGCCGAGACATGATCATCCTCGGCGAAGGCGATATGGCGGAGTTCGGTCAGGCCGGCGTCGCCGAGCGCATCGGCGAATTCGCGCGCGGCATCGACCATACGCGCGCCGCGGATTTGCGCCTGCGCTTCCTCCAGCGTCACCCCGATCCCGTCGGGCACGCTCGTCGGCAGTTCCTGCTCCCTGGCGCCGACATCGACGAAGACGCGCGGTTGGCGGGGCAGGGCAGCGAGCCGCTCCTCGAAAGCGGGCAGCTCATCAAGGATCGCGAACTCGTTCCACCACAGCGACGGGCTGCTCGCGATAAAGGCGTCGAAGCTGCCCGGCTGCGTCAGCAGCGCGTGCGCGGCGAACAGCCCGCCGAGCGAATGACCGAACAAGATTTGCGGACCGTCGGCCGCCTTGGGATAGCGCGCCGCGATTTCGGCGCGCAACGTGCCCGTCAAAAAGGCGAGAAACGCATCGGCGCCGCCGCTCTCGGTGCCGCCGATCGCCGCCGCGAGCCCGCCGAGGCTTTCCAGCGCGTCGGCCCCGATCGGCGGGGTGAGGTCCGTGGTGCGGCGCTTCAGGAAATCGGCATAATCGGCGTCATAGCCGATGCCGACGACATAATGGGCGGGAAAAGCGGCGACGCTCGACACCGCGCGCGCGATTTCGGCGGCCATGCCGAACAACAAATCGCCATCGACGACATAGAGGATGGGAACGCCGCTATCGGGCCCACCAATCTCGGCTACGGCTCCCGCCGGCGGTGCGACGCTGATCGTCAGCCGGCCCCGGCCCGAGGGATGGGGGAGGGCGAATTGCTCGAGCGCGGCGCGCACCGAAAAGGACATCGATCTTCTCCCGACGAGTGGGCTACCGCTTGATGCCGCCAGCCCCTTTTCGTCGATGCGACTCATCTGCCCCATTTACAATAAAGTCAACTTGTTTATTATTGTCGGCGAAACAGGCTCGGGGAGAGCGATATGGAAATCCAGATGGCAGGTAAGCTCAGGGACGAAGCGCGCAGCGCGACCACATGGACCTGGTATGGGCTCGGCGTGCTGCTGATGACGACGCTCTTTGCTTTCGTCGTCCGCCAGATGCTCAGCCTCGTCGCGCCGGCGCTCCAGACCTCGCTCGGCTTCACCGACTTGCAACTCGGCATGTTGCAGGGACTCGGCATGGCGGTCTTCGCCAGCGTCGCGAGCTATCCGATGGGCTGGCTCGCCGACCGGTTCGGGCGCCGCCTCCTGCTCGCACTCGGCGTCGCATGCTGGTCGCTGGCGACCGCGCTCTTCGCCTTTCAGGACAGCTTCGGCGGCCTGTTCGCCGCGACGATCGGGATCGCGATCGGCGAGGCGGGTCTCGCGCCGATCGTCTTCGCGCTGATCCCCGATCTCTTTCCCGAGAAACAGCGCAACACCGCGAACTTCATCTTCTACGGCGGTTCGCTGCTCGGTGCCGGGCTCGGTATGGCGCTCGGCGGCGCGATGCTGCAATGGTTGGCCGGAGCGCATGGCATGTTCCCCGGCTGGCTTGCCGATATCGACAGTTGGCGCCTCGCGATGATGCTGATCGCGCTGCCCGGACCGATCTTCTTCCTGCTCGTCCTGACGATCCCGCTCGGCCATCACGGCGGCACGGAAGCGCCGGTGGAGGCCGATGAAGCGGGGCAGCGTGATTTCATCCCCTATGCGACCGCGCACTGGCGCGCGCTGACCTGCATCTTCGGTTCGATTTTCGCGATGGCGGTCGCGATGACCTCGGGGCTGATGTGGTTTCCGCTGGCGCTGCCGCGCGCGTTCGGGATCGATCCCGCGACGGTCGGCGTTGGGCTGGGCACCGCGATCATGATCGCGACGGTGGTCGGCGTGCTCCTTGCCCCGCTGACGCTCCGGCTGCGCCGCGCCGATGCCGACCTCGATCCGGTCAAGGTCGCCGCGATCTTCGTCGCGCTGACCCCGCTGCCCGCCGCCTTGCTGCCCTTCGCGACCTCGGCGTTTCAGGCCTATGCCATCGCCGCGGTGCAGGGCGGGCTCGGCATCGCCGCCTCCTCGCTGATGCCCGGCGTGCTGCAAAATCTGGCGCCGCCGCACCTTCGTTCGCGCGTTCTGGCGCTGCTCGGCATCGTCAACGCGCTCGCGCTCGCAGCATCGCCCTTGGCGATCGGCTGGATTTCCGGGCTGATCGAAGGGCCGCGCGGCATGCTCTATGCGATCACGATCGTCAGCCTGCCGGCGCTGGTCGCCTCGGCGGTCCTGATGGCCTTCGCGCCCGGCCCTTATGCTTCCACTCTCCGGGCGATCCGGCCCGCGCTCTTGAAGGATTTGCAATGACGACGACGCCATCGACCGGTTCCGCCCCTCAGGACATGACCGACATGCGCGAGGCCATTGCGTCCGGGCGGACCACGGCGTCCGCGCTGGTCGATCGGGCGATCGAACGCGCCGAAACGGTCAATCCGCGGCTCAACTTCATCGCCTGGCCGACCTTCGAGCGCGCGCGCGGCGAGGCGGAGGAAACGCGATCGGGCCCGCTCGCCGGCGTCCCGACGCTGATCAAGGACATGCTTCCCGAAAAGGGCATCCCCGCAAGCTTCGGCTCAGCCGCGCTGCGCGACTTCATTCCGCCCGACGACGCGCCCTATGCGCGCGCGATGAAGAGCGCCGGGCTGATCTCGATCGCACGATCGGCGATGCCCGAGCTTGGACTCAATGCCGTCACCGAATCGCCCTTGCTCGGTCCGACGCGCAATCCGTGGAACCCCGATTATACGCCGGGGGGCTCGTCGGGCGGCGGCGCGGCGGCGGTAGCCGCAGGGGTGGTCCCCGTCGCTCATGCCAGCGACGGGCTCGGATCGATCCGCCACGGCGCCGCGCCCTGCGGGCTCGTCGGCCTGAAGCCGTCGCGCGGTCGCAACGCCGGCGAAGAGGCGTTCCGGTCGATCGCCGACCTCACGGTAAACGGCTGCGTCAGCCGCACCGTGCGCGACACTGCGGCGTGGATCGAGGCGACGCAAACGCGCGACCCGAGCTGCCTGCCGCCGGTTCCGCTCGTGACCGCGCCGGTCGACCATCGCCTGCGTATCCATGCCTACAGCCGGGTGATGCGAACGGGCGGACTGCCCGACGCTAGCGTCCAGCGGGTTTTCGGCGAGGCGATCGCTTTGCTCGACCGGCTTGGCCACCTGGTCTCCGACGCCGACCTTCCCTTCGACGGCCCGGCGGCGATGGAACTGCTCGGCACGATCACCGAAGGCATGTTCAGCCGCCGTCTCGGCATGTTGTCGCAGGCGATCGGGATCGAGGTCAAAGCCGAAGATCTCGAACACCGCTCGGCGACGCTGATCGCGGCGGGCGAGGCGATCGGCGACGAACAATTCGCGGCGGCGTGGGCGGCGATCGAGCGCGTCGTCGCCGCCTATCTGGGCCGGCTGGAGGCGATCGACATCTGGATGACGCCGACGCTCAGCACCGAAATTCCGCGCATCGGCGTGTTCGGCCCCGATATTTCCTGGAACGATCAGAAGGACCCGTTGATCGATTATGCGGGCTATTGCTGGATCGACAATTTCGCCGGCACCCCCGCGATCAGCTTGCCGATCGGCTTCAGCGACAATGGGCTCCCCGTGGGCGTGCAGTTCGCGACCCGCCCGGGCGGCGAAGCCTTGCTACTGGCGCTCGCCTATCAACTCGAAGCGGCGATCGAATGGCAACGGCATGTCCCGCCGATCTGGGCCGGCGACCGGTGATGACGTCGACTTTGGAAGCATGATCAAGACTTTGCCAGCTTCGCGATCTGGAGAGCGGGGGCAACGCCCGGCATCCTTCCGGCAAAGCTGCCCAAGCGCGAACAGGGGTCGCCAACGCATCAGCCGTCGCGACTCCTATCCCGCGACGAAGGTCAGCGTCGAGATGTGGTAGGTCTTCGCGACGTCTTTTCCGCTGAGCGTGCGGGCGCCCTCGACATCGTGCGAGGTGGATAGCAGATAGCGGCCGGCACCCGTCACCGGGATGTCGATGCGGCCCTGATCGTCGGCGGCGAAGCTCTTTTGCCAGCGGTCGGCGTTGATCACCGTCACCTTCGCGCCGGGGAGCGGCTTGCCGAGCCAGTTTACAATGAAGCGGTTCGCTCCGGCGGCGGTCGGAACGATCTCGAGGTCGAGCGCCGAGCGGGTTTCGGTACGGCCCGCGCGGGCATAATAGACGACGCCCTCCCATTTGCCGCCCTCGGCTTCCCATGGCGCGAAGACATTGTCGTCGGTCAGGCGGACGTCACCGGTGCCGGTCACCGCCGCCTCGATATGGTTCGCGCGGCGGACCAGTGCGGCCGGCTTCGCGGCGTCGTCGGCGATCAGGCGCGGGGCTGTCAGCTTGGAAAATTCGGGGTCGCCGGCTGGGGGGACCGGATCGGCGGGTTCGCCCAGATAGATGCGCGCCGGGCCGGCCGCATCGCGTTCGACCCAGACCTCGTGGGCCGTTGCGGGCAAGGCAAGGAAGCTGAAGGCCATCAGTGCGGCGAAAGTCTTTTTCATATGGACGTCCCTCTTTTTACCGAATGTGTCGGGCCGGCAATGTCGGCGGTGCGCTCGTTGCGCGAGAAGCCTGTGTGGCCCTGAGTAGCCCCTATTGCAAACGATTATTACTAGCTTGCTATTGCGACCCATTCGCTTTAGCGGCCACCCTCAATTGAGATTGAGTCGCAAAAAGGGAAACGCCATGACCGTCCGAACGATCGCGCTCTGCGGAGCAGCAACGCTGGCTTTTGTCGCCAATCCGGCCTGGGCCGGCGAGGGCGGGGATGTTGCCGCGTCCGCCGAAGCCGCGTCAGCCGATGCGGGTGCCGGCGAGGACGCGATCGTCGTCACCGGTTATGCCGGAACCAAGACCGATACCGCGCTGACCGAATTGCCGCAGCCGATCAAGGTCATCACCGCCGAACAATATGAGGCGCAAGGCGCGATCAGCATCAGCGACACGGTGAAATATGCCGCCGGCGTCCTCGCCAATCCCTATGGTCGCGACACCCGCGTCGACGGCTTCAACATCCGCGGCCTTGACGCGCTCCAGTTCCGCGACGGTATGCGCGACATCTTCTCCTATTATGCGAGCATCACGTCCGACCCGTATAATTTCTCGCGCGTCGAAATCGTGCGCGGCCCCGCCTCGGTGCTGTTCGGCCAAGGGTCGATCGGCGGCATCGTCAACCTCGTCAGCAAGACGCCCGACTTCGACACGCGAGGCGAAATCAACTTCGTCTATGGCAGCAACGACCGCAAGGAAGTGCTGGGCGACGTCAACCTCGCGCTCGCCGACAATCTGGCGGTTCGGTTCGTCGGCCGTGCGCGCGACGCCGACACCTATGTCGACCATGTGCCGGACGACCGCGTGATGATTGCGCCCTCGATCCGCTGGCAACCGACCCCGGACACCGACATCGTGCTCACCGGCCTCTATCAGGAGGACGATACCGGCTCGACCTCGCAGTTCCTGCCGATCGTCGGCACTTTCCGACCCAATCCGGTCGCCGGCGAGCAGCTCGATCGCTACACCTTCGTCGGCAAGGCCGGCTGGGATCGCTATGCGGGCCGCTCGCTGCAGGGCGGCGGGTCGGTCACCCACAGCTTCTCCGACGCCGTCAAGCTCAGCCTCAAGGCCCGCTATATCGATAGCGACCTCGAGTATAACACCCATTATGCCGACAGCTACTCCAACCCGCAGGATCCCTTCTCGGTCTACGGGACCGACGGCCGCACCATCGCCCTGACTGCGGACGCCAGCGAAGCGCGAATGAACGTCTTCTCGACCGACAATAATCTCCAGTTCAACTTCAACACCGGCGCCAATATCGAGCACAAGCTGCTCGTCGGCATCGATTACAGCTGGAACAAGGTCGCCAAGCGTTACGCTGGCGGGGCCGAGCTCGTCGACCTCTACGACATCGATTATGACGCGCTCGCGACCTACGATCCCACCGGCCCCTTCATCGCGGACAGCCAGAAGCAGCTCGGCGTCTATGTGCAGGACCAGATCCGCTTCTTCGACCGCGTCTCGGTCGTTCTGGGCGCCCGCCGCGACCGCGTCACGGGTTCGTCGGGTCAGAAGGACAATGCCACCACCTTCCGCGCCGGCATCATCGGCGAGATCGGCGCCGGATTCTCGCCCTTCTTCAGCTATACCGAAAGCTTCCTGCCGGTCGCCGGCCGGATCGAAAATGTCGACGGCAGCTTTGGCGACCCCTATGTCCCGCAGACCGGCACGCAGTATGAAGCCGGCATCAAGTGGCAACCGACGCCGAACACGCTCGTCACCGCCACGGCCTTCAAGATCAAGGAGCGCAATCGCGTCCTCTATCTCGCCGCCGGCGGCACTGCCCAGTCGGGCGTGCTCGATACCAAGGGATTTGAAATCGAAGCCAGCCACACGCTGCCGGGCGATTTCGAACTGCTGGCCAATTACGGCTATGCGAAGCTGAAGTCGGAAAGCAACACCAGCCTCGACTATATGCCGCGCCACACCGCGTCGCTCTGGTCGACCAAGACCTTCGGCCTGTCGGGCGAAGCGCAGCTGCGCCTCGGCGCCGGCGTCGTCTATAGCGGCAAGAGCGTGTCGACCAGCCCGGTCTGGTCGATCGTCACACCCTCGCGCACGACGGTCGACGCGCTGGCGGAAATCAACTGGAACAACTGGCGCTTCGCGGTGAACGCGACGAACCTGCTCAATAATGAATATTACGCCTCCTGCCTGGCGCGCGGCGACTGCTTTATCGGCGCCCCGCGCAATGTGATGGGCACGCTCGGCTATCGCTTCTGATCCAAGCGACAGACGGGAGGAGGCTATTGCGAGTCAGTCGCAGTTTTGCGATAAGGGCCGTATGAGCAGGGCGGCCCAAATTTCGCGCGGCGCGGGGTGGCGCGACATTGCGGCGCGTACGCTGGCCGCGGTGCCGCTCAACTATGCCGTCACCAGCGCGCTGACCGTCCTGATCGCACGGCTTTTACCGGGCGGCGGGGCGCAGGCCTCGATCGGGGCGACGATGCTGTCCTTCGCGATTTTCGCGGGGATCGCGATGACCGCCTTTGCGGTCCGCTCGGCCCTGCGGCTGTGGATCGGCCTGATCGCCGCCGGGCTGGCCGCAGCCGCCGCCGACTGGCTGCTGATCGCCATCGGAGGGCGGCTGTGAAGGGCAGTTTCCGGCAATCGATGGCGTGGCTGCACACCTGGACCGGGCTGCTGCTCGGCTGGCTGTTGTTCGCCATCTTCGTGACGGGAACCTCGGCCTATTTTCAGGAAGAGATCACCCGCTGGATGACGCCCGAGGTGCGGAGCGTCCCCGCCGATCCGGCGAGCGGCTTCGTCGCGGCGACCGAGTGGCTGAAGCGCGAGGTGCCCGGCGGCAGCGAATGGTCGATCTATTCGACGGGCAAGCGCGCCGCCGGTCTGCAACTCTATTGGGTGAACGGCCCCGACGCGCCCGCCGACGCGCCGACCAGTGCGCGCCTCGACGGCACGGGGACCAGGGTTTTCGCGCGCGAGACGCTGGGCGGCTGGTTCCTCTATCGCTTCCACTACGACCTTCATTATATCAACTGGTATTGGGCGCGCTGGCTGGTCGGCATCGCGGCGATGGCGATGCTCGTCGCGATCCTCAGCGGCATCGTCACGCACAAGAAAATCCTCGCGGATTTCTTTCTACTGCGGTTCGGCAAGGGCCAGCGAAGCTGGCTCGATGCGCACAATGCGTCGAGCGTGCTGTTCCTGCCCTTCATCCTGATGATCACCTATACCGGCCTCGTCAGCCTCGCAACGCACTATATGCCGTGGGGAATCGCCGCCAATTACGCCGATGAAGGCAAGTTTTTCGAAGCGACCGCTCCCTGGCCCGTGCCGGGAGAAAAGGCGGGGCCGGCACCGCTCGCCCCCATCGGGCCGATGGTCGAGCGCGCCGAGCGAATATGGGGAAGCGCCGCGGGCAGCGTACGCATCCTCAACCCAGGCGACCGCTCGGCTGAGGTCATCGTGTCGAGTGCGCCCGATGCCGGCATGTCGATCAGCCTGCGCTCGCTGACCTTCGACGGGGTGACGGGCAGGGCGGTCGGCGCGCAGGATCCCTCGGGCGCCGCGACGGCGACCGAAGACACGATGATCGGCATCCACGCCGGCCGCTTCGCCTCGCCCTGGTTGCGAGCCCTCTATTTCCTGTCGGGCGTGGCGGGCTGCGTCATGGTCGCCTCGGGCCTGATCCTGTGGACGGTGAAGCGCCGCGCCAAGCTTTCCGATCCCGACCGGCCGCATTTCGGCTTCCGCCTCGTCGAGAAGCTGAACATCGCGGCGATTGCTGGCTTGCCGTTCGGCATGGCCGTCTATTTCCTCGCCAACCGCCTGTTGCCGCTCGGTATCGCCGGCCGCAGCGACCAAGAGATCGACACGATGTTCATCGCCTGGGGCGCGGTGGCGATATGGGCGCTGGCTCGCCCCGCGCGGCACGCCTGGCTCGAAACCTTGTCGTCAACGGCGCTCGCTTTCGCGGCGGTGCCCGTCGTCAACGCCTTGACCACCGACCGGTCGCTCTTCGCCAGCCTGGCCGCCGGCGACGCCGTTTTCGCCGCGTTCGATGGCGCGATGCTCCTGATCGCCGCGGGCTTCGGCTGGGCGGCGCTGAAGGTCGCGCGGAGGCGGGGGGGCAGGGCCTCGTCGCGCCGAGCTTCCGCGGGCGCGATACCAGGTGCCGAAGCGGCATGATCCACCTTCTGCTCTTCCTGCTCGCCTTCGCCGGTTTCGCGATGCTTTGCGCCGCACGCGACCGGCATCAGCGCGACCTTCTGGGCCGCAAGCTTCCCGCGGAGACCTCCGCCCGCTTGCGCCGCGGCGGCCTGTTCCTGTTGCTGTTGGTGTATCCGCTGGCGGGTCTCGCACTCGGATGGGGTTATGGCGCGGTCGAATGGCTAGGCCAGCTCAGCGGCGGCGCGCTGCTCACCGTCCTGCTTTTATCGCGCTGTTCGGCGCGCGGAGCCCCCGGCCGCTGATCTTGCTGTGCAAGGCATAGTCGGCCGAACTGGACGCTTCTATCACGGGACTTTAAGGGAGCCTGACCCACGCTTTTCGGGAGAGACTGGCAGGTTCGATGACACATAAGCGCGCGATCATCATATCGGCGGAATTCGCCAGCTTCGTCGGACGCGGCGCCCTCGATCCAGCGTGGCTGCCGCCCGAACCGATCGTCATCGGCTTCGGCGATATGGGCGAGCCGGCGGTCAGCATATTGGCGAGCGAGAATATCGACGACGAAGCGGGCGGTCATATTTTGCTGTTCGCGATTAGCCGCAATGCGTGCCTGCGCATGTTCGGCCTCCTGCCGAGCGTGAAGGGAAGCTGGTATCTCTCCGCCGAGTTGCGCGAACTCGGCCGCGCGCTCGTCGCGGTCGAGGGCGAAAGCGAAGTGGCGGGCATGCTCCGTGCCGCTCGCAGCCTCGAACTGCTCTGCCAGCTGTTCGGCGCACTCGATGAGCATCGGATGGTCGAGTTCCATGGCAAGACGACGCTCAGCGAGATCGACGCCAAGCGGGTGGCGGCGGCGCACCAGCTGGTCAGCGAGGACTGGCGGGAGCCATTGACCGTGACGGAGATCGCGCGGCGGTCCGGGCTCGGCAAGGCCAAGCTGACGCAGGGCTTTCGCGAGATGTATAAATGCACCGTCGCCGAAGCGGTGAGCGAGCGGCGATTGTCGCATGCGCGCACCTTGCTGTCGCTGAGCGACCTGCCGATTTCCAGCATCGGCTATCGCTGCGGTTATCAAAGCAACGCCAGCTTCACGCGCGCCTTCGCGCGCCGGTTCGGCATGACGCCGACCGATATGCGGCGGCGCGAAAAGGCGCCCCACGGAACGGCTGCCGCGGAATTTTCATCCTAGCCGGGTATATCGATTTAGCCGAGCTGGCAGATGTCGAGGACGTTCATGTCGTCATAGTCCTGATTCTCGCCCGCCATGACCCAGATGAATGCATAGGCGCTGGTTCCCACCCCCATGTGGATCGACCAGGGCGGCGAAATCACGGCTTCTCCGTTCGTCATGACGATATGGCGGGTGGCGTCGCCCTGACCCATGAAGTGCATAACCCGGCCTTGCTCGGGATCGTCGAGATCGAAATAGAAATAGACCTCGCTCCGGCGTTCGTGCACGTGCGGCGGCATTGTATTCCACACGCTTCCCGGCTTGAGGATCGTGAGGCCCATCGCCAGCTGCGCGCTGTCGCACACGCCGGGGATGACGAGCTGGTGGATCGTCCGGTCGTTGGCCGTCTCCAGGCTGCCGCGTTCGAGCATCTTCGCGCTGGCGAGCGGCAGTTTCCGCGTGTCGAAGGCGCGGTGGGCGGGGGAGGAAGCCAGATAGAAACGCGCGCCGTCGCCGGAGAAGCGGACGTCTTTCGCGCCCATGGTGACGTAGAGGCTGTCTTTCGTGCCTAGTGTGAACGGCTCGCCATCGACGGTTACGGTGCCTTCGGCGCGTCCGACATTGACGATGCCGAGTTCGCGTCGCTCAAGAAACGGGTGGCCGGCGGCCGACGCGGGTTCCGATTGATCGGGCAGCCGGACGCTCCCGCTCTCGACCAGCACCCCGCCGATCACCAGTCGATCGGCATGCGTATAGTTGAGTACGCATTGGTTCGGGCGAAACAAATTCTGAATGAGATAGCGGTCGCGCAGTTCATCATTGGACACGCGCTCCATCATGTCCGGATGGGTGGCGTAATAGGTTCGATCGAACATGGCTGCTCCGAAAAAAGGCCGGACCGGGCCGATATGCCGGTCGCACCGCTATGAGAGAAAAAGGCCACGTGCAGTCGCCGGCGCGAACGGCAGACGACTGCACGGGCAGGGGAGGTTTCTACTTCCCTTTCAGAAATACCGGCGGCGTGTAGGCGCCGTTCGTCGCGACGTCCCACACCTCGATGCGCGCCCATTTGCGGCCGCTGAGGTCGACACGCTTCTCGATCGTGCGCGTACCGAAGGGCGCACTGCCGGTCAGGTCGATACGGTCGCGATAGATTTTGCTGCCGTCGCCACTGACGATTTCGGCGAAGGCGAGTGGGAAGGTCCATTCGATCTTCGCGCGCACCACGCTGTTCCGCCCGAACGCGGCTTCCCCGCCGCTCTTCGCGCCGCCGATCGTGAATTCGGGGATCAGCACTTCGCCGGTGGTGGTGAAGAAGCGGCCGCCGCGCAGCGCGTCGAGCACGCTCTGCCAGCCATCGGAATAGCGCGGCAACGGACCGTCGAGCTTGAGATAGTTGATGTTCATATGCGCATAGAGCTCGCTTTCGTCGGAAAGCTGAAACACATCGACCTCGCCGGGGGCGAACTTGCGCTCGGACGGCTTCGCCGCCCAATTGTTCATGTCGTCGAGCGTATCGAGCACCCGCGTGCCGAGCCGCGGCAGCGAATAGTCCGCCGGCATATTCTTCCACGCGCCGCCGAGGAAGCGGTCGCTCTTGAAGAAGGTCGTGTCCTTATGTTTGTCGGGAAAGCCCAGCGATCCCTTGATCCGCGGGTGCGCGGTCCACATCAGGCCCTTCTCGTCCTGCATCAGCTTCAGGACATCTTCCTGCGAGCCGACATGATAGATTTTGCCCAGCTTGGGGTCGTTTTCGACGAAAGGCTGCCCGTCCTTGCGATCGAGCGTCCAATAGACCGGCTTGGGAAAGAAGCTGATCCAGTGCCCGCCGAGATGAACGTTGGGCTCCTCGCCCGGGAGCAACAGCAGCTCGTCGTCGGATAGCCGCGCGGTTTCCGCGTGCATCGTCTTGAGCAAGGTCAACCGGTCGCCCGCGCGATCGAGCGCCTCGCGCCCGAGGTGAAGCTCGGCGAGATGGACGATCTCGACATTCATGTCCTTGAACCGCTTGACGAAGTCCGGGGACTCGAGCCCGTCGGGCACGCCCGTCGATTGCTGGAACCGCGCCGTGTTCAAAAAGTCTTCGGTGTGCTCGACATGATAATGGCTGGTGAAGGTGCGGTGCCCGTCGAGCGCCTTGAAACGGTCGCCGCGCGTATAGGCCAAGGCCGCCTTGGTGACGCTGGCCGCATCGCCGCTGTCGGGCAGCAGGAATACGCCCATGTCCTGCGTCGTACCCGGCGGTGCGTTGACCCACGGCACATAGCGCCGATCGCCCTCGAGCGTCTGGCGCACGCCGAAGCCGGTGCGGCCGGCGAGGTTGCGATAATCGTTGCCGTACCAGGCCGAATTGTCGTTGTTGGCGTAATCGAGCGGATAATAGAATTGATGCGGCGGCGGGACGACGCCGAGCGAACCGCCCGACGGCCCTTCCGCGACGATCATCCGCGCGCGCACCTTGGGCGAAACCGCCGGTTTGCGCGAGGCGTCGCCTTCCTTGCGCACCATCGCATCGCTGGTGTCGGTAAAAGCGATCGAGCGCCACGGCAAGGCGGCCGAGGAAGCCACGCTGAGTCCGGCATCGAAGGTGTAGGCGGTCGCGGGGCGCTGCGTCGTCATCACCATAGCCGCGCGTACCAGCCGCGAGCCCGGATAGATGGTGAATTCATAGGTGCCGGAAAACGGCCCGGCCGCCGCGCCGCCGACGACCACTTTGGTATAGCCGCCCTCCGCGCGCACATCGATGTCGCTGCGCGCCAGCGTCAGCGGAAAACTTTCGAACGGACGCTTGCGCGGGTTGTCGAAGAAGATCGTCCAGCCCTGCTTGAGATCGCGGGTGCCGACGGTGACGACGCCCGCCGGATCGACGCCGCCGAGCACCGTCTTTCCGGCGATGGAGATCGCCTGGATCAGCGGCTTGCCGGGATCGCGCGACAGGACGAGCTGCGCGCGCTCGCCCTGCGCCGAGGGCCAGTCGACCGTCACCGAGTCCTGCGTCCGTGCGACGCGCACGTCGCCGGGCAGCGCCTGGGCGGGCGCGGCGGCCGGCGCCTGCGCATGCGCCGCGCCGGCGATTACGGAGCTTCCGATCGTCAGAGCTGTTGCCAGCCCGAGCACCGTAAATATTCTTTTCCTGTTCAAGCGATCCTCCTTTTTCATCGTTCGGGTGCGTCGCCGGCCCGCGTCGTCCGCCGCGGGCCGGCGCCCTATTCAGGCTCAGAAGTTGAAGCGCACCCCGAGCGAGTAGGTCGTGTCGTCGTTACGCACTTCGCGAACGAAATCCTCGCGCGTTTCGAAGTTGCGTGTCTTTTGACCCGTGATGTTCGTGCCGGCGAAGCTGACCGTGATACCCGGCGCGACGTCGTAATTCAGGCCGAAATCGAGCCGCCCCGCGGCGCGGATGCCGTTGAGCCCTACGGGAAGCGAAACCGGGCGAAGCGAGAGGCCGTTGGTGATGTCGCCGTCGAAATATTGGGAGCGATAAGTGTAGATCGCCCGCGCCGAGATCCCGTATTTTTCATATATCAGGCCGATGTTGTAATTATATTTGGAAACGCCGAGCAGCGGCAGGCCCTGAAGCCGGTCGCCGGGGGTCGTCACCTCGCTGTCGATGACCGTGAAATTCCCGATCACGCCGGCGCCGTCGAGACCTTCCGGAAGGAAATCGAGGAACAGCTGACCGCCCACCTCGACGCCCTTGATCGTGGCGGAGCCCAGATTGCGGGGCGTCGAGATCACATATTGCAGACCGTCGATCGTGCGCACCTCGGTCCCGTTGATGATCCGGTCCTTGATATCGCGGTAGAAGCCGACCACCGAGACATAGTTGCTGCGGCCGAAATAATATTCGAGCGACGCGTCGAAGCTGTCGGCTTTTTGCGGCCGGAGGTCGGGGTTGCCGCCCGATCCGGAATTCTGGATCGTGTTCACGTAGGAAACGACATAGCTGAGGCCGGGATTGAGCTCGCCAAAGCTGGGCCGCGACAGCGTCTTCGAATAGTTGAAGCGCGACTGGAGACCTCCGCCGAACTCGATACGGGCGCTGGCATTGGGCAGCAGGTCGGTGTCGCTCGTGGAGCGCTGGACCAGCACGACGCGCGACGTGCCCGTCGCCGGATCGGTCACGCGTCCCGAGCCCGCGATGCTACGGTCGGTACGGGTAAGGCGGGCGCCCACCATGCCGTCGACCGAGATCGTATCGCTCAGCGAGAATTTATAACCGGCCTGCAGGAAGCCGGCATAGCTTTTTTCCTGCGCATCATAGTCGCGCGTCGGATCGAACCCCGGCGTGTCGGGCGAGATGCCGTACAGCGTCCTCAGCTGCCGCTTGATCGATTCCTGCGTCAGATATTCGGGGTCGAGTTGCAGGAAGGATGCGCCGCCGTTCATCTGCGGAACGCCGGGGGCCTGCGAAAGAATATCGCTGGGCAGGCCCGCGCCGTCCAGCGGCGTCACGAACGAGCCGCCCGGAGCCGGTGGCCCGCCGAGATATTGCTCGAATCCCGCCTTGCGCTTCGCAACGCGAACGCCCGCCTGGACATAGTCGAGAACCCCGTCGAAGTCATATTTGGCGTCGCTCATCACGGCCCATAAAGTGCCTCGGCTGCGGTTGATATTTTCGCTCATGCCGTTGGCGAACGCCAGACCCGCCGGGTCGTTCATCGGGTTGCCGGGCATCGTCGCCTGAACCTCGTGATCGACGTCGCGGACGAGGACCAGTTCGTCGATACGCTTGCCTATGTCGACGCGGAAGCTGTCGTTCCGGTTGGTCGAGGATTCATAGGAGATGTCGGTATTCCAGGTGAGCGCGCCGATCTCCTTGTTGAAGCCGGTGGCGATCACATAGATGTCGGTGCGCGACTTGTTGGCGACGGTCGCGGTGTAATATTCGATATTGCGCGCGGTATAACCGGTGGCGTTGCAGAGCTCGCGGATCGAGCCCGTCCCTGTGGGATTGTCCGGGCTGCGCACATTCCCCGAATAATAGCCGTCGGGGCTCACCGCGAAATCCTCGCAGCTATAGCCGGCGGTCGCCTCGAGCGACGTGCCGGTAAAGGCGCGGAAGGTCGGGCGCGCCTGAAAGACGTTGCCGCGATAGCCCGCGAACAGGCCCTCGAGATAGATTGTGGTGTCGCTATCCGGCGCCCATTCGAGCGAGAAATTGGCTTGCGGGCGCTCATAGTCGCCGAACTCGATCGCGGCGGCGAAGCCTGTAGGTGCGTGCAGGTTCTGGGGCGAACCGGCGGGACCGGCGCTGGTCGCGCGCGTCCAGTCGTTCCAGGCAACAGGCCGGGCATATTCGTTCCGCTGGTATGAAATGCCCACCATCGCCGCGATCTCGCCCTCACCGGCGTCCCAGCGGTTGGCGACGAGCAGGCTCAGCGCCGGATTGAGCGTGTTCTTCGAACCGGCCTCCTGCAGATAGGTCGCGCGCGCGCTGCCGGCGATGGTCAGCTCCTTGAAGTCGAGCGCACGGCGCAGGCGCAAATTGACGCCGCCGGCCACGCCGCCTTCGAGCCGCTCGGCCGAATTGGACTTGTAGACATCGACGCCCGCGAGCGCTTCGGCGGGCAGATCCTGAAACGAGAAGCCGCGGCCGACGCCGGTGAAGATCTCGCGTCCATTGAGCGTGGTGACGATGTCGTCGAGGCCGCGGATGCGGGCGCCGACGATCTCGTTGTTGCCGCCGACGACCACCTGCACCCCCGGCACGCGCTGGAGCGCCGACGCCGTGGTGAGGTCGGGAAGCTTGCCGATATCCTCGGCGACGATCGAATCGACCACGGCGGTCGACTCGCGCTTGATCTCGGCGGCGCGCGAAAGGCTCTGGCGGATGCCGGTGACGACGATGTCGCCCGATGTGTCCTGCGCCCCGCTCGTCGCCGGAGCAGCGGGGTCTTGGCCAGTAGACGGATCGGCTGGCGCGGTCTGCGCGAATGCCATGGGCGCGCTACTTACGAGCGCAATCAGCGCCGCTGAGGCGCGAAGACTGACCTTCAATGCATCTCTCCCTATAAGACATCATATAAGTTTGGCAGATTGATCTTATTATTCTGCCGGGCGTAATCGGGTGCCTGATTTCCGTCAGGTCTGTGGTGTAGGTCTGGTTCAGCCCGTGGGGCTGTTGGACGACATGAAGTCGTGCAGTTCCCGGTGCCGTTTGAGGCTACCGCTCATATGGGTCCGCGCTGCCATTCGCGCGTCATCGGGATCGCGGCGGATGATCGCGTCGAGAATCGCCTCATGCTCCGCGCTGATCACCGCCTTGTAGCTGTCGCCGATATAGGCTTGGCCCTGCCGCAAATAGAGCGAGCGAGGCGGGACCAGGCGGACGCCCAGAAAGTCGATCATCTTGGCGTAATAGGTGTTCTTGCTCGCCCGGGCGATGACGTTGTGGAATTCGACATCGGCTTTCACCGAATCCTCAAGACCGACCGCCGCCTCGCCGAGGATCTTGATCTGTTGGCGCATGTTCATCACATCGACCTCGGTACGCCGTTCGGCGGCCAGCGCGGCCATCTCGGTTTCGACGCAGAGCCTGAGCTCGAGCAGCTGGATCACGTCGCCGAGATTCTCGACCTCGTCGCGCGTGATCTGGAACGCCTGGTACCGCGCGGTTTCGCTGACGAAGAGTCCCTTTCCCTGGCGGGCTTCGACCAATCCCTCCGCGGCCAGGCGGGCGATCGCTTCGCGAATCACCGTTCGGCTCACGCTCAGCACATCGACGAATTCGGCCTCGGTGGGGAGCTGGGCGCCGGGCCGGTGCACGCCCGACAAAATGCTGGCGCGGATATGTTCGCAAGCGGCGTCGACCAAAGACGGCCGCCGCTTGCGAAGCGCCAGCCTGTCGTCCTGCACAGCGTCGCTGCCGCCCTGCTTCACGTGCCCATCCTCCCGTCGACGACGCGTAATGCGCCGTACTTGATGGAGGTGTAGCAATTATATGTCATATGACAACTTAAATAATTTCATTTGATTTTAAAAAAATGCTCGATCAGGCTGCGGACTGCGCGCGGAACGGGTGCCGGGCCATTGAAAAGCGTGGTCCATGGCGGCAACCAGCACAATGAGACCGGCTATAAGGAGAGATGGAATGCGGACTTCGACGATAAAAAATGGGCGCATACCGGGGGCGGTCGCATTCTTGTGGGCGGCGACCGCGGCGATGCCCGCCGCAACGCAACAGGCCGAGGCGCCGGACATGCCCGCCGTCGCGGGGGCGCTGCCGCCGCCACCGCACCGCGAAGCTCAGGCCGCGGTGGTGCGCGCCGACTATCGCTATGACGACCTGCTTTGGGAGAATGATCGCACCGCGCACCGGATTTACGGTCACGCGCTCGAAGCGGCGGAACCGCCTTCGGGTTCGGGAATCGACTCGTGGGGCAAGAATGTGCGCTGGCCCTTCGCCGATCGCCAGCTGCGCAGCGGCGACCAGCATAGCTATCGCGGCGAAGGCCTCGATTTCTACAATGTCGGTTCGACGCGCGGCGCCGGCGGGCTCGGCATCTGGCACGACAACAAGCTGTGGACGTCACGCAATTATGTCGGCCACCGCATCCTGTCCGCAAGCGGGAAAGCCGCCGATTTCACCGTCGATTACGCGCCATGGCCCGTCGATGTGAATCGCAAGGTCTGGGAAACGCGCCGCTTCACGCTTCCGCTCGGTACGCATTTCACCCGCATGGTCTCGACGATTTCGTCCGACAGCGACGAACCGCTCCTCGTCGGAATCGGTATCGGCAAGCGGACCACGGGGCCAGGCGCCGGCGAACTGACGGTGGACCGGGCGAAAGGACTGCTCTCGTGGTGGGGACCGGCGGACGGTGATCATGGCCGGATGGCGATCGCGATCCGGGTCGATCCCGCGATGATAGCGGAAATACGCGCCGATGCGGACAATCATCTCGTCCTGCTGCGCGTCGAGCCGGGCAAGCCGTTCGTCTATTTTTCGGGATCGGCCTGGGACAAGGGCCAGGGCGGCTTTCGCACGCGGCAGTCATGGGACGCTTATGCTGCCGGTGAAAAGCTGGACTTCGGAGTCCCGAAAAGAGCTACGCCATAGAAGCGCCCGCGCGTGCGTTCGCGCGCGATCAGGGCGAGCGGCAGCCAAATCCCAACAATTAAATTGGCATATCTATATTATATATTGCACTTCCTTTATAGGAGAGAGCAGAAGGGCGGGGCGACGGCCGCGATAATTTGAGGGAGGGAGGCATGCCAACGGACTTCACGCGCCGCGAACTCGTCGGGGCGGCGGCCGCGGCTGCCGCCGCGCCATCGCTTTTCGATGCCGCACGCGCCGGCGCGATGCAGCCGTCCCGGCACACCAATATAGTCTATATCCATTCGCACGATTCGGGCCGCTACCTGTCGCCCTACGGCTATGCGGTGCCGACGCCGCGCCTCCTTGGCCTCGCGCGCGAAGGGGTGTTGTTCCGGCAGATGCATTGTGCCTCGCCGAGTTGCTCGGCCAGCCGGGCGGCGATGCTGACGGGCCAGTCGTCGCACAGCAGCGGCATGCTCGGGCTCACGCATCGCGGTTGGAACCTCGCGCATCCGGAACGCCATCTGGTGCATACGCTGGGCCGTGCCGGCTATGCCACCCTGCTTGCGGGGCTTCAGCATGTCGCGCGCGATGCCGCGTCGATCGGCTATACCCGAATCCTTCCGCATCAAAGCAATATGGTGCGCGATGTGGCGCCCGGAGCAGCCGCGTTCCTGCGTAGCCCGGCCGCAAAGGCGCAGCCGTTTTTCCTCGATATCGGATTCGAGGAAACCCACCGGCCATTGCATCCGGCGGTGGACGACCCCGCCTTCATCCTGCCGCCGGCCCCCATTCCCGACACGCCCGAAAGCCGGCGCGACATGGCCGAATATCATGCCAGCGCCCGTGCCCTCGACCATGGCGTCGGGCTTGTCATCGACGCGCTTCAGGCGGCCGGGCTGGCGGAAAATACTCTGGTCATCAGCACCACGGACCACGGCCTGCCTTTTCCGACGATGAAGGGCGAATTGCGCGACGGCGGCACCGGCGTTTCGATGATCATGCGGGGACCGGGCGCATTCGCCGGTCCCAAGGTTTCCGACGCCCTGCTGTCGCAAATCGACCTGTTCCCGACGCTGTGCGAATATCTTGGGATCGAGCCGCCCGATTGGCTGGAAGGTCGATCCTATCTGCCCGTCGTCGACGGACGAAAGGCGGAAGTGAACGATGCGATATTTACCGAACTGACGTTCCACTCGGCCTATGAGCCGAAGCGAGCCGTGCGAACGCAGCGGTACAAATATATCCGGCGTTTCGACGGACGGCGGACGCCCGTGGTCGTCAATTGCGACGGTGGGCTGACCAAGGCCCAATGGCTGAAGCGTGGCTGGGCCGACTATCCGCTGGTAGCGGACGAGGCGGGCGAAGAATTGTTCGACCTCTATTTCGATCCGGCCGAACAGCGCAACCTTGCGGCCCTGCCGGAACTGGCGCCGGTGCTGCAGGCTATGCGCTCGCGACTGAGCGATTGGATGCGCCGGACACAGGATCCCTTGCTCGACGGCCCCGTTGCGGTGCCTCCGGGTGTTCGGTCCGATCCGCCCGATCCACGGCCGGCGGGCGCGGCCCGCAGAGACTAGCAGACTCGCAGGGACGCGACATTAATTATCGTATATATACTATTGTAAATCGCTCCGCCGCCCCTTAGGCTTTTGCGGGAGAGGCGCGAACATGATGGCAGAAAAGGCTTCGCTGGCCCGCTGTCCCGAGACGGGCATATGACCGACGCTTTGGTCGAAACGCGCGTCGAGCGGTTCGCCGCCATGGGCACGCGGATCGAGCTTCACCAATTCGGGCGGGCGGCGCCCGATGCGCTGCTGGCGGCGCGCCGCGCGATTGAGGCGGTCGACGACGCGCTGACGATTCACCGTCCTTCGGCGACAACCGCGGTCAACGACCGGCTGATGGCCGGCGAAGTTGCAACGACCGAGGATGCGGTGCTGCTCGATGCGTTGGCGGCGATTGCCGAGGCGTGGCAGGCGACGGGCGGTCTGTTCGATCCGACGGTCGGCAGCGGCAGCGGCGAGGCGGCCTGGCCCACTATGTCCATCGACCCCGGTTCCGGGCGCATCGAGGCGGCCCGGCCGGTTGCCTTCGACTTCGGAGGCTTCGGCAAAGGTTTCGCGCTCGATCGCGCCGCGGCCGCGATGCGCGCGGCCGGCGTGACGTCGGCGTTCCTGTCGGCGGGTGAGAGTTCGGTTGCGGTGATCGGCGACCACCCGCTCGGCGGCGCATGGCCCATTGCGATCCCGCATCCGCTCGATCCCGAAAGCTGGCTCGTCGAGTTGTCGCTGCGCGATGAAGCGCTTTCGGTTTCATCCACCGTCGGTGCCGGCGCGGGCGCGCCGGGACGTAGTCCGATGATCCGTCCCTTCGACAACATGTTCATCACCGCTGCCGCGACGACCGTGGCGGTCGACGCCTCGGGCGCGGCGGCCGAGGCGATGAGCACCGCGCTGCTGGTAGCAGATGTCGATGCCATCCAGCGAATGATCGAAGCCGCTCCGACCCGGCGTTTCGCCTTCGCCTTTGACGATCCCTCCCGCCGCGCGACGGCTTAATTGAAAGATCGATAGATGACCGATACTGATTTCACCCTTTCGCGCCGCAAATTCCTTGACCGGATCGCGATGGCGTCGGCCGGCGCGGCGATGGCGACCGCTGCACCTTGGGCGGCGATCGCGCAAACTCCGGTCGCCACCGGAAACCGCGTGCGCCTGGGTGTCATCGGCACCGGCGATCGGGGCCGGGCGCTGATCCAGAACATTGCGAAGACGCGCAACTGCACCGTTGCCGCGATCTGCGACAATTATGCGCCCAATATGGATCGCGCGCGCAAGCTTGTGCCGGCCGCCACGCCGGGCTTCAGCCATCACCGTGCGATGCTGGATGCGCGCGGGATCGATGCGGTGGTCGTCGCGACGCCGCTCGACCTTCATGCATCGCATACGTTCGATGCGCTCGATGCCGGGCTGCATGTCTGGTGCGAGAAGGCGATGGCGCGTACCATCGCCGACTGCGGCGCGATGATCGAGCGAGCTCGGGCGAAGGGCAAGGTGCTTCAGATCGGGCATCAGCGCATGTTCCACCCGACATATTTGAGCGCGCTGAAGCGCGCCAAATCGGGCGAGATCGGCGAGATCACGCAAATCCGGGCCAGCTGGCACCGCAACAATAAATGGCGGCGCAACGTTCCCGCCGACGCCACCGATCAGCAGATCAACTGGCGGTTATATCGCGATCGGTCGGCGGGATTGATGACCGAACTGGCCACACACCAGCTTCAGGTTTGCAACTGGTTCCTTGACGGCGTTCCGAAGCGGGTGATCGGATCAGGCAGCATCTGTTTCTGGAAGGACGGGCGCGAAGTGTACGACCATGTCGCGCTGATCTACGAATATGGCGATGGGCGTAAGGCCATCTATTCCTCGCTCCTCAACAACGCGCGCTACGGCTGCGAGGAGCAAATTCAGGGCAGCACGGGCACGATCGAGCCCGAACTCGGCCGAATCTATCAGGAAGTGATGCCCAAGCAACTCGCGCTTCAGCGCATGCAACAAGATGTCGCGCGCGGGCACAAGCGCACGGTCCCGATCGGCGGAGCGACATGGTTTCCCGAATTGCCGGTGACCACGCCGGGGGAATCGCTGGGCTGGGGCGAGTATGACGAGACGATGCTTCAGTTCGAGGGTTTCGGCGAGGCGGTGCGTAGCGGCCGCGAAGTCCCTGGGCTCTTGCAGCAGGCCTATCATGCCAGCGTCGCTTCGCTGATGGGCGAACAGGCGATGGACAGCGGGCAAGCGGTCGAATGGCCGCGTTCGCTCGTTACGTTCTGACCCGGTTTTCAGCGGGATATCTGCCATGACCCCGATCGATCGCCGCGCGCTGATTGCCGGCGCCGGCTTTGCCGCCACCATGGCGAGCGGCGCGTTCGCCCAATCGCCCCCGCGGCCGAAGGCGGCCGTGGGGGGAGGGGCGCCGCGCGAAGCGGACGCGTCGGCGCGTCACCGCATCCGCTTTGCAGTCATCGGCCTCGACCATTCGCATATCTATGGCATGACCGACGCGCTGATCCGGGGCGGCGGCACGCTGGTGGCGATGCACGCCGCCGATCCGGCGCAGGTCGCACCGTTTCGCCGGCGCTACGGCGATGTGAAGGTTGCGCGCAGCGAGGCGGAGATATTGGATGACCCCACGATACAGCTGGTCGCCAGTGCCTCGATTCCCGATCTCCGCGCACCTTTGGGCATTCGGGTCATGCGTGCGGGCAAGGATTTTCTGGCCGACAAGCCCGGTATCACGAGCCTGGAACAGCTCGCCGCCGTCCGCCAAGCGGTGCGGGAGACGCGGCGCAAGTTCGCGATCCTCTATTCCGAACGCTTCGAAGTGCGCGCGGCGGTACGCGCAGGCGAATTAGTCAAGGCCGGCGCGATCGGCAAGGTGCTCCAAACGATCAACCTTGCCCCGCACCGGCTGAATGCACCGAACCGGCCCGCCTGGTTCTGGGACACCGCGCGCTATGGCGGCATCCTGACCGATATCGGCAGCCATCAGGCCGACCAGTTCCTTTTCTATACCGGATCGACCGAAGCCGGCGTCGTGGCGTCGCAGGCGGGCAACATGGCCATGCCCGAACGTCCGCGATTTCAGGATTTCGGCGACATGATGCTCAGCGGTAACGGCGGCACGGGATATGTGCGTGTCGACTGGCACACGCCCGACGGTCTGCCGACGTGGGGCGACGGGCGGCTGTTCATCATCGGCACCGGCGGATCGATCGAGCTGCGCAAATATATCGACGTGGCAGGGCGGCCGGGGGGGAATCACCTGTTCCTGACCGACCGCAAGGGCGTGCAATATATGGATTGCAGCGCGGTGCCGCTGCCCTTCGGACCACAGTTCGTCAGCGACGTCGTCGAACGGTCCGAGGTCGCGCAGGATCAGGCGCAGGCGCTGCTGGCGGCGGAACTGGTGCTGACCGCGCAAGCGAATGCTTCGCGTCCGGGTGACGTCTGACAGATTGCGTCACCGATATGAGCGGCGCGGTGCGCCGCTCCTCGCCGTTTCGATCCTATAGTTGCGAGCGGGGCGTCGGGATGATGCGCGCATTCAGCCCGACAGGTGTCATTCCCATGAATCATCGAGCAAACGCATTGCTAGATATGATTTATCTCATTATACAGTTCTACAAGCGCTCAGGCTCAACGATGCGCTACAAGGAAGGGATGGATAATGGGCAAGGCGTCTAAGGCTCTCGTGTCGGTATCGGTTTTGCCACTCGTGGCGTGCCTGATGATTTCCGGCGCAGCCGCTTCGGAGGGCCAGTCGCGTCCGTCCGAACCGGTTTCCGGCGATGCGGTCGAAACATCGGAACAGTCGAGCGTGGATCAGCAGCCCGCCGGTTCCGACGCGGAAATCGTCGTTACGGGAACGATTCGCCGGAGCCTGGAGGCGGCGGCCGAGATCAAACGCGATTCGGTTCAGGTCGTGGATTCCATCGTCGCCGAGGAAATCGGTAAATTCCCTGATCCGACGACCGCCGCGGCGCTTCAGCGCGTGCCGGGCGTGCAGGTGACCGTGGGCGCCAACAACGAGATCACGGGCGTCGTGATACGCGGGCTGGGCGATATCCTGACCACCCTCGACGGCCGCGAGTTTTTTTCCACGACGGGCAGAACCTTTTCCTTTCAGGATCTTCCCGCCGAAGCCCTGTCGCGGGTCGACGTCATCAAATCCGCAACCGCCGACCTTATCGAAGGGGGTATTGCGGGGAACACCGACCTTCAGCTGAACAAGCCTTTCAAGTTTCGCGACCCGACGTTTGTGGTCACCGCGCGCGGAAATTACGCCACCAACGTTGAAAAGCTCAATCCGCAGTTCGGGCTCCTCGCCACCGACCGCTGGGACACCGGCATTGGCGAGATCGGTGCGCTGTTGAACGTTTCGTGGAGCCGTACCGACTATAACCGGCCCTATCTTTATGCCCCCGTCCGTCGTTCCACCGCGGCGGCGCCGTTCAACTTGCCGGGCTATGCGTCCCAGAACGTCGCTGGCGGCCTCAATGAATATGGCTATTTCGAACGTCCGCAGGCGAATGCGGCGATCCAGTGGCAGGCGACGCCCGAACTCGAAATCTATTTCGACGGGCTTTACGCGGGCTATCGTGCGAAGCAGCAGTCGGCCTTTGTCGAGGCCCAGCTGTTCAGCCCGGGCACGACGATCTCGAACCCCGTCCCGAACGACAACTGCTTCCGCGCTCGCGTGAACCGTCAGGGCTTCAATCCGACATCGGCCGAAATCGAACTGGGCGAGATCACGCCCGATCGGCCGGCGGGTGGGTATTTCTTGCAGGATCTGTGCGAGCTCGACAGCGCGACCTATGGCAACGCCACGTCGTTCGTCAGCACCCAGGCGCGCGATCAGAAGACCGACAATTATCTGTTCGGCGGCGGGTTCATCTTCGAACGGGGCCCGGGCCGCGTAAAGTTCGACCTTGCCTATCAGGAATCCACCTTCATCAATGAAGTGGTGATCGTCGATATCGGCAAGCGGTTGCCGGAGGTGGTGGTCGAAAGCAACGCCGGCATCGGCGCGCAATATGAATTCACCGGCAATCCGCTGAACGACCCCAGCGATTTCAGGCTTCGAAACGGGCTGAACCAGAATTTCACGCGCGCGGACGGGTCGCTGTTCCAGGTGCGAATGGATGCCGAGTTCGATGTGGGCGGTCTGCTCGACCAGCTTCAGCTGGGCCTTCGCTTCGCTGATCGCGGTGCCACATCGAACCAGGCGCTGGTCAACCGCGCGGCCCCCGGCGGCGATTCGAATACGCTGCTCAGTTCGCTGGATTTGCCGTCCGACTTCCTCATCGAGGTCCCCGGCATTCCCCGGCTGAACGGCGGAGCCCCGCGTTTGTCGCCCAATCCCGATTACCTGCGATCGGCCGAGGGCCGCGATCGCCTGCGCGAAATTTACGGCGTCGCTCTCGGCGATCCCGTTTACCAGCCGGAACGACGCTTCGACGCGAAGGAACGGACCTTTGCCGGCTATATTCAAGCGAAATATGAAGTCGAACTTGGCGGGCCGCTCGTCCTGGACGGGGTCATCGGCGTCCGGCCGACGCTGACGGACCGGCAGATCGAAGGTGCCGGCGTGGTCAGCGGCGTGGTCGTCCCTGTTCGTGCGAAGACATCGGATATCGATATCCTTCCCAATGCCAGCGCGCGTATCCAGTTCGGCGGCGGCCTGCAGGCCAGAGCGACCTATTCGAAAACGATCCGCCGACCGGATTTCGGTTCGCTCAACCCCGGTTTGAGCTACATCGTGGCGACCAATCCGAACGTCCAGAATTCGGGATCGGCGGGCAATCCGGACTTGCGTCCGCAAAAGTCCGAGAGCTTCGATGCGACGCTGGAATATTATTGGAAGAGCGGTTTCGTCGCAGTTGCGGGCTATTATCGCGACATTACCGATCGCGTTATCAGCGCCCCGTCGCTCGAATTCATCGACGGCATCGGATATAACATCAACCGTCCCCGCAACGTGGGCGAGGCGAAACTAAAGGGCGTCGAAGTCAGCGGTCAGACCTTTTTCGATTTCCTGCCCGGAGCTCTGTCCGGCTTCGGCGTCTCCGGCAACTTCACCTATGCCGATTCCGAGGTCGGCGGGGACGACCGGCTCGCCGGCCTGCCGCTTCAGGGCGTCAGCAAGTATAATTTCAACGCCGGCCTGTTCTACGACAAATTCGGTTTGTCGGCGCGTCTCGTCTATACGCATCGGTCGCGCTATTATGACGGCGATACGACCGGGCTCAATCTGGTTCGGCCGATCACGGACGCGGAACTGGCGGCCGGCGTCACCCCGACCAACCTGAACTATGTCCGGCCGGGCGGGCGGCTCGATTTCGGGATCGGCTATGAGCTGAACGATAATCTGCGCGTCGATGTCGGGGGCACCAATATCCTCGGCAATAAATATCGCAGCTATTTCAGCCCGACCGGCTTCAACCGCGATATCCGGTGGGACGACACCATCTATACGGCCGGGATCCGGGCGCGTTTCTAAAGGTGAATGCCCTCTGGGCGTCGGTCGATACGGTCGGCGCCCGGGGGCTCGCCGACACGTTCGTCAAGGCGAATGCTCCATCGGCGCGCTCGCAATCCATGCCTGAGCTGATTTCGCTGACCTGATTCGCGATCTGGCTTTGTGCTGAATGGAGCAATAATATCGCGCCGAACATCAGGGCCGATTATCTTACCGCATCCGTGAGATGGGGAAGGCCGATCCACGAAATCGCGAATTGTGCCTCCATGACGCCGTCAGAGTTGCGCGCCAGGATCGCCACGCGATCTCCTCGCCTCGACGTCCCGGCTAACCCATCAGTCGCTGGGCGACATGTACGGCGAAATTGGCAGGCGCCTGATCGCCGCAGCCGACAAAAGCGCCGATCGGTGGATCGCGCTGCTTGAGCATTGGGCTCATTTCGACTTGTCCTGGACGGTGCAAGCGCTAGCGGCGCTCAGCGAAGTGGTAAAGGAGATGCCGGCGGACGGACGATTGGCCCTGCGCGAGGAGTTGAGGGAGTTCATCGGCAAGCACAGCCGTTTTCCGGACGCCCATTGGTCGCTGGACGAGGCCGACCTGCAGCCGCTTCGGCTGCTGTTCGATTCGCTGGAACCGGACGATGCCCCCGAACGACACAAATGGCTCTTCGCGGTCGGCATGCCGGACATCGGCAGGCCGCTCGATTACGCCGAGCGGCGGCGCGTCATAGACGAGGCGCGTGCCGAGGCTGCTGGCGAGATCGTCGCCCGATTGGAACCCGCCGAACTGCTCGACTATGCAGCGGTCTTGCCGCGGCCGGATCTGCTCGGCGGCGCCCTGCCGGTAAGCGGCGCCGGCGATGACTATGTCGAGCAAGTCCTCGATCTCGCGCTGTTGCAAGACAATTTCGCTCAGCCCTCGCCGACGGCAAGCCGCCACATTATCTCCTGGCGATCGGCTTCATGCTGAATTCCGACCCCGGTGCGTGGAAGCTTGTCGCCTCGGCCGGGGAAGAGGTCGAAGCGGCCTAGTTGGAACAGGCTTCGCTTTTTCTCGCGGGATGCTGATCCCGAATTTGTGGCCGGGAAGTTGCTCGATGCGCGGCGAGGGCGCCGACTGCTTGCCTTTCTTGCGGGCGAAGACGAGGGCGACCGCAGCATCGCGCCCGAACTTATTGTTCGGGCCTTGAGGCATGAGTCGACGATCAATCCCCCCGCCGAGCATGCGGACGACGATCTCGACGGAATGTCATCCTATTGTATCGGCAAGCTTTCGAGCGACTCGATCAATATCCTGGAATGCGCGAGGAGGTCCTCCATCTCGAATGGGTCTATTATCGTGCGCTCGAGCGAGCGGAGCGCCCGCCCCGGCTGCTCGAAGAGCGCCTCGCAAGCGATCCCGATTTCCTCGTCATGCTGATGACTCACCTGTACCGGCCGGCGGGCGAGGTTGCGGCTGAGGATGAAGCCGACGGCGAAAAGGCCGCGGGTGGGAAGGTCGCGAGCGAAAGCGAGAATATTGTCATCTCCGGCCTTTTCGGCCGCCTTGTGGAGAAGAGCCTTCCCATCCGGGTGAAGCGACGCTGTGGCGAGCGCCTCGCTTTGCAGAAGCTGGCGACTGGATCGATGCTCCGCCTGTTGCAAATCTTCTTTGAACAGGTCGCCGAGGCCATGCCACTCGCCCGCCTCAATGTAGAGATTTAGGCGCAACTGTCGCAGCGCAGCGTCGTCCGGGTCTGCGGCGCGCAACCTCGTCACAATTTCCTCAGATGCGCCGAGATTCCTTCGCGGTATCGGATCCATGCAAGATGGGTTTCAAGGACCGGATCGAGCTTAACGGTATCGCCGAGTTCGGCGAGCAGCTCGCGCAGGTCGATGTCCCGCCCGAACCAGGCGAAAGCATTGGCTGCGATGACGGCGTCCTGAACGCGCCGGCGCAGCTTCCACAGATCGTAGGCGAACTCGGGAAGGCGTCCATCTCCTTTCGCTCGCATCGACTTGACAGCGATCGACAGATCCTGCTCCTCGCCCGTCGCTTCGTAGCGGGCGAGGTGAATGTCAGGCGACCCGTCGCCCGATGACTCGCTGACCAGATCCCCTAAAAAGGCGATATCCTCGACCGACAAGGTGTCGGTGAGTGCGTCCAGCCGTTTGCGGGCTTCCGCCACGCGGCCGGCGGCAGCGAGGGCTTCGATCGCGACGCCGTTCGATTGCCTTGAGCCTACGACGATCGCGAGCTGCTCGCGATGCTTGTCGACGAATCCCGCTATCGTGTCGGGATCTTGAGACATGACGGTGAGATCGAATGCTGCGCGCAGCTGCATGTTATCCCATGGACCGAGCCGGGATATCTGATCGAGCTGGGCGGCCAGCGTCTGACTGTCGAAGTCGATATCGAACAGCGTCGCGAGTGACACATAGGTTGTGCGGGTTTCGGGATCGGCCATATAATCCCCGATCGCCTTCTTCGACTCTTCGACGATTGCAGGGTCGCCCGATACGAGTCCGAGATACTGGCGCGTGAGTTCTACAAGCTCGGCGAAATAGGCATTGGGATGATCGCGTACATCGTCGAGCAACCGTTCGGCATCAGCGCGCGCCTCCGCGTTCAAGCGGCGGCCTTCAGTGTCATTGCGGAGCGTCCCCGGCGCGGGCAGAAGGGATTGGTTCTTGACTGCTCTGCTTGCATCGGTTTCGGAGCCAGAAGTGCAAGCCGCATTCGCATCCGCATGAAGCGCAGCGTTCGGTTCTCCTGCAGTTGTAGGGGTGGCTTTCGCCAATAGAGCTTCAGCGGCGTCCACTCCCTTCGCTTCGGCCAGCCAGCTGGCAATCGATGTCATGAAGTAACCGGTCACCTGATCGGGGCCGCAATAGATCTCGAAATAATCGATCGCCGCATTGCGTCTGTCACGCTTGTTTATCGCGTCGAGACGCAGCGAATTGGCAAGAGGGTCGTTCCGCGTCCCGAGCAAAGCTATGGCACCTTGCGCCCACATCTTCAAATGCCCGCCCGATTATCTTTTCTCTCCAGTTCGGCCTATCAGTTTGTTTCTATAAAGGATGGCATAGCTTCCTAACGTGCCGTACGAAATTGGCTCTTTACCCCCATCCGCAAGTGTTTTGCCGCGAACGTCCGTTTTTGATATCTGCGTCCAAGACCGGACTGTCCGCAAGCGTTTAGAGTTTCGGACGCCGGCAGGCGTCGGAAAGTCGGCGGTGCCCGAACCGC
>CBINGC010000004.1:0-208413 GCA_966250105.1 uncultured Sphingopyxis sp. | reverse complement strand
GCGGTTCGGGCATCGAAGACTTTCCGACGCCTGTCGGCGTCCGAAACCCTCAACGCTTGGAGACGGTCAGCTTCTGGACGCAAATCGCGAAGAGCCGACATTCTCTAAGGCGGAAGCCGTGATGAACTTGGATCCATTCCGTATCGGGCAGCGACCGGCTGGCATCGCGAGCGGGCAGCAAGACGGGAAGCTTTGTGTGACGACAGGCAGGACAGACTTGCTACATCGATGGCTATTCGCAATGCTGCTAAAGTTGTGATGTCTGCTGGTTCTTCGGGGGGAGACTAAAAAATGGGCACCGCGTCCATGGTATGGATGGCTGGAATAGCTGCTGCAGTGTTCGCATTTTCGCAGGCGGCCCCGTCAATCGGAGCACAGCCCGGCAGCGAGACTTCACAAAACTCGTTGTCCACAGTTCAGGACATGGGCCACCTGGCGATGGAGGAAGCGGGTTCGAGATCCCCAGACGAGCCCACAGCTAGCCAATTGTTCGACATTCAGAAAGCGGCCTTCTTTGCGGTGCTCCAAGCGGAACTCTTGAACGTCGACCGGCAATATCTCGCTTCCCCGAATTTGATAAATTGCGGCTTCCCTCAAATGGAAGACGATGCGCCGCGGAGCGAACGCTTCGCATTCGACATGGCTTATATCGAGAGTGAGCTCCGTCTTCATCGCTATCCGGCCTCGCTCTGGAAGCCAGCGATTCGAAACCACGAGCAATCGATCCTGCAGGCATTCGAGAAGAACCATGACGATCGGGTTTTTCCCGAGCATGAAGAATTCGCCCGCGAACTTAGCCGCTTGCTGAATCGGCAACGACCCAAATCCCTGCCGAAGGTCGAAGCTGTAGGGGAGTGCGGAGCCGGCGAAGATATTTACATCCTGAAATCTCAACCCACGCCGATATCGCTGCGGATCAACTCACGGTGGGCAACGCTGGTATGCATCGGACAGGGCATCACCCCTTACGACACAGAAAAATGCCGCGGCTGGCGCGCGTATCGGACGCCGACGAAATTGCCGATGGTTGGCCTTTACACGTTTCAGGCAACGTGGCCGGACGGCCGGATTACGCGCGGGGAACTGGACGTCAGCGATGCCGAGCTCGCGAAGGAGATCAACATAACGCCCGAGGGAGTGGTGTACGAATAATGGTAAATCTCGGGAGTTTCGATCGTTTTGCCAAGGCCTTCGACAAGCACACCTTGTTCGCCCTCATTCCGGCGCTGGCGATCACTTTTGTCCTCGACCTAGTGTTTTCGCTTCAGCCGCCTTGGCCGAAATCGTCCACATATATCACCGCGTTTCTCGAACTCGCCGCTATGTTCCTAGCGTACTTCGCGCCGGTGAAGAACAAGGTCAGCCTGTGGCGGATCCAGATCGCGCTATTCCTTTCGATCTTCGCCTGCTTCATAGGCTATTTCGTCCTCTATTCATTCTTCGTGTTCGATACCCCGTTGAACGGCGAGCGGGTCGTGGCGGGCTTTCAATGTACCAGAGAGGCCCTAGCGCTTGTACGATCGGACCTGATCGAGAGCTGCCCATTTCTCAAGGAAGAATTTCTCGCAAGCGCGCAGTATGAGACGGAAGCTCTATGGACGAGAAGCTCGATCGTGGCCGTCGAGATTGCTTTGTTTTTCTGCTGGTCGACGCTCTTCATCTTGACCACGTTCCTTTTCGGAATTTCGATCGCCTTCATGGCGCGGCAACCCGAGAAACGCTCTAGGAGAGCCTTAGACCGCGCCCCGCCGAGCGGTTGAGCGGACGAGAGCTTGACGTGATTTCTCGCAGAAGCGAGCTAACTCCGCAGGATGATGATGGCCGATAGCGGTCGGTCTGCCTTTAGACACAGATTGCGGGAAGCCGACGCTCGGCGCTGCGTCGATATCGGCAAAATTACGCCAAAGGGCGGAAGTCTCGCGACAAAACTAGTAGGCCAACACGGATTTTTATGCAGGCCCCGAAAATGATCGAGGCCCAGCGATTGAACATCCGCTGCGGTCCATCCAGTCGGCCGCCTGGCTACAATTTACCTTTTCGCCTTCGAGTGCCCGGTCCGGGGCAGCAACGCACCCCGGACCGGGCTAGCGCGGAGGGTTGCGCGCTAGTTGCCAAGCTCAGGGAGCCGTGAATGTGATCGAAAGCGTGTCGCGATACTCGCCCGCGGCTCGACCATTTGTGCTTTGGGGGACCTCGATAATGATGGGCACGTCATGCTCGCTGCCGTCGCCGCGAAACGGTAGGGGTATGACGCTTCCTGCTGACAGATCCACCGCCATGCCGCGAACATTGAGCTGGTATGGAATAGCCGGGGCACCATGTGCATGGGCAAGGCGTCCGCCGTTCTGAGAACGGAAACTGATATTGACATCTGCGTTGCTACGCACAGAAAAATCAATGTTGCGATCGGCCGCGCCGCTCAGGTCTCCGAGATCGATGCTGGTCTCGCGTAGGCCAGGGCCAAAATCAGGAGACCGTATCTCGAGCCCCGATGCCACGCGCGTAGTTATCGTGAGCGAGGCCTCGGCCTGGAGAAGTTCGCTTCCTTCTTCCGCAGCGAACAGGCGAAGCAACGCCTGTCCCTGATAGGTGCCGCTGCGAACAAATTGGCCTGAGGGGATTGCGACAAGGAGCGGCACAGTGTGAGCGCCCGTCCCGGCCTCGAACCGGCCTTCGATCCGCGAGGTTTGCGTACCAAAATAATCGGGGCTGAGAAGCGAGGGGCCGTTTGTCGTCGCAAGGATGTCGTAGCCAAGGTTGCTCGACCCGTTTGTGAGTTGCGGCGTCGGCGATCCGGACGCAGCGCTCCCGGTCAAGGCATAACGGCACGCCGAGCCGCTATGCCTTATTTCGATGGTCACGGATTCATAGGCTTCTCCGCCGCCAAACACTTCGTAGCCGCGGCCAAGCGGGCCGAGCCAATCGACGGATGAACCGAGTTGCAATTCAAGACGGCACGGACCGCGCGCGGGATCGACATCCCCCTGCGCGGCGACGGGCGCAGCGGCCAGAAGAAGGATTAATCCCGAAGTCAGGGTCGTCCTATTCATCGCCATTCTCCTTGGTTGGTGCAGCTACGTCGATTTCGAGTTTCAACGGGGCCGAAAGTCGGAACAGGCCGTCGGCGTCATCCGGGACTTCAATGCGCGAACTGACCTGTTTGCCGCCAACGTCGATCTCTAGGTCATAGCCGCGCCCGGCTTCGACGCCTTCGATGAAGAAGCGGCCGGTTTCATTCGTGAAAAGCTGGATGCCGGATTCTCGCTGGGGTCCATCGGCACCGATCGCGTGAGCCCGACCGGCAGCATAAGAAATGGGATCGCCGTCGCGATCGGCGAGGTTGCCGACAATCGACACATTTTTCTCGCTCCCAATCCTGATATAATATCCCGCTCGATGGCCGGGGCTGAGCATGAACACCTGGCCGCCTAGCGAGTTTCCGGCGGGCGCTTCGGGCGCATCAACCTGTATTCCGCGGTTGAAATAAGGCGCCAGCGTGCTCACGACAGCCGGGCCCAATGCTCCGCTTCTGGCAGTATATTCGACATCGGACGACCCGAAGCCGACTCGTGGCTCGACCATGATCTGGTGCCCGCCAGCGGCCTCATCCGGATCGAAGATTGCGAAACTGTTGGTGACGGGGCGGCTCAGCGCAAAATGGCCGTCCGCCATTACAAGGGCAGTGCCGACCGTAAATTCGCTGCGCAAATCGCGGCTGTCCTTGTCGGTGAAATAATTGCGGGCGATCTGTTCGAACGAGGCTTCGAAGCGATTATCGAGATAGGCGATCCGCCCCGATAGCCGGTCCGCGCCGTCACGCCGCTCGATGCCTGCGCTGGTGCTGATCGAGCCGATGCCGCTTGTTCCGGTCCGCGAGTAATAGAGACGGGCATTGCTATCCTGGCTGTCGAAGGTGGCGGTCACCGAGGAACGGCCGAAGGGTATCGTGACGCCGACGTTGAACGCGGGCCCGCGCCCGTCGGGGCCCCGGCGATACTCAAGGCTTGCCGACGCGTTGCCGAAGCGAAACTGGTGCGTGTAGTTGAGCCCGCCCGAATAGCCGTTGCCAAGGCCGCGAAACCGCTCGAACGATCCATAAGCCTGAATACGGCCGCGATCACTGACTCGCATGCCCGCGCGAAGCCGAGCCTGCGTGGAGATCAGATCGCCGCCCAGAACCGCATTGAGCGAACGATATTCGGCTCCCGTGAGGAGCAATATCCCGTCGACGGTCAGGTCCCGAGCCGGATCCGTATCGCGCCAACGATATTGGATGCTTGCGCGTCCGCTCGCGAGCTTTGGGTTTTGAACGTCGGCCGCCGCATTGATCGCGAAGGTTCCGATTCCGGTTGCCCACAATATCTCGCCGCCCAGGTTGGAGAAGCGTCTGTCGCCTTCCCAGTTTATGCCGACGGTGAGCGACTTGCTTGCGCCGTATCTTAGATAGCCTGTGCCGTTGTAATTGCCGGTGTCGTATCGGCGCACGCCATTCTCGTCGCGGAATGGGACTCCGACATTGATCGCGAAGTCGAGAAGACCCGGATTCAAGAGATCGATGTCGTAGAATGCCGGAAAGGAAAGACGCTCGGTTTCGCCGCTGTCGTAGGTGATCAGGAGCTCGATGTCGTTCGCGGCTGATGACACGAGCGGAAAGTCGCGAAGTTTGTAGCGTCCGCTCGAAAGGTTGAAGGTGCGCGATGGAACGCCATTGATCAGCACCTCGACGCGGGCCGGCCTCTCGAGCTGGAATTCCTGTTCCGACGTGGGGCGAATATTGAGGTAGGGATTGATCGAATACTTGCGGAACATCGACGCTCCGGCGATCCGCGGCGCCAGCTGGAAGGGGCGGCGGCCGACTGTAAGGTCTCCAAGTTCGTACCGGATGAGTGACGTGCGGTCATCATAGACGAGGCGAATATCTCCACGGCGAAGCGGCCTTGAATTGCGGTCGTCGTAGCGGAGTTCGGCCTCGGCGACGAGGCCGTGGATATTGATCGCCATGTCGATATCCGCGGCCGTACGGTATAGCCCTTCACCGCTACCCGGCGCATCTTCGATATAGATCATGCCGAGGCGGGCCGATACATAAGCGGAAAACGAACTTTGGGGAACGCGTTCCAGTTCGGCGCGCTTGCGCATCGAACGAAAATAGAGGTCCGAAACATCGCGCATTTGCGCGGGAATACGGACCATCAAGACCAGCCGGGCTTCATCGAAAACTACATCGAGACCGAATGCGCGGAGCTCCGCAAAGCCGATGTCGTCGCGTCCGTTCGCCAGCGCGGCCACATTCTCTTCGAGCCCGGGGATCAGCGCCGGAGCAAGCGTCTCACTGACAAAGCGCGCGCTAACACTTCCTTCCCCTCCGCCGGAGGGTTTTATCGTATAGTCGCCGACATAGATGTCCTCGATCTGTACGGCATAGTCGCCGGCACTGATTGCCGGCCGCGCGCTGCCGAAGACCTGTTTGAAAATATCGTCGGCAGATGCATCCTCGCCGAGTTCGTTAGGAGGATCGCCCGCCTGCGCTCCATCCATCTCAATTGGCGGTGCTGGCGCCGGGTACACGATCGGAGATTGCGCAGACGCCGCTGCGGTTGTGCTCGATACGGCGATGAGGGCCGCGAGCGACGTCCGGACAAAGAGGTCGGATCGAGTTGAGCGAAGCATGACAGGACGCCCGGCTCGTCTGCCGTCTACCGCAGAACGGTATATTCGGTCTTGAGCGTGCCCGTGATCGGTCCCTTGGCAAGCTCTGCGGGCCAAGCCACGCGCAGTTTGCGCTCGCCGCCCGCCAGAATGTTGAAGTTCTGGAGCTCGCTAACCATTGCATCGGTAATCACTGTCTCGCCGCCTCCTGCCGCTGAACGCAGCGTGATCGCGGGCTTGCTGAGAAGCGCGCGCGCATTTCCGTCGTTCTTGAGCGTCAGCTCGAGCCAAGTGACACCCTTCTCGTCGGTCACCGGCGCTGCGCTCGCAAGCGCGGCCGCTGGCGAACTGCCGGGCGGCACAACGTAAAGGGCCGCTTCATATTTGTAGGTGAGATTGAGCTTCGCATTGACCTCGCCCTGCTTCTGCGACTTGAAGTTGATGGGCAGCTGGGTCGTGACGATACGATAGGCGAGTTCCTGTTGCGGATTGGGATCGCCGATCCAGCGTACCTTGAAGGCCTGGCTCGAGCCTGGCTGAATGACCATTTGCGGCGGCGAGATAATGATATCGTCGTTTTCGGCGGTCAGTTTGTCGCTGCCGTCGGGCAATTGTTCCCGTCGAAAGGCTTTTACCTCGATCGCGATCGGCACTTTGTGGGAGTTGGTGATCGTCATCTGCTGCGCTGCGCCTGCGCCGCTCGGCGCGAGCTGCACGACGATCGGCTTCAGATCATAGGCCTGGAGCAGCGACGGTGCAGTCGCAGCAACGAGCGCGGCTCCAACGAGCCCCGCGAGCAGATATTTGTTCACCGTGGAATCCTCCCCGCTTCCGCCATAAGATGACCGGCGGAACATGGGAAGGGCCGGAGGATGCAGCGCATCTTCCGGCCCCCCAAAGAAGCCGAAGCTTAGAGCTGCGCTGCCAGCGTGATGGTCAGCGTGTCTTCGTAGTCACCGGCGACAGCGAATTCGCCCGGGTTGTCGAAGCTCAGGTCGAGGTTGCCGTGACGGACGCCACCGTTGGTCAGAATGTTCTGCCAGTCGGTGTTGGTGACGATCGCGGTCGGCGTGCCGTGCATTGCCACCGAGTTCGTCGTCGTTGCGCCGAAGCCGAAGAAGCTCGCTTCGACGTCATAGTCGATGTTGACGGCGCCGCCGCTGGTGGTGTTCTTCATGCCGCCGTTGGCCGAGGTCAGCGAGACCTTGTAGGGCGAGTTGCACGAATAGGCGATCACGAGCGCGCCTTGGTTGCCCTGGTCGAGCATGTCGACGTTGTACGAGCCCGAACCTTCCGGGATGAGTTCGCAATTGCTGGCAACCGAACCGCTCAGCGCAATCTCATAGGTTTCCGAGTCAGCGGTGACCTGCGCGGCCGCCGGAACAGCAGCAAGAGCGAAGGGAAGTGCTGCGAGAATGAGTGCTTTCTTCATTGGTTAATCCTTTCCAAACTTCAAACAAGGTAAGTGAATGGAGAGGCCTGGCTGATCGGCCAGACGACACCTACGGGGTCTGTTGTTGAAAAGGTCGCCCCCCGCGTTGCCTCTCAAAAATGAAAGCTACGGGGATCTCAGGATCAAACCTACTGCACTCAAGGCGCAGTTCGGGTTCAAGCGATCGGCGAATCGGTGCTCCGGGACTCGATAGCCGCACTTCGGATTCTTCGATTCTTCACTGGTATTTAACCTCGACTCTTAAGAGTCTCGCTCCGACCATGGGAGTCGGACGGGGTGTTCAGCAAGACCTTGAAAGGAGCCGAAACAGCTCCGATTCTTCCATTATATCGTTAAGAATCAATGTTCATTGCTCTGCATGGACTGGCTGTTGACTTCGGCCGCGCGTCGTCCCGAATTGGCGCACATAGGTTAATGCTATGCACGGGGTTTGCGGCTAACCTGTCTTTCTGTAATTAAAACTTCAGGAATCGAACGCTACCGGACCAGGCGTAGCGGGGTTCCGCTTCAGGGTCGCATTGGGGAAGGACTCCGCATCGCGCGGTGTTCGGGGAGGTAATGTGCGAGCTCTTGACCAAAGCTGCCGCGCCCTTCCCTTGGTGGGCTAAAGGCAATGAAGAATTCGACTTACTCGGTATTGGTCTTGTGCAGGGAGACGCTCCTTCGCGAGGCGATAACCGATGCGTTGTCGTCGCGAGACGAAGTTACCGTCGCGGGCAGCATGTATTTGTCGGCGAACCTGAGCGACGAGCTTTGCATGGAGCCAGACACAGTTGTCTATGTCGACACAAGCGGCGACCAACGCAATTTGGAGCGCGATGTGGCGAACGCCCATCTCCTCAAGGATGCGCGGTGGATCGTTTTAAGCGACCATAGTAGCGGTGCGCTCGTAAATCGTCTTCGGGAACTCCGTGCGGGTATCTCGTTTGCACCGCTCAGTATCACGCGTCATGCGCTTTCGCATCTCGTTGCCTTGGCAGCCTGCGGGCACGAGGTTCGTCTTGATGACTGCCGGGAAATTGCACCGTCGGACGAGCGTTTACAAATCATGAGCGCAGGTCTCGGGCCTTCGCAATGGAAATTGCTGCACCATCTGGCAAACGGACTCTCCAACAAGGAGATTGCCCGGAAGGACGGGGCGACCGTGAATGCCGTGAAGGTTCGCGTTCGGACAGTGCTTGCCCGTCTCGGCGTTACTAATCGGACGCAGGCGGCGGTGCTGGTGGCGCGTGCGGGCCTGCTCGAACAAAACAGGTTGCGCCGAACGAACGTTGTGGAACTGCGAAGGCCGGCATCCGAGCCAAGGATCGCCAGCGTTCAATAGCGAAAGCGGCGGCCGTTGAGCACCTTTCAGCATAATTCGCCAACCCGGGCCGGAAACGTAGCGACGCGGGCTGATGCCCATCTTATCTGCTATCCAGCGCGCGCCGACAGTGGACGCATGAGACTTTCGTTCAGAAACACTCCCGGCGCTCCTGAGTATGATGCAGTGGTCAATATCGTCTCGGCGAACATGATCCTTATCGAATGTGGTACGGCGCTCCATAGGTCCGATCAGTTCGACATATTGATAGATGGCATGGCATTGGTATCGGTTGTATGGATCGGAGATCGACTAATCCTGTGCCAGTCAGACCAACCGCTTTGGTCGAACGGCGCTTCCGGCAGCGAATTAGCGGACTTCGCTGCATCCAAACACAACGACTCGATTGCGGACTTTGAAAGGATCGAGGAGCCGTCCGATTTTGGAAAGCGCCTACAGCGTATTCGATTGGAGCGCGGGCTGAAGCAATCTGACATCGCCGAGCATTTACGGGTGAGCGTTGCCGCGGTCAGCCAGTGGGAATCGGGCCGAATGCAGCCCCGTGGAATTCGCTGGACCGAGTTAGCCGACTGCCTCGGGGTCGGCCTTGACGAATTGGCGGGACAGCAGTCGACAGATCACTTATGGCGGCTAGTAAACAAAAGTCGTGCTGAGATCGCCCGTGCTGCCGGCATCAATCCCCGGAACGTTAGAATATCTCTGGATATTTAGTGCGCACAAACGACGCTGTTGGCCGGGTTCAGTCGGGCAGCTGTTGGAACAAAATTAGCGATAGCTGCCGTATAAATTATCGACGCGTCAGCCTGCTGGTCGCGATCCGGCTTCTTCAGACAACTACGAACTGTGAAAGTCGAAAATCGCCGCACTGGATCATCGCTGTCGGAATTTTCAAGGATCGAGGTGCTCGATCTTGCAAGTTCCTCGATTGAATTAACAGCCGAAGTCATATTTGGCCGGTAGCCGACAGTCGGCTTTCAGGGGCAACATTTGAAAAGCCGACGAAACCATTTGCTCCCCGAAACGAACCAGCAGTAAATTTCTCGGCACTCAGATCAACCGACTGGTGTTGCCGAGACTTTTTGAGCCTGCGGAGGCGGGTTCGGGTAGGGTTCTAAGCGACGCGACCTGGGGACTAGTCGACCCGCGGCAGTCCGGGCGCCTGCGCGCAAGTTTCAGCGATGATTAATCCGGGGGCGTCAGCAACTTGGAACATGTCGTCTTCAACGCGATAGCGCATCCCGCCGATGATCTCGGAACCCGCGGGCAGCAGGACCGCGATCTTGCGGCCTTTGTCGCGGCCCTCGTCGACGAGCAGTGTCCAAGTGTCGCCCCGATCGACGAAACTGCCGAAGCGCATCACGTGCTCGCGGTGCCATTTCACAGGGTTTCCGCGAGGGGGCAAAGGAATTCCGCCGCCGTGATTGGGTTCAATCGTTTGATTGGAATCGCTGTGGCGCCGGATGCTTTGTGGCCAAGGAATCCCGGGTTCTTCGTCGGCCGTCATTGGAGGCTGGGTCGAAGGTCGAAAGCCGTCTTCACGCGCCTCATGGAAGTTGATGTCGCGACCCGTGCCCGTGTCGACCCCGTCGTCGTCGAGATCGACCCAGCGCGGCTTGAGGGCGACCGCTTCGTTGGCTTCGCGTGCTTCGCTGGTGCCAAGCGCGTTGACCGTGTCGTCTCCTTCGTGTCTCAAGATTACGCCGACGTCCTGCCGAAGCAGCGTCCGGCCGCCAAGGTTGCAGTACAGGTTAAGGCTCGACACGCCGTCGCCATCCATGATCGCGGTCAGTACCGTCCCGCTTCGCGTCTCATCTTCGCTTCGCGCGTCGGACAGATAGCTGAACAGCAAGGTAGCAGTCATCACGGCAAGCATTCGGTTCTGCGTACGATTGTTGGCCCGCGCTTCGGCAACGCTGGCTTCGGCTGCAATCGCGGCGCGCTCGGCAGCCGTCAGATCGCGGTGGTCGCGATCGTCGAATTCATCCATTTCGGCACGCAGGACTGCCAGCTCGCGCTCAAGCTTCCTAAGACGGCCTTCATCGGTGTCTTCAGTGTTCCAGCCGAACCGCAGGCGCCCGAAAAAGCTGCCCGTCGACAGTTCGACGATGTGGACGTCATAGGACGGCAGCAAGGGCGCGCGGTGGGTGCCGGAAAAGGCCAGATCCTCGATAAAGTCGAGGAAGCGTCGCGCGTCGATTTCGCCATTGGTTTCAAGGCAGAAAGCGATTTCGTCGGGCGCAAGCTGGACTGGACTGATAATTCTCATGGCATCCCCTTGGCTGACCTTTTGACGCGCAGCACGGATGAGCGCAAGGCGACTTCCCCGTGACCACTTCGTCGAACCTGGGCCCATGTTGCCCGCGCGACCCAGCCTGCGCGCGATCGCGGCCGAAGCGCAACAGGTGGTGCGGATCTGGCTGCACACAACGACGCCGGTGGCGAATTGCGGCAGCGTTTCATTCGGCGCGACGTTTCGCGAACGCAGGCGGAAGCAGGTCGGTGGCAATTGTATTCGACGAAGAAAAGGCAGCTGACTAATGCACAAGAAAGGACAATGGTAGTTCGCTATCAGAAGTCAGTGCGAAATTGGCCGGCGCGGCGTACTGCAGATGCTGGTGCGCAGCATAGGAGGTGTTTCGGCAGGCGCAATAAGACCGGTCGGGAGGGGGGGGGAAGTCACTTATGGATCATTATCTGGATCGACCTATAACCGAGGTTTCGCAGGATCTACTCGGATATCAAAAGGTGGCGGGCACGCTGCTTGGCGCTATCGAAGCTCAGCCAAACCGATCGAGCCTGACCCTCGGCCTAGACGGCGCGTGGGGGTCGGGAAAATCCAGCATCCTCGAAATGCTTCAAAAATCGGTCAAATGCCCGAGCGACGATGAGGAGCGAATTGGCACCGTTGTTGTGCCCTTTTCTCCTTGGTTAATTGGAACACACACGGCGTTAGTGTCGGCGTTCTTCGCGCAGCTGACGAAGGCGCTGACCGATGCAGAACAGAGGATCCCCGGTGGCTGGCGCGCCAAGCCATGGTTCAAAAACATCGGAAAAAAGCTTCAAAGCGCTAAGGACAAGCTGAACCGGTTTAGTAATATGGTTTCCATCGCATCGACAGCGGCTGCGGTTGTGGACCCTACGTTGATTTCCGCTGCGCTGGCAGGCGGTTCGAAAGCGGTCAATCAGTTGTCGAAAAAGCGTGATGATGGTCCTTCCCTCGAGGACCAGAAGCGAGAGCTGACGGATTTGCTCGAAGAGATCGCCAGAGCAGATCCCAGTTTCAGGATTTTGGTGCTTATCGATGACCTTGACCGGCTCGACCCCAACGACGCGCTTGAGGTGCTACGGTTGGTGAAGGCGATCGGGGATTTTCCCGCAACGACCTACCTCCTCGCGTATGATCGGAGCGCGATTGGAAAGGCCATTCAACACAGCGCCAAGGTCGAAAACGGCGATGTCTATCTTGAGAAAATTATCCAGTTTTCGTTCAAGGTTCCACCGCTTGAGCCATTTCAGCTGAGAAACTGGTTGTTTGACGAGCTGGGCAAGGCCTTTCCCGAAATGCTGAATGCCCCGCCAGCGCAGGTAACCGCAGTCAATATTTGGGCGGGCAGACTGTTAAAGACGCCACGCGACGTAAAACGGCTTCTCTTTGCGGTTCGGGCCGTTTGGCCCACGATCGCCTCGCGCGCCAACCTGCTCGATCTTGTGTGGCTACAGATCGTCGCGCTCAAAGCTTCGGATGGCGAAAGAAATTTGTACGCATGGGTCGTCGAGTATCTTCAGGGCCTGGAAGCTATCGCGATAGGCGGCCGCGTGGTCGGCGCAAAGCAGCAACGAACGGACCTTATCGCGATCCTGGAAAAGCTCGGATGGGGGAAATTCGAATCATCCGAGAGCATAATTTCGACCGATTTTCATAGCTTGGACGAAATCCTTGCCGGAATCACCCAAAATCACATTGATGCGTCCGACGACCAGAACTGGATTTACAAGGCAGAATTCGCCGACATTCAGCGCTTTCGTGCGGCGCGTCGTCTGTCGTCACCATGGCATTGGAGATTGTACTTTGCGCTCGACGTCCCGTCATCTGCGGTGACGGACGACGAATGGAACGCGCTTGTCGAGGCCTCCAAAGCATCCACGGACGCCTTGTCGACCAGATTGGCCGAGTTACTGGAATTTCGCGAAGGAAGCCGTCGTCATACGGCCGATCAGATTATGGACCGGGCAGGGTTCGGTCTTGAACAGGGAAATCTACCCTTTCCAGGACGCTGGCTCATTGCTGTCATCGCACGGGCAAAAGCCATGGAGGATCGCTCGCGACAGCAGGGCGTGTTCAAAACCTCCAAGCAATTCAGGTCCAGCATCGTCGAATTCGCTCGATTGACCTTTAAGGCGCTGGATTCATCAGAGAGATCAAGTCGGATCGAGGAGGTTTTCGGGAGGCGCGAATTTCTAATGACTTCGTCATCGCTGCTTGCGAATCAAATAGCTGCCGCAGCGAAAGGCGAATATGACCGCGAAAAAGAGCTCTTCCTGACGGCTACCGAACTAAAGAAGGCCCGAAGCCTTCAACTTGGAATTTTCGGATCTCTCACCCCGCAAGAATTTAGAAGCCTTCCAGAGCCGTTTAACATCCTATTTGCTTGGAAAGCCGCCGCTGCGACGGATAACTATGTGAAGAAGTTTCTGGACAATGCCATGTCCGATGATGTTGAATTTATCGAAACATTGTCCACTCTCAAAACGGTGACGAGCAGCGAGCAGCATGACGTCCCGCACATTCCTGAGGCGTTTCTTGCTAACTTCACCGACGCAAAATTGGTAAAACAGCGCTTGGACAAACTCGCTTCCGGAAGGACCATATTGGCGCCGCAAGCTGCGGATCTGGCGAAATTGTGGTGGAATGCATGATTTCATGCGCTGCGGGGGCATAGGAACTTTGCGCGGTAGCATAGGTAAGAGGAATTTTGCTTCCGTACAGTCCACTCGTGGCTAGGACATGGCCTCGTCGTGGGGTCGACAACCAACCTGCCGGTAGGATATTTCCGCCACGGTGCCATACCTCCTCTGCTGGAGCATTCAGCCATGCGTCGTGCTCGTTCGGACGCAGGATGGCCGACAGCGGATTGACCGCTCCTAGGCGAAATGGTCGGATGGTAGATGTCTGACCTTGGCGACAATCAATTTCATTCGTGCCCACGTTCTGTCAGTCTATATCGGGTCTATGAGTGGGCTGGCATTTCTCAAAGACAAGGGCCAAGTTTCACAGCGACGTGCACCTTTGAGAGGTAAAAGAGCAAAACATTGGCTGACGCAGGGGACGCTACATACCTTTGGGTTGCTGAGACGGTCCTCCGTAAAGTCGGTCGGCCCCTCCGCGCAGGCGAACTAGTGGCTCGTGGTCTGGATGATCAACTTTTTGATGATCAGGACATCAGCAAGACGCCCCAGAAATCCATGCAGTCGCGTCTGAGCATGGAGATTCTCCGCAACGGCGCAGAGTCTAAGTTTGTCCGAATTGCAAAGGGTCAATTTTTCTTGCGCGACCTTCTCGACGAGGAGAGCGCGGCCGGAAAGAGGCTCGAAGTTTATACCGCGCCAAGACGAGAGGCGCCTCCAAGTTCGGAGAAGGTGTTGGCGATTCATCGGGACAACTATCGCTCGATTTTGGATTTCCAAGGCATCGGCTCGGGGCCATTCGAGTCTCCGGAAAAACTTCTTGACCGACGGTTAGTGACCTACCTTCCTCGAACTGAAGCTGAAACCCGTGATGATCTCAAACAATTCGTCACGTACACAATCATTCAACATGAGACGAAAATCCTCTCGTTTGTTCGGGGGCAATACAACCGCGCTGCCTCATTTCTGCGAGGTGCGAGGTGCGTGGGTTTTGGCGGTCACGTTACTGACGCCGACCTAACCCTTTTTACACAGGACGATTTAGGAATTCGAGCGAACGCAGTTCGCGAGATTAGTGAAGAGATAAGCTTGCCCTCCGGCCGTCCGCAGATTGACCCAGAGAAGTTAGAAATTTTGGGAGTCTTAAATGATAATTCTTCATCGGTTGGCGTTCGTCACCTCGCTATCGTCATGCGTTATTGGGTTGACGACTTTTCCAAGTGGAATAATCCACAGCGCGGCGAGGCCTCTGTAAATAGACTTCATTGGATCGACACTAGATTAGAACCATTAAATCTTTCAGACTTTGAATATTGGTCACAACTTTGTATTCGAGAGTACTACCCTCAAGCTCTTCGCACCTCTCCGAGCTACAGAATACAGCGGCAGAATGCATTCCGGGGCCGCCATATTGCCTGCGTCGTTGGGGCGATTGGTTCTGGTAAGTCCGCGACCACAAATGCGTTGATCAATCGAGCTGGTTACGAACAGATCAATAGTGGGCAGGTGATGGCAGAGCTACTGGGCCTGCCGCCGGTTTCAGAATCTGATCGGGCCGATTTCCAGAAGGCAGCGTTCGAGTTTATCTCTAAACCAGATGGCCCAAAGGCACTGGCTGCCGCCTTGATCAGTGCTGCGAGAAAAGTGGCTGGCGCACGTATCGTCATCGACGGGATTCGCCACCCAGAGACAATCGCTGAGCTAAAAGCGATGGCGGACGTCCCTTTGGCTCTGATGTACGTCTACACCCCGCCGGATGTCGCGTTTGAAATGTACCGTATGCGCGAAGATAGCGGCCGTGGAGACATTGATTTCGACAACTTTGTTGACCTCTATAACGCCCCAGTCGAAGGCCAAGTACGATATATTATTCAAGATGCTGATGTCATTCTCTATAACTGGATTGGGTTGTCTGAATACGAAAAAACGATCAATCAGATGCTAGTGAAGCTGGGGCTAATGCAATGAAAAATGGCGGTTACGATGAGGGGTACTCGGCGGTCCCGTGCTTTTGGGGCGAAGACCCCGGCAGCTTGGTTAAGCTGTTTCTCGAGGAGCATTCTGTAGAGGGAAATCTGATCCTCGACCTGGGGTGCGGTGAAGGAAAGAATGCGCATGCCTTTGCAGCCGCAGGGGCGACCGCGATCGCAGTTGACTGCTCAAAGGATGCAATAAGGAACGGTAAGGCCGTATTTGGAGATAGTCCCATCGATTGGCGCATCTCAGACGCGACGAGTTTTGCCGCATCACAATCTGACAAAATCTACGATGTGGTTGTCGCCTACGGCTTGCTACATTGCATAAGTTCGGAAGCAGAGGCTGATGTTTTGATAAATGATGTAAAGCGCGTAACTAAGACTGGTGGAACGGTGATACTCGTTGCGTTTAACGATCGCTCCCAGGACCTTTCAGCCCACCCGGGCTTTGAACCATTGCTACTGCCACATCATTGGTATGCGGCAAAGTTTGGCGGTTGGCGCACCGACGTTCTCACAGATACCGATTTGCATGAGACGCATCCGCATAATGGCATTCCGCACCATCACTCACTGACGCGCCTGATTGCGAGGAAGTCCTCATAATGGAGTGCTGCCCGCAAGAGCTGAGGTCTCTTTATCGAGCAGGTAGGGTCATCCCTTTCATTGGTGCTGGTGCTTCAATGTCGTTCAAATGGGACTTCCGCGGCGAGAAGGTAACGGGACCTTCTTGGCGCGAACTGGTCGATGAGGCCTGCGAATTAATGAAATATCCCGAACCCGACCTCCTCCGGATGAGAGGCAGCGATCTTCAGATTTTAGAATATTTTGGGCTCACCAAGGGTAGTTTCTCGCCACTTACAAACTGGCTCGTTCGGCGAATGCATCCATCTGATGGGGAGCTTGCAGGTTCATCGCTGCATCAGACAATCGCGTCGCTCGATCAGTGCAATCTCTTTTACACCACAAATTATGATGATTTCATAGAACGGGCGTTACGCATATGCGGACGAGAGGCCGTTGCCATCACTTCTGAACGCGAGATGATAAACAATGGGGGTATAGCGCAGGTCATCAAATACCACGGCGATTTCAATCGGCCGGAAGACATGGTTCTATCAGAACGTCACTATTATCGGCGCATGCAATTCGACGGCCCATTAGACTGGAAGCTGCGGTCAGATTTGCTGAACCGCGTCCTGCTGTTCATAGGTTACAGCTTCAATGATATGAATGTAGCGCTACTTTTTGAGCTGATAAACGCGGCTCTCGATACTCTACCTGACAGCGTCTCCGGGAAGCGCGCCTACATCATTTCTCACAATCCTTCGGACTTCGAGTTTAAGCTGTTCGAACGGCGGAATGTTACCGTAATACCGACCTACGGCGATGATCGCACAGCAGCGACGGCCAAGGTTCTTCAGGAAATGTCCGAATGAAACCGCCAACCGTCTACTACGCTACTTCGAGTGCCTTTAAACGCGCGGAAATTGATATTCTTCGGAAGGAGCCATTGGGAGTAGGAAAAGATGCAGACCCAACCCCAATTGGCGACTACTGCGATCTACAGTTCACCAATGTGGCTACCAACGAGCCACTTGAGATTTCGTTGAGCAAGATGGTCGATCACAAGGTTCGGTCTGCCTATCGGCAATTACTTACACCTTGTATCGTCGAACATGCTGGCCTCATTTTGGAGAAGCAGGAATCGAAGGGCTTTCCGGGTGGATTAACGCAGCCGATGTGGGACTCACTGGAGGCTAAAGAATTTCTCGAAAGAGTTGGCCGCCCTGGAGAAGTTGCCATTGCTCAAGCTGTTGTCGGCTACTGCGATGGCGTAAATGTTTGGACCTTTGTTGGCGAAACAAGAGGAATTCTTGCTTCTGAACCGAAGGGGAAAAGGGAGTTCTATTGGGATACGATTTTTTGCCCTGATGAATTTGGCGGCAAGACTTACGCTGAAGTATGCGAACAGCCGAACGGATTGGCTCATAAATTGACTGTCTCTCAATCAGCGAAGGCTATGCGGCAATTCGTCAAACATCTGAAGGATCATGGGCCTGGCAATCTTTTTGCCCATATTTCTTGAGATGCACAGCTGAAGCCTGATGTTCTGGGCTTAGTACCGTGAAATCAGCTTAAGCGGCTTAATGCCCGCTTTTGGACGGTCGAAGTGAACCCTGCAATGACCGAAATCGGGCGCTATGCGGCCGATACCCGCTCCCCTGATTGAAAGTGGCCCGCCGTTCGTTATAGCGGCCGGCATGACCGATGACCTGACCACCATCGTCCTCCGCGCCATCGAGCGCGCTCCGCAATGGGTTCGCCGTGACCTCGAATCCAAGGATCGTGTCGTCCGCATCCAGGCGGAAGAATCACTGGCGGCGATGATCGCCGATGCGCTCCGCAGGATCGACGAGCCTTCGATCTAGATTTCCAGAATCGGGCGTGTTGTCTCTCCCTGCCGCCGCCCTAGACGGGATTGGGGGCTACCGATCAGATCGAGACCAATATCCTTCGATGAAATACAATACGCTCTCCGCCTGAGCATCGCTGAGCTTCTCAATTCGTTCCATCAAATCGTTGATCAGGTAAGGTGCCTCGGGATTCCCGTCCAAGGTTTCGAGCCATGTGCCCGACTCTGCCACGTCCTCATGTGCGTTCATCGCCTCGCTTCGAATATTGTTCAACAAGGTCTCCTTGCCAAACACAACGCCACCGACACCGAGTTCGGGTGCGGCAGGAGGAGACAGGGTGATGGAGTTATAGCAGCGAACAAGCAGCCTGATTTCGGATTCGCTCAAGCCGGTCCGGCGGGTAATTGCTTCCACGAGTATTTCCTTTCTGAATCAAGCGCCCGACTATTCCTGGCTACTTAATATAAGGTAGCGAAGGGCTCGAAACGAACGCGCGGACCTTCTCAGAAGCATGCCCATCCCTCGATCCCGGGTCGGCTGACAGGCGGATGGCGGCCCCGACCTTGAAGCATTTCCCTGCAAGAGGCGGCTCGCCCGGCCAAATGCCAAGAGTCGATTTGATCCATCCGCCTAGCAGGCGGACACATCCCGACATATATACCAACACCCCCCAATTCATGTTCAGCCAGCAGCGAACCCGACTGCCGCCAACGCCGAATCGGGTGACGCGTGTAATGCAGGGCAGCAGGCATGACACATGCCCCCTCCCCACCCGTCGCCCCGAACCGTCTCGTTAATGCCGCCCATCTGTTGGCCGAAGCACTGGACAGCCATTCCGCATCGAACACCGCGCACATCGAATATCTGACCGACGCGATCCGCGAGGCAGAAACATATCTTCACCGCCGGGCAGCGTATAACGCGCGCGATCGTGCATGCTATCGCACCGGCAGCGCGCTCGAACCGAATAGCGGTCATCTTCTCGACGACGTCGCGCTCGCGGGTTTCGATCATCTCGGTGCGTTCGGCCTTCTGCTCCTCGTCGACATCGCACGGCATCATCCGCGCGAGAGCTTGAGCGGTCTGCTCCGGATATTGTTCGATTCCGAGGCCGGCGCTTGCATCCGCGCGTGGGGGAGTTGGTCGCGGCTGACCTGGCTCCGGCAGCTCTACATCAACGAGACGGTCACCTTCCTCCGTTCAAAAAAGGGAAGCGACCCAAATCAAAGCTGGCGGCACGACAAGATCACGGTCAACCAGAAGCATCTGGTCCGGGAGATCGCCCGGATACTCGGCATCGCCGAGCCGAGGTTCCAAAAACGCGGCAGGGCCTTCGAGTGGCTCAAGGAGCAAGGCGGAAATCCGAGATTCTGGACGCCGCCGACCATGCCGGCGCTGCCGACACTTCCCGAGCACCTCGCATGACCGACAGCATCCAGGATGATTGCGCCGCCGAGCCGATGGCAGTTCATGACCTCGCCGCACTGGAACAGCGGATCGAACACCGAATGCGGGAACGCGATCAACTGGCTGCAGCCTTCGATGCGCTTGCTGATCAAGTCAGATCAGCACTCGCGGACGGACGATCGCCGCTCGCTCAGATTGGCGAACTCGATCAATTGAACCATCGTATCGAATGCTTGGAGGGAGATTTGTGTTCCGAACTGAAACAGGCCGAAATTATTTTTTCGGGGCTCCGAAGCTTTAAAGCCCCGCCCCTTTTCGAGTCAAGCCCAATTCCACCCAATTTTGAAAAAAGTTATGGACGGACCTGGATTCCGCCGCATCCTAATAGGGGCAAGCAATGAGGCTGCGTAATAAACAGGAAACAAAATGAATAAGGAATACATGTTTCAGGTCGCTTCTCTCCCCGACAGCCTTGGCGAGCCGATGACATCCACTCTCGCCTACCAGGCGGACGAGTACGGATGCCCGGATCTCACGCCCGAACAGATCAAGGAACTGATTGCCGAAACAGGCGATCTCAACCAACTTGATCTGATCACCCTGGAGACCCAGCGGCGCTACTATAACGCTTCCAATGTAGACCGTACGCATAAGGGCTTTAAGCGCTGGATCGAGCGCTGCCTGCTCCGTATCCCCAACAATACGGCTCGGCACGAAATTGCTGAACTGTTGGGCATCGACAAACCAGACCTGACTGCGGCCGTTCTGGTTGTGCTCAATGATCAAGATCCAAACTTGGTAACGAAGCTCCTCGAAGGGCGCATTGCTGCAGCGGCTCGCGCCATCCCCTCCGAAAACTATGCTGACGCGTTGGATGAGCATGATGTGCGTGAAATCATCGTTACTGTCTCGCGTTTGTGGATTGCCCATGACCTGCAATTGGAGGCTGCAGCGGCTCATGTTCGCATTTTTCGGCCGACGGAATGCAGCCCGCTCGATGGCGCCCACAATGGAAAGGCTCCGCGAAATTCTGCGATCGCCGTCCGTATCTCTAACGAACTGAAACTCTTCGAGGAGGCGGCGCGGTTGTATTTCGGCGAAAAAGATAAACCCCTGCCCCGCGCCTGCCTGGCCTCGTTCAGCCGATCCAACGCTACCGTCGACACCCGCCTCGGTCATTATGCGATCACATGGCCTTCCGTGACGTTCCGGCATTTCGGGCGAGATGCAACCAATGCCGAGGCGGCGGTGTTCCGCGACGCCGGTGATCTTGAACAGCGGGCGCAAATCATGTTGTCTATTTGGCGGGCCGCCCACGGTGACAATCTCGAAGACTATATCCGTCAGCGGATGACACAAGGCCGAGCTCTACTTCGCCGGCTGCGTTCCGACACCGACAGAATCCGTGCTGATGAAACGCTCTCCGATCAACCCGCTTACAAGGGCCGCGGGCTGGACCCGCTTATCCGCCTCTGGCTTGCTTGCGAACGCGCCGTAGCCTGGACTGGCCCGATCGACACCGGCGAAAAGGCCAATGAAAGGGCCATTCCGCAAGTGTTGGACTCAGCAATATGCGCCGTCCAGTCCGGCCAGCAGGTGGGGTTCCCGGCCATCAAGAAACATAATGTAAAACTCGCCAATCGGCTGTTCTTTGTCCTTCGCTGCATAATCACACGAGATCCGTATCATCTCCCCAAAGGCCTGCGGAAGGTCACCAATGCTGCGGGTGAGACCATTACCGCCGGGACGCGTCAGGATGCCGAGGCGCATCGGGGAAAGGAGTTCACGTTTCACGAGATTCAACGCCACCAGCGGTTGCGCAACGGTAAAGGAAATAAGCGCAATTCGAAGGGCGTTTACGATCACGGGTTCACCACGGACAGCAATGACTTCATCAGGGAGCATCTCCGTAATCCGACGTTCGAAAGCACGCAGATCGTGGACCAGGCCTGGGGTGCGATTAGTTGGCGCCTGAACCAAAAATAGGCCGGCGCGCGGTGGAGCTCGCATTCCATCGGGCGAAATTATTGGAGGAATCTGGCGATAGTTTCGCCCAATAATTTAGAGCCGCGCAAAGAAATGAGCGTCGCCAACGCCGAATCGGGTTTGGCGGCTAGCGCATCAGCATCGTCATGTCCGACGATGTTCCAAAGACACAGAAGCAAAGCCGAGCCCGGCCCTGTCGAGGGTCCCGGGCGACGGTCGCGCGTCCTGTGGCTTGCAACCTGCCGGACATGCTGTCGCTCCTGCCGGAGGAGGCCAGGCTCGTCGAATATCATCTCTCCGACCGCCTGCGCCTGCTCTTCGAATGAAGCGTCAAAAATGGTGAAAAACATTGAATTGAAGGAAATTGAAATGGTGAAATCGAAGGTTGCGGTCGCACTCAAAGCATTTGGCTACGTGAGGGTGTCAGTCGACGAAGAAGATGGCAATAACGCCAGCATCGCCAGCCAGAAGGCGGCGATCGAAGCCTATGCCGAGAAGGAAGGGATCGAGCTTCTCGAAATTTTTGAAGAACCCGGGGTGTCCGGCCGCAGCCTTGCCCGCAAGCAGTTCGACAAGATGATTGATCTCGCGACCGGCCCCGAACACCCGGTGCAGGTGGTCATTGTGTATAATCTCAATCGCTTTGCCCGGCGCCTTCTCACACAGGTTGTTACCGAACATCGTTTGCAAACCGCGGGCGTCCGCCTCATTTCGATCACCGAGGATTTCGGTCCCGGCCCCAACGGCCAGATGATGCGTTCCATGGTTGCGATCATGAACGAAAAATATGCGAATGACGCATCCCTGTTCACACGGCGCGATCGTCGAACCAACGCGCGCTCAGGATATTGGAACGGCGGCACCGTGCCTTACGGCTACAAGACCGAAACCGCCGTTGTGGAAGGCAATAAGGAACGCAAGAAACTCGTGATCGTCGAGCATGAGGCCGCTGTCGTTCGTCGTATCTATGCGCTTGCCCGCGATGGCCTAACCGGCCAGCCGATGGGGACGCGGGCTATCGCCGAATGGTTGGAAGCCAATGGTTACACGAGGCGGGGGCAACCCTTCTTTCACAGCGCGCTCGACGGGATTCTGACGCGGCCGCATTATCGCGGTGCCTACCCAGACAAGACAGCCGACGATAACGGTCGCATCCCTGGGCCCGAGGACTGGATTTGGGTCGAATGCCCTCAGATCATCGAGCCCGAGGAGGCCGAGACCGTGGCCGCGATCCGCGCCAAGGCCGCGCCGGCAAAGACGCCGCCGCGCATCACCAACGGCCCTACCCTGCTCACGGGTCTTGCCGTTTGCGACAATCCCGCCTGCGGTCGTGGGCTGACGATCCGCACGGGCAAAGGCGGGCAGTACAGCTATTATGCCTGCAGCGCCAAGATCAATGGGTCCGCGAGCCGTTGCTCCTGCAAGGCCATTCGAGAAGAGCAGCTCGACGATGTCGTGCTCGAAGCACTGAAGGAGCGCATTCTCGAACCTGCCCGTCTCCGCGAGTTGCTGGCCCATGTGATCGAGGCTTCGGACGAAGCCAATGAGCGCCGTGCACACGATCTCCAACAGGCTCGCGCCGAACGCACCCGTGCCGAAACCGCCATCGGAAAGTTGCTCGAACTCGTCGAGACTGGCCTCATGTCGCCTCGCGACCCGACCGTCGCCAAGCGTTTCGCTGAGCATCGCACCAAAGTGGCCTCGCTGAACGATACGATCGAGAGCCTCGAGCGGCAGATTGCGAAAGGCAAGCGCCGCATTACGCCCGAAATCATCGATCGCTTCGGGAACATGCTCCGCGAAAAGCTTGAGGCCGACGATCCCGCTCTCCGGAAAGCCTATGTCCGTCTCATCGTCGGCAAAGTCGGTCTTGGCAACGACCAGATCACGATCTGCGGCTCGAAACTCGCGCTCGAGCATGCCCTCGTTCGGGGTGATCGCCACCCCGGCGGAGTGGTGCCCAGTTTTGACCGGGAATGGTGCCCCTGGCCGGACTCGAACCAGCACTCCTTGCGGAACTCGATTTTGAGTCGAGCGCGTCTACCAATTTCACCACAGGGGCCCATGGACGCGGAGCCGTTGCCACAAAAGTAGCGTGCGCGTCCAGCGGGAATCACGGTGAAGCATATGGTTGCGCGAACCGTCACGGCAGATAAGGTGGCGCGATGACCGAAAAGACGCCGGCGCCCGCCGCCTCGCCCGCCCGATCGCGCAGCAAAGCGGCGCCCGCAGCCGCTTCGAGCCTTGGGTTCACCCCCGGTCGCATCGCCCTTGCGACGATAATCGTCCTGGCGATCGTCGGGACCGCATGGCTGGCCGTCAGCCTGACGCGCTTTTTCATGCTCGTTTTCGCGGCGGTGGTGCTGGGCGCGATCTTCGACGCCATCGCAAGCTGGCTCTGCCGCAAGACCAAGGTCGGACGCGGCATCGCGCTGGCGCTGTCGGTCGCGGGGATCGTCGCGATCTTCGCGGGCGCCTTCATGCTGTTCGGATCGCAGCTCGCGCGCGAGGTCGACACGATTCGCGAGCAGATTCCGCAGGCGCTGCGCGGGGTCGAGGCCTTTCTCGACCGCTATGGACTGGGGCAGCGCGTGCGCGAGCTGGCCGAGGTCGGCGGCGACGATATCTCGCGGCTGGCCTCGCAAGCGGGCGGCTATGCGCTCGCGGCGGGCAGCGGCATCGCCGATTTCGTGCTCGTGCTCGTCGCGGCGATCTTCCTCGCGAGCGATCCCGCGACCTATCGGCGAGGGCTGTTGCTCCTGCTCCCTGAGCGCGCCGAAGCGACGGGAGCGCTGGCGCTGGGCGACGCCGCGCGGGGCCTCAAAGGCTGGATGGTCGGGCAGGCGGTGTCTTCGCTCGTCGTCGCGGCGCTGACCTGGGCGGGGCTCGCGCTGCTCGGCGTGCCCGCTGCGGGCGGACTTGGTCTGATCGCGGGTCTGCTCGACGTCATCCCGATGATCGGCCCGATCATCGCCGGCATTCCCGCCGTGCTGCTCGCCTTCACCGTCTCGCCCGCGACCGCGCTGTGGACGCTCCTGTTGTTCCTCGCGATCCAGCAATTGCAGGGCAATTTCCTGCAGCCGATGATCCAGAAGCAGGCGGTCGACGTGCCGCCCGCGGTATTGCTGTTCGCGGTCGTCGCGGCAGGCATTCTGTTCGGCTTCCTCGGCGTGCTGCTCGCCGCGCCGCTGACGGTGGTCGTCTATGTGCTGGTCCAGCGCATCTATGTGAAGACGTTGCTAGGCAAGCCGATCAAGATCGCGGGGGCGGACTGAAGCCAATTCCGTTCGCATCGAGCGAAGTCGAGATGCCCATAGGGCAAGCGCCGACGATGGGTGTCTCGACTTCGCTCGACACGAACGGAACTCTAGCCCCTATTTCTTCAATTCCTTTGCCAGAGTCTTCGCGGTTGCCTTACCATAAGGCGGCTTGAAACCCGCGAGACCCGCGACGTCGAGCTTCGGCTGGCGATAGACGGCGCGCGCATGGCTGAAGGTGCGGAAACCGTCGACCCCGTGATAATTGCCCATGCCCGACGGCCCGACCCCGCCGAAGGGCAGGTCTTCCATCGCATTGTGGAACAGCACGTCGTTGACCGTGACCCCGCCCGAGATCGTCCGCGTCAGCACGCGATCCTCCTCGCTCTTGTCCTGCCCGAAATAATAGAGGCCGAGCGGACGGTCGTTCGCATTCACATAGTCGATCGCCTCGTCGATCGTCTTGTAGGTCTTGACCGGCAGCACGGGTCCGAAGATTTCCTCCTGCATCACCTTCATGTCGTCGGTCGGATTGCGGACGATATGGAGCGGCATCTTGTGGCCGTTGGCGCTCGCGAAATCCTCGCCGCCCGGATTGACCTCGATCACTTCGGCGCCCTTGTCGCGCGCGTCAGCGAGATAGGATTGCAGCCGGTCATGGTTCCGGCCGTTGACGACCGACGTATAATCGTCATTTGCGAGCAAGGTCGGATAGAGCGCGGCGGCGCTCTTCGTCACGCTGTCGATCACCGCGCCTTCCTGATCCTCGGCGACGAGCAGATAGTCGGGCGCGAGGCAGATTTGCCCCGCATTCATCATCTTGCCGAGCGCGACGCGCTGGCCGACCAGATCCTTGTTCGCGCTGCGTCCGATGAAGGTCGGCGACTTGCCGCCGAGCTCGAGCGTGACGGGGACGAGATTGTCGGCGGCGGCGCGCATGATGTGGCGGCCCACACTCGTAGCACCCGTGAAGATCATATGGTCGAAGGCGAGTTTCGAGAAGGCGATGCCGACCTCGGCGTCGCCGGTGAATACCGCCATCTCGCTCTCGTCGAAATAATCGGGCACCAGCCGCGCCATCAGGGCCGAGACATGTTCGGTGAACTCGCTCGGCTTGATCATCGCGCGATTGCCCGCGGCGAGGATGCCCGCCATCGGCACGAAGACCATGCCGACGGGGAAATTCCATGGAGCGACGACGCCGACGACGCCCTTCGGCTGATAGACGACCTCAGCCTTGGCGCCGAGCAGCCCGAGCGGAAAGGTGGGCTTCCGCTTCTCGCCCTTCGACCACGCCGCCATATGCTTCTTTGCATGCTTGAGCGCGCTGACCGAGGGCATGATGTCGGTCATCAGCGTCTGTTCGCGGCTGCGATGACCGAAATCCTCGCTCACCGCTTTCGCAAATTCTTCGGCATGGTCGACGAGCAACGCGATCGCGCGGTCGATGCGGTCGGTGCGCACGGCGAGGCTTTCGGGCATGGCAGCAGTGAAGCTCGCCTTCTGCGCCGCGAGCACCTCGTGCATGCGTGCGGTTTCGCCTTCGATTCCCGTCGCCATATGCCACTCCCCTCCTGTTTCGACCGTCAAATCATGACGGCGATCGGGTTGCAAGATGAAACTCGCACGCCGAAGTTGTCAAACTTGTCATTCCCCTCCGGTATAATAATACCCGCCGCTGGAAATGAGCCCCTGTGACCGGCGAGCGGCGGCATATATTGCAAGCGGCGGACTGGTTCGAGTTCGTCATTCGGAAACCACGCTAATCCGCCGCGATATTGTAGGAAAGCGATTTCCTGCCAGCCCAACGGGTTGGGATGTCCGCTTTGGGGCGGGAGCGGTCGTTAATCCCCTAAGGGAAACTCAAATAGACCGCATCCCCGAGCGAAGACGAGGGGCTCGTTCGAGCGGAGCGAGAACCGCGTAACCACGTCGCCTCGTCTTCGCTCGGCATAGCCCCTCGTCTTCGCTCGGGGATGCGGATTTTAGGTCGGCTTACCGTTCGTGGCGACGTCCGCTACCGCCCGCAACTGGCCATGCCCCCTCTTTCGCAAGTGCAGCATTTCGGCTAGTCCACTCGCCGAACCTTCTTTCCCCACCGGAGTCTCTCGATATGACCGCCACCGATCCCGTCGTCTTCCTCTCCTATGCGCGCACGCCGATGGGCAGCATGCAGGGCAGCCTGTCGGACGCGAGCGCGACCGACCTCGGCGCGACCGCGGTCAAGGCGGCAGTCGAGCGCGCGGGCGTTGCGGGCGACGACATCGAGCGCATCTATATGGGCTGCGTCCTTCCCGCCGGCCTCGGACAGGCGCCCGCGCGCCAAGCCGCGATCAAGGCGGGCTTGCCCAAGTCGGTGCAGGCGACGACCGTCAACAAGGTGTGCGGTTCGGGCATGCAGACCGTGATCATGGGCGCCGAGGCGCTCGCCGCGGGCAGCGTCGACCTGATCGTCGCGGGCGGTATGGAGTCGATGACCAATGCGCCCTATTTGCTCAAGAAGCACCGCGGCGGCGCGCGCATCGGTCACGATACCGCCTATGACCATATGTTCCTCGATGGCCTCGAAGACGCTTATGACGCCGGCCGCGCGATGGGCACCTTTGCGCAGGATACCGCCGACGCCTATCAGCTCAGCCGTCAGGCGCAGGACGATTATTCGATCGAATCGTTGAGCCGCGCCAAGGCCGCGATCGCCGACGGTGCGTTCGCCAATGAAATCGCCCCCGTCACCATCGCGACCCGCAAGGGCGACGTGATCGTCGACACCGACGAAGCGCCGGGCAAGGGCATGCCCGACAAGATCCCGACGCTGAAGCCCGCCTTCGCCAAGGACGGCACGATCACGGCCGCGACCAGCTCGTCGATCTCGGACGGCGCCGCCGCGGTCGTGCTGACGCGCCAGTCGGTCGCCGACGCCAAGGGTGCGAAGCCCGTCGCGAAGCTGGTCGCGCACGCCGCGCACGCGCAGGAGCCGAAGGATTTCACCGTCGCCCCCGTGGGCGCGATCAACAAGCTGCTCGCCAAGACCGGCTGGTCGATCGGCGACGTCGACCTGTTCGAGGTCAATGAAGCCTTCGCCTGCGTCGCGATGTTCGCGATGCACGACCTTGGCATTCCGCACGACAAGATCAACGTCCATGGTGGCGCGACCGCGCTCGGCCACCCGATCGGCGCCAGCGGCACGCGGATCATCACGACGCTGATCGCCGCGCTTCAGCGCCACGGCAAGACGCGCGGCATCGCGAGCCTGTGCATCGGCGGCGGCGAAGCAACCGCGGTTGCTGTCGAGCTGGTCTAAGGAAAAAGCGTGGCCCCCTCGAAGGCGGGGCGACGCTTTTCGGGAAGTTGCACGGCGCCGTCGCACGACGGCACCGCCTCGTCGTTACCGCGGCGACAAATTGCGACACTAATGACCTGAAAATAAACGCCGCATTCGGGATCGGTTCAAACCGACTCGCCTAATCCTTTTCCTGTCATCGGGCAGATTCCCCCTCCCCCTGACGGAATGAAAAGGAATGGCACAATGAAGAAGATGAAATTTCTCACCGCCGGTCTGATCGCCGCGATGATGGTTCCGGCCGCAGCGCAGGCGCAGACGCGTGACATCCGCGAAGACCGCCGCGACGTTCGCGAGGAGCGCCGCGAACTTCGGGATGCACAGCGTTATGGCGACCGCGGCGACGTCCGCGAGGAACGCCGCGAGTTGCGTAACGCGCAGCACGATCTGCGCGATAGCAAGCGCGACTGGCGCCGCGACACGCGTTACCAGAATTATCGCGCCCCCTTCCGCTACCAGCAGTTCCGGGTCGGATCGACGCTTCGTTCGAACTATTACGCACCGTCGTATCGCCCGACCTGGGACAGCCGCTGGGGCGTGCCGCGGGCGGGTCGCAACCTGACCTATGTCCGCCACTATAACGACCTGCTGCTCGTCAATGCGCGGAACGGCAAGGTCGTGCGGGTCTATCGCAACCATTTCCGGTGGCGCTGACCGCTAAAGACGGAAAAGGCCGGACGAGCGATCGTCCGGCCTTTTTTTTGACGGGCGTTGGATGGGGGGCTTTGGGGTGGGCGGACGTTCCCAATATTCGTCATTCCCGCGAAAGCGGGAACCCAGAGCGTGCGTCGGCTGATCCCAGACTGGGTTCCCGCTTTCGCGGGAATGACGAAGTTACGGGATACTCAGCGACAGCTTCCGGTCCGAAAGCCGTCGCCCGCCCCGCCCATCAATCGCCCCAGATATGGTCGGCCTGGATCCAGCCCTTGCGGCCCTGGACGTCGAACAGGCACCAGCCATTCTTGCAATCGCTGATCCGGCCGACGACCCCGGGCTGCGCGCGATAGGCGACCGCGGCCGACACACCAGCATCCTCGCGCATCGGACGGATATCGCCGGTGACGATCGCGGTGCGGGTACGGCTCAAGAGACGCGCCGCCATCCAGCCTTGCGTCCCGTCGGGATCCTCGACCTTGCGCCAGTTTTCATGGCGCGCGATGACCTTGACCGGCAAATCCTTGCGCCGATACTCCCACATCACGGGCACGTGCGGCGACGGCCCTTTGCGCATCCGCGCCTGATCGACGCTGATCGACGCCCAATAGGGCAGCTCGACATCGGGCTGGGATTGGGCGGCGGCCGATCCCACGGTGGCCATCAGCACGGCGGCGGCGGTAAATATCAGGCGGCTGGTCATCGCTTTGCCTTGTCAAACTCATATCCGCATTTCAACCGCTCACCGCGCAAAAGGCTGCGTTCATCCCCAGCCTTTTCATTTCTCCCGCTCTTGACCGCCGCGCCGCGCCGCGCTCTATCGGCGGCCATGCCCGATTCCACCCGTCCCAAGCGCCCGCGCGTCGTCGTCACCCGCCAGTTGATGCCGCATGTCGAGGCGCGCATGGCGGAATTGTTCGATGTCGCGCTGTCGGCGCACGATCGCGCCTTCACCCGCGACGAATTGAAGGCGGCGGTCGCCGATTGCGACGTGTTCGTGCCCACCGTGACCGACGAGATCGACGCCGAAGTGATCGCGGCGGCCAGCGAGCGACTCAAGCTGATCGCCAATTTCGGGGCCGGGGTCGACCATATCGACCTTGCCGCCGCGCGCGCCAAGGGCATCATGGTGTCGAACACGCCGGGCGTCTTCACCGAGGACACCGCCGACATGACGATGGCGCTGATCCTCAGCGTCCCGCGCCGCCTCGCCGAAGGCGAGAAGCTGATGCGGTCGGGCAAATGGGAGGGCTGGGCGCCGAGCACGATGCTCGGCCACCGCGTCGGCGGCAAATTGCTCGGCATCATCGGCATGGGGCGCATCGGGCTGTCGGTCGCGCGGCGCGCCCGCGCCTTCGGCCTGTCGATCCATTATCACAACCGCAAGCGGCTTCCCGAAGCGATCGAGGAGGAACTCGGCGCGAGCTATCACGCGAGCGTCGACACGCTGCTGCGCATCAGCGACGTCGTTACGATCCACTGCCCGCACACCAGCGAAACGCACGAAATGGTGAGCGCCGCGCGCATCGGCGCGATGAAGCCGACCGCCTATCTCATCAACACCGCGCGCGGCGAGATCGTCGACGAAAAGGCGCTGATCGCCGCGCTGCAGACCGGCCGCATCGCGGGCGCCGGGCTCGACGTCTATACGCACGAGCCCGCGGTCGACCCGGCGTTGCTCGCGCTCGACAATGTCGTGCTGCTGCCGCACCTCGGCTCGGCGACGATCGAGGGCCGCGAGGCGTCGGGCGAAAAGGTCATCGCGAACATCCGCGCCTGGTGCGACGGACATCGCCCGCCCGATCAGGTGCTGGAGGGGTGGGCGTAATCCCGTCGCCCCCGCGAAGGCGGGGGCCGCTGGAAGTTTACGCCTTCAGCGCGAGACAAGGCCTACTGCGGCCCCCGCCTTCACGGGGGCGACGGATCAATCCCCCGTCAAAATCCGGTCCACCAGCTGCTTCACCGTCGGGGTGAAGTTGTTCGAATAAAAGGGATCGGTCTTGAAGTTGAACGCGGCGTGGCCCGCGAACATCAGATTCTGTTCGACGTCGCCCCCGTGCGCGATGTCCTGCAGCGTCTTCTGGATGCAGAAGCTGCGCGGGTCGGCAAGATAGCCGGTCGTGTAATCGTCATGGTCCTTCCACGACGAAAAGCCGCAATGCGACAGGCAGCCCATGCAATCGGTCTGGTCCTTGCGGATCATCGCCTTGTCGGCCTCGGTCACGAACACCACGGTGTTGTCGGGGGTTTTCAGCGCCTCGGTATAGCCTTCGGCGAACCAGTCGCGCGCGCGGGCGCGATCATGGGGGGTGACCCAGAAATTCTTGCCCTTCACCCCGACGTCGAGCTGCACGATATGGTCGCCCGCTTCCTGTTTCGAGTAAGGAATCTGGCGTTCCGAGCGCGCTTCGAGATCGCGCAAAAAGGGCGTGCGAACCGCGCTCGAATAGAAACCGGTCGGCGAGAAACGGTGGAGCAGCACATCGCCGTCGTCGAGCGTGCGCAGACGGTCCTTCCATTGCTGCGGGATCGGGCTTTCCTCGGTCAGCAGCGGCCGCGTGCCGTACTGGAAGGCGATCTGGCCAAGCTCGGGATTGTCGATCCAGTTTTCCCAGTCGCGCAGATACCAGACGCCGCCCGCCATCACGATCGGCACATCGTCCGCAATCCCCTCCGCACGCATCGTTTCGCGCACTGCGGCGACGCGCGGATAGGGGTCTTGCGGCACGAGCGGATCTTCGGCGTTCGACAGGCCATTGTGCCCCCCCGCAAGCCAGGGGTCCTCATAAACCACCGCCCCCAGCAGATGCGGAACCTTGCTGTAAGCCCGCTTCCACAGCGCGCGAAAGGCGCGCGCCGAGCTGATGATCGGCAGATACAGGACGTTGTGCCGCGCCGCGATCTCGCTCAATTTATAGGGCATGCCCGCGCCGCAGGTCACGCCCGCGACGAGCCCCTTGGTCCGCTCGAGCACGCCTTCGAGGATCTGCTGCGCGCCGCCCATTTCCCAGAGCACATTGATGTTGATCGCGCCCTTGCCGCCCGACACGTCATAGGCGCGCTCGACCTGTGCGACCGCACCCTCGATGCCGTACTGGATCAGCTCCTCGTGGCGCTCCTTGCGCGTCAGCGCATGATAGATTTGCGGGATGATCTTTCCCTCGGCGTCGTAACTGTCGGCATTGACCGCCGAAACGGTGCCGATGCCGCCCGCGGCGGCCCAGGCGCCGCTCGACATATGATTGGTCGCCGATACGCCCTTGCCGCCTTCGACCAGCGGCCAGACTTCACGCCCGCCGTAAAGGATGGGCTTCAAACCTTTGAACACTCTAAACCTTCTCTCTCTCCGCCGACCCGCGCCTGCGAACCGGCCCCCATTGCCGCTTGCGTAAGCGGAAATCGGCCCCCGTTGTCAATCGCAGCCGACCCAGCCACCGCTGAACGGCCCATAGCCTTCAAGCCCGCGAGCATAGAGCTTTTCATAAGCGCCGACCATCATAGATTCGTCGAACCGTTGCACGGCGGCGTGGCGGTTCGCGGCACCGACCTGGGTTCGCAGGCCTGTATTTTCCACCATTTGCGCGAGTGACGCGCGAAAACCGGCTTCGTCGGTCGCAATGAACGGGCGGTTCGCGTCCGCGACCATCGCCGCGACATCGCCGACGGCCGGGCTGACGACGGGCAGCCCCGCCGCCATCGCCTCAATCACCGCGATCGGCGCCTGTTCGCTGAGCGAAGAGAGCGCAAGCAGGTCGAAATGGCCGATCCAGCACGCCGGTTCGGCCATGAAGCCGGGCATGAGGAGCCGGTCCGCCATACCGCAAGCGGCCGCCTCGGCAGCGATCGCCGCGCGTTCGGGTCCCTCGCCGACGATCACCAGACGGACGTGCGGCGGCAGCGCCGCCACCGCGCGCACGAGGCGCGGCAAATCCTTGACCTTCCGCAGCCCGGCGACCGTGCCGATCACCACCTCGCCGTCGCGCCGTTCAAAGCCAGGGATCGGGACCGATGGCCCCTTGGCATAGGCGGCGACGTCGATGCCGTTGCGGATCAGATGGGTGCGCTCCCCCGCCTTCCACTCGTCGGTCGCGATCCGCTGAAGCAAGGTCGACGGGACGACGACCGACTGCGCGGTGCGCAGCGCGATGCGGCGGAACAGATTGCGTTTCCAGTTGCGCCGGACGCTTTCATCCTCATTGAACCCGTCCTCGTGATGGATCAGGTCGGGCATGCTGTGCCACAGGCGCGAGACATGGACGCGGCGCGCCATCACTCCGTCCATCGCGCCCCAATTATAGCTGAGCACCAGTTCGAACCGCGTCATGTAATTCGCCAGATCGCGGTAACGCCCCGGCGACGGCTTGCCGTAGAGCGGCGGCGCATCCTCGGGAAAATGGGCGACGATCCCCGCATCGATCGCATCGCGCGCGCCGAGCGCGCTCGGCATCGCCGACAGGATCGTATGATGCGCGCGGTCGCCCATCAGATTCATCAGCCGGACCGCGCGCGCCTCCTTGCCGCCGAGCGAAAAGCTCGAATGGAGGTGCAGGATACGGATCGGCCAGGGCGTCTCGGGCTCGTCGGCGCTCACGCTTGCGGAAGCTCCGCGGCCCAAGCGTCGATCGCCGCGCGCGCTTCGGGCTCGTCCATCGTCGGCGCATGGCCGACCCGCGGAACCTCGACCAGCCGCGCGCCCGGCAATTCGGCCGCCATCTTCTCGCCCGCCCGCCGCGCCAATATGTCCGACAGCTCGCCGCGCAGGATCAGGAGCGGAACGCCGCCCAGCGCGCGATAGGCCGGCCACAGGTCGACCCCCGCGTCGCCGCCGTTCGGAACGCGCAGCGGCGCCGCGATCTGCTTGTCGTAATCGGTGACGATCCGCCCCTCCGGCGTCAGCTTGTGCGTGCGTTTGGTCAGCCGCAGCCAGTCGCGGATATCATAGGCCGGATAGACCGCGCCGTTGAGTTCGGCGAAGGCGCGCGCGGCGTGAATCCACGTCGGCTGGCTGCCGCCCGCGCCGATATAGTCGCGAATCCGCTCTAACCCCGCACTCTCGAGTTCGGGGCCGACGTCGTTGAGCACCGCGCCGACGAGCCGCCCAGGCAGCGTCGCCGCCATCAGTATCGCGACCAGCCCGCCGAGCGACGTGCCGATCGCCGCGAACCGCTCGATCTTCAGCTCATCGAGCAGCGCGACAACGTCCTGGACATAGGTCAGCGGGACATAGGTCATCGGGTCCTTGGCATAGGCGCTCTCGCCCCGCCCGCGGAATTCGATGACGATGACTTTGCGATATTGCGCGACATGCGGCGCCAATGCCTCGAAATCGCGAGCATTGCGCGCGAGCCCGGGCATGCACAATATCGGCGGTGCATTCACGCTGCCTTCGGGGCCGGCATAGACGCGCGCGTGCAGCCGAACACCGTCGGGCGACCACCAATATTGGTCCGACCAGTCGCGACGTCCGTCCTGCTTTGCCTCCTGGGCCAATATGGCTCGTCCCCTTCGCTTCGCGTTTCATATGCCCCGCCGCGCGGGACTCCTCTTTCCGTATCTATCGCGAACCACGCCGCACGGCGCAAGCGATCCGTCGCACAGGTTGCCCCTGCCCGCTTTCGCCGATAAGACGCGGGCGACCATGAGCGAGCCTTTGATTTCCTTCGAACCCGCAACCGGCGAAGAACTCTGGCGCGGGCCGGTCAGCGACGTCGATGCCGAGGTCGAGATCGCCCGCCAAGCCTGGCCCGCATGGGCGGCAAAACCCGTCACCTTCCGCACCGAAACGCTGCGCCGCTTCGTCGACCGGTTGAAGGCCGAGGGCGAGGCGCTTGCCGACCTGATCGCGCGCGAGACAGGAAAACCGCTGTGGGAAGCACGCACCGAGGTCGAATCGGTCGCGAACAAGGTCGATATTTCGGTCAAGGCCTATGCCGAACGAACCCCCAACCGCCGCATCGAGGGCGCGATGGGCCTGCGCAACGCGGTGCGCCACAAACCGCACGGCGCCGTGGCGGTACTCGGCCCGTATAATTTCCCTGCCCATCTCCCGAACGGCCATATCGTCCCGGCGCTGATCGCGGGCAATTCGGTGCTCTTCAAACCGTCCGAGAAAACGCCGGCGGTGGGCGCGAAGCTCGTCGAGCTCTTTCACAGCGCGGGCGTGCCGCAAAAAGTACTGCGCCTCGTCATCGGCGGCCCCGAAACGGGCAAGGCGCTCGCTGGGCATGACGGCATCGACGGGCTGCTCTTTACGGGATCGGCGCGCACGGGCCTCGCGCTCAATCGCCAGTTCGCGGGCCAGCCGGGCAAGATGCTCGCGCTCGAAATGGGCGGCAACAACCCGATCGTCGTGTGGGACACCGCCGATATCCGCACCGCCGCGATCCTCGTCGTCCAGTCGGCGTTCCTCAGCGCGGGGCAAAGGTGCAGCAACGCGCGGCGGCTGATCGTCCACGACACGCTCGCCGACCGGCTGATCGAGGAAGTGTGCGATCTCGCGAACCGGCTGATCGTCGATCATCCGCACGCCGACCCCGCGCCCTATATGGGACCGGTGATCGACAATGAGGCGGCCGACGGCCTCACCGAAAGCTTCCTGATCCTGATGTCGAACGGCGGCAAGGTGATCCGCCATATGGCGCGCCCGATCGCCGATCGCCCTTTCCTCACCCCCGGCATCATCGACGTGACGGCGATGCCCGAGCGCCCCGACGTCGAATTGTTCGGCCCGCTGCTGCAAGTGATCCGCGTCGAGACGTTCGAAGCGGCGATCGCCGAGGCGAACAACACCGCCTTCGGCCTGTCGGCCTCGCTGATCGGCGGCACGCCGCAGCTTTACGACCAATTCTGGGCCAACGCCCGCGCCGGCGTGATCAACTGGAACCGGCCCACGAACGGCGCCTCATCCGCCGCGCCTTTCGGCGGCATCGGCCTGTCGGGCAATCACCGCCCGAGCGCCTTCTATGCCGCCGATTATTGCGCCTATCCGGTGGCGAGTTCGGAAAGCGATGCGATGCGCGCCTCGATCGGCGTGGGCTTGCGCGATCCCGAGGGATCGCAGCTGGTGACGAAGAAGTATCTGTGACCCGACCCTCGTCACCCCGGGCATGATCCGGGGTAACGAGGGTTGGCGAGCAGCAATTTTACCTTCACCACCGTCAATAAAGCCTGCTTTGCGCTTTCCGGGCGCGCGAACCATGTTCGCAAGCATGGAAAAGACTCTCCCTCCTGCGGGCAAGCTCTGGCTCGTCGGCGCCGGTCCCGGCGATCCCGACCTGCTCACGCTGCGCGCGGCGCGGCTGCTCGAAAGCGCCGACCTGATCGTCCATGACGGGCTCGTCGGCGAAGGCGTGCTCGCCCTGATCCCGGCGCATGTGGCACGGATTTCGGTCGCGAAGCAGCGCAGCCGCCACACGATGAAGCAGGAACTGATCAACGAACTGCTCGTGCGCGAGGCGCTGGCCGGCAAGCAGGTCGTGCGGCTGAAGGGCGGCGACCCCTTCATCTTCGGCCGCGGCGGCGAGGAACTCGATGCCGCGCGCGAAGCCGGCGTGACCTGCGAGGTCGTGCCCGGCATCACCGCCGCCGCGGGCTGCGCCGCACAGGCCGGCCTTCCCCTCACCCACCGCGAGGATGCGAGCGCGGTCAGCTTCGTCGCGGGCCAGTGCAAGGATCTGACCGATCAGGACTGGTCGGGGCTCGCGGGCCATGGCCGCACGCTCGTCATCTACATGGGCCTCGCGACCGCGCACGCCATCGCCGACAAGCTGATCGCCGACGGCGTGTCGCCGGGCCTGCCCGTCGCGGTCGTCGAGCGCGGCACGACCAAGGATGCCCGCGTGCTCCGCACTTTGCTCACCGATCTCGGCGACCTCGTCGCGCGCGAAAAGGTCGCGAGTCCGGCGCTGATCATCGTCGGCAAGGTCGCGGCGCGCGCCGACGCGCTCGACTGCCTCGGCGCGCCCGGCGTCGCCAACTCTTTGAAGGATATTGCATGCGAATCTTGACCGGCAACGACCTGAAATCGGGAGCTGTCATCTGGTGGGCCGGCCGCGACTGGTCGCTTCACGTCGAGGACGCCGTCGATGTCGGCGAACATGGCGAGGCGATATTGGCGGCGGAGGACGGCGCGCGGCGGGTCAACGGCGGCTATATCGTCGATGCCGAGGCGACCCCCGAAGGCCCGCGGCCCGCGCATATCAAGGACCGCATCCGCGCGCTCGGCCCGACCGTGCGCCCCGACCTCACATTGAAACCGGCCGATCCGAACGCCGGCGACTGGGTGATCTGACATGTACCAATATGACAAATACGACCAAGGCATGGTCGATGCCCGCGTCGAGGAGTTCCGCGACCAGGTGCGCCGCCGCATCGCGGGCGACATCAACGACGACCAGTTCAAGCCGCTCAGGCTGAAGAACGGTCTCTATCTTCAGCTCCACGCCTATATGCTGCGCGTCGCCATCCCCTATGGCACGTTCAATTCCGAGCAGATGCGCAAGCTCGCCGACATCGCGCGCAAATATGATCGCGGCTACGGCCATTTCACCACGCGTCAGAATATCCAGTATAACTGGATCAAGCTGGAAGAAGCGCCCGACATTCTCGCCGAGTTGGCGACGGTGGAGATGCACGCGATTCAGACGAGCGGCGAGAGCATCCGCAACATTTCGGCCGACCAATATGCCGGGGCCGCCGCCGACGAGATTTGCGACGCGCGCCCCTGGGCCGAGCTAATCCGTCAGGCGACGACCTTCCATCCCGAATTCAGCTATCTGCCGCGCAAGTTCAAGATCGCCGTGATTTCGGCGGCGGAGGATCGCGCCGCGCTGCGCTGGCACGATTGCGCGCTGCGCATCGTGCGCAATGAGGCGGGCGAGGAAGGCTTCGAGGTCTATGCCGGCGGCGGCATGGGTCGCACGCCCTTCATCGCGTACAAGATCCGCGACTTCCTGCCCGCGCAGCAGATCTTCTCCTATTTGCAGGCGATCCTGCGCGTGTGGAACCTCCACGCCCGGCGCGACAATATCCACAAGCAGCGGATGAAGATTCTCGTCCACGAACTCGGCGAGGAGGAATTCCGCCGTCAGGTCGAGGAGGAATTCCAGACCTTCCTCGCGCTCGGCACCGACTTTCCGCAGGCCGAATATGACCGGATCGCGGAATATTTCACGCCGCCGCCGTTCGAGGCGGGGCTTTCGGACGAAATCGATCGCAGCGATCCCGACTTTGCCTTGTGGGTCGACCGCCAGGTCGTTGCGCACAAGGCGCCGGGCTATGCGATCGCCAACATCAGCCTGAAACCGATCGGCGGCATTCCCGGCGATATTTCGGCCGAGCAGATGGACCTCGTCGCCGACCTTGCCCAACGCTACAGCTTCGACGAGATTCGCGCGACGCACGCGCAGAATCTCGTGCTGCCGCACGTCCGCAAGGCCGATCTCTATGCGGTTTGGCAGGCGCTCGACGCCGCGGGGCTCGCGAACGTCAATCTCGACCTCGTCACCGACATCATCGCCTGCCCCGGGCTCGATTATTGCACCCTTGCGAATGCGCGCTCGATCCCGCTGGCGCAGAAGATTTCGGAGCGTTTTGCCGACATGGAGCGTCAGCTCGACATCGGCGAGCTCAAGATCAAAATCTCGGGCTGCATCAACGCTTGCGGTCATCATCATGCCGGCCAGATCGGCATCCTCGGCGTCGACCGTAAAGGCACCGAAAATTATCAGCTGCTGCTCGGCGGATCGGGCGCCGAAGACACGTCGCAGGCCAAGATCACCGGCCCAGGCTTCGACGAAGCCGGGATCGTCGATGCGGTCGAGCGCACTGTCGAACGCTATCGCGAGCTGCGCGAGCCGGGCGAACGTTTCCTCGACACCTATCGCCGCGTCGGCCTCGACCCTTTCAAGGAGGCCATCTATGGCTAATTTCCGTTACCGCGACGACCAGCCGCACGAAGAGCCGGCGGTCACCCTCGACGCCTTTCTCGAACAACCCGACGCGACCGCGGTGCGGCTCGAGGCGGGCGAGGATGCGCGGCGGCTGATCCCCTTTTTGGATCGTTTGCAGCTGATCGAAATCTCCTTCCCCCGCTTTCGCGACGGGCGCGGCTTTTCGAGCGCACGCATTCTGCGCGAGGCCGGCTATAAGGGCGAGTTGCGCGCCGAGGGCGATGTGCTGATCGACCTGCTCTTTTTCTTGCGGCGGTGCGGCTTCGACAGTTTCGCGTCGCAGCATTCGCTCAACCCCGCCGATGTCGAGGCGGCGCTGAACCGCTATTCGAACGTCTATCAGGACGCGACCGACGCGGCCGTGCCGATCTGGAAGCTGCGGCATGGCTAGCAAATCGGTGCCCCCCAAGGGCTTAGAGGACCGCACCCGGGACCGGATCGACGTGGCGCCGCGCTTCACGCAGGCCGACGTCATTCGCCTCAACAACCTGTTCCGCGGTCAGGACGCCGCCGAAGTCGTCGCGAGCGTGATCGGCGCCGGGCTGCTCGGCGAGACCGCGATCGTGTCGAGCTTCGGCGCCGAAAGCGCGGTGCTGCTGCATCTGGTGACGCGGGCGGCGCCCGACATGCCGGTGCTGTTCCTCGACACCGGCAAGCATTTTCCCGAAACCTTGGCCTATCGCGACGAGCTGGCGGCGAAGCTGAAAATCAACATCGTCAACCTGACGCCCGACGCCGACGAGCTGGCGGCGAAAGACGCGACCGAACTGCGCTGGTCCTATGACCCCGACGGCTGCTGCGAAATCCGCAAGGTCAAGCCGCTCGAAAAGGCGCTGACCGATTTCGATACGTCGATCACCGGGCGCAAGGGATTCCAGTCGGCGACGCGGCAGGGGCTCGCGCGCTTCGAACTCGACGGCGCCACCGGCCGGCTCAAGTTCAACCCGCTCGCCAACTGGACGCGCGAGATGCTCGACGATTATTTCGCGGCGCACGACCTGCCGCGCCACCCGCTCGAGGCCGAAGGTTACCCGTCGATCGGCTGCTCGCCATGCACGTCGAAGGTCAAGCCGGGCGAGGACCCGCGCTCGGGCCGCTGGCGCGGTTGGGACAAGACCGAATGCGGCATTCACACCGAAGTGACGCCGCTCAGCGACGATCCCGCGAACGACCCGGCGTTCTGATATTCGGAAGCTGTGCCCCTGCGAAGGCAGGGGCCCATCTCCAGCCTGCGCCGCAAAAGCTCGGCTTCTGACTAAGAGACCTCGTGATCGGGCCCTGCCTTCGCAGGGGCACAGCTAATTACTCATAATCCTCGAACGCCATGCTGTCGTCGGCGAGGTCGCTGAACTTGGTCGTCTTCGCCTCGAAGTGCAGGCGCACCTTGCCGGTCGAGCCGTGACGCGATTTCGCGACGATCACTTCGGCAAGGCCGAAGACGCGCTCCATTTCGGCCGCCCATTCTTCGTGCTGCGCGTGGATCTTGACATCGTCGCCCTCGATCGGGCGTTTGGGTTCGCGCGCGGCGACATAATAATCCTCGCGAAACACGAAGAGCACCATGTCGGCGTCCTGCTCGATCGAGCCCGATTCGCGAAGGTCGGAAAGCTGCGGCCGCTTGTCTTCGCGACTTTCGACCGCACGGCTGAGCTGCGACAGCGCCATCACCGGCACATGAAGCTCCTTCGCCAATGTCTTCAAACCGCGCGAAATTTCCGAGATTTCCTGCACGCGGTTGTCGCCACTTTTCGATGAACCTTGGAGCAGCTGAAGATAATCGACGATGACGAAGCCGATGCCGTGGCGACGCTGCAAGCGCCGCGCGCGGGTGCGCAGACCGGCAATCGTGAGGCCCGGCGTATCGTCGATGAACAGGGGCAAGGTCTGGAGCTGCTGCGCGGCGCGGCTCAATTGCTGGAACTGTTCCTTGCTGATCTTGCCCATGCGCAGCGCCTCGCCCGACACCCCCGACTGTTCGGCGAGCACGCGCGTCGCGAGCTGATCGGCCGACATTTCGAGGCTGAAGAAGGCAACCTTCGCACCCATATTCTTCTCGGGCGGAATGCCGTCATCCTCGTCGCGGCGGAAACGTTCGGCGGCGTTATAAGCGATGTTGGTCGCGAGCGAGGTCTTGCCCATGCCCGGACGCCCGGCAAGGATCATCAAATCCGAATTGTGCATGCCGCCGATCTTGGCGTTCATGCTGCCGATGCCGGTCGTGATCCCCGACAGATGGCCGCCCGAGTTGAGCGCGCGCTCGGCCGCCTGCAACGCGGTCAGGCTCGCTTGGTTGAAGCTCTTGACCGATCCCATCTCGGCCTCGCCGCCCGCGACGCGGTAGAGCGCGGTTTCGGCCTCCTCGATCTGTGCCTGCGGATCGACCCGCTCGCTGGTGTCGAGCGCATTGTCGACGAGCGAGCGCCCAACCCCCGCCAGTTCGCGGAGCAGCGCCAAGTCGAAAATCTGCCGCGCGAAATCGCGCGCACCGATGAGGCCGGCGCCGCTGCCGGTGAGCTGCGCGAGATAACCGACGCCGCCGACCGCCTTCATCGCCTCGTCGGCCTCGAAATAGGGCTTGAGCGTCACCGGGGTCGCGATGCTGTTGCGCTCGATCAGCGCCATCGTCTGCTGAAAGATGCGGCCGTGCAGCGGCTCGAAGAAATGCTCGGGATTGAGCGCGACGGGCAAATCCTCGACGACTCGGTTGTCGATCAGGATCGCGCCGAGAAACGCGGCCTCGGCCTCGATATTGCGGGGTAATTGGCGTTCATCCCCGGTGTTGGCCGGGGTGGGAATCAGGGCTAGTTCTGGCATGGCGACCCTCATGCGATGCCGCTACGGACGGCGCAACAGGCGATACCCGACAGGCTATCATAGTTGTGGGTTGCTGTGAATAAGTCGCCCCCTTGCCCTTCGTGCGTGGCCAAGTAGAAGCACGGACAGCATGGCGGACGCAGACCCTTCGAAACAGCGGATCATTTCGGTCGACCTCGACGAGGGGTCGATCGTCTGGCGCAATCCCGATGTCGAGCAGGAACGCCGCGTCGCGATCTTCGACCTGATCGAGGACAACAAGTTCGTTCCGCAACGCGGCCACCCCGACGGCTATGCCGGTCCCTACCGGCTCATGTTGCGTGTCGAGGACGGCCGGCTGATCTTTGAAATCGCGCGCGAAGATGGCTCGCCGCTCGAGGCGATCATCCTCGGCCTCGGGCGCTTTCGGCGCCCGATCCGCGACTATTTCGCGATTTGCGATTCTTACTATCAAGCCATCAAGACCTCGACCGCGCAGCAGATCGAGACCGTCGACATGGCGCGGCGCGGGCTGCACAATGAAGCGGCAGAGATGTTGATGGATCGGCTCGACGGCAAGATCGCGGTCGATTTCGACACCGCGCGGCGGCTGTTCACGCTGATCTGCGTGCTGCACATCAAGGGCTGACGATGAAGGCGGGGGCGATCGGGGGCGGAAAGGCGGCGCAGGCTGCGGCGGCATGGCAGGCGAAGGTCGCGCGCCTGCTGCGCCGTATTGGCGCCGCCATCGTCTTGCTGCTGCTCGCCGCGGGCCTCGCGCTCTGGTGGGCGGCACGCTGGACGCCCGACCGCGCCCTCTATCCGACGCAGGGCGTAACGATCGACGCGGGCAACGGCGATGTCCAGTGGGGCTCGATCAAGGCGGCGGGCGCCGAGTTCGCCTATATTGCGGCGACAGACGGATCGGGCGCCATCGACCCGAAATTCGCCCGCAACATGGCCGGTGCGCGCGAGGTGGGCGTGCAGGCCGGCGCGATCCATCGCTACAGCCTCTGTCAGCTCGCGACCGACCAGGCCGCCAATTTCATCCGTCATGTGCCGCGCCGCGCCGATATGCTTCCGGCCGTGGTCTGGCTCGACTATGACGACCGCTGCCCCGACCGGCCGACGCGCGCGCTCCTGCTGTCCGAACTCGCCACCTTTCTCGCGCAGATCGAGGCGCATATGGGCAAGCAAAGCCTGATCGCGCCCGGCCCGGCGTTCGAGAGCGATTACAGGGTGACGCAGGGGATCGCGCGCACGACCTGGCTGCGCCGCGACTTCTTCGAACCCGATTATGGCGCGCATCCATGGGCGATGTGGCAGGCGAACGACTATGTCCGCCTGTCGGGCGCCGAGGGCACCGTCGGCTGGAACGTGCTGCGCCCGCGAGGAGAGATGCAATGACCGAAACCCGCCCGGACACTCGCGACGCGCTGATCGACGCGGCGCGCGATGCCGCAAGCCGCGCCTACGCGCCCTATTCGGGCTTCCATGTCGGTGCGGCGCTGCTGCTCAAGAATGGCGATGTGGTGACGGGCGCCAATGTCGAAAATGCGAGCTATGGCCTCACACTCTGCGCCGAAACCGCCGCGGTCGCCAAGATCGCCAACGAAGGCTGGATCGGCGAACTCGCCGAGGTCGCGATCGTCGGCGGCCGCCCCGACGGCGATGTGTTGCTCGGCAGCGACCCGGTCAATCCGTGCGGCCGCTGCCGCCAGATTTTGAACGAGGCGGCCGAGCGGTCGGAGACCGATATCCTGATCCATTGCGCATCGGGCGATGGGACGGCGGTGAAGAGCTATAGGCTCAGCGAGCTGCTGCCCGCGGCTTTTGGGCCAAAGGATCTGGGATTGATCGGCTAGCTGCCGTGCCCCTGCGAAGGCAGCGGCCCATCATCGGCCGCCGCGCTACGGCTTGGCGGGCAATGGAAAACGAAAGCTTGGGTGATGGTCCCCTGCCTTCGCAGGGGCACGGGGTTACTGACCGCTTGCGCGAATCTTCAGGCGCCGACAAACAGCGCCATGGCCATTCTATCAGACCGCTGGATTCGCGAAGCCGCCCGGACGCAGGGCATGATCGAACCGTTCGTCGAGGCGCAGCGCCGCGACGGCTGCATCAGCTACGGCCTCTCCTCCTACGGCTATGACGCCCGCGTCGCGCCCGAGTTCAAGATCTTTACCAACATCGATTCGACCACGGTCGACCCCAAGGAATTCGATCCCAAGAATTTCGTCGACCGCGAAACCGACGTTTGCATCATCCCGCCGAACAGCTTCGCGCTCGCCCGCACGGTCGAATATTTCCGTATCCCGCGCGACGTTCTCGTCATCTGCCTCGGCAAGTCGACCTATGCGCGCTGCGGCATCATCGTGAACGTCACCCCGCTCGAACCCGGCTGGGAAGGGCATGTCACGCTCGAATTTTCGAACACCACTCCCCTGCCCGCCAAAATCTATGCCAATGAGGGCGCGTGCCAGTTCCTGTTCTTGCAGGGCAATGAGCCGTGCGAGACGAGCTACGCCGACCGCGCGGGCAAATATATGGGGCAGCAGGGGGTCACGCTGCCGAAGCTGTAACGGGCGCCGTCATCGCGAGGAGCGAGCGACGCGGCAATCCAGTGTGGCGCAAACCGGCTCTGGATTGCTTCGCTCCGCTCGCAATGACGCGTTTTGAATACCCCGGCTTGCCCTCTCGTCGAAAATTGATAACGTTCCCATAAATCAAAATGGGGATGAGGCTATGAACTTCCGCACCGTCGCACTCGCGCTCGCCGCGCTGCTGTCCTCCTCCGCCGCGCACGCCGAAGGCTTTCTGAAGGTCGAGGGGACGCAGATCGTCGATGGATCGGGCCAGCCCCTGATCCTGCGCGGCATGGGCCTCGGCGGCTGGATGCTGCAGGAAGGCTATATGCTGAAACTCGGCGAGATCGGGCAGCAGCACAGGATTCGCGCCAAGCTCGTCGAACTGGTGGGCGAGGAGCGCACCGCAACCTTCTACCGCGCCTGGCTCGACAATCATACGACCGAGGCCGACATCGCCGCGATGGCGAAATGGGGCTTCAACTCGGTGCGCCTGCCGATCCACTTCGACCAGCTCACCCTGCCCGCCGACGAGGAACCCAAAGCGGGTCAGGATACATGGCATGAGGAAGGTTTCCAGCGGATCGACAGACTGCTCGCATGGAGCAAAGCGAACCGCATCTATCTGATCCTCGACCTTCACGCCGCGCCCGGCGGTCAGGGTAACGACCTCGCCATCTCCGACCGCGACCCGGCCAAGCCCTCGCTGTGGCAGAGCGAGGAGAATCAGCGCAAGACCGTCGCATTGTGGGCCAAACTCGCCGCGCGCTACAAGGACGAGCCGTGGATCGGCGCATACGACCTGATCAACGAGCCCAATTGGAGCTTTGCGACTCCCGGCAAGGGCAATGGGTGCGACGAGACCGAGAACAAGGCGGTGTGGGACCTTCAGCAGCGCATCACCAAGGCGATCCGCGCGGTCGACAAGCAGCATGTCGTGATCATCGAGGGCAATTGCTGGGGAAATAATTACAAGGGCCTGCCGCCCGCGTGGGACGCCAACATGGTGCTGAGCTTCCACAAATATTGGAACCGCAACGACGCGGCGAGCATCGCCGAGATCAAGGCGCTGCGCACCAGCACTAACCGCCCGATCTGGCTCGGCGAGTCGGGCGAGAACAGCAATGGCTGGTATCAGGGTGCGATTGCGCTCGTCGAGGGCGAGGGCATCGGCTGGAATTTCTGGCCATTGAAGAAGATCGGCTTCAACCAGCCGCTCGAGATCGTCGCCGGCGACGGCTGGATGAAGATCGCCCTGTGGATGACCGGCAAGGGAGCGAAACCGGCCCCCGACGAGGCGTTCGCCGCGATGATGCAACTCGCCGAAAACACCCGCTTCGACAGGAACATCCCCAAGCCCGACGTCATTGACGCGATGTTCCGCCAGCCGCGCGATGCGAGCTATCGCGCGTTCGAGGCGCGGACGCTCGGCACGAAATCGCTGACCATCGCCGCCGCCGATTACGACCTCGGCCCGCCGGGCGCCGCCTATCACGACACGGTCGACGCTAACTATCATGTCGCCACGGGCGGCGAGCGAACCCCGTGGAACAATGGCACGACCTATCGCAACGACGGCGTCGACATCGCGCGCGAACCCGATGGCAAACCCTATGTCAGCGATTTCGTCACCGGCGAATGGATGCGCTATAGCGCCGACGTCGCGAAGGCCGGGCGCTGGACCGTCAGCGCGCGCGTGCGCTCTGCCAAGGGCGGGCGTATCGGCATCGACGAACGCGGCGTCGCGATCACGCCCGGGACGACATGGCAGACCGTCAAGCTCGCGGAGGTCGACCTGCCTGCGGGCCCCGGCGCCGCGAGGCTGCGCGCGCTCGATTGCAGCGATTGCGAGGTCGCCGAACTGCTCTTCACGCCGCGCTGACCGGAACCCGATCCGCCTCCCGCGCGTCCTGTCTGCACCAGCGGACGGGGCGCGCCAGAGGAGGATTATCCATGTCCATGATCGCCGTCTTTTTCGGACGCCTGTTCATCGCCGTTATTTTCATCGTGTCGGGGATCAACAAGCTGATCCACGTCAACGATACGAATGCGATGATTTCGGCGGCGGGCCTTCCCGGCGGTCTCGCGATCCCGACCGGATTGTTCGAATTGATCGCAGGCGCCTGCCTCGCGCTGGGCATCGCGACACGCCTGTGGTCGATCCTGCTCGCGGCCTTCGTCCTTCTCACCATCCTCTTTTTCCACCGCGAATTCACCGACCCGGTGCAGGCGATGGCGGCGATGAAGAATCTCGCGATCGCGGGCGGCCTGCTCTGCCTCTTCGGCTATGGCCACACGCGCTGGAGCTATGACGCGCTGCGTCAGCGCCGCCGCGACGAACTGGCGACGCACCGCGCACAGCAGCACGCGACCGACGCCGAACTTCGCGCCGCGCGCGCCGAAGGACGTGCGGAAGCGGCCGGGGCGCCGGTAGTGGTCGAGAAGCGTCGTCCCTTCTGGCGGCGCTGACGCTTCGCGCTTGGCAAGCCCCGCCGCCTGCGCTAGCCTCCACTTAACGTTTACGTAAAGGGAGGACAGCCATGGCGGCGACCCGCGAGTTCGACATCATCGTCTATGGCGCCACCGGCTTTACCGGACGGCTGGTGGCCGAATATCTCGCGCAGCATTACAAGGGCCGCCCCGACGCGCCGAAATGGGCGATGGCGGGGCGCAGCCTCGACAAGCTTGCCGAGGTGCGCGATCTAATCGGCGCCCCGAAGGAAACCCCGCTGGTCGTTGCCGACGCCAGCGATCCCGCGAGCCTCGACAAGATGGCGCAAAGCACGAAGGTCGTGCTCACCACCGTCGGCCCCTATCAGCTTTACGGCAGCACCCTCGTCGCCGCCTGCGTCCGCGCCGGCACCGCCTATGCCGACCTTTGCGGCGAGCCCGGCTGGATGCGCGAGATGATCGACGAACATGAGGCCGCGGCCAAGGCCTCGGGCGCGCGCATCACGTTCAGCTGCGGCTTCGACTCGATCCCCTTCGACCTAGGCGTCCATTTCCTTCAGGCCGAAGCGGTGAAGCGCCACGGCACGCCCGCACCCCGCGTCAAAGGCCGCGTCCGCAAAATGGCCGGCGGCGCGTCGGGCGGCACGATCGCGAGTCTGACCGAAACATTGAAAGCGATCGCCAAGAAGCCGTCGCTCGCCCTCCTGCTCAAATCCAGCTTCGCGCTGACCCCAGGCTTTGAGGGGCCTTCGCAGCCTACCGGACTGATCCCCGAATATGACGCCGCGACGGGCACCTGGACCGCGCCCTTCGTGATGGCGCCGATCAACACCAAGAATGTCCATCGCACCAATTTCCTGCTCGGCCATAAATGGGGTGAGGATCTGGTTTACGACGAGATGGTGATGACGACGATCGGCGACGCGGGGAAAGCGATGGCCGAAGCGATGGCGAAGGCGAACCCGTTCGGCGAGTCGACGCTCCAGCCCGGAGAGGGCCCGAGCAAGGAAGAGCGCGAGAACGGCTTTTACGACATCCTGTTTATCGGCGAATATCCCGATGGGCAGACGGTGCGCGCCAGCGTTCAGGGCGACCGCGACCCCGGCTATGGATCGACATCGAAGATGCTCGCCGAAACGGGGATGGCGCTGCTCGAAAACAAGGGCGCGGGCGGCGTGTGGACGCCGGGCGCGCTGCTCGGCGATGCGCTGATCGCGCGGCTGACGGCCAATGCCGGGCTGACCTTTCGACTAGAGGACTAAAAGGCCGATGACGACCTCTCCCAGCGCGCTCGACGCGCTGCTCGCAACGCTGCGCATCGAAGACGGGGTAGCGAAGGCGCATATCGACGAAGGATGGATGCAGGGCCGCACCGCCTATGGCGGGATCAGTTCGGCGGTCGCGCTCGCGGGCACGATGGCGCTGCACCCGACCGAAACGCCGCTACGCTATGCGCAGATCAGCTTCGTCGGCCCGGTCGGCGGCGACTGCACCGTCGAAACGCGCGTGCTGCGCCAGTCGAAATCCTCGCTGTTCATCGATGCCGGGGTGTCGGGCGATCAGGGCTTCGGCACCGCTGCGGTCTTCGCCTTTTCGGGCGATCGCCAAAGCCATCTCGACCACAATCGCCTCGCCATGCCCGATGCGCCCGATCCCGAAACGCTGGCGCCGGTCCCCGAGCATCACGCCCGCCCGTCCTTCACGCGCCATTTCGACATGCGCCCCACCACCGGACCGCGCTTTGCCTGGAAAAGCGAAGTCGGGGAATATCTGACCTGGGTGCGCTTCGTCGAGGAGCCTGCGTGCCACCCCGCGGTCGCGCTGCTCGCGATGGGCGACGCGCTGCCCCCCGCCGCGATGGCGCTGTTCAGCCAGTTCGGGCCGATCAGTTCGATGAACTGGACGGTGAACATGCTGACCGGCACGCCCGCCACCGACGACGGCTGGTGGCTGCTGTCGGCAAAGACCGGCTATGCCCGCCACGGCCTTTCGGTGCAGGACATGATGCTGTGGAACCGCGCCGGCGAACCGGTGCTCAGCGGCAGCCAGGCGATCGCGATCTACGCTTGAACGGGCAGCGCGATCACCGCGTCGAGTCCGCCGCCGGGGCGATTGGACAAGGTCAGCGATCCGCCCTCGCCCTCCGCGATATCGCGCGCGATCGACAGGCCCAGCCCGGCGCCGCCGGTGGCGCGATTGCGCGACTGTTCACCGCGTGCGAAGGGCTCGATCAGCGTCCGGATCTGCTCCTCGGTCAATCCGGGGCCGTCGTCGGATACGGCGATCCGCGCTGTGCCGTCTTCGACGCGCACCGACAGGCGCGCCCGCACGCCATAAGCCACGGCATTGTCGGCCAGGTTGCGCAGCGCACGCTTGAGCAGCATCGGCCGCGCCAGCACCGCCGCATCGGCGACACCGGCGATCGCGACGTCCTGCCTGCGTTCCTGATAGTCCGCCGCCAGTTCGCCGATCAGTTCGCGCAGCGGGATGCGCTCCTGCGCCTCGGTCCCCGCGCCCGAGCGCGCCAGCGCCAATATATCGCTCAGCATCGCGGTCATTTCCTCGATGCTCGCGATCATCTTGTCGCGCAGCGCCTCGTCCTCGACCTGCTCGACGCGCACGCGCAGGCTGGCGAGCGGGGTGCGCAGATCGTGCCCGACGGCGCCGAGCATCCGGTCCTTGTCGGACAGCATCGTCGCGATCCGCGCGCGATAGGCGTTGAAGGCGGCGATGAGGTCGCGCATGTCCGACGGCCCCTCCTCTTCGAGCGGTGTCGCGTCGCGCAGCGCCGGGTTGGTGCGCGCCGCGCGCGTCAGGTCGCGCAGGGGCCGCGCGGCGCGCCACGCGATCAGCATGATCGGGACGAGGAGGAGGAGGTAGAGCGACAGCGTCTGCCACAGGAGGAATCCCTGCAACCGGTCGCCACCGACCTGGATTCGGCTGCGCACCGCGACATAGCGGCCCTCGATCTTTGCCGAGACGACGACGATCCTGCCCGGATAATCGGACCGGCGGGGGAAGCTGGCGCGCTGCGCGCGCGGCCGGAGGGGCAAGGCCCAGGCTTCGACCGCTTCCACCTGCACATCGGCCTCTTGCAGCAAGCCCGATACATAAGCAGCGAGATCGGGCATCCGCTTCGCACCGGTGGATACCGGGATCGGCGTGTTGGAAATTATCTGCTTGCGACCGCGATCGCGCCCGTGCCCGTCGCCATCGTCGTCGCCGCGACTCCCCCGGAAATCGCCGCGCCGGTCGCGCTCGACGGCGTCGATGATCCGCGCGACCGCCATCCCGCCGCCATGCGCCAGAAATTGCTGTTTCTGTCCGCGCGCGAGCAGCGCGAAGTTGATCGCCTGCGCGACGAACAGCATCACAGCGACCGCGAAGACGAGCTGGCCGACAAGGCTTTTCGGCCACAGGCGGAATTTCATGCGGCGGGACCCATGCGCTTGACCTCGCAGGCGAGCGTATAGCCGCCGCCCCACACGGTCTTGACGATCTGCGGATGCGCGGCGTCGACCTCGATCTTCTTGCGCAGCCGGCTGACCAGATTGTCGATCGCGCGGTCGAAGATGTCGGCTTCGCGCCCGCGGACGAGGTCGAGCAGACGATCGCGGCTCATCACCTGCCGCGGATGCCGCACCAGCGCATGGAGCAGATGATATTCGCCCGACGACAACGCGACCTCCGCGCCCGCTTCGTCGACGAGCACGCGCTCGACCTCGCGCAGCACCCACGGTCCGAAGGCATAGCTGATGCCGTTGCTGTCCAGCGCCCGCCCGCCCGCCTGCGTCCGGCGCAGCACGGTGCGGATGCGCGCGACGAGCTCGCGCGGGTTGAAGGGTTTGACGACATAATCGTCGGCGCCGATCTCGAGCCCGATGATGCGTTCGGTATCCTCGGCGCGCGCGGTCAGCAGAATGACGGGAATGCCGCTCGTCTCGCGCAAATGGCGGGTCAGCGATAGTCCGTCCTCGCCGGGCATCATGATGTCGCTGACCACCAGATCGACGGTCTGCGCGCGCAGCACCGAGCGCGCCTCGGCGGCGCTCGCGGCATCGACGACCGTAAAGCCCTGCGCCGCCAGATATTCGGCGAGCGGCTCTCGGATCGACGGTTCGTCGTCGATCAGCAGGATGCGCGGCGTATCGCTATCGGTCATCGGATCTCACTTGATGCTAGTTCGCCCACCGGTCCGTGGGGACCGGTGGGCGATAGCTGGCAGGGACCGGCGGCAAAGGCAATGCCGGGAGGGGGGATGGCCTGTCGTTACCGGAAAAGCCCCTGCCAAATGGCTTATTCGCCGGCGGGAGCGGCCGGCGCCGCACCGCGCTTGGCGCGCCATGCGCCGCGCTGCGCCTTGCGTTCCTCGGCGGTCACCTGACCATCCTTGTTCGCATCGGCGGCATCGAAGCGGGCGAGCGCGGCCGTCTGGAATTCCGCCTGACTGATCGCCTTGTCGCCATCGGTATCGGCTTTGCCCATCATCCACATGCCATGGTGACCGCCGCGCTTGCCATGATGGCCGCGCATGGCATGCCGCTTGCCTTGACCTGCCTCGCCAGCCGCGGCGCGCTTGGCCGCACGGTCGGCGCCCTGCTGGTCCCATTCGGCCTTGCTGATGCTGCCGTTGCCGTCGGCGTCGAGGCGGGCGAATTTCTTCGCCTGCCGCTCGGCGCGCTTGGCGGCACGGTCGGCGGCGTCGAGCTTGCCGTCCTTGTTGGCGTCGAGCTTGGCGAACATTTCCGCTGCCTTGGTCTGCACCTCGGCGCGGGTCTGCGTGGCGTTACGATCGCCGGCCCCGGGGGCGGCGAGGACGGGCACGGCGATCAGCGCCGCACCCAGCGTCAAAAGCGGGATTTTCTTGTTCACGTCGGGAACTCCTTCGGAGGGACTAGCGGGGAGAGCCATGTCCCGATGAAGGCGTTTTAGGCGCGACTTGTCCCAGTCCGTTGCCGGATCGCCGGAAAAATGTCGCAAATTGTCGCAGAAAAGCTGCGCCGTTCATGGGAGCGCAATCGGCAAGGGCCGGCTGCGTCTGAACGCGACCGGCCCTTGTTCGATTGTTGCGTCCGTCAGGGACTGACGGGCGAATCCTCGTCATTGTCGGCGACGAGAATGATCGCGCCGACGCCGACCAGCAGGCCGACGAGGCCGATGATCCAGCTCGAATTGCCCTCAAGCTCATTCGCGCCGGCGGTGGAGGAAGCGGCACGCGCAGCGCTGGAGGCGGCCGACGCTGCGACCGGGGCCGCGACGACCGACAGGGCCGCAAAAGATATCGCTGTTTTCTTCAATATATTCATTTCATTCTCCGTCGCTGGACATGTCCCTACCGCCGGTCAACGAACGAACCGTCCCAATCGATCCCCGCGCGCAGCACATTCGTCGCGGAAGTCGGACGGGTCGACCGCCTCGAGCCGCTCGCGACAACGGAAAGTTTCACAGCGGCGTCAGCATGTTGCGGCGACGGCGCGGCACCCCTAGGCTCGCGCCGCTCAGATAGAGGGGGAGAATCGCATGACCCATATGACGCCCGATCGACGGACCATCCTTGCCGCGATGGGCGGCCTTGCCGTCGCCGGCATCGCCCGTCCCGCGGCTGCGGAAACAAGCGCCGACGCGCGCCTCGACGCGCTGCTTTCCGCGCAATTCGAACAGGGGCTGCGCGACGAGCCGACGCGCGCGACGTCGCTCGGCATCGACACCGGCGCCCGCGCCGCGCTCCGCGCGCAATTTCCCGATTGGTCGCCGGCCGCCCGCGCCGCGCGCGCGCAACAGATCGACCGCGATCTCGCCGCGGTCCGCGCGATCGACGCCGATACGCTCGGCGATGCCGCCCGCATCGCGCACGACAGCGCCGAATTCGACCTCGCCACGCGGCAGCGGCTCGCGCGCTTCACCTATCACACCGGCGGTTTCGGGCATCGTCCCGGCCCCTATGGCGTGACCCAGCTCGGCGGCTTCTACACCGGGGTCAGCACCTTCCTCGACAGCCAGCATCCCGTGGCGACGAAGGCCGACGCCGACGCCTATATGGTTCGGCTCCAGGCGATCCCGGCACTGTTGGACGCCGATACCGCGATCGTCGAGGCCAACGCCGCGATGGGCGTCGTCGCGCCGCGCTTCATCCTCGATCAGGCATTGCAACAGCTTGGCCGGCTGCGCGACGGCGACGTCGCGGGCAAGACGCTCGTCGCCTCGATCGCCCGGCGCAGCGCCGCGATCGGCCTTTCGGGTTATGGCGAGCGCGCCGCGGCGGTCTTCGCAGGGCCGATCCGCGCCGCGCTGACGCGCCAGATCGATTCGCTGACCGCGCTGCTCCCCCGCGCCGGCACCGATGCCGGTGTCGCGCGGCTGCCCGATGGCGAGGCCTATTATGCCGCGACGCTCGCGCAGCATACGACGACCAGCCTCGGCGCCGCCGAAATCCACCGCATCGGCCGCGAGCAGGTCGCCGACCTGACCTCGCGGATGGACATATTGCTGAAAGCGCAGGGCTATACGAAGGGCAGCCTCCGCGACCGACTGAATGCGCTGGGCAAGGCCGAGGGGCAGCTTTTCGCGAACGATGATGCCGGCCGCGCCGAAATGCTCGCCTATCTGAACGGGCTGCTCGTCAAGGTGCGCGGCCGGCTGCCGCAGGTGTTCAGCCGTATGCCCAAGGCGCCCTATGAAATCCGCCGCGTCCCGCCCGAGATCGAGATCGGCGCGCCGGGCGGGTCGGCACAGGCGGGCACCCCGGACGGCTCGCGCCCCGGCATCTTCTTCATCAACCTGCGCGATACCGCCGAATGGCCGCGCTATACCCTTCCCACCCTCGCCTATCACGAAGGCGCGCCGGGGCATTTGTTCGAAGGCGCGCTGAAGTTCGAGGACAGCGAGCTGCCGCTCTATCGCCAGGCGGCGTCGGTCACCGCCTATGGCGAAGGCTGGGGCCTTTATGCCGAACAGGTCGCCGACGAGCTTGGCATGTATGACGACGATCCGCTCGGCAAGATCGGCTATCTCGCCTCCTATGCGTTTCGCGCGTCGCGCCTCGTCGTCGACACCGGCCTTCATTCGATGGGGTGGAGCCGCGAGCAGGCGATCGATTATATGGTCGAAAACTCGTCCACCTCGCCAACCGCATCGCGGACCGAGATCGACCGCTATATCGTCTATCCGGGGCAGGCCTGCTCGTACAAGGTCGGCCAGATCGCGATCAGCCGCGCGCGCGACGCGGTGTCGAAACGGCCGGGCTATGACATCAAGCGCTTCCACGATGTGGTACTGGGAGCAGGCCGGGTCCCGCTCGCGGTACTCGAACGCCGCGTCCTTGCGGCTTTCCCGGCCTAGAAACGGGTAAGCCCCGTCGTATTTCTACGGCGGGGCTCCCTAGACTTCGTCCGAAGACAGAAGTCAAATTCCACTCATTCTTTCGATCGAGCAGGTAAATGAAACGCGGCGCGCGGGACATGGTTCCCGCGCGCCGTATTTTTTAGCTTATCTTGCGCGCCGCGGCGGACCCGAGGATCAGGAACAGCACGACGAGCGCGAGGCCGACGAAGAACAGGATCTTGGCAACACCCGCGGCCGCACCCGCGACACCGCCGAAACCGAGCACCGCGGCGATCAGCGCGATCACGGCGAAGATCAAGGCCCATTTGAACATCTGACGTCTCCTTGTTTTAACGCGCGCCACCGGCGCCGAAAGCGCGCGGCTTTCGAGGGAGGAACGGCCGGTCGCCGCGCTGCAAATCGCTGAATGTTGGTACGAAAGCCAAACGTCGATCGACCGCGAAAGTTCCTGCGGCGCCGCATATTACCCGGCATATCACCCGCGCGATGTGAAGAGGGCATATCATTGAGCCGCACCCGGAAACCAGCCGGGAAGGCTGAATATTGCTGTCACAATGATTGTCGGTCATCTCACCGACAGGTAAATGCGATAGAAGGCGGCCTATGAGCAAGATCAGCGGTCTCCCACACCTACCCTGCGATGCTATCAAGAGCGACGTGCCAGCGGTCAAAAATGCTATCACCCGGCGCGCCGCGCTCGGGATGCTGGCGGCGCCAGCCATTCTGCAAGCAGCAACTGCGTGCGCCGCGCCACGGGCGGCTTCGGATTCCGGCCGACAGAGTTCGACCGAGCGAATTCTGATCACTCGCGCACCCGGAATCGTTGGAGACGGTGTAACGGATGACAGTCTCGCGATCATGAATTTCATGAGCGAAAACAAAGGTAAAATATTCACCTTCCCAAGGGGCCGACGCTTTTTGTTCGGGAATATTCTTATGGCCGGACGGAGTTGGAATGGGACCCGCATTGTCGTCGAAGAAGGGTGCGAATGTATCCTCTCGCCCCGCAACGGCGCACCGGCGACGCTCCACGGCGCGTGGGCAATGTTCGGTTTTCAGGAAACTGACGGTTGCGGAGTGGATGTACGCGGATGGCTGAACGGAAATCGCGCGAACCAGCCGGACAACACGAATATCCATCTGATGATGCTCGCGGGCGTCGAGGATTTCAAACTGCCTTCGTTTCGGGTCCGCGAATATCAGGGCGACGGGCTTTACGTGACGAACCAGAATCAGTTTGCGCCTTACGGCCGCAATTCAAAGCGCCTGACGGCGGGATCGATATATGGCGTCAATTCCGCGCCCGCAGGCCGCAATCTCGTCTCGATCATCAGCTTGGAAGATGCGGCCTTCGCGACGATCACCGGAATCAATGTGGGAGGCTTCGTTCAGGGCAGTTACCAGCCGGGCGGATTCGACATTGAGCCCAACCACGCCGGACAATTGGTAAAGAATATCGTCGTGGATTCGATCAATGTCTCCGGACAGGGGCAGTCGATGATCGCCGTTCATGGACGGCCCGAGCGGACCGACATCACCCGCGGCGTCGTCATCGCCCGGTCGCGGGCAATAAATCTCATACCCGCCACCGCGAAGGATCAGGCCGGGAATCTTACCCAGAATGGCGGGACAACCTTGAAGCTTCGATGGTGCGAGGATGTGGCGATAGGTGATCATGCCGGCCACCATCGCGCGTCCCATGGCATTGGCGTCGAGATGGTGCTGGTGACCCGGCCCAAGGTTCGCGCCCGCGTCTCCCGCGTCCATACGGCGCTGGCAACGAGTGCCGGTGGGACGGTGCTCAAGACGATCACCGATCCGGATATTGTCGTCGACGCGAACGATATCTGCCGATACGGCCATTCGCTGACCGACATCAAGGGCGGGCGCATTGGCGGACGGCTGTCCGACCCCACCGACGGCACCTATTATGCGGGCGGGCGCTTCGGCGTTATCGGTACGGCGGGCGGAACGCTTGCCAATACGGTATTGTCGGTTTCGATGGCGGGGCATCGCAATTGGACTCGCTCTTATCGACATGACGGGGCCGTATATGCCGACGCAGTGATAGCGGACTGCGACCTTTCGGGGTCGGCTTGGGCGGGCCAGGTCCAGCAGGTCGGAGACATGCAAGTCCCGCGTCGCAACGTCGCCGGGGTCACCGGAATGGCGAGGAAGCCCGTCGGAGGAAATTGGAAGGCCGGCGATTTTGTCGCCGCAACCGTCGCAACGGCCGCCTCGGGCAAAGCGCTGCTCGGCTGGAAGCGGCTGACCAACGGCAACCGGCACGTTCTCGATACCGATTGGAAGGCCGTCTGGGGGCGTCGATAATTGACGCCGGCCGGGCAAGGCCGCGTCACGAGCGCGGTCGACCGCGAAACTTCCTGCGTGCTCGCAGATAACCCTTGCGCATCGTCCCCGCGATGCGTTTATGCGCGCATCGATCGAGGGGAGTTTTCATGCGCATTTCATCGTTCGGCCCGCTGCTCGCGGCGGCCGCTTGTGCCCTGTTCGTGCCGGCATCGGCCGGCGCCCAGTCCGCCGACGCCGCGCCCACGCAAGGCACCGCCTATCTGAACCGGCAGATGGCCGCGCTCGCCGAGCGCCACGGCGCCGACGGGTGGCGCGTGACGCCGAGCGGGCTGCGCTGGCGCCGCGTCGCCGGCGACGGCAGCGGCGCCCACCCCGGCCCGACCGATCAGGTCACCGTCCATTATGTCGGCACCTTCGCCGACGGCCGCGAGTTCGACAGCTCGGTCGCGCGCGGCGAACCGGCGACGTTTCCGCTCAACCGCGTGATCGACGGCTGGCAGGAAGGCGTCCAGTTGATGGGCGTCGGCGACAGGGTCGAATTCGCGATCCCCTGGAAGCTGGCCTATGGCCCCGTCGGCAAAGGCCCGATCCCGGGCGGCGCAACGCTGCTGTTCACGGTCGAGCTGCTCGGCATCGAACCCACCGGCTGACGGGCGGCGGCGGAGCGGAGAACCGACTGAAATTTCCGGTCCGTCACTCTTGCGGTTTGGACGCCGACATGAACACTTCGCCGGTGGCCGGATCCACCGACAGCTTAGGCGAATATTTGCAGGGGAAGGCCGCGTTCATCGCCAGCAGGAACAGCATGTGCGTCGACACATCGCGTATCTGCGGATTTTCGCGAAGATAGGTGTGGAACACGTCCCTGTTCTGCTCATAGGCCGCGCCCGCAGGCAGGCAGTAGACGGCCTCCTCGGCGGATTTATCCGCGTTCATCACCGGCGCGTCGGCCATGCCCATGAAATATCCGATGCAGGCGCTATAGTCCTTCGCGCTTGCGACGCATTGGTCGAAATAAGACCCCCCGCGCGCAAGGCTTTCGCGCGCCTGAAAGGCCGGGCTGCCAGTCGGGATCATCGCTGCCAGCAGCGCCAAGGCAACCCATCGCGTCATCCGCCCTCCCCCAGGGATTGGTTCTCCGCTCTTCTATACCTTAACCGTCCTCGGGCCTAACGATATGCGATAACCTGCTTCGACCAGGATATCGCGCGAACCCGGCGCCGGGCGGAGCCGTAGAAATGATCCGGTGTTTCGAGGAACCTGCAAGATCCACCCGAACGGCATCGGTGTGGAAAGTTGGAGCGGGTAGCGGGAGATTGCGCGGACTTTGGGTTTGATTCCCGATTTCGGCTCTCGGTTTTGGCGGATTTGCGTGAGGCTCTATTCGATTCGGTAGCGGGAATCCAAGGTTTTCGTTAGCCTTTGGGTTTATTTAGCTTTATTTTTGCTACCCGATGGCGTGGCCCCCAAACTGGCCCCCACCTGCTTTCGTGTCACGGGTTCGGTTCCCAAAGTGGGAATGCTTGGCCGACGCAATTCGCAATCTGCCGCGCACCAGCATACTAGATTCTGTATGGATTCTTATCAAGTTAGAATTCCAAAACCTTTCGCTCCTCAACAAACTCCGTCGGCTCGCGAAAGCGCCTTCCGGCTCCATGCCCGCGAAGTCTGGATTTTTCCTGTTTGCCGTCGCCCCTAGGCGTCAGCCCGGCCGATGATCGCGATCGACGACACATTCTGGTTCGGCATCCCGCCGAGATTGTGGCTGAGCGCGAACACCGGGCTGTCCTGTCGCTGCCGCTCGCCGGCGCGGCCCAGTATCTGGAGGTAATTCTCGTAGATCATCCGCAGTCCCGACGCGCCGATCGGGTGGCCGAAGCATTTCAGCCCGCCGTCGATCTGGCATGGGATGGGGCCGTCGGCGTCGTAAAAGCCGTCGAGCACGTCGCGCCAGCCTTCGCCTTCCTTGGAGATGTGCAGATCCTCCATCGTCACCAACTCGGTGACCGAGAAACAGTCATGCACCTCGATCAGGCTCAGCTGCGCGCGCGGATCGGTGATCCCCGCCTCGTCATAGGCCTTGGTCGCGGCGACGCGCGTGGTGTGGAAATAGCTGCCGTTCCACCCCTGCGCCTGCATTTCCCAGCCGTTCGACGTCGCGAGCTGGAGTGCCTTGACCGTGACGATGTCGGTTTTGCCGAGCGCGCGCGCGATTTCGGGCGTGGTGACGATCGCGCACGCCGCGCCGTCGCTGACGCCGCAGCAGTCGAACAGCCCCAGCGGTTCGGCGATCATCGGCGCGTTCAGCACCTGATCCATCGTCACCGCCTTTTGCAGATGCGCCTTGGGATTTTTCGCGCCATTGGCGTGGCTCTTGACCGAAACATGCGCCATCGCGCGCTTGAGGTCGTCCTTGCCGACGCCGTGGACGCCGCGGTACGCGCTCGCAAGTTGGGCGAAATTGCCCGGCGCCGATCCGGTGATGCCGACCATGTCGTGCGTCGTGCCGCGCGTGCGGACGGGCAGCCCGCCATAGCCGGTGTCCTTGAGCTTCTCGGCGCCCATCGCCAGCGCGATGTCGCACGCGCCCGACGCGACCGCATAGACCGCGCCGCGAAAGCTCTCGGTGCCGCTGGCGCAATAATTCTCGACCTTGGTCACCCCGATGTCGGGCAGGCGCAGCGCGACCGCGAGCGGGATGCCGCTCGGCCCGATATTCTGCGCGTCGAACGCGGCGCCGAGCCACGCGGCGTCGATCTGGCTCGCCTCGATCCCGGCGTCGGCCATCGCCTCCTCATAGGCCTCGAGCATCAGCTGGTCTTCGTCCTTGTCCCAGCGTTCGCCGAACTTGGCGCAGCCCATGCCCAAAATGGCGACCTTGTCGCGGATACCCTTGGCCATCATCGTCTCCTGTCAGAAAGCCGGCGCGGCTTTCCAGAAATAGCGGCGGAACCCGCGATTTTCGTCAAACGCCTTGATCCGGAACATCATCCGCAAATCGGCGCCCACATCCAGCGCATCGCTCGCGAAATCGGCAAATTCGGTCATCATGCGCCCGCCGCCGACAAAATCGATATTGCCATAATAGCTCGGCGGGTCGGGCGAATAAGTCAGCGCGTCGGCGGTCCAGGTCATCACCTTCGCCGGCACCTCGGCGAGCGGATAATCCTCCTGCGTCCCCACCGCATGATCGTTGGCGTTGACGCTGACCTCGCTCTTCGGGAATTGCACCGTGCCGGTCTTGGTGCAGCGCCCGCCGACGAGGCCGAGCACCGCCTTGCGGTTGCGCCACAGCGCGGTCAGCGCGGTCTTGCTGTCATGCTCGGCGCGCGCGCCGCGGTCGAGCTGGAGCAGTCCGCGGTGGAAAAGATACTTTGCGTAATTGGTCGACTCGATCCGCCGCGCGAGCCACCCCGACACGCCGAGCCGCGGCTTGACCGACCCGATCGCGCTGGTGACCTCGAACAGCAACAGGTCGCAGCCCTGGCCGAAGCTCGCGAGCAGGATACGCTCGCCGGCCTGCGCCGTCTCAAGCGCCGCCGCCAGCATCACCAGCGCATGCGCCGCGCCGGCATGGCCCAGGGTCGCGCCGAGCGAATCGGCGACCGCGCCCTCGCCGATGCCCGCCTTCGTCGCGAGCATCTCGGGCACGCCCTTGACCGCGACGGGGACGAGAAAATGGTCGATCGCCCCGCCCTCGACCCCGGCTTTTTTGAGCAGCGCCGCGATGGCGGGATTCATGATCCGGGCAAAGCCCTCGTCGCGCACCCAGCGCGCTTCCCAGTCATAGTCGTGCGCCTCGCCCGCCTCGCGGAAATGATCGACGAAATCGACCGTCACGCTGTGGCTCGCGATGAGCGTCGCGATCGGGGTGCCCGTGCCGACGAGCACCGCCGCGGCGGCATCGCCGCTCGTCATCTCGCGTTCGGAGGCGGGCTTGGGTGTCGTGATTTCCGCCGCCGTAACCAGCGTCGTCTCGTTCCCGCCAAGCGCCGCGAGCAGCGCCGAGGTCGCCGCGCGCTGCGAACCCGCCACGTCCAGCGCGCCGACCGCATCGGGCAGGTTCAGCGCTTCTTTGACGATGCCGGCATTCTGGCGGTCGGCAAAGGGCAGCGTGGTCGAGGCGATGGCGACGCGCTGCACGTTCGCGCGATCGACGCCGTCCAGCGCATCGCGCGCCGCCTCGAGCGCCATGGTGACGCTGTCCTCGTCCCAATTGGCGACCGCCTTTTCCCCCTTGGCAAGCCCGCGCAGACCGCCGGCGAACCAGCTGTTCGTCGCATGGATCGCGCTGCGCTGCAGCCGGGTGATCGGCACATAGGCGCCGAAGGACAGGATTCCGAACTCGCTCATGCCGTCTCCGCATAGCCGTTGGTGAAGATAATCTTGTCGCGCTCGACGACGCGGGCGCGGAAGGCGAGCTTGCCATCCTGTTCGTCCCAGATCGAGGTCTCGATCGTCTCGCCGGGATAGACCGGCGACGAAAAACGACCGTCGAGCCGTTTGAGGCGCACCGGGTCATTGCCGCAGCGCGCGGCGAGCAGCGCCCGCCCGATCACGCCATAGGTCGCGAGCCCGTGCAGGATCGGCGCGTCGAAGCCGCCGGCTTTGGCGACATCGGGGTCGATGTGCAGCGGGTTGAGGTCACCCGACAGGCGATAGATTTGCGCCTGGTTCGCGGCGGTGGTCAGCGTCACGACATCATCGGGTGTCCGGTCGGGAATGGCGTGCGGCATCGGCGCACCCTCCGCCGATCCGCCGACGCCGCCATCGCCGCGCAGGAAGGTCATCGCGCGCGATGTCGCAAGATGCTGTCCCAAGCCGTCGTGGATCTCGCGCGTTACCATCGCGAGCGCGCCCTTGTCGGTGCCCTTGTCATAGAGCGCTTCGATGCGGGTCGAGCCGACAATCTCGCCCGCGACCGGCAGGGCTGCGTGGAGGATCGTCGATTGCTCGCCGTGCAATATCTTCTGCCAGTTCGCGCCTAGCGCCGGGTCGCGCCAAATGAAGCCGGGATAACCGAGCGTCACCGCCATCGTCGGCAGCGCCTGCAGCCGTTCCTCGAACAGGAAGTCAAGTTCGCTCGCCCCGATGCCGAGCGCATAGAGGATCGTATCGCGCGGGGTCAGCACCTGCCGCGTGACGATCGGCGGCATCGACAGCAGCTTGTCGGGGTCGATCGCCATCAGATGGGGTCGTAGCCGAAGACGTCCCCCGACCGCTCGGCCGGGTTCGCAAAGCTCCCCCGGAACGCCGGCAGCATCTCGTCGGCGATCGCCTGCGCGGTCCAGCCCTCATTCTTCTGCATCGACCGGATCGGTCGCGGTTTCGAAAACAGGAAAATCTCGTTCTTGCGCACCCCGAAGACCTGGTTCGACACCTCCTGCGACGCGTCGCTCGCGAGGAAGGCGACGAGCGGCGCGATCTTGTCGGCGGTCATCGTCTTCATGCGCTCGATGCGCAGCGCCTCGGCCTCGTTGGTCGCGGGGATCGTCGCGATCAACCGGCTCCACGCGAAGGGCGCGATGCAGTTCGAGCGCACCCCGGCGCGCGCCATGTCGAGCGCGATCGACTGCGACAGCCCGACGATGCCCAGCTTCGCCGCCGAATAATTGGCCTGCCCGAAATTGCCGATCAGCCCACTCGTCGAGGTAAAGTGGATGAAGCTGCCCGACTGCTGGTCGCGAAAGTAAGGCGTCGCCGCCTTCGACACGTTGAAGCAGCCGTTGAGGTGGACGTCGATGACCGCGTTCCAATCCTCATGGCTCATCTTGTGCCAGATGCGGTCGCGCAGGATGCCGGCATTGTTCACCACCGCGTCGATGCGGCCGAAGTTCTGCACCGCATCCTCGATGATGCTCGCCGCGCCCTTGGGGTCCGAGACGCTGGCGCCGTTCGCCAGCGCCTTGCCGCCGGCGGCCTTGATGTCGTTCACGATTTCCTGCGCGGGGGAGAGGTCGGCGCCTTCGCCCTCGGCGCTGCCGCCCAGATCGTTGACGACGACCGATGCGCCTTCCTTGGCGCACAGCAGCGCGATCTCGCGCCCGACGCCGCGCCCCGCCCCGGTCACCGCGACCACCCGTTCGCTCAACAATCCCATCACTCATCGCTCCTAATACGGACCATCGAAGACCAGCTCGCGATGATCAGGCCAAACTGGCGGGGTGCGTCGTCCCACCGTCTACTTCCAGAGATAATTTTCGGACGTGGGGTTGAGATGGGCATACCGGCTTCGGACCTCGTTCAGCGGCAAGACGTCTGCCACCCCTCCGGTTCTCGAAGCGTCCACTTGGAGCTGCCGCTTGATTTCCAGGCGCGCGATTTGGTTGCGATGCACCTCGTCGGGCCCGTCCGCCAACCGCAGCAGACGTGCATTGGCATAGGCGGCGGTCAGCAAATGGTCATTACTCGTACCACCGCCGCCAAACATCTGGATCGCCCAATCGACGATCGTGCAGGCCGCATTGGGCGCCGCAACCTTGATCATCGCGATTTCGGCTTTCGCTTCCTTGTTGCCGACCGTGTCCATCAGATGGGCCGCGCGCAAAGTCAGGAGCCGCGTCTGTTCGATCAGGATACGTGCGTCGGCGATCCTCTCGAGCGTCACGCCCTGCTGCGCCAGGGGCATCCCGAACGGCACGCGAACCGTAGCGCGCCGACACATGCGCTCCAATATGCGCTCGCACATTCCGATCAGGCGCATGCAGTGGTGAATACGGCCTGGCCCGAGCCGCCCTTGCGCGATCTCGAATCCTCGGCCTTCGCCAAGCAGAATATTGTCGGCAGGGACGCGGACATTGTCGAATACGACCTCGGCCGCGCGGTCGGGTACGCCGTAAAAGCCGAAAACCGGCAACGGACGAACGACATCTACGCCGGGCGCCGATTTGGGGACGAGGATCATCGATTGCTGGCGATGGCGGTCGGCGCCCTCGGGATCGGTCTTACCCATGAAAATGATGATTTCGCAGCGCGGGTCGGTCGCGCCAGTCGTGTACCATTTACGCCCGTTTATTAGATAATTATCGCCATCTCGTATGATCGAACTGCCGATATTGGTCGCGTCCGACGACGCGACTGCCGGTTCGGTCATCGCGAAGGAGGACCGGATTTCTCCGGCCATCAACGGCGCCAGCCAGCGCGCCTTTTGAGCCTCGGTTCCGTAGCGAAGGATCGTTTCCATGTTCCCCGTATCGGGGGCGGAGCAATTGAAAACTTCCGGCGCCATGAGCGAGCGCCCCATGACTTCACAAAGCGACGCATATTCGAGATTGCCCAGCGGGACGCCCGTATCCCCTGCCCCGTGCCAGAGATTCCATAAGCCCTGCCGGCGCGCGACGAGCTTGAGTTCTTCGATAATCGGAAAGACCGCCCACGGCCCCAGCATCTCGGCCTGCCGGTAAAATTCGGCCTCGCTGGGGTAGATGTGGGTGGCCATGAAATCCTCAAGATCGGATTTCAGCGCGCGGACACGGTCGGACATCTCGTACATTAAAATTCCTCTGCGGGGGCTCGTCGGGCGACATAAAAAAGGGCGGCTGCCCATCGCCAGCCGCCCTCAGTCAAGCCCCCTGGCTTAAAGCTTATTTGCCACCGAACGCGATCCGCACTTCGACCCCGACAGTCCGCGGCTCGCCGAGAAACGCGAGGTTGTATCCAAGGCTGCCATCGAAATCGAGCGCGTTGGTCCGATAGGTTTTGTCGAGCAGGTTCTTGCCCCACAGCGCGATCTCCACGTTCGGCTCGCTGTTCAGCGAATAGGCGAGGCGTCCTTCGAGCAGGCCATAAGCCTTCTGGCTTGTCGTCGCCTGATCCAAGGCCTGGCCGCGAAAAAACACATCGTCTTGCCACCGCCAAGCTGCGTAAAGGCTGAGATCTCCATTACCGAGCGGAGCACTGTATTTTCCGCTAACGGTATATTGCCACTCGGGCACCGGAAACGGCTCGTTGGAACGGTCGTTACCATTCGCCTCCACGAAGCGGGTATATTCGGTATGCGTCCAGGCGCCGCTCGCGTTGAGGGTCAACTCCGGGATGGGCTGCCACGTGAGTTCGGCCTCGCCTCCGTAGATTTTTCCCTTGGCGGCGTTGTTGATAACGGTCACGATCGTGTTGTTGACGACGATCAGGCTGCTCTTTTGGATATCGCTGTAGTCGGTGTAATAGCCTGCCAGGTTGAGCCGCACCTTGCGGTCAAACAGGTCTCCCTTGAAGCCGATTTCATAGTCAGTTGCGGTCTCGGGATCGAACGCAATATAGGGGTTGGCGCCGCCGCTGCTACCGCCGCGCACGTTGAAGCCTCCGCCGCGGAAGCTGCTCGAGGTCTTGGCATAAAGAAGAATGTCCGGCGTTGCCTGCCAGTCGACACTTGCAAGGTAGGAAGGCTTCTTCGAGCTAAGATCGAAGGGCGCAGAGCAGATCGCCGGGTCGGGCCGGACAACGATCGGTACCACGCATCCAAGCGCGTTAGCGCTGCGGATGTCTACGTCTTGGGTAACCTTCGTGTAGCGGAAACCACCGGTGACCTTGAGCGTGTCGGTGAGCGCGTAATTGGCTTGCGCGAATCCTGCATAGCTTTCGTTGGTGACGTAGTAGTTCGCAAAGCTCGGGCTCGCAGGATTGATCAAACCGAGTTGCTTGGTCTGGCTCCCCTCCCACCCATGTTCGTGGCTATAAAAACCGCCGGCGATGAGTTCGAGATTGCCGATGCTGGCAAGAAGCTGCACTTCCTGCGTGAACTGGTCCGAATAGACGAAATTACGCGGCCGCACGATTTCGAACCGCGACTGATCATAGTCCTGCTGGTCGTTTCGCGCCGTGTTGCGATAACCGGTGATTGAACGAAGCGTCACATCACCAAGGTCGAGGCTGACATCTCCCGAGAAGCCGTAAATTTCAAGATAAGCAAATACCCGCTCGACGCCTTTGGTGTCGTATCGATTTCCAGCCGGGAACATGTCAGCCTGGAGAAGATTATAAGCGGTTGTATAATTCGCTACGGTCCGGGTTAGCCCGAGTTGTGCGACCGCCTGATTGAGCGCCGAAGCAAGACCGTTAAGCGGCGCTCCCGATGGGCTGAACGCGAGCGGATTGAGGCGCGTTACGCGCGAAACCGAGCCGTTCGAGGTCAGCTTGCTATAATCGGCGGTCAAAAAGACACTGAGATTCTCGGTCGGCTCGGCGAGAACAGACAGCCGGGCGGCGCGGTCATATTGGTCCCCTAGCTTCTGGCCGATCGCATTGCGGCCATAGCCGTCCTTCGTCGCGATCTGGCCGGCAAAGCGGACACCGAGTACGCCATCGATGAGCGGCGCGCCCACCGCGCCCGTCAGTTGCATTGTGCCGAGATTGCCCGCCGAGCCCTGGAAATAACCACCAGCCTCCGACAAGTCGGGCCGTTTTGTCCGGAGCAATAGCGCACCGCCGGTGGTATTCTTGCCGAACAGCGTGCCCTGCGGTCCTTTAAGAACCTGTACCTGATCGACATCGAGAAATGCCGAACGCAAGCCGATCTGGCGCGGCAGATTGATTTCGTTGAGATAGACCGCGACCGAGGGATCGGTCACGAGGAGCGAATCCGCCTGCGTCTGGCCGCGTATCGCAATATTGGCCGTGCTCGGACCGCCATTACCGGTCGTGATCGACATGGCCGGCGCGAGACCCTGCAAATCCTTGATGCCGCGAACCGACGAATCCGTCAGCTGCTCGGTGCCCACTACAGTTATCGCGAGTGGAACCTTCTGTACGCTTTCCGAAACGCGCCGCGCCGTAACGACAATATCTTCGACGCCTCCGCTCTGGGGCCGATCGTCCGCCGCAGCATCCTGCGCCGCTGGCTCCTGCCCGTCCGCCTGAAACGCGAAACCCGGCGTCGAAACCGACAGCGCCGAGACGGACGCTGCAAGCAGCAACAATTTGGATGTTCTCATGATCCTCTCCTCCCAGATTTTTTTATTTCCGGGTTGCAGTTTAAAGCTTTTCGTCGGCGGCCCGTCCTGACTGGATACGGGCCTTTGCGTTCGCCGCTGCCTCCCATTGGCCGGACTGATCCCGACACCAGCGTCATATATTGAATGACCGTCACAATCACAAACGCCGATACGGCCCCATTTATGCGCTTCGTTCCGCCCAAATGCGCAGACCGCATTGATCGGCAGCAGGCTCGCTGCCTCAGGGCATTGATTGCGATCCTCATTCACTTAAAATGTAAACGCTGCTCACCGTGAGCCTCCAGCAAAGCAAAAGAGATGGGGTCGCATCTGCTTTCGAGATGCGTCCCTTCAAGCGCAGCTCGGCATCGGATCGGCGAGTCGCCACTGCAAGGATAGAACTCGTGACGAAACAACTCTTCATGATCATTACCGAGGCACCCTCCCCTGAAGACGAAGCGGCCTTCGAAACATGGTATGTCGATCGCCACATGCCTGACGTTCTCGCGGTACCCGGCTTTACGGCAGCGCAGCGCTTCAGGCTCGCGCCCGGGCCGGACGAAGACAATGCACCAGCAAGATTCCTGACGATCTACGAAATGGAAACCGACGATCGGGCGGGGGTCATGGCCGAAGTGCGTCGCCGCGCGGGCACTCCAAAAATGCCGCTTTATCCCGGTGAACGGAAATTTCCTGCGACGACAATGTTTGCCGAGGCCGTTACGACCCGGATGGCGGCGCCAGAGCGGGAGTAGCCGTTGCGATCAATCGACCGCGACCGGCACAAATGCGCGATGAGGATAGCCCGTCAGGCTTGGGCTAGAATGCTGACATGCAAGGCACGTTCGCCCGGAATTTCACCTGCAAGCGTCTTGATCCCTTGCTCAAGCTCATCGATCGGAAGACTGTGTGTGTGCATGAGGCCCAGCGGCAAGCGCCCGCTTTCGATGACCCGGATTGCCTGTTGGGTTGCCCAATGACCCGAGGCGAGAACGCCGATCATCCTGATCTGCTTCATCATCAGCGTGTCGAGCGGAAACCCGTCCATGAGGCGTGAATCCTTGAGGCCGCTCAAGACAATCCGCCCCTTGTTACGCACCGCCTTAATCGCGTCGAGCACGGGTTCGAAGACATAGGGTGTCGTGTCGCATACGAGATCGACGCCGCGCCCGTTGGTAAGCTCGGCAATGCGGGCCGGTATATCTTCCTCCTCCGCGATCATCGTCACGGTCGCCCCGAGCTGGCGGGCGATGTCGAGCTTGAACGCGTCCGAGCGCAATCCCGTCACGATGATTTGCGATGCGCCCGCCTCGACCGCAGCGACGACGCAGGCAAGCCCGCGTTGACCGCTGCCCAGAATGAGGACCGTCTCGCCGACTTGCAGTTCGCCATGCGCGAGGAGCCAGTCATAGCCTGCCGCGAGCGGGTTGAAGAGCAGTGCGTCTTCAATCGAGAGGCTGTCCGAAACGGGATATAAATTCGTGCGCGGCACGATCTCCATATATTGTGCGAAACCACCCCATAGGCCGCTGCGCTCGTGCAGCGATCGAAATCCGTAATAGAAGCTGTCGATGCATTTGGAGTCGGCCATGCAACCGCTGCATGTCCCGCAGGGCGCGATGCCATGGACCGCGACGCGGTCCCCTTCTTTCAGGCCCCAGCGGCGCACGCCTTCGACATCGATCTTCGCGATCCGGCCAACCGTCTCATGCCCCGGAATGACCGGATATGACATGATGCCGGCGCGCGCCGTTCCACCATGATACTGCTTGATGTCGCTGCCGCACATGCCGCAGCCCTCGACGGCGAGGAGCGCTCCGCCAGGCGGCGGATCGACAGGAACGTCGAGTTCGCGGATCTCGATATTGTTGTCGCCCACGAGGACGGCTGCCTTGGCCTTCAATGCCTGTCCCCTTCCTGCCACCCTGTCTCGCTCACCGCTTGGCGAGCTCGAAGCCTGCGTCTTCGCGATCCCAAGTCGCAGGAGTCCGGCCCTCGTCGCGCAACTGATATTTAAGAACGCGCCCGACGGGATTGCGAGGCAATTCGTCGCGAAACTCGATATAGCGCGGCACCGCAAAATAGGGGACCCGGTCTGCACACCAAGAGCACATCTCCGCCTCGGTCATCTTGCTTTCGCCGTTCAGAACGATCGTGGCCTTCACATCGTCCTCGGCGCTTTCGGAAAAGACGGAGTGGATTGCGACGTCGACGATATCGGGATGGCCGCGGAACGCCCTTTCGAGTTCGAAGCTCGAAATATTTTCGCCGCGCCGACGCAGATAGTCCTTCTTCCGATCGACAAAATAGAAATAGCCGTCTTCGTCGATCGAGCCGATGTCCCCGCTGTGGAGCCAGAGATTCTTCATGATCCGAAGGGTCTCTTCGGGCCGTCCCCAATAACCCTCGAACATGACGTGCGGATAGCGGGGACGAATGATGATCTCGCCGGGCGTTCCGACCGGCACGTCATTGTCTTCGTCATCGACGATCCGAACCTCGAAGCTTGGATCAACCTTGCCCGAAGAACCGGGCTTGGGAAAATCGTCGTCGTGCAAGCTTGTAACCGGACTCGCTTCGGTCAAACCGTAAACATTGCTCCCGGTGACCTTGACGCCAAAGCGCGTACGCCACTTCTCACGGACTTCTGGCGGGAAGGGAGAGCCACGAATGGCTCGGAGCTGTCCAAAGCACCGCTTCTGCGCGTCATTGTCGGGCGCATCGGCGACGAATGCGAGCATCGATCCCAGCAGATTCGCCAGCGTTGCCCCGCTGCGTTCGATTTCGGGCCAAAAGTTGCTGACCGAAAAGCGGGGGTAAAGGACGCCGCGGCTGAATGTCATCGCCGACGCCAAGACCGTCGCGGCTAGCGCATTGAGGTGAAAGAGGGGCAGCGGCGACCAGCTGATGTCGTCCTTGGTGCGCTTGCCGTTGATGACGGCGTTGCGTGAAAGATTGCACACATAATTGTGACTGATGATGCAGCCCTTCGAGGGCCCCGTCGTACCGCCAGTGTAGATCAGCATCGAGATATCCGAATATTTGTTCGGGTCGGCTACGGGATCTTCGCTTCCGAGAATGTCGTCGAAGCGCTTGAGGTTCATTCCTTCGGCCGCGAGCGGCGCGTCGCCCCGCTGGATGACGGTGTGGACCAGCGGCAGCTCGTCTTTGATCAGGGCAAGGCGATCGGCATAATCCGGCTCGACAAACACCACTTCAACACCGGCATCGGCGAATTGATGGCGCAGATACTCGCCCTTGTACGCGGCGTTTACTGGAACATAGACGGCGCCGATCTTGTTCGCTGCGAACCAAATCAAAATCGCCTCGACGCTCGTGTCGAGAAGCGTACCGACCCGGTCACCCTGCTTGACCCCGAGAGCGAGCAGACCATTAGCGAGACGGGTCGACGCAGCATCGATATCGGCATAGCTATATTGGGTGCCGCTGAAATCGAGGAAAATGCGCTCTGGCGCCTCCTTAACCGCGGCGGCGAGAACGCCGGTCACCGTTTGCTGGGGGGGCTTGATCGGATCTGGGTGGGTCATTTCTCATTTCCTGCAGGCGTGCGATTAATCGCTTCTGCCTAGCGTCAGCCCGGTGCCGACAACATGGCGACACCTTTGGCTTTGCGACGCTATTTCACATAAATCGCCGCGATCGGCGTGGAGGAGAGCCATTCGGACTTCACGAGCCCGCCCCCGATCGCGGCTAAAGACTGCTCAGACGGTCGACAGCATCTTCTGCACGTCGCCCGACGTGATCGGCTTGCCGGGCTCCCACTTGGGGGCAAGACCGCCAAGCGAGGCCTGTTCGGACGTATCGACGCCCTTGGCCGCCGCCTGGGCGCGCAATGCGCCGACCGTGCAATTTTCGCGCCCAAGCAGCGGAAATGGATCATAGCTGTAGAAGTGCATCGCATTGCCGTGCGTGATCTTGTCGATCTCTTCCTTCGAAAAATCCTTCACCCCGCGCCAGACTTCCTCGGGCGATAGCGGCCACACGCAATCTGAATGCGGGTAGTCGCATTCCCACGCGATATTATCGATGCCGATCGCGTGGCGGTTCACCAGACCAAAATTATCCTCGATAAAACAGGTCAAGAAGTGGCGCCGGAAAATTTCGGTGGGCGTCAGCCCGCCGAGGTTAAGGTTCGTCCACGCGCTATGCTGCCTTACCGTAGTCTCCGCGCGCTCGAGGAAGTAGGGAACCCAGCCGATGCTGCCTTCCGACAGCGCAATCTTGAGATCGGGAAAGTCCTTCCAGAAAGACGCAAAGAGCCAGTCTGCCGCGCTGTTGGCGATCGAGATCGGCATCGAGGTGATCCACGAGCTGATTGGCGACAAGTCCGACGCGTGAGCCGCATGAGACCCGGTTCCGATATGAGCAGACAGAACGACCTTATTGTCATTGCACAGCTCCCACAACGGCCGCCATTGCTCGTCGTGCAGGCTCGGCAGGCCGATCATTGCCGGATTGTCTGGAAAACTGCACGAATGCACGCCGAGCGCGATCATCCGCTTCATTTCGGCAAGCGTCAGGTCGATGTCCCAAAGCGGCAAAAGCGCGAGCGGAATCATGCGGCCGGGATAGGGCCCGCACCAATCCTGGACATGCCAATCATTATAGGCCTGGATCGTAGCGAGCGCGAGACCCTTGTCGTTCTGCTTCAGAAACCGGACGCCGGCAAACCCCGGAAACTGGGGAAAGTTGATCGATCCGAGCACGCCATTCGCGTCCATATCGTCGATGCGCGCATGAATATCATACGTGCCCGCACGCAGATGGTCGAACGACATGGGTTCCATCCCATATTCTTCCTTCGGACGGCCGACCACGGCGTTGAGCCCCAGGCCGGAGTTTTTCTTACCCTCGATCACCCAAGCCTGCCCATGTTCGGTCGTGACGACCTGCGGCTCTTGGCCCTTATATTTTGGCGAAATGTGCCGAACGAACATGTCGGGGGGTTCACAGACATGGTCGTCTACGCTCACGAGAATCATTTCGTCGATTTTCATCGGTGCCTCTCCACTTGTTTGAACATGGTCTATCAGATTTGTGACGGGTCGTCACTATCTAGCGTTGTAATTGGCGACGAACCGAGATCTTCCGCGTCTTCAAAGGCAAGCCAGCCGTCGTCGCCGGCCGTGAGTTGATGAGGTCGATCCGAGTGATCGCGCGACGTGCCCTTCTCACGTGTCGCCAGCGAGGCCCGCTCGGGTTGCTGGACCCAGCAACCGCCGCGAGCGACCGCATGCGGCTGCCGATCGAGTTCTTCGGTGCGGCCGCGTCCGCCGGAAATGAATATCGCGCGCCGCAAAACCAATGCGGCCTCGGCATCGTCGGTATCGAGGCTCGTCCCTGCCCAGGCAGTGAACCCGCGTCCCAGCATGTGCCCACGATATGGGTCGGGGGATTCAATGACGCCGTCCTGAAAAGCCCAGCGCAGGACCGTCTCACCATCGCGCCGCAGGGTAGCCCGCCGCTGCTCGACCGCGGCGCCGTCTTCCACGAAAGCATGATAATGCCTCGCGCTGCCGCCGCGCGCCGCAAGCGCGATCGCAAGCGTGGCGAGATCGAACTGGTGCGTGCATTGCAGCAGCGCGTCGTGAATCCTGAAGAACTGCGTGGTATCGCGTAGAAGGCGCTGACCTACTAGCTCATCAAGGCGGCCCCCGGCAGCGCCACAGAGGGAAAAGGGCTGCCGGAGCGCCGTCGCCTCGACATTGGTGACCCGGGCGCCATCATGGCGGATCAACACCCGGAAATGATGAAAATCGTCTTCCAGGGCACTGCGAACCTCACCATCGATGGCGTGCAATCGGATGATCCGATGGAGCCCCGCAGGGGGAGCCGACGCAGCTTTCGTCGGCGGAGCGCCTTGCGAGTCGGAGGAACGGCCGGTGGTCATGACCATGCAATAGGCGCCGGGCAGCTTGCGATGAAGCTCCGCGCCGGGGGGATTGTCTCGCCCCACCACGCTCACAAAGCATAAGTACGATGGGTCGGTCCCATGCCAACCGGATGCAAAGCGCGGGAGGCAGCGTCGCCGAGGCCTGTCGCAATGACGGCGTCCAGCCGCGCGCCTCGGCTATGCGTTCGCGTCCCGGCGCCGCGAAGGCGGCGGGAGACGGCGGCTAGACTTTGCCCTTCCCCAAGAGCTGGCAGATCAGGAAAACCTCCGCGTCGATCAGCCGTTTGCGAGACATATCGGGCGATGCGTGGCGAAAGCGTATGAACGAAGCAAGCCGCTCCATCGAGCCCGACACGACCGATGCAATCGCGAGCGGCGGAGTTCGCGCGCTCAAGTCCTCGCCGCGCATCTCCTCGATTTTTTCGGCCAGCGCGAACAGAAGCGGACCCAGCATCTTGCCGCGCGCGTCCCTGAACCGCGCTTCGCCCTCGTCGGCAGCAAGGTTGCGGATTCGCAAGAGGGCGTAATATTTATCCCAAAATGCGAGATATTCGTGCACCAATTCGCGGATGCTCGTCTCGAGACGTTCTAGTGTAATGCCCCGAGCGTAAGCACCAAGGTCGGGCATCTCTGCAGTGGCCTCTTCGAGCAAGGCGAGCACCACCTCATCGACGTCGGCGAAATAAATATAGAAAGTAGAGGGAGCGACACCGGCCAGGGTCGTCAGTTCGGACACTGTAATCATGCGGAGCGACTTCTGTTCGATCAGGCGGGCAGCCGCAGCACATAGGCGCGAGCGCGTGATCTCCGACTTCGCACGCTTCGATCGAGCAGCATTCGCCCGGCGTACCGGCACGCCGTCGGGTTTGCGCGGCTTCTTTTCAGTCAAGGCTTTGCTGGACACGATTCATTTTCCCTGTTTTGCACCGGTCCGGCTTCGACGCAAACCGCCCGCTCGCGCTGCTGACCGCGTTTCTCTGCGATAAGGATCGCAGGCCGTGACGGACTTCACATGAGGCCCTAATATATATCTCCGCGCAATGGCAAATTCGCGTCCCGGTTGAGCGGAGCGCGCGCATCCTAGCGCGCGCCATCATGCACCACCCCCGCGCGAACCAGCTCGGCGGTTTCGTCCGCCAGCCCGATTTCGTCGAGCACCGATACGCTGTGTTCGCCAACGTCGGGTGGCGGCAGCGCTCCCGTCGCCGGGCGCGCACCGAAATGCAGAAAGGCACCCGGCATCTCCAGACGACCGAGCCTTCCGTGCTGATAGGATTGAACAAGTCCGAGGCGTCGATTGTCGCGATCATCGAAAAAGGCGTCGCGATGATCGGTATGGGCAGCGACCGCGAAGGCGCCTGCCGCGTTTGCCATTGCGATCACGGCCGTGGTCGACTGAGCTGACAGGATTGGTTCCAGCGCTTCGGCATTTGCGGCGCCCGCCAAGAGGCACAGTCGGTCAAATACTCCGGCACCTTCGGCGACGAGCGCTATCCAGCCGTCTTTCACGGCATAAAGCCGGCGTTCGGGTCCAACACCAAGCTGGCCCGCGTCGAGACGACGGAAAGGCGACAGTGTTCCGTCATCGAGAACGATCGTCTCGCTGACCGTCAGGATGCTGGCTCCGAGCAACGAGCCCGCAGCCACCTGTCCCTCGCCGGTCCGGTCGCGGTGATAAAGCGCGAGGGACATCGCAAGCGCCGACGCCAGGGCGGCTTGATGATCCATCATACCGAAGCGGTGCCACATAGGCGGATTGCCCTCGCCCGCACCCTCGAACTCCCATCCCGATTGCGCCTGGAAGAGCTGGTCGTAACCCGGCCAGTCCTTGCGCGGCCCGACAGGCCCATAGGAACTCACATGGCAGAAAATGAGATCCGGCCGGATGGCTATCACCTGTTCGCTTGCGAGCCCGATCCGCCGGGCGGCGGGCATGCGGATATTGTGATGGACGATATCCGCCCACCGAACGAGACGTTCAACAACATTGGCCGCGTCCGGAGACTTCAGATCGAGCGCGAGCGACCGCTTTCCTCGCTGCGCGCCGAGAAAGGCCCCCTCCACGCGGCGCATCACGTCACCCCCGGTTCCCTCGACCTTGATGATCTCGGCACCCAGATCGCCTAGAATCATCGGTGCCAGCGGACCTGCGACGAACGAGCCGAAGTCGACAATATGAACGCCCTCGAGCGGGAGACAATCGGCCGCACGCTCGCGGCGTGGCGCGGGCACGTCATCCCAGATCGAAATCGGTGTCGTCCCAAACGCCGGTGCAGCCGACTGCACGCGCATCGGTGGTTCGACGCTGCATGGCACACCTGGTTGCTGTGTCCTCCCGAGGTCCGGGTCCTCGACGTCGATGACATATCCGTTCGCGATTGCCTGTTCGTCGCGGTAAATGGCTCCCATCGGCACGTCGGCCTGCACCGGAATATCCGATGCCCACAGATCGGCCAGCCATTCAGCGCTCGGACGAGTCTTGAACACATGGGCGTTGGCACCCCAATTGATGCACGTATGATTGCTCGGCCATCCCCGGTTAAGGTCTTCGATGCGCTCCGGCCCAAGGGCCTCGAGCGCAGCGCGCATCAGCGGGGCGTCGTCTGGCGGCGCCTTGACGTGGATCCATACGCCGTCGCTACATTCGAATTGCGGGGAAATCATGGCTTTGCCCATACTGTCGACAAGGGCCTGCGTCGCATGCTCCGCCCTGCGCCAGAGCATCGCCGCCGGTAAAAGCGCGCCCTGCACCAGGCTGGTCGACACGGATCCCGCACCGCCGCCCCTCCCCGCCTGGATCAGACGCGCCACGACGCCGATGGCCGCGAGATAGGCCGCGCCCCAGCTGCCCAGAGGGAAGCGGAGATAGATAGGGCCCTCGCGGATCCCGCGCTGCTCGTCCATCAACCCCGATTCTGCGAGCACAAGCGTGTCGTCGACGGGACGATCGGCGAGCGGATGGTCTGCGGGCCAGCTCCCGATCGAAGCGTGTATAAGATGCGGATACTGCCGTGCCAGGCCCGCCTCGTCCAACCCCGCGCCGCGTTGACGGTCCGCAGACCAGTCGGTCAGAATGACGTCGGCCGCCCTGAGCAGGCGACCGAGCGAACTGCGCGCCTCCTCCCCCTCGATGGCCAGTCCAACGCTTTTCTTGCTTCGATTCGACACTGCGAACGAGGCAGAGCCGCGCGCGCCGGCATCAGCTTCGACTTTGATCACCTCGGCCCCTGCTTCGGCCAGCAGGAGACCGGTCACCGAGAGCGCATGTCCTCCGGCAACCTCGAGGATGCGAATTCCGCCTAAAATACCCTCGCCCATAGGCACCCTTTCCATTGGTCTCGGTGAGTGCTGATATTATTGAAGGAGTATCACAAATGTGGCGATGTGGAAGACGCATTTCGTCGCCGCCGGCAGCCCACAATGCCGAATCGCCTGCGTTGGACTGCGAAGATTGCCGCGCACTTAGCGATCGAACGCGGGTCGCAATCCCTCGCCGGGTGAATTCCGGCGAGGCACGCGAAACGCCGCACGCCTGGCAGGCATCATGAATGCGATGCATGTTCGCGCATTAGGCGCCATATAGCGCGACGCTTTTTTCAAGATTTGTTGGAAATGCTCATGTTGAAGGTCGCTAGCAGGCGTCCACATCGGCCGCTCGGAAACGGTCGATCCTTCCGGTCAGTCGCGAGAGGCCATGGCGCGGCGGGTCAGCTCCTCCACGCCTGGCTTCGGCACCATCGGTCGCCAAATCTTCCCGGCGATTGTCCGATTGATGCGAGCCGCGCAACGCCGGCTAGGGATTTGGCCTAATCGTTATACGTGCACTCACGCCGCGGGGCGAGCATGGTGGCCCCCACCCCTCCACCGATACGATATGGACGGCCGATGACAAACCTGGATCGAAATCTGGCGCGTGAACACCCGAACGAGGCTCGCGGCGGATCTGCGGCCGCGGAAGACAGCGACACCCTGACCGCACTGATCCGATCGCTAACATTGGATGAGACCGGCACCGACCGGTTTCAGACCGCGCTCCCCGTTGAAAAGTGGCAACGCCTGTTCGGCGGCGAGATTTTCGCGCAGGCCCTGACGGCTGCGTCGCACACCGTTGCTGCCGATCGCATACCCCATTCGATCCATGGTCATTTTTTGCGTCCCGGCCGGCCGGAAGTCCCCATCGCGTTTCGCGTCGAACGCGACAGGGATGGCGCCAGCTTCTCGTCGCGCAGGGTCGCCGCGTACCAGGAGGAGGTTCTGGTCTTTACGCTTGGCGCATCCTTTCATCCCGCCGAAGCCGGTTTTGCCCACCAGGAAGACATGCCGGATGTCCCACCGCCGGAACACCTCCGCAGCGAGGAAGACATCCGGCGCGAACAGGCGGGCGCCATGATCGGCGCGGTTCGCGAATTCGCCCTGCGCAGCATGCCCATCGAACTCAGGCCCGTGACGCCGCGCGATTTCGTCTCGCCAGTGCCGCAACCGGCCATCCAGCATTTCTGGTTCAAGCCCAAGTCGAGCGTGCCGGACAATGGCCTGCTTCACCGTGCCGTGCTCGCCTATGTGTCCGACATGATGTTGCTCAGCACGGCCCTGCTCCCGCACGGCACTCATTGGTCCACCACCCGGATCCAGAATGCCAGCCTCAATCACAGCCTCTGGCTTCATGCGCAGCCCGATTTCAGCGACTGGATGCTTTATTCGCTGGATAGCCCCTGGGCAGGCGGCGGCCGCGCTTTGTGCCGCGGAAGAATATTTGATCGCGCAGGCAAACTGGTTGCGAGCGTGGCCCAGGAAGGGCTGCTCCGCCTGCGCTGAACCGACTGAAGAGGGAGAGATAGGATGGGACAAAAGCCGACAGCGGGGTTCATCGGCCTGGGCGATCAGGGAGCGCCGATCGCACGCCGGATCGTTGAAGCCGGATACCCCCTCACGATCTGGGCACGGCGCGAAGCCAGCACCGCCCTATTGTCCGATACGGCGGCGAAAGTCGCGGCGACGCCTGCAGCGCTCGCCGCAGACTGCGACATTATCGGCATTTGCGTCGTCAACGACAGGGATGTGGAGCAGGTAACGATCGAATCTGGGCTGCTGGATGCGATGCGTCCGGGTTCGGTGCTGGCGATTCATTCCACCCTGCTGCCCGAGACGGTGATCGGGCTCGACAAGGCTGCGCGAGCGCGCGGAGTACATGTCCTCGACGCTCCGGTCAGCGGCGGCCATAACGGCGCAAAGGCCGGGACGATGACGGTGATGGTTGGTGGGACGAGCGATGCGCTCGATATTGCCCGGCCGGTCTTCAATAGCTTCGCGCGCCTCGTCGCCCATCTTGGACCCGTTGGATCGGGGCAGCTGATCAAGCTGCTCAACAACAATCTGGCTTACGCCAATGTCGTCGCCAGCATCGACGCCCTGGAACTCGCCGAGCAGCTCGGCATGGATCGCGAAGTCGCTATCGAGGTCATCAAACTCAGCTCCGGCGCGAGCAATGGCCTCGCCATCCTCGCGGACCCGCGCACGTTTCGCAAAATCAGCGGCCCCGGCAGCAACATGCCGAAGGATGTTCATCATCTCGCCGCAGTGGCCGAAGCGATCGGGTTAGGAGACGCACCTCTGCTCGCACTGTCTCGGACGGCGCAATCGAAGATCGCCGAGCTTGCTGCCCGGCTGAGCGACGCCTGAGAGCGGCGCGAAACCAACCTTATTCCGGTCGATGAGACGGTCGCCGGCAGCGGCTCCCGGTCCGGCTCCTCCCCGTCAACAAACAGTCCCGGGATCGGCCGGGGCCAGAATGGAACATTCATGGCTTTCAAGACACGCATCACCGAAATGCTGGGTATCGAGCATCCGATCGTTCAGGGCGGCATGCAAAGCGTCGGCTATGCCGAGCTGGCAAGCGCGGTGTCGAATGCCGGCGGGCTGGGCATATTGACGGCGCTGACGCAGCCCTCCCCCACGGCACTCCGCGACGAGATCGAACGGTGCCGCGCGATGACCGACAAGCCCTTCGGCGTGAACATGACAGTGTTTCCGACGATCAACGCCCCCGATTACAAGGGCTATGCGCAGGCGATCATCGATGGCGGGGTCAAGATCGTCGAGACCGCAGGAACGCCGGCGGTGCGCGAAATCTGGGAGATGCTGAAATCGCATGGGGTCACCATCCTGCACAAATGCACCGCGGTCCGCCACGCGCTGTCGGCCGAGCGCGCAGGATGCGACATCATCTCGATCGATGGATTCGAATGCGCCGGTCATCCTGGCGAAGACGACATCCCCGGCCTGATTCTGATCCCCGCCGCAGCGGACAAGGTGAAGATCCCGATGCTCGCCTCGGGCGGCTTCGGCGACGGTCGCGGGCTTGTCGCGGCGCTGGCGCTCGGCGCCGACGGCATCAACATGGGCACGCGCTTCTGCGCGACGGTCGAGGCGCCGATCCACGACAATGTGAAGCAGGCTTATATCGAGAATGACGAGCGCGGCAGCTTTCTGATCTTCCGCAGCTTCAAGAACACCGCACGCGTTGGCAAGAGCGAGGTCAGCGAAGAAGTAATGCGCCGCCTGTCCCAGCCGGGCGCACAGTTCAGCGACGTACGGGAACTCGTCACGGGCGCGGCGGGCCGTGACCTGCTCGTGACCGGCGATCTTTCGAAGGGCGTATTCTGGGCCGGCATGGTTCAAGGCCTGATTCACGACATTCCGACCTGCGAACAATTGATCGACCGGATCATCGCCGACGCCGAGGCGATCGTCGATCAGCGGCTGGCATCGCTTCGCGCGTAAAACGCCGCTTCCGCTGACGGGTCGGCGTGACCGCCGACTGTTCGCCGTCAGTCGCGCGCCTGCCCTTGAATTTGGGTCCATTGACGCGACGGGGTGCGCTGCCATCCCGCGGCTGCGGCGGTGCCGCCGTCGACCGGCAGGTTGATGCCCGTGATATATCGCGCCATCGAAGAGCATAAAAAGGCGACCGCATCTCCGCATTCGATATCGTCGCCTTCACGTCCGAGCGGTATCAGGCGGTTCATTGCGTCCTGGGCGTCAGGACTGCGCTGAACCCAAGTCGAAGGGTCGACAGGACCGCTGCGATTGCCGCGGCCACCGGGGGTAATCGTGTGATCGGGCGACACCGTGTTGACCCGGATCGCGTCATCCGAGAGCTCTAGTGCCATCGACTGGGTGAAGTTGATCATCGCGGCCTTGCACGCCGCATAGACGGCATAGCCCGGCGCAGCGCGCGTAGCTTCGATCGAGGAAATTCCGACGATCGATCCGCCTCGGCCGCCTCTTACCATGACCGGAATCACGGCCGACGTCGCGGCGAGGAAGCTAACGAAATTGATGTCGATATGCCGGCGCCAACTGCGCTCGCCTTGATCGGCAAACATCTTCTTTGCGACCCCGCCGACATTGTTCACCAAAATGTCGATGCGACCGAACTCGGCGTCAGCGTCGGCGACCATCGCGGCAATCCTGGCCGTATCCATCATGTCGGTCGTGACGCCCAACGCCTTCCGGCCGCGCTCGCGAACGCGCTCGCAAACCTCTGCGTTACGCTCCGGCAAGATGTCGGCAATGACAAGATCGGCGCCAAAGTCGGCGAGCCGAAGCGCGCAAGCACGCCCTATTCCGCCGCCGCCGCCCGTGACGATAGCAACCTGGCCGGTCAGATCGATCCCGGTCTCGGTCATGAGGTAGGTAGCCCGGTCAGCGGCAGGAACGCCGGCAGCGCTCCGAAGCCCTGCGGCGGATGGGGAAGCTCCCAGCGTAGCGGCGCATCGACGGTTCGCTTGGCAAAACGCCAGCCGGCCGCAGTTCGGACCATTTCGTCCTGATAGACACCGAAGATCATTTCGAAAGTGCCTCCTGTCGGCCGCTTGATCTCGCTGAACCACCATCGCGCCGTTGCGCGGTCGCCATCGATCTCCACAACGCCCGAATGGGTAAGCTGCATCAGAAACTCGCGTTCGACCTCAACAAGACGCTTGAAACGCTTGCGCAGCTTCTCGATACCTTGAAGCGGCGCGCCCGCGGCTGGCGAGTGCAGGATGCCGTCTTCGGAATAGACCGCCGCCATGGCCTCGCCATCGCGGCGATTGACCGCATCGGTATAGGCCGCGGCAAGGCTGCGGATCGCCAGTTCATCTTCGGCTGCATGCACGGCCCTCATCTCCTTTGCTCGCTCCTTGGCTGGTCTCATTTTGCGGCGAGCGGCGATTTATTTCCATCGCTGCATTGAGGGGAAAGTCGTCGCCCTTCGCGCAAGCCGCCCCTTTCCGGTCGATCGTGGCTGCGGCGACTGTCCAATCAGGAAAATGAAGATTCACAGGGAGATTCGCGTGAGCAACGACAAGTTCGACTTGACGGGCAAGGTCGCCATCATTGTCGGCGGAACGCAGGGCATGGGCCTGAATATTGCCGAGATGTTCGCCGCGAGCGGTGCCAGGATCATGATCTGCAGCCGCACGGCGGCCGACACCGAGGCGGTATCGAAATCGCTCAACGAGCGGTTCGGCAATGGCGACGAGATCGCCGCCGGGTGCGCTGCCGACATGACGATCAAGGACCAGCTCCAAGCTGTCGTCGACAGAACCGTGGCCAAATTCGGGAAGGTGACCACGCTGGTCGCGTCACCCACGGTGCGCCCCTTCTTCGGCTCGTCGCTCGACACGCCGGATGAAGAACTCGATGCGCAATATCTCTATGTTTTCAAGAGCAGGTTCTGGATCGCGAGCATGTGCATCCGCGAGATGCGCAAGAGCGGCGGCGGGTCGATCATCTTCATCGGCTCGGGATCGGCATTCGAGGCGACGTCCGAGCGTTCGGTCTATTCTTGCATCCGTGCCGCGGAGGTAAAGCTGATCCAGAATTTTGCGGCCGAGTTCGGGCAGGAGAATATCCGCGCCAACATCATCTCGCCCGGGCTCATCGATTCGAGCGGGGCGCAGGCCTTGTTCCAAGATCCCGCCGTCACCAAGACCTTTACGGAGCGACTGCCGATGAAGCGTGCCGGCACCACGCGCGAGATCGCCTCGGTCGCGACTTTCCTGGCGAGCGAAGCCAGCTCCTTCACCACCGGCGCTATCGTCCCGGTCGACGGCGGACGCAACCTGCACGCCCAGCCAAACAAGCTCACCGACCAGTTTGCACCCGAAAAAGATGCCCGCCACCGCGGCTGATTTCAGATGAGCAGAGAACTCGCAGACAGTACGGGGCGGACGCCGAAGGCGCCCGCCCCGTTTCAAATCACGGCATCGGCGCCGATGAACTGTCCTTTCTGGACGCGCTGATCGCCACCGATAAAATCGATCAGATGGGCGCGCTTGACGAATAAATGCGCCTCTACCTCAGCCGTGAAGCCGATCGCGCCATGCACCTGGATTCCGGTCGCACCATTTTTGAGTGCCGAATCGACGGCGACGATGCGCGAAGCGAGCGCATGAAAGCGAGATTCGTCGCTATTTTTCGACAGGGTGACCGAAGCAAAGGCAACCTGGCAGGACGCGACTTCGGCGGCAATCGCCATGTCGGCGCACTTATGCTTGATCGCCTGGAACGAGCCGATTGGTTTGCCGAATTGCTCGCGCACCTTCGCATAGTCCACCGCGCCCGCGAGCGCCGCTTCCGCAACCCCGGTAGCATAGGCCGCGATGAGCAGATTGGCGCGCGCATGATCGATGCCGTCCTTGACCGACGACCAACTCAGTGGCTTGCCGTTCTCTAGTGTAGCGCGCATCAGCCGCATGTGGCTGTCCATGCTGAGCCGCTCGCTCTGACGACTAAATTCCTCCCGCCGGAACAAGGCGATCGCGTCGCTCGACAGCAACAGAATGAAGTCGGCCTCGTTTGCCTCGATCAGGTGAAACTCGCTGGAGAAAATACCATCATCACCGGCGACGGCGCCCCGCGGCGTCGCGAGACCCACCGCACTGGTTCCCGCCATGATCGCCGCGGCAATGTCGGGCATCGTGCGCGCAGCAAGATGCGCGCCAAGCGTCGCGCCCAGAACGCCGACCGATACGAGCGCGCGGCCGAATTCGATGTAGGTCAGCGCCTCTTCGACCGCGCTCAGACCGAGGCCGCCGCCGTCCTCGGGCACGCCGAGCCCCAGAATTCCGAGCTCGGCCATTTTCGGCCAGAGCGCGGCATCGGGATTGCCGATCTGCCCGAACTTGTCCGGGCGCAGCCTTTCGAGCGGGGCGCTGGCCGCCAGAAAGCCGCGGACCATATCGACGATCTGCTGTTGTTCTTCGGTAGGAAGCAAGTTCATGATAAAAGACCTTATCGCGGCAGGCCGAGCACGCGCTCGCCGATGATGTTGCGCTGGATTTCGGACGTGCCGGCGGCAATCGTGTTACTGTAGGTCCGCAGATAGGGGCGGATCCAGGGATCGTCTTCGGGCAATTCGATCGAATCGGGGCCGATGATGTCGAGCGCGATACGGCGGATCCGCTGCTGCAGCTGACTGAAGAAGGCGCGTGCCAGCGATGCCTCGGAGCCCGGCGGCGCGATCGCCGCGCGGGAGGCGATGCGGTAGGTCATCGCGCGCACTGCCGTCACCTCGGCGCGGAGCTGCGCCAGTCGCTGCCCGATGTCGTCATTCTCGAGCGCGCTGGCACCAAGGCGTTGCCGCGCCATGTCGACGAGCCGCTCGACGACTGCGCCGTAACGAATGTTTTCGAGCATACCCGCAGTGCCGCGCTCGAATCCGAGGGTGGACATCGCGACATTCCAGCCGTCGTTCACCTCGCCCACCACGTTCGACAGCGGAATCCGCACATCGGTGTAGAAAACCTGGTTGAAATGGTGGTGCCCCGGTGCGGTCATGATCAGGATCGGGCGTAGCTCGATGCCGGGCGTCTGCATGTCGCAAATGACCCAGCTGATTCCCTTGTGCTTGGGCGCCGCCGGGTCGGTGCGAACAAGCAGTTCCTGCCAGTCGGCCAGGTGCGCCGAACTCGTCCAGATTTTCGATCCGTTGACGACCAGTTCGTCGCCGACGATTTCCGCGCGGCATTTCAGCCCGCCAAGGTCGGAGCCATTGTTAGGCTCCGAAAATCCCTGGCACCAAGCGACTTCGCCGCTCAATATTTTCGGAAGATGATATGACTTCTGCTCTTCGGTGCCGCGCGCCATGATCGTCGGAGCGGCATGATTGCATCCGACGAAGAGCAGTTCGGCGTTGGGCCCGCCGGCCTTGGCATATTCTTCGTACCAGATGAGCTGGTGGGTGAGCGACAATCCTCGCCCACCATATTCGACCGGCCACGATACCCCGGCCCAGCCGCCCTCGAATTGCTTGCGCTGCCAGCCAAGGTCGAACTCGCGCATTCCCGGGCCATCGGGTGGCCGGACCTCGCGGGGGATATTCGCATCGAGCCATTCGCGCGCCTCGGCTCGGAAAATCTCGTCCTCGGCCGTATAGTCAAGATTCATTCTGCCTCGTCCCGTCCTGATCCGTGCGCCAGCGCACAGTCTTTCCTAACGCAATTGCGTCCCGGCAATTATGCGAAGTTCGACCGCCGCGATGCACCTTGGCAATAACCAATCGCGCGATAGGCGTTATGCCCTCCGGCAAGACAGGCTGGACAAGGAGAGCGCGGTGGGTTTGCTGGATGGCAAAGTTGCGATCGTAACCGGAGCGGGCGGCGGGCTCGGGCGAGCCTATGCGCTGCTGATGTCGCGCGAGGGTGCAAAGATCGTGGTCAATGATTATGGCGTCCCGTCGGCAGGCGGCGACCCGGTGTCGGACAGCGCGAACGAAGTGGTCCGGGAGATTGTTGCAGCGGGCGGTGAGGCGGTCGCGAATGCCGCGGATGTCGGGACAATCGCCGGCGGCCTTTCGATCTTCGAGACCGCTATGTCCGCATTCGGCCGCGCAGACATCCTCGTCAACAATGCCGGAATCCTCCGGGACCGGACGCTGATCAAGATGGACGAGGCGGACTGGGACGATGTGATGCACGTTCACCTCAAGGGCACCTTTTGCGTGACCAAGCCGATATTTGCTTGGATGCGGGAAAATGGCGGTGGCGTCGTCGTCAACACGACATCAACCTCGGGTCTTTCGGGCAAGTTCGGGCAGGGAAATTATGGCGCCGCCAAGGGCGGCGTCTGGGGTTTTTCGAACACCTTGGCACTTGAGGGTCAAAAATACGGCATCCGAGTCTGGACGCTCGCGCCCGCCGCCAATACCCGGCTGACCGAGGCCGTCACCGATGACGCCTACAAGGCGGTCTATACGACCGACAGGGTCGCCGCTGTCGTGCTTTACATGGTCAGTTCGATGTCGGGCGACCAGACGGGCAAGACCATCGTCGCGGGCGGCGGCATCGTCCGCGAAGTGCGGCTCGAGCGTGGGCCCGCGCTCCTTCCCGAAGCCGATTTCTCGGCGCACACGATGGCCGAAGCGGTTGAGAAGGGCCTCGTCATGTTGCCGCGCGACGATGGATCGCCCAGCCTCATGCGACCTGATGCGGGTTGACCGAGCCTAGGACAACGCCTCGCGCAGGTCCCGGCGCAGCTCCGCCTTCCTGATCTTGCCCACGGGGGTCCGCGGGAGGTCCCGCGCGAAGATCACGCGCTCGGGCGTCTTCTGCCGCGCCGCACCAAACGCCTGGAAGGCTGCATCGATGGCAGCAAGATCGATGGCAAGGTCGTCATCGACAATCAAATAGGCGCAAACGCGTTCGCCAAGGCGGTCATCGGGATAACCGACGGCGGCAGCCTCACGAACGCCGGGAATCCGGAGCAGCAAGTCCTCGACCTCGCGCGAGGAAATATTCTCGCCGCCGCGAATGATGATATCCTTTTTGCGATCGGTAATGGCGAGCAGACCCGCTGCATCGAGGCGGCCAATGTCGCCCGACAGGAACCAGCAGCCGGGAAGCCACGCACCGGCGTCGATGGCGGGATCGCTATAGCCAAGAAACATATCGGGGCCGCGCGTCGCCACTTCCCCTTCCGTACCGGTTTCAACGTCATTGCCATCGTCGTCGACGATGCGAACCTCGACGCCGGGGCGCAATCGGCCATCGGTCGTCATGCGGACGTACAGCGGATCGCCGTCCGCACCCTGGGTGACGGTGGGATGCTCGCTCATCCCGTAACGTCGGAACATGTGAATCCCGGCCGCTTCCGCGCGCGCTACCAGCGATTCGGGAACGGTCGCGCCGCCCGTACCGCAAGCGCGCAGCGATCCCATGTCGCAGCCAAGCGCCTCAGCGGCATCGAGCAGTGCGAGATAGTGAAACGGCGTCCCCGCCGTGTGGGTGATGCGCTCCGAGCCAACATAGCGTGCCGCCGCGTCGGCATCATAGGTTTCGAACAATATGGTTCGCCGCGCCGCTGCGGCATGCGCGAGGACGCCAAGCGCGCCCGCCACATGGCCCGCCGGATAAGGCGACATCACGCGGCTGGCGGGGTCATTGTCGGGATAGCTTTGCCAGACTTCGGCCAATAAGCTGTTGGCGCTGTGGAGCACACCCTTGGGGTCGGCAGTCGTTCCCGACGTATATACCATGAAGGCCGCATCGTCGGCACCCACTCCGGGCCAATTGTCCGTGGCCGCCAGTCCCTCGAAATCGTCCCAGCGCATATAGTCGCCAGCATCGCCGTCGCCTACGACGACAACGGCTTTGAGGTCGGGTAATTGTCCGCTGTCCCGCACGTTCTGGACGCAATCGGTTTGCCTCCACCGATCGGGTATGAAAAGTATTTTCGCGCGGGCGTCACGCAACACGAACCCGAGTTCGTGCGGTCCGTAGATCGCTACAATGGGAAGAATGACGCAGCCGAGCGCCGCCGCTGCCTGGTAGACGAGCGCTGTCTCGATCGAATTGGGCATTTGCATTGCTACGACGTCGCCGGCCTTCAGACCGAGGCCATGCAGGGCACCGGCAAGCGCGCGCCCGCGATCGCGCAACTGGCCGAGCGAAATCGAGCGAGGCCCGCGGGTGGCGTGGACGGTCAAAAGGGCCTCCGGATGGCGCCGCGCTGCGATCTCGAAGGCCTGGTCGAGCGTCTGGTCGCGCCAGTGGCCGTCGGCACGCCAACGGGCTTGCAACTCTTTGTCGGCGCGCAATTTCATGAGGCATCGTTATCGAGCGCAGATCGCGATGACTATGGCCCATTTTCGCCAATCGAGCGCGTAAACGCATAGGATTTTTGCTCGCCCGCTTGGCAGGCTTTCATCGTCGACACGGCAGGCCGCGGTACCGGCGCCGCATGGGTCGCCCTCGTCGCAAGAGGATGGATGCCGGCATGATCTCCACCGAAATGATCGAACCGCTGAAGCAAGGCCTGTTCCGCCGCATCTGGACCGCGAGCCTGTTATCGAACACCGGACGAATGATCCAAGGTGTCGGGGCGGGCTGGGCGATGGTCGAAATGAACGGCACGCCCGAGCAGGTGGCGCTCGTCCAGACCGCGCTCACTCTGCCGATCACTCTCTTTGCCCTGCCTGCGGGCGCGATTGCCGATATCTATGACCGGCGTCTCGTCATCCTCTTCGCGATCATCGCCTCGCTTGTCGGCTCGATCCTGTTGTCGATCGCGGTGTTCGGGGGCCATGTCGGCCCCGCGAGTCTTCTTCTGTTCACCTTTCTCGTCGGCAGCGGGATGGCCCTGTTCGGACCGTCGTGGCAGGCGTCAGTCGGCGAGCAAGTCACCCCCGCGCTGCTTCCCAGCGCTATCGCGCTGAACAGCGTCAGCTTCAACATAGCACGCAGCGTCGGCCCAGCGATCGGCGGTGTCATCGTCGCCTGGGCCGGGGTCGCCGCGGCCTTCATCGCTGCTGCCATCTGCTACCTGCCGTTAATCGTGGTGATGATCCTGTGGAAGCGCGCCCGGGAAATCCCGCGGCTGCCGCCCGAACGGCTGGTCGAGGCCACGATCGCGGGGCTTCGCTACGTCCTACACTCTCCGCGGATCCGCACTCCGTTGTGGCGGACTTTTTCGTCGGCCTTTGCCGGAACTGCGATCGCCGCGCTGCTCCCGCTTATCGCGCGCGACATTTTGCACGGAGATTCCCGGATCTTCGGCTTGCTGCTGGGGGCCTTCGGGATCGGCGCCGTCCTTGGCGGCATCGCGCTCGCGTCGCTGCGCGCCAAATTATCGACCGAAGCGGTAATGCGACTTTGCAGTCTCGGCGTGGCAGCGATGGCCGTCGTGGTCGGCACCAGCCGCTCCGAAATCATCACCGCGCTCGCGCTCGCGGTGGCGGGCGCCGGCTGGCTGATTTCGGTCGCGATCTGCAATATCAGTATCCAGCTGACCGCGCCGCGATGGGTCGCCGGCCGGACGCTCGCGACCTTTCAGGCCGCAACGGCCGGCGGGATCGCGCTGGGCGGCTGGGCGTGGGGCCGGGCTGCCACCGAGATCGGGCTTTCGGGCGCGCTTTACATCTCGGCGGTGCTTCTCGTCGCAGTAACGCTGATCCTTGGACGATGGATGCCAATGCCGGTGGTCAAGGTGGAAGACAAGGAAATGTCAGCCCAGCGCAAGGAGCTGTCGGCCACGCTCGCCCTCACCCCGCGCAGCGGCCCAATCGCCGTCGAGATCGACTATCGCGTCGCCCCAGAGAAGGCGCGTCGCTTCTACATCCTGGTCCAGCAGTTGCAGCGTAGCCGCAAGCGCAACGGCGCGCGCTCCTGCTCGGTAGCCCGCGATATTCGCGATCCCTGGATCTGGCGCGAACGCTACGTCTGCGCGACCTGGCTCGATTTCCTGCGCCAGCGCGATCGACCGACCGTCAAGGAGGCTCAGATCCAGAAGGAGGTCGCTGCCTTACATGAGGGCCCCGGCCCGATCCGCGCGACCATCATGCTCGAACGCCCGATCGGGTCGGTTCGCTGGAAAGAGGCAACCCCCGATCATGGCCTCCTGCCCGTCGAACCATCAGGCGTATCGACACCCTGACGCGGGAAGCGGGCGTCAATCCTGAGGGCGTTGCCGTGCCCATTCGCGCACGGGGACGAAATCGGGTGCGCTCGACGCGCGGTGACGCAACCAGTTTGCGCCGTCGACGACGAGGGTATGGCCGGTAATGTAGGACGCATAAGGCGAGCAAAGGAAAACGGCCGACCAAGCAAGTTCCTGCAATCTGCCGACGCGTCCCGCGGGCATCTGCTTCGACCGCTTTTCCTCGCCGGACCAGTCGCCCTTCATATGCGCGGCGGTATCGTCATGCGGAAAATAGCCGGGAGCGAGCGTGTTGATCCGTACGCCGTCGATCGCCCATTCGACGCCGAGCGTCTGGGTGAGGTTGGTGACCGCGGCTTTCGCCGCTGCCGAATGCGCCGACCCAGGGCCGCCTGTCCAAGCGAATGTGGCGCCGATGTTCAGGATGGCGCCGGAGCCCCCTGCGGCCACCCGGCGACGATGCAGCTCCTGCGAACAGAAAAAGGTACCGTCGAGAACGATCTGTGTAACCGCCCGCCAACCATTCGGCGTAATGTCCTCGGCGGGTGCCATGAAGCGGCCGGCGGCGTTGTTGATCAGAATCGTAACCGGACCGAGCGACGCCTCGATTTCGTCGAACGCGCGCGTTACCTGTTCGGGATCCCGGATGTCGAGTGCCACACCGATCGCGGTACCGCCAAGCGCCTCGATCGCCGCGACGCCCGCCGCCCGATGCTCCTCCTTCCGGCTCGCGATCGCAATGCGCCCGCCGTGGCGCGCGAACATCTGTGCCATCGCCTTACCGAGCCCCGTACCGCCGCCAGTGACGAGGATGACATCGTCTTTGAATGTGTCGGGCGGCATAAACGGATGATCGACCGCAAAGGGTTCGGCAAGCGCCATCAGGTCAAAGTCCTTTGAAAACGGGATTGCGCTTTTCGTTGCGCGCCGCGCGCGCTTCCTGGCGATCCTCGGTCTTGTACAGCGCCGATATGGCGACGAGTTCCTCGCGAATGCCGCGGCGAATCTGGTCGCCGTGGACGCCGTCGATCAGCTGCTTAGCCATGGCGACATGAATCGGCGGGCGCGCGGCGATCTTGCTCGCGATCTCGAGCGCGCGTGAATCGAGATCGGCGTCATCAACGACGAAATCGACCATGCCCCAGGCCAGCGCCTGCGCGGCGTCGATGCGTTCGCCCGTCATCAAGAGATATTTGGCGCGTGAGGGCCCCGCAACCGCGGCGGTGATCACCGAGCCACCGCCGTCGGTGATGATCCCATGATCGATTTCGGGGAGCGAGAATTGCGCCGTCGCGGACGCGACGCGAATATCGCACTGCAGCGCCAGCTCACAGCCGCCCCCGATCGCATAACCGCGGATCGCGGCCACGAACGGCTTCTGACTGTCGAGTATCTGGAATTTGCGCTTCTGGCTCTTGCTGACATGCGCAAAATCGCTGACGCCGGGTGCGCGGACGCCGAGCGCCGCGGTATCACGGCCGGTGCAAAACGATTTACCTTCGCCTCGCAGCAAAATGGCGCGGACCGCGGGATCGTCCTGCGCAGCGGAGATCGCTTCGCCAAAGGCGGCGCTCATCGCATTGTCCATTGCATTATGGCGATCGGGACGGTTGAGCGTGATAACCGCTACCGCCGCTGTGACATCCATTCTTATGCTGTCAGTCATCGGCCGTCTTTCCTGAGTAAATCATCCCGTGATGTTTCGCATGATCGTACTGATATCGCCAGCGCTCCGCGGCTCGCTGTAGGTAGATGCGTCGGAAACCTTGTCCCAGTTGGCGAGGATCGTTTCAGCCGTCGCGTCGGGCGAGACCCAACCTTCGGTGACGCCGATCATCACCCGCGAATACCAGCCCGCGCCCGCCATATAGATTTCACCATTTGTCGGGCATTGGGCGTGCGCGAGTGCGACCGCGATGGGCGCAACCTTGCCCGGTCCCTTGGGTGCATCGTCGTCGACGGGTGCCCCCGTCAGGCGGGTTCCGGCGATCGGCGCCAGCGCATTGACCTTGATGCCGGCCTTCTCGCCTTCGATCCGCAAGGTGCGCATGAGACCGACCAGGCCCATTTTCGCGGCTCCGTAGCTCGCCTGGCCGAAATTGCCGAGCAACCCGGAGGCCGAGGTCGTCAGCAGGATTCGACCGCCCCTCCCGCCTTCTTTCATCGCGTTGAAGGCCGGTTGCGCGACGAAAAAGCCGCCGCCCCACAAATGGACGTCAATCACCGAACGGGCTTCGTCGAAATCGAGCTTCGCGTAGCTGCGATCGCGCAGGATGCCCGCGTTCGAGATGAGCGCATCGAGCCGGCCCCATTTGTCGAGCGCTGCCGCGACGATGGCCTTCCCGCCCGCAGGCGTCGCGACACTATCGAAGCTTGCCACCGCCTCGCCGCCCTGGGCCTCAATTTCCGCAACCACGCGCGCCGCGGCTGAAGCGTCGGACCCCTGCCCGTCGGTCGATCCGCCAAGATCGTTGACGACCAGCTTTGCCCCGCGCGCGGCGAGTTCGAGCGCGTAGGCACGCCCGAGGCCGCTGCCGGCGCCCGTCACAACGACGACTTCGTCGTCAAATCGCAGTCTATCAACCATTCCCTGCCCCCTATGTTAGCCAGCCGCCTTGCGCGCTGCCGCTTCCGCCATCATGTTTGCACCGCGCCGCACGAGCTCGATCGGCGCCTCGGGCAGGATCACTGCACCATATTCGCGCGAAGGGAGCAGTATCTTCGCCTTTCCGCGCGTGGTGATGTCGCCGCGTTGGTTCGTGGCTTCCAGTACGATCTCAACCGTGGGCCGGCCGTTTTCGACCGACTTGCCTGTCACGCTACCGCCGATGATGTGGAAATCCCCGACGAAATTGAACTGGCGCAGCTCGACGCCATAGCTTTCGATCCAGCCATCGTCGCCCATCCAGTTGGTCAGGAGATGCGTCAGCCAGGCAAAACGCATGATCGCATAATCATATCCGCCAGGCAGGCCGAGGTCCTGCGCGCGGCTGTCGTCCCAGTGCACGCGCTGTTGTGGCTGGGGCACCCCCCAGGCATCGGGTGTGTAAAAGGGCGCGATCTTGCCGCGCGCTCGCCAGCCATAACGCAGAGGCCCAATGTCATATCCGTCGGCCATGCCCGTGGCTATATGGCGGCAGATCAGGTCGACCATCGACAACGGACCCTTCGCGACCGGGGTCAGCGCCTCGCCGACTTCGACGTCTTCGAAATAGCGGATGGTGGCGCCGCGCCGCTGTTCGGCGGCATAAACCTCGTCGATCCGCGCTATGTCGTCGGGCGTATAGGTGTGCCGCGCAACGTCGGCATATTTGCCCTTTTCCTTCGACCCCTTGCGCTCGGCATTGACGAGCGAATGTTCGCGCGTCGCCAGCGGCGCCCCCGCGGCGTCGACATAGAGCGAGCGGTAGCTATCGATGACCGAGCGGCCTCCCGAAAAACTTGATTGCTTCACTTGAATGTCAGAGGTGACATATTCCTCATAGGCGGTGTCGCCTGGGAAGATCGGCTTGAAGAAGGTCCAGGTCGTCGAAGCCAGATATTTGCCGATCCCGCGGAAAAGGCCGCGGAACAGCGCCTTGTGCTCGGGCGAATAGGACGGGCACTCATTGATACCCATTGTCTGGATGAACAACGGATGCGCTACGGGACCACGCCAACGCGTATTCTTTGCATAGTCTGGGTCGTGCCACAGCGGATTGTCATCACCGACTAGACCGAAAGCGAAATGCCGCATGCCGTCGGTCGTCGCGGTCTCGTTGAACGCCTTCACGAAGCGGCGCTGGGGAATGCCAATCTGGGCAGTGGCCCTCTCGATGTCTTCGTCGCTAATCGTCGAATCGATATCGCGCGGAGTATCGGCCTGCGTCTGAGTTTCCATTGATGTCCCTTATCCAAATGCCGGTGATGTAGCCGCCCGCTGTCGGCCGGTCAGAAGTGATACTTGTCTTGGAAGAGCGCGCGTAGCGCCGGCCGGTCGACCTTCATCGACAGCGTCCGCGGCAAGGCGTCGACCAGTTCGATCGAGGTTGGAACCATATAGGCCGGCATCTGCGAGCGAACGAAATCCTTGAGGTCCTGCTCGCTCGTTTGCGCCCCCTCGACGATCTCGACCACCGCGATCGGGACCTGGCCGAGCCGGCTGTCCCTGACCGCAAGGATGCCCGCCTCGCGCACCGCGTCGTGCAGACGCAGCGTCTCCGCGACCTTCTCCGGCAGGATCTTGAATCCGCCCCGGTTGATGGCTTCGTCCGCGCGGCCATGAATCCAGAGGAAATCGTCGGTATCGAAGGATGCAAGATCGGTCGTCTTGATAAAGTCGGGGCCGATCCGCGGTGATTTGAGATTGAGGATTCCGATCTGCCCGCGCTCCAGCTCTTCGCCCGTCTCGACGTCGGTAATCTTGACCTGCATGTCGGGACGCAGGGTGCCTGCAGCGCCGCGCTTCGATTCGCCATAGAGTTTATGGTCAGCAAGTGACCACCCGGCGATACCTCCCATGAATTCGGAGGCGCTATATTCGGTGAGAACCGGAATCCCGTAAGCCTCTTCGAATGCGCGTTGCGTCTCGGGATCGAGCGGTGCGGTCCCCGCGCGGATAACGAGCAGGCTCTTGATCTTTTCGGGCGCAACGCCCTGCTCGAGGACCATCGTGATCATGGAGGGCACCAGATTGGCCGCCTTGACCTGACCGCGCTCGACCGCATCGGCCCAGCGCTGGACGTCGAACTTGTCGAACAGTTCGACCGGACGCGCCTGATTGAGCGCCAGAAGCGCGCCCCAAAGCCCCCCCGAATGCGAGAATGTCGTCAACAAGATTCCAGGTGATCGCTTGACCTTGAGCGGCTCGGCCTGCTTGTCTTTTTCCGATCGAGCTCCGAGTTCCAGCGCTTTTTGAAAGGTCGCCGCGGGCACCTGAATTCGCTTGGGCTCGCCCGTCGTCCCGCTGGTCAGACGCTCGACGATCGCATCGTCGAGCTTTCGGAATGGGCCACTCCCGACCGTATCACCGTCCGCGAGCAGGCGCGCCGCCGGGACAGCCTGGGCATCGATCGTGACGCCGACTCCGCCCGTATCTGCGAGGGCCTCACGAACTTCGGGGTGAAAATCCTGGGCGACCCCGACGCTGGCCGCCATCCCGAGCGCACGAAGCTGCTCGGCAATCTTCTGCACCGGCTGGTGCGGATTGACCGGCGACACCGTATATCCGCCCTTGATTAACCCGATTAGGGCCCCGAGAAGGGCCGGATCGTTGCGGGCGATCCAGCCAATCGACGAGCCCTCTGGAACGCCTGCGGCTGCCAGGCACTCAAGGATGCCGTCCGCGACCAGCCCGAGTTGCCCCCAGCTCGTCTCTGTGTCGTGATACCGCACCGCGACGCTTTCGGGCTCGAGCGTCGGCAAGCTGCCGAAATGGGCGGCGATCTGTTCGGCGATGGTCGTCATTCGAATGTCCCTTCCTGATTATCCGGCCAGCCCGTCGACAGGCGACGATCGCTCCGCATCAGACGACGGCGCATTCGCGGCGAGCATGCGCCGCTTCTGGTAGGTGGCATCGCCACCGAAGCGGTCGAGAAAATGCGCACGTTTGACGAAAAGATGCGCGTGATGTTCACCGGTGAATCCATAGGCGCCATGGTTCTGGATATTGACGGCGGCGTTCCTGAAGGCCGCATCGCTTGCCAGGATTTTGGCTGCGATCGCCTGGAAATCGGCGTCCGGACCTTCGGCTTGATCGGTCAATGCGGCAAAGATCGTGCTGTTCCACGCAACCGACGCGCGAGTCAGCATGTCGGCGCAGCGGTGCTTGACGGCCTGGAAGGCGCCAATCGGTTGCTGAAACTGCTCGCGGACCTTCGCATATCCGACCGAGTCATCGAGCGCCGCCTCCGCAAGCCCTGTCAGATAGGCCGACACGAGCAACTGCGCACGCCGCCACAGCCCGGTCGCGGCGGGCGCCCGGAGCGGCGGCATGATATCCTTCAGCGCGACCCGTGCCAGCGTCAGCGTGCTGTCGATCGAGTCCAGGTCCTGCGCATCGTGCCAGCTGTCACGGTGCGCGAGAGCAAGGCCGCCCTCGCTCCACAGCAGAGCCCATTCGGCACCTCCGGCATCGACGAGATGAAATTTGCCGGCAAAATGTGTCGCGGCAGGAGCGAAGGCGAGCGCGGCCGCTACCGGCGTCCCGCCGCGCATCATCGCTTCGACGAGACCGCGCTCGCCCGCGAAATGCGCCACATGTACGCCGATCATCGTCGCGACAACTGCCGGCGACACGAGGAACCGCCCGAGTTCGCGCGCAACCAGCACTTCCTCGATCAACGAGTAGCCGACGCCGCCGCCGACTTCGGCAAGACCAAGACCGAATACGCCAAGCTCACCGAGCTGCGTGAAGGCGGCGCGGTCGGCGTTCGGAACGGGGGTCGGGCGCGGCACGAAGCGATCGTAAGGCAGGGCGTCGGCCAGAAAATTATGGACCGAGTCGACGATTTGTCGCTGTTCGGAAGAGATTTCCATGTCGATCATGGCCGCGGCGCCCGGGGCAGGCCAAGCACGCGCTCGGCGATGATGTTGCGCTGCACGTCGGACGTGCCGCCTCCAATTGAGGCCGCATAGGACCGCAGATAGGGTGTCGTAAGGCCGGTGTCCGAGGACAGCTCGAGCGCTTCCGGCCCCAGCAGGTCGACCCCGAGTCGGCGGAGCCGCTGCGATGCCTCGGAGAAGAAGAGCTTCACCAGCGAGCCTTCGGGTCCGGGGTTGGCGTTCGCCGCGCGCGAAACGGTAGCGTAGGTCATGGCCCGGACGCCGGCCATTTCGGCGCGGGACATGGCGAGACGCGACGCGAAATCGCCGTCGTCGATGGCGGGCGAGAGACCGTCGAGACCGCAGCGCCCCCGCGCCATCGCGATCAGCCTTTCCACAAGTTCGCTGTTCTGGATCTGGTCGGCGACAAATCCGGTGCCCCGCTCGAAACCGAGCGTTGCATTCGCCACGTTCCAGCCATCGTTGACCTCGCCAACCACATTGGCGAGCGGGATGCGAACGTCGTTGTAGAAAACCTGGCAGAAGTGGAAATCATTCGGTCCAACCATTGTGAGGATGGGGCGCAGCTCGATCCCGGGGGTGTCCATCGGGCAAATGACCCAGCTCAACCCGCTATGCTTTCGGCCCCCGGCTTCGGTCCGGCACAATAGTTCCTGGTAGTCGGCGACCGCGGCATAGCTCGTCCAGATCTTGGAGCCGTTGACGACCAGTTCGTCGCCATCGATCGCGGCGCGCGTGCCGAGCGCGGCGAGGTCCGACCCTGCACCCGGTTCCGAAAACCCCTGGCACCAGACCGAATCGCCTCGGAGGATGCGCGGGAGGTGGAAGGCTTGTTGTTCGGACGTCCCGCGCGCGATGAGAGTAGGCCCGGCGTGGCTGAGACCGACAAAGCAGGACCCGGCGCGCGGTGCCCCTGCCCGGGCATATTCCTCGTGCCAGATGAGCTGTTCGATCAGGCTCGCGCCGCGGCCGCCATACTCGCTTGGCCACGAGATACCGGCCCAGCCTGCGTCGAACTGTTTGCGCTGCCATTCAAGGTCGAACTCGCGGATATCGAGGGCACGGTCGCTATGGATCGGTCGCTCGACCGCGGGCACATTGGCGCGCAGCCAGCCGCGCGCCTCGGCGCGAAACGCCATTTCCTCGCTGGTGAATTCAATCTGCATCTAGACCTCGACCCTCATCATTCAGCCGACGATGGCCGAGTGCGGGCGCCGAGGACAAATGTCTTTCGTGCCGCCAAACCGGTCGTTTTCCCATCAAGCCGGACGAACGGCAGATTCCCGGCAAAAAAGGCTCCCGCATCGCCTTTTATGTCATTCGGGGTCCGACGGTCTTCGAGTTCGACTTGGACGCACGCGCAAAGCTTCGACAACGCTGCGGCCATATTGCGACACCGCTAGGAATTATCATGCTTACACCCGACCAAGAAGAGATCAGCCATATCCTCGGCCGCCTCCTCAGCACGCGCGACGCGGCGCGTCACGCGGCCGAAGGAGGCCCTCCGATCGACGGAGCCCTTTGGTCCAACCTCGCGGAGCTGGGATTTTTAGGGATCGTGCTTCCAGGAGCGCACGGCGGGGTCGAAATGAGCCTCGCCGAGGAAGTCATCGCAGCCGAAGCGCTGGGACGGATCGTCGCCCCGATCCCGAGCACATCGGTCTTTGCCGCAGCTCATGTTCTTGCTTCCTCGATGACTCCGCAAGCCACCTCGCTCGGCCAAGCGCTTGCCGCCGGTGAAATTGTCGTCGGTGCCGGCCTCTCTGCGGCGGACGGCGCTGCCGTTGAGCTCACGGTCTCGCCGACCGAAGGCCGCGAGGAATGGACCATCAGCGGTACCATCGCCGATATGGTCGACGGCGCCGCGATCGAGGTCGCTCTCGTGCCCGTAAACGGGCGCTGGTGGAGCGTCGACCTCTCGCTTGGCGGGATAACCCGGACCGAGATAGCGAGCCTTGACCCAACGCGCCGGCTAGCGCGCGTCGAATTCGACGGTGCCCGCACCGAGGCTGTCTCGGATTTCCCGATCCGGCGGCTGACGGCAATCGTGCAGACGCTGATTGCCGCAGAAGCGCTCGGCGTTGCCCAAGCGGCCCTCGACATGACGCGCGACTATGCGCTCCAGCGTGAGCAATTCGGTCAGCCGATCGGTCGCTTCCAGGCCGTGAAGCAGAAACTTGCCGACTGCCTGATTGCGGTCGAAGGTGCGCGCTCGGCGCTATGGGGCGCCGTCCGATCGATCAACGACGGCGTTCCCGATTTCGACGCGGCGAGGCTCGCAAAGGCGCAGGCGACCCGCGCGGCTACCTGGGTCGCTGGCGAAGCCGTCCAGATGCACGGGGCGATCGGTTGTACGTGGGAACATGATCTGCATTTGTTGATGCGCCGCGCAAAACATTGCAACCTGACCTTCGGCAGTTTTACGCAGAATCTGCGGGTTCTGGGCGAGACTGCGCTCGAGGCAGCCAATTCGGGTGCACGATCGCGCGCTGACCAGTTCGCGGGCATGGATCTCGGCTTCATTCCCTCGAGCGAAGACGAAGCCTTTATCGAACCGTTTCGCGCGTGGCTCGACGAACATGTGAGCGCCGAGCGCGCCAAGACTCTCAAACGGGCGGGGATGACTGAACGCCGGGCCTGGCAAGGGGAGCTGGCCGACGCCGGCTGGGCAGGTCTTCATTGGTCGAAATCCGCGGGCGGCCGCGAGGCCAGCTTTACCCAGCAAGTGCTCTACTATGCCGAATTGACCCGGCGCGGCCTGCCCCCGCTCCCCGGAAACCGCGGGTTAATGCTCGTCGGCCCGACACTGATCGCGCACGGCTCCGAACGGCAGAAACTGCTGTTGGCGCCGACACGGCGGGCCGACATCTTGTGGGCAGGCGGTTTTTCGGAACGCGGTGCAGGGTCCGATCTCGCATCGCTGCGGACCCGCGGAGAGGTCGATGGCGACGAGTTGGTGATCAACGGTCACAAGATCTGGACGAGCCAGGCGCAGATTGCCGACTGGATGTATGCACTCATCCGTACCGGGCCAATGCATCCCAAGCATGCAGGCATCAGCGTCGTACTGATCCCGATGGACAGCGACGGCATCGAGGTTCGCCCGATCCGCAGGAACAACGGTGATTATCATTTCAACGAAGTCTTTTTCGACAATGTGCGGGTGCCGCTCGACAATATCGTGGGATCGATGAACGACGGGTGGCGGATCAACCGCACGACGATGGTGGGCGAACATCTCACCAACTTCCTGGGCTCGCAAGCGGCGCAGGCCGAGACGGTCGCCCGCGTGGCACGCACGATCGCCGAGCGCGAAGCGCAGCGCGGCATCGATCACGACCTGCGCGCACGTTTTGCGTCCGCCTGGGCGACAACCCAGATCGTCAAGCTGCACGGCCTGCGCAACGTCGCGCGCTTTACTGCGGGCGACAACCCAGGTGCAGAGGGGTCCATCTCGAAGCTGGTCGGGCAGGAGAATGAGAAGGAATTGTTCGAGTTGATGGTCGACGCTCAGGGAGCCGCAGGACTCGAAGAAACGCGCTGGACGCGCGCCTGGCTTTCGACACGCGCCTCGACGATCGGTGGCGGGACGAGCGAGATCCACCGCAACAAGCTGGCCGAGCGCGTGCTCGGTATGCCCCGCGATCCCTGGGCCGATGACGACGCCTCGGCCCCGCAGACCACCGATGCGCCGGTCGATCTTCGCCCGGCCGCTGACGACAATTGAAAAAATGGAGCCATGCCATGACCGACACCCCTCTCCCCTCGCCGCTCCCCGCAGCTTCCTACATTCAACTCGATGGCCCCGAGCCGCGCCTGTCGTTCCTGAAATGCAGATCATGCGGCACGATGTTTCTCGAACCCGAGCGGCTCGCTTGCGCGCGATGCGGGTCGCGCGACGGCTTTGACGCACACGAGCCCCGATATGAAGGCACTCTTCACAGCTACTCGATCGTCCATCGCAGCTTTCCAGGCACCGCCGTCCCGTTCATCTCGGCCGTCGTTGATATCGACGACGGCCCGTCGCTGAAGGGCAATCTGCGGGGCGTCCCTTTCGATGCGGACCAGATCGACGGCGCAATGCGCGTTCGGATCGTCTTCGACGACGCACTGGGCCGCCGGGATGCGGACGGGAACGCCTATATCAGCCATTTTTTCGAGCCGCTCGCGGCCGACTGACGAAAGGTCAATATCATGAGCGATGTCTATATTACCGGGATCGAAATGATTGCTTTCGGTCGCTATCCCCACCGAACGCCGGCTTCGCTTGGCGCCGAGGCCGTCCTTGGCGCACTCGATGATGCCGGGATCACCGTTCATGACATTCAGACCGCTTATTGCGGCTGCGTGTTCCAAACGATGGTCGGCCAGAAGATTTTCCAGCAGATCGGTCAGACCGGTATTCCGATCGCCAATGTATCAAACGCGTGCGCAACCGGGGCCACGGCAGTGCGCGAAGCGTGGATGGCGGTGCGGACGGGCGATTATGATATCGCGCTGGCGGTGGGGGTCGAGCAGATGACCGGAATGGGAATGCTCGGCGCGGCGCGGCAGTCGGCGATTCCGATCGAAGGCCTGATGGGATCGACCTCGATGCCCGCGACCTTTGCAGAGGCGGGACGCGAATATGCGGCCAAATATGGCACCAGCTTCGCGCAGTTCGCCAAGGTATCGGTGAAGAACCATCATCACGCGACAATGAATCCGAAGGCGGTGCTCCGCAAGGAAACGCCGCTCGAGATGGTGATGGAGGCCGAAATGATCGCCTATCCCAACACCAAGCTGATGTGCTCGATCAACGTCGACGGGGCCGCGGCGGTGGTCCTGATGTCCGGCAAGAAGGTTCGCGAGCTCGGCTTGATGGACCGCGCGATCCGCATCCGCGCGTCGGCCCTCGCGTCGGATCCGTGGCAGCAACGCAATCCCCAGATGCCCGACATCAACACCGCGACCCAGCTTGCAGCAGCACGCGCGTATGAGATGGCCGGGATCGACGCCAAGGACCTGGACCTCGTGGAGTTACACGACTGCTTCGCCACTGCCGAATTGCTGCATTATGAGAATCTGCAGCTTTGCGGCGCCGGCGAGGCCAATGACATGATCGACAGCGGGGCTACTGCGCTCGGCGGGCGTATACCGGTCAACGTCTCTGGAGGTCTCTTGTCGAAGGGGCATCCGATCGGTGCCACGGGTGTCGCCAATCTCTATGAGTTGAGCCTGCATCTGCGCGGCGACGCCGGGGCGCGGCAAGTCGAAGGCGCCCGCATGGGTCTCGCCCATGTCGTCGGACTGGGGACCTGTTCGGCGGTTCATATTCTCGAAAAAGCGTAAGAAGCCCGGTCAGTAGCCAACGAAGACCGCAGGTCGTCCTTCGCGGCGCGCAGCCAGCGCCTCCTTGGCGTCCTGCGTCTTCGTGCAACGGACCATCGCGGTGGCTTCGCGTTCGATCATCTCGTCGAGGCTGGCGTGCGAGGCCGCCGCGATATTGCGCTTCATCAGGCGCAGCGTCACGGGCGGCATTGCGGCAAGCTCGTTCGCCATTCGCATTCCCTCGGCGAGCAGATCGCCGGACGGCATGACGCGATTGACCAAGCCTAGTTGGAGAGCCCGGTCCATCGCAATTTTTTCGCTCAGAAACATCAATTCCGCGGCAATTGCGGGCCCGACGAGCCGCGTCAGGAAATAGGTGCAACCGAAATCGCCCGAAAGCGCAAGCCGGACATAAGCGGTCGTCATCATCGCGTCGCTTGCTGCAATGCGCATGTCGCACGCGAGCGCAAGCGCGAGACCGGCGCCCGCCGCCGCCCCGTTGACGATCGCCAGCGTCGGTTTCGGCATCAAGTGCAGCAGCCTTACCGTCTCGGCATGGTGCACCATCGCGTCGACGCGCTGTTCCTGGCTCTTCGGACCGGTATCGCGCGCGCCGCCCGACCGTGTGTCGCCACCAGCGCAAAAGGCTCGGCCTGCGCCGGTCACGACAACGCATCCGACACTCTCGTCTTGCGCAACATCGGCAACCGCAGCGTTCAGCGCATCGTGAAGATCGCCGCTCAGCGCGTTGAGGCTGTCGGGCCTGTTGAGCTTGAGGACCGCGACCCGCCCTTCCCGCTTTATATTCAGCACCATGTCGGCTTCCCTTCTTCCCTACCGGTCAAGCGATTAGAGAGCATCTTGGCGGACAGCTTTAGTGTCTGTTCGGAAGCAAGGAGACGACTATTCGCATATGTTCGGGCGACACACTTGTGGACCGCCAAAGGACCGGCAGCGATAATGATGGGCTATCGCAATTGACGCCGAGACGAGGAGGCCGACATGCCCATTCAATATCCCGCAGTGCTCAAGGAAACGAGTTCCGGCGGGCGAAAGGCCTGGGGCGCGAATGACGCGATCCTTTATGCACTCGGTCTTGGCATGGCGTCGGATCCCCTCGACCGGAACGAATTGCCCTTCGTCCATGAGGTCGATCAGAAGGTCATGCCAACGCTGGCCGCCGTTCTCACGCGCGGTCTCGGAGTCACCGTGGCGCAGCTGGGTTTCGATTACCGTTATTCGGTGCATGGCGAGCAGGCGATCCTCTGGCACCGGCCGATCCCGCCGCAGGGCGAGATTACAGGCGAGGGCCGTGTCGTGGCGGTCTACGACAAGGGTGACAAGGGAGCCGTCTGCGTCACCGAGACCAGCTTGCGCGACGGGGCAACCGGCGACCTGCTGGCGACGGTTCGCGTCACCTCCTTTGCCCGTGCCGACGGCCATTGCGGCGCGCCGAGTGAGGGCGCTCCTGACCCGCACAAGGTTCCGGACCGCGCACCCGACCTCAGCCTGCGCTACGCAACTCGCCCCGACCTCGCTTTGATCTACCGGCTGAGCGGTGACATGAATCCGCTGCACATCGATCCTGACGCCGCCCGGCGCGCCGGATTCGACCGCCCCATCCTGCATGGCCTGTGTACCTACGGCATCGCCTGCCGCGGGGTTATCGAAGGCTTTGCCGGATGGGATCCCGAACGGCTCGCGAGCCTCGCGGCCCGCTTTTCGGCGCCGGTCTTCCCCGGCGATGCGCTCGTCATCGACCTGTGGCGGGACGGCGATGTCATTTCTTTCGAGGCGCAAGTTCCCGATCGCGGCGTCACGGTTCTCAAGAACGGGCGCGCCGAACTGCGCGGCACATGAGTTTTTCCGAGCCGCCGGCTGCGGCAGACCCGATGCTGCCGGCAGACATGTTCGCCGGCCAGGTCGCGCTGATTACCGGCGGCGGCAGCGGCACCGGGTTGGCGATGGCCGAGGCGTTCGCCCGCTGCGGCGCAACCGTCGCGCTTGTAGGCCGCGACGTCGAGAGGCTGACGCAAGTCTCGGAGCGTCTGGGCAGACAGGGCCTCTCCGCGGTGCCCATAGCCCTCGACGTAAGGGAACCCGAGAGGGTTTGCGACGGGTTTGAACGGGTCGAACAGACGGTGGGGCCGATAACGATCCTCGCAAACAATGCCGGCGCGAACTTCCCGCTCCTCGCCGAACGTATCAGCCCCAATGCCTGGCGCGCGGTTACCCGGATCGCTCTCGACGGCACCTTCTTCTGCTGCCAGGAATTTTTTCGCCGGCTGGACGGCAGGCCCGGCGCGATCGTCAACAATCTGGCGAGCTACGTCTGGCTGGGATTGCCCGGCGACGCGCATGCGGCCGCGGCGAAGGCGGGTCAGATGAACCTGACGCTGACACTCGCGGCCGAGTGGGGCCGGCTCGGCGTGCGTGTCAACGGTCTGGTAATCGGTAATTATCCGCATGCCGGCATCCCGGGATACGACCCGGACAAGGCGGGGCCGCGCGCGATTTCGATACCAGCGCGACGCCCGCTGCGCGCACAGGAAATCGGCCGCGCGGCGGCGTTTCTGTGTTCGCCCTATGCACGTCATATCACGGGCACGAATCTCGTGATCGACGGCGGCGACTGGCTGCGGCGGGACGTTTTGAAGCCCGCTTTTGTCTCGCCCTACGACCGCGAAAATCTCTGGATGGGATGAGGATGACCGGTTACCGCCCCTACCCCGTCCCCGACGGCAGCTTTGCCGGGCAGACGATCCTGCTGACCGATGGCGACGACCCGGTCTCGCGCGGACTCGCGGCTGCATTCGCAGCGCTTGGCGGAGATGTCTTCGTCGCCGCCGAAGGCGAGACCGCGGTTTCGGCATTCGACAGGTTTGAACGGCCCATCGATATATTGGTGAACTGCCGGTGGCAGAGGACGCTTGGGCCAGCCGAGGACATGCCCCCGGCGCAAGCACAGAGCGAGATGCACCAACTTTTCGGGACCGCGTTCGATTATTCGACCGAGTTCGCCCGCCGTCGTCAAAGAGCGCAGCTTGGCGGTTCGATCCTGATGCTTACCGAGACCGCCGACCTTGGCATGCCGGGTTTGTCGATATCGGCCGCCGCCTCGGCCGCGATACAGAATCTCGCGCGCAGCCTGGCGGCCGAATGGGCCGCCGATAATATTCGGTGCAATGTCGTCGCATGCGGTATGATCGAAGGGCGCGACGACCCGGCTTTTGCAATGGCAGCGCAGCGCGGGATCGCCCCCGGCGACACCGTGCCCACCGGACAGATCGGGACGGTCGCCGATGTCGTTGCGGCAGCACTCTATCTTTGCTCGGCCTATGGCGTCTATTTTTCCGGGACGACGATGACGATCGACGGGGGAGAGAATTTGCGCCATTCGCTCGGCGGGCCGCCCTTCTTGGCACCCCGCACGCGCATGCTCAACCGCCAGCCCCGAGAAGTGCGCGCACGGCAGTGACAAAAGCGAGTGGCTGGTCGAGCATAAGATGATGACCGGCATCGGGGATCGTCACAAAGCGCGTTCCCGGCGGCGCCACAGCGCGTGTTGCGGCCATCACCTCATCCGGAACCAGCGACGACCGGTCGCCCCATAGAAAATCGAGCGGGCATTGCGCTGCCGCGATCACGTCGCCCGAGTGGCCGCTGAACGGGACGCCGCGGCTGCGATCAGCATCTGGGTCAAAACACCAGTGCCAGCGGCCGTCCCGGAGGACGAGCGAACGCCGAGCGATGAAGGCCAGCAGATAGTCATTGTCGCACCGCTGTTCGGGTCGCAGGCGGAACCGCGCCGCGCCTTCGTCGAGACTGGTGTAGCCGGGATTGGTCCAGGGCTTCCGATTGTCGAACGGGTCTTCGCGCGGCGGCCGCGCGCCATTGTCGGCGACGATCAACCGTCCGAAGCGCGCGCCATCGGGGCTCGCTGCGACTTTCAACGCGATAGCGCTGCCAAAGGAATGCGCGACGATCGACGGTCGTACCGTCCCCTCGAATAATCCGGTCGCCTCGGCCCCGGCCAGGAGCTCCGCCAGATGAACCTCGGGCGGGTAGCTTTTCCGCCACCCCGATCGTCCCATGCCTGACCAGGAAATCGCCCCCACCCGCCAGTCGGAGGCAAAGAATGGCGCGATGAAACGCCACCAGTCAGCGTGACCGCCATTTCCGTGGAGAAACAGGAGGCCGGGTTTCCCCCGCTCCCCCCAGGCGAGGGTTTCGATCGACGTTCCCGACACCTCGCACGTTCCCCGTTCGGGCGCTACGGCGAGCACGGAAGCAAACCACGCCGGACCTTTATCGAGAGTAGGACTGTCGGGCGATAGGCGCAACGCTTCGGCCTGTGGTCAAGCGACCAGGGCATGCTGCATCGCGAAATCGACCGCATTGTCTGCCGGCTTCGATAGCGGCGGCGACTGAACGTCGAATTCCGCCGCGACCCGCTCGGCTGTCTGCCAGAAATGGTCGAGCAGGCCGCGCGCGGGCTCCTCGCGGCGCACCAACGCATATTTCGCGACCGGCACTTCGCCTTCGATATCGAGATGAACGAAATCCGCGAGCGCGCCCTGCTCGCTGTGCGGCCAGCCGACCGTCAGTACCGCAAGCGACCGGTCGCGGGCGTAGAAGGGAACAGCGGTTTCTCCCTCGCTGACGATCATCGGCCGCGCGCCGGCGTCGAAAAACGGCTTGTAAAGCATGTCCCAACGCTCGGGATTGAGCCGCGGGTTAGTCACCGGAATTTCGCGGCCTGCGAGGGCGCTCATCGGAACCTTGCCAAGGCCCGCAAGCGGATCGCCCGGCGGAACGAGCAGGCTCACCGGGCTCGAATAGAGGATCAGCGTCTCCAGACCGGGAAATTCGCACGGCTGGCCAACGAGCGCGACATCGATCAGCCGCTTTTGCAGCTTCGAAATCAGCCGTGCACTGTAATTGCTCACGATATCGATCGTGACGCGCGGGTGCCGGGACTGAAAGGTCTCGATCGCAAGCTTTCGCGCTGGAACCCAGAAAGTGTAGGGATTGACGCCGAGGACAAGCGTCTGGCTGTGCATGCGCATCAGGTCGCGCGACGACTGACGACATTGCTCGGCGGCTTCGGCAAGATCATGTGCCGAGGCAAAAAGCGCCTCGCCCTCGTCTGTGAGACTCACCCGTCGCGTGCTGCGGACAAAGAGCGGAAATCCCATCTGGGCTTCGAGCTGCTGGATCTGGCGCGACAGCCATGGCTGATCGACGTTGAGCCGCCGCGCGGCTTTGCTGAACGACATTTCCTCGGCGACAACCGAGAAGCGGATCAAACGATCGAGATTGGACATCCGTTCACCTCTCCACACGTTACCCCGTTATCGGGACCTCTATTTGTGACGACCCTACACAAAACTCTTTGCCGGTTCAATCGCGAAGCGCCGCCTATGCGAGATTCGATACCGCCCATGTGATATTCGTCTTGGTAAAATCATTGAGATATGCTGCAATATCGGCGCCAAATCGGGAGTGTGAGACGAATGGCCTATAAGACCGTATTGCTTGATATCGCTGACCATATTGCGACGATCACTCTCAATCGCCCGGAGGCGTACAACAGCTTCACGCGCGATATGACGAACGAATTTGTCGAGATCTGGAAACGCCTGCGCGAGGATGATGATGTACGCGTGATCATTCTTCGTGCCGCGCCGAGCCCCGCATTCTGCACCGGTGCCGACACGAAAGGCGGACCTGGCATCACGCCTTATCGCACCCCCGAGTCGCGACTGAAGCCCTGGTCGCTAGACGACCCGGCCGAGTCGCTCGGCGCGAAGAGCAACAAGGTCTGGAAGCCGCTCATCGTCGCGGTTTCGGGGATGTGCGCCGGCGGCGCCTTCTACTTTCTCAACGAGGCCGACATCATCATCTGCAGCGAGGAATCGACCTTCTTCGATCCGCACGTCAATTTCGGCATGGTATCGGCGTGCGAGCCGGTCGGCGCGATGGCGCGCATGCCCCTCTCGGAAGTGCAGCGCATGGTGCTTCTCGGAAATCACGAACGTATCAGCGCCGAGACGGCACTTCGCATCAGCCTGGTGACTGAGGTCCTCCCCGCCGACCGGCTATGGGAGCGAGCACGCTATCTTGCCGCGCTCATCGCCGAGAAACATCCGGTGGCCATCGAAGGATCGGTGCGCGCAATGTGGGAAGCTCTGAGCCTTCCGCACCGCGAAGCCATGGAGAATGCGTTGAAATATACGCAGATCGGCAATCCCATCTCCACGGCCGCCGTCGACCGCAAGACGGCGCCCAAAGCGAAATGGTGGCTGCGCTGAGCGGACGGTCTGCCACCAGGCTCAGCTCCCGCTGAAATTCGGCGACCGCTTCTCGAGAAGCGCCGCAACTCCCTCCTTGTGGTCTTTCGTGAGATGGCTCACCGACTGCATCACCGCGGCCAACTCGAGCGCCGTGTCATATGTGATCGTCTGCCCCTGGCGCAGCATCGATTTCGTCATACGCAGGGCGTGCGGCGGCATTGCCGCGATTTTCCCGGCCAGCGCGAGCGCCTCGTCCATGAGCGTTTCATGCGGAACGACGCGGCTGACGAGACCCCATTCGCATGCTGTCTGGGCATCGATCGTATCGCCGGTAAAGAAGAGCTCCGCCGCCCGGCTCATGCCGATCGTGCGGGGAAGAAGCCAGGTTCCGCCGTCGCCGGGGACAAGTCCGAGTTTCAGGAAGGTCACGCCAAATTTGGCCTTGTCGGAAGCGAGGCGCACGTCGGCCATGCAGGCGACATCACAGCCCAGGCCGATCGCGGGGCCGTTGACCGCGGCGATCAACGGCATGTCGAGCCCGAAAAGCGCACGCGCCGCGCGATGGATATTGCTGCGATAGCCCTCGCGGATCTGGACGGCACCCCCCGAAAAATTGCCTGTCCCCTCGCGCATCGCTTTCACGTCACCGCCCGCCGAAAAGCATTTTCCGCTTCCCGTGAGGATAGCGCAACGCACCGCCGGGTCGGCGTTGATCTCGGCGCATGCCGCTGCGATCGCGTCGCCGTCGCCGAGCGCGCCCAACGCGTTCATCGTTTCGGGCCTGTCGAGGATCAGCACGGCGATCGCGCCGTGCCTTTCGGTCTTGATGATCGCCATGAAAGTCTCCTTTGCCTGCGCAAGGGGCAGGTCAGCTGCTGCGTGTTTCAAATTCCCCGGCGGTGAGGGCCGCGTCGATGCCCGCCATCGCCATATGCGAGGCCTCGAGATCCAATATGGCGTCGAGGTTCGTGCTTTCAGCCGCGTGGAGCGCCTCCTTGGCGTAGCGGTAGGCGCGAGCAGACCCATTGGCGAGCGACCGCGACATCGCTTCGACTGTTCCCGCGAGAGCGTCGTCCTCGACCACCTCGTCGACGAGCCCGAATTCCTTGGCCGCGGCCGAATCGAAGCGTTCGCTCAAGAGATAAAGGCGCCTTGCCTTGCCCGCGCCGAGAATGCGCGACCAGAACCAGGTCCCGCCCATGTCGCCCGACAGCCCGACCTTGACAAACGCCGAGGTCAACACTGCCGAGCGGGCCGCGATGCGGATATCGCAGGCACCCGCGAGGCTCAGTCCGGCGCCGGCACATGCGCCGTTGACCATTGCGATCGTCGGTTTGCCCATGAGATGCAGCGTGCGCGCGATGCGTGCATGGCGGCGCAGATAATCGATCCTGCGCTCGATCCACGCGCCCGCCGACGCGGCGGCGAACTCAGACGATCCGGCCTTGAGGTCGCGTCCGGCACAAAAGGCGCGTCCAGCACCGGTCAATACCACGCAGCGAACGTCAGGATCGATGGCCACCCGCTCGACGATCGGCGCCAGCGCATCGTAAAGTTCCGGCGTCACCGCGTTCAAACGGTCGGGCCGGTTGAGTATGATCCAGGAGACGCCATCTGCGCTTCGCTCGGTCACCGTGGGCGCGGTCGTCTCGGCAAGGGTCATCGGCATTTCCGTTTCAGGTCAGATTCCGTTCCCCATAAACGAGCTCGCGCCAAATCAGCCATGCGAGGTCGCGCGGCTGGTCGGCGATCTTCCCCTATGAACTCGGCGCCCGCTCTGTGCTCAATTGGCCCTATGCCCCGCGCCCGATGTCCGGGCGAAGGGCGATTGACTTCATTCGGGGAGCCATTGTGTCTGTTTTGTTAGACGAAGCGCAGCTTCAGATCGCCGACGAGGCGCAGCGGTTAGTGAGCGCGCATTATTCGGGCGAGAGACTGAAGGGCTATTTGCTCGAGCGCGGGGCGTTTGATCGCGAACTGTGGGAACGGTTCGGCGCGCAGGGCTGGACGGCTATCTGCTATCCCGAGGCGTTCGGGGGTCTCGATCTCGGGCTGCTTGAACTTGGCTTGGTCGCCGAAGCTTGCGGCGGGGCGGTTACCGGCGTCGCGGCGCTCACCTCCTCCTTCGCGATGGGACAATCGCTGCTGCACTTCGGGAGCGAGGAGCAGAAGGCCGACTGGCTGCCGCAACTGGCCGCTGGCAGCGTTATCGGCGTGGTAGCCTTTGCCGAGGGCCAGGACATGCTTCCGCGTGCACCTCGCCTACGCCTCGAGGCTGGGCGGCTGTCGGGTTCGAAGCCGGCGGTTGTGGCGGGCGGCATCGCCGACGGCGCCGTCGTGCTTGCGCTGGGTGCTGACGGCCCTGTGCTCGCGCTCGTCGATCTGTCGCAGCGCGGGGTCTCGCGAACGCTCCTCGACACGTTCGACAACAGCCGGTGCACGGCCGATCTCGTCTTCGACGACGTCGAGGCGCACGAACTTCCAGGCAGCATTGATGCGCTGGCGGCCGCGCGCGCTATCTTGCGCCTCCAAGCGGTCGTCATCGGGTTCGAGCAAGTAGGCGGCGCGCAAAAAATGCTTACGACGGCGCGCGACTACGCACTGACACGGCGCGCGTTCGGTCAGCCGATCGGCGCGTTCCAGTCGGTCAAGCACCGCATCGCCGAAGATTATGTGCTTGTCGAACTCGCGCGCGCCAACGCCATTCACGCGGCCTCCCGTTCCGGCGAGTCCGATTTCGGCCTTTACGCCGCTGCTGCGCGGATCTCGGCGACCGAGGCCTATGACGGAGTGTCGCGCGACGCGGTCCAGGTGCATGGCGGAATTGGCGTCACTTGGGAAGCCGATCTCCATCTTCATCAGCGGCGCGCACGAACCCTCGCCGTCGAAGTGGGGCCGATCATCTTCTGGGAAGACGAGGTGATCACCGAACTGCAAGGAGCGGCACAATGACCGATCTCACCGCCTATCGCAGCGCCGCGCGTGCTTGGATCGAAGGCAAGATAGCCGAATTCGGGCGCGAAGCCAGGCGCGGCCTGACCCCCGCCGAGGATCTAGCGCTCGGCAGGCGCTATCTCGCCGCCAAATATGAGGCGGGTTATAGCGGGATTTCCTGGCCCCGCGAGAATGGCGGCCAAGGCCTCAGTCCGACCGAGAAGCTGGCTTTCGATCGCGAGGAAATCCTTCACGGCTTTCCGACCGAATATTTCAGCATCAGCCTCGGGATGCCCGTCCCGATCATGTTGCGCTATCTTCCCGACGGCTGGAAACAGGAGCGTGCGATCGCGGCGCTGCGCGGCGACGAAATCTGGTGCCAGCTCTTTTCAGAACCCGCCGCGGGCTCGGATCTGGCCGCGCTGCGCACCCGCGCGGTCCAGGATCCCGATAACGGAGACTGGATCCTCAACGGCCAGAAGCTCTGGACAAGCTGGGCGCATCTTGCCGATTATGGCGTGATCGTCGCGCGATCGGATCCGAACGTCGCGAAGCATCGCGGCCTGACCTATTTCTGGGTCGACATGAAGGCGCCGGGGGTCACCGTCCGCCCCGTGACGCTCGCCGCCGGCGATGCGCATGTCAACGAGGTCTATTTCGATGACGTGCGAATTCCCGACGCGCAGCGCCTTGGTCCCGTCGGCGGCGGTTTCGGCGTCGCGATGGAAACGCTTATCATCGAGCGCTATTCCGCGACCGATCCTGCCGCCAACGGCCCTTCGATCGCACGCGCGCTCGCCGATGCGACGCGCATGACTCGCGACGGACGCCCGCTGATCGAGGATGGCCGGGTCCGCGAGCGTATTGCGCGCAATTTTGCGACCCAAGCCGCGCTGGCCTCGATCCATCGCCGCGCCCTGCTTTCGCTCGAGGCCGGCACGCAACCGGGGTCTGAAGGCGCGATCCACAAACTTGTGTCGGTACGGAACCGGCAACGGCTGTCGGAATTCATGATCGATATCGAGGGGGTATCAGGGGTGCGGTGGAACGAGCAGGCGACCCGCAAGGACGATTGGGCGACCTCGTGGCTGACGGCACCGACCGGCCGCATTGCCGGCGGGGCCGACGAGATGCTGCTTAACACGATCGCCGAGCGCATTTTGGGATTGCCGCAGGACCATCGCCCCGACAAGGGTGTTCCGTTCAACGAAATCCCAGGCTGACCGGCGAGGCGTTTGCCGCTCGAACATGGCCGCGCCTTTCCGGCGCGGCCTTTTTTTTCTTAGGCGGCGGGCTGCGCCGCGGTGTCCGGGGACTCTCCATCCCCGCGGCGCCCGTAGAGCATGCGGGAGGCAATCGCGAGGAAGAGAACGACCGGAATGAACACCAGCAGACCGGTGGCAAGCGCGTAGCGGATCATGACGCCGCCGCCGTAGAAGTCCGACAGCATGCCGACCATCACCGGGCCGAGGCCGAAGCCGATCAGGACGCTGGTGAATTGCACGATCGACGTCATCGTGCCGCGCATATGCGGAGGGGTCTCGTTCAAAAGGGTCGAATAGGCGGGAGGCGGATAGCCGCTGCGCAAAAACTCGCCGAGGCCATATCCCAGGACCGCCAGCGCGAGGACGGGCGAGAAAAGCATCATATAACCAGAAAACAGCGCCACGATTGCCGAAATCCACACGAGCCGCAAAGGCCACGCCGGGTTGCGAGCCAGTAGCGTATCGCCGAGCTTGCCGTAGACGGCAGGCGCGACTACGCCGCCCAGTCCGCCGAAGATTCCGATCAGAAGGCCAACTTCGGACAACGACAGGCCGTGGACGCGGACAAAGAACGAAGCGGCCCAGGATCCCAGCGAAATACTGATGAGCCCGAGCAGCGAACAGCCGGCGATCAGAAATATCAGAGCCGGCTTGTGCCAGATGAACCGGAGCACATCGACGAACCGGGCTTTCGCCAAAGGCGCGGTCGAACCGTCGGCCTCCGCCTCCTCCATCTCGCCGCGCCGCGGCTCATCGACGGTAAAGAACAGCAAGAGCGCCGCGAATATGCCGGGCGCGCCTGCAACGAAAAGCGCGGTCCGCCAGCCATGATGTTCGGCCAGATATCCGCCCGCAGCCGCAGCGACGACTGCGCCCAGATTGGCACTGACGTAGAACATCCCGATTGCGAGACCGCGTCCGCGCGCCGGAAACATGTCCATCAACATCGGAAGTGCCGCTGGCGCAGCGCCGGCCTCGGCCGCGCCGACACCGGTGCGTGTAACCACGAGGTGCCAGAAGTCGCGGGCAAATCCGCCGAGCGCGGTGCAGATACTCCAGACGAACACGATGACCGCCAGGAAGTTGCGGCGATTCACCCGGTCGCTGAAATATCCCATTGGCAGGACAAAAATCGCGAGTGAAATGCCGTAGGCCACACCGGTAAACAGGCCGAGCTGGGCGTCGGACAGGTTGAATTCGGCCCGGATCGGTTCGGTCAGGATCGAGGGCATCGACCGATCGACCGCGTGGCACATATAAATGAGCATGAGGACGCCGACCGCATACCAGCGGTAGGTGCGGCTTCGAGCGTAGCGGCTCGGGGTTAGCGCGTCGCCGTCCGGCATAAGTATCCCATCTTTTTCCATCAATCGCGCACGATCAAAAGCGCCGAGCCGAAGACACCGCCGCCAGCACTGCACACCGCCACCTTCGCATCGGCGACCTGGCGATCGCCGGCCTCGCCGCGCAACTGGCGCACGGCTTCGACCAAGTGATTGAAGGCATGGAGCCGCCCTTCCGACAACTGCCCCCCGTTCGTGTTGAGCGGGAGGACGCCGTCCAGCGCGATACGCTGGCCGCCTTCGAGAAAGTCGCCGGTCTCGCCCGGCTTCGTGATGCCCAAGGCCTCAAGCCACAATACCGTCAGCCAGCTGAAGCCGTCGTAGAGATGGGCGCTCGTCAAGTCCGCCGGCGTGAGGTCGGTCCGCGACCAGAGCATCTTGGCAGCGTCGCTCATCGCCATGTTCGGAAAGTCGCTACGCTGAAACCAGGAGAAATGATCGTGAAGCGCCGTCCCGACCGCCTCGAAGCGGACGGTGGGACGCGACGAAGCCGGGATCGCGTCGGCCCGCGAAATGACGACCGCGGCCGCACCGTCGATTGGAACGTCGCAGTCATAAATGCAAAATGGCGTCGTTATCATGCGCGCGTCGAAATATTCGTCGAGCGTGATCGGCTCGCGGTAAACCGCGTTCGGATTGAGCGCGGCATTTTTGCGCTGGTTGATCGCGATCATCGCCAGCTGTTCACGCGTGAGGCCGGTCTGTCGCATGTGGAGATCGGCGTGCAGCGCGATCCATGTCGCGGCCGAGGGCGCAAAATAGGGAGTGGTCCATTGATTGAACCCCTCGGGCGTCGGCAGATTGCCATCGGCATAGGCCTTACCGTACATCGGAACCCAGCGCTCGCCCTCGGCACGGTAGCAGAGCACATGATTGCAATAGCCCGCCGCAATGGCGCCGATCGCATTGGCGATGCTGGCAAACTGGCCTGGCCCCATACCCGCCTCGAACCAGTTCAGCTTCAGCCCGAGCGAGTTCTTGATGTCGACGGGACTGGCGGCTGACGATCCGTGGCCGACATGCACCGCGGCATGCGGCCAGCAAGCGATCCCGTCGATATCGCCGATTTCGAGACCAGCGTCGGCGATGGCGTTGCGGCATGCATCTACCGCCAAATTGAAAGGGTAGACTTCCGGCTTGCGGTACATCTTCGACATGCCGGCGCCCGAGATCACGCAATTCTTCTCGAAATGTCTGGTCATATTCTCAGGCCGGCCGAAACAGCGGAACAAAAATGTCGCCATGCTGCTCGAAATAAACGGAGACGCGCAGCCCCGGCACGATGCTGTCCACGGGCTCTCCAAACATGTTGGTCAGCAGGCGGACCGGTCCCTTTTCGTCGAGTTCGACGAGCGCAACGATATAGGGCACCGGAACATGGGGGAACCAAGGTTGATGGTTGATCGTCGACGACAACACCGTCCCGCGCCCGGAAACAGGAGCTGGGGCGACATTTGCCGAAAGGCACGCGCTGCAGCAGGATTGATAAGGATGGAAATACAGGCTGCAATCGCCGCATTTCATGATGTGCAGCACGCCATCGGCACCGCCGCACCAGAAATAGCCGTTCATGTCGTTGATCGCGGGCAAGGGTCGGGCAAGCAATGCAGTTTCTGTTGTCACGGCGGCCCTCTTGTCCGTTGCACTCCCGACCAGTGGCGGATCAAACCGTCGCCTTGCATGGTCGCTCGCTGCAAGACATAGGCCAAGGCGTCTTCGAGAAACAATGTCGCAACCACCCAAAGTTGGACCAGACCCGCATCAATAGAGTGCTTGGCGCCGCTGCGAGATCGGTCGGCGGCCGCTCGCGTGATGGCAAAACGCTCCCTTGGCTGCGAGACCCTGCGCCGCTTTTGCGACCCCGGGAACTGACCTTATCCAGCCATTCCACGCCTGTTCGCCGTAGCCTCAGTTTGCCCGTTGGAAATCCCAGAGGGGCTTTCCCTGCTTGCCGCCCTTGCCAGCCAAGTTGTGTTGGGTCGCGGCGCCGAAGAAGAGAAAATGGCCCGCTGGAAGAGCTTCAAATAGGCGACCGTTGCGCTTGAACGGTGCAGCCGATCCGTATTGCGCGGATTCGCCCGGCAACATCGGATCGCCCGGACACGCCGCAACCGCGGCTAACGGCCTCTTGCCATCGGCGCATAAGATCGGCCAAAAATACGTGAGGAGACTCGCATGCCCAGCCTCTATCGCTGCAGGACATCGCTCGGCGAGGTCGCCGCGCTGTTCGCCGCCACGCCTCCTCCCCGCGCCGACTGGTCGGCCGAGCTCTGGCCGGGGCGCACCGGGCTCGTGGTGCGACGCGATGGCGAGGAGCGCCGGATCGACGCAATGCGCTGGGGCGCCGACCTTCCCGCCGGCGCCGCCGATTTTCCGCGCCATCGCCGCTCGGAACTCTGGTTCCGCGAGCTTTGGCCCGCGCACGCGCATTTGCTCGCGCCCGAGGCGCGCTGCCTGATCGTCGTCGAGGAATTTGCACTACCCGATGGCCCCGCTGGCGCGCGCGCGCGCACTTGGTACGGCTTCGACAACCCGCCGCTATTCGCTTGGGCGGGCGTATGGAGGGCGAGCGCAGGAGTCGCCGGCTATGCCGGCTTCTTGGTGGCCGGCGACGCGCCGGCACCCGCCGCCGCCATGCCCGCGATCGTTTTACCCGAAGGTTATGATGCCTGGCTTGGCGGTGATATGCGCATCGCTGGCCGCATCGCGCGGCAGCAACGCGCGCACGATGCCATGTATCGCGAACCGACCGAAGCGCCGTGGGGCGCCGACCGCACGCCGTGAGGCTCGCGCCGGCAACGGCGGCTGGCCTCCAAGTGACATCAAAATCGCGCGCCGATCGTCAGCTCCGCTCGAAAAGCCGCTTCAGGCTCGCGTAGCGGATGAAGGTCGAGCGACCGACCTTCACCACATCGATTTCGCCCTCCGCAATAAGCTCATATAGCGTCGAACGACTGATACCCGTCAGCTTCACCGCAACCGGAATGCGGACGCAAATTGGCTCGACGGGCAGTTCGCCAAGCTCTTCCTCAGCCGACAGCAGCGATTTGCCTTCGCTACGACCGCCCTCCCCGCTCATGATTTCGCGCGCGAGCGCATGAAGGCGCGGTCGCTTTCGAGAAAGGCCGCCAGCATAGCCGGGATCAAATCGGCGACGGGCTCGTCGCAGCCATATTGCGCGCGATAATAAGCGGCATATTCGCCGATGCGCGCGTGTAGGTCGGGCATGAGGTTGATCGTCAGCTTGACCGGCGTGCGTTCGGGCAATTGCTTGAGCCTTATTTCCGCCATCGTCAGCCTCCCTCCGCCTGCCAGGGCCGCAGCACAAGGTCGCTGTGAACGACAACACGAAGCGGCCAGCCGGGACGCACGCGCAAGGTCGGCTGGATCCCGAGACTGCGCGCGACGAGCTGATCGCCCGCGCGCGCGCCGCTCTGCTGGGCGGATTCGCGGATCGCGCGGACAAGATCGCTTTCGCTGCTGCCGAAACTGAGCTCGCTGCCGACCCCGAGCAGCGTCGAGAGCACGACCCCCTTCAAAAGCTGCCAGCTATGCCGGTCGATCCGGTCGGTGAGACCGGCATAGCCCTGCGTATCGGTCGCGGGCACATTGTCGATGCGGATCGACGATCCGTCGGGGAGGATAATCCTTTGCCACACGACGAGCGCGCGGCTCTGCCCGAACGCGATGTCGCTATCGTAGCTGCCGATCAGCCGCGAGCCTTGCGGGATCAGCAGCGACCGCCCCGTCACACTATCATAGACATTTTGCGTGACCTGCGCGGTGACCAGCCCCGGCAGGTCCGAATTGAGGCCGGTGATCAGGCTCGCGGCGATGATGCTGCCCGCGTGCAAGGTCCACGGCGAAGCCGGCGCGGTCAGCGCGTGCGGGCTGGTATCGCCGGCATCATTGTTGCGCCCTACCAGCGCCGCCCTGGTCGCTTGTCCATTGACGTCGGGGCCCGCCACTGCCGGCATTTGCGGCGGCACCTCGGACGACGCCGCAACCGAAGCGACAGCGGCCGCGACGCTTGCGCCATCACCTCCCGTTCGCAGCATCACCCCTGACTCGCGCGCCGCGCGCGTTTCGGCAGCAAGGCGCTGGCGTTCGGCTTCGGCCTCCTGCGCGGCGCGCCGCGCCGCCTCGTCGGCCGCCTCCCCGGGCGCCATTCCCATCTCGCGCTGATGTTCGAGGATCGGTCTTCCAAGATCGCCGGGGAGCGGCGGTCCGAGCTGCGGCACATCGCCATAGCTGGTCGGGGCGCCCGCCAGCGCGTCGGGCGGCGCCTTTGCCCCCACCAGCTTGTCGTCGCTCGCCGTGACGAAAGTCAGCGACGCAGGTTTGAGCGCCAGCCACGCGACCCCGACGATCGCGGTCGATCCGGCGGCGGCGATAGCGACGATCGCGCCGCGGCGGAAGCGGGTCACGCGGCCCGGCGCTGCGCGGAGCACGAGCGTTTCAGGGTCGGCTTTCGCGGGCGGGGCGCCGACAGGCGGATGCGCGGGATCGGTCATTGGCCTTTTCTCCGCTGCGGCTGCGCGCTTGCTATCCGCACGACCTGCTGCTTCTTACCGCCGAGCCGCAGTTCGGCGGCGCCGAACAGCCGATCGACGACATAGTAGCGCCCCGCCACGCGGTAATTGACGAGCTGGGCTTCGCCGTCGTCGCCGATGACGAACAACGGCGGCGCCTCGCCCACCGCGATCGACGGTGCAAATTCGATAAAGGTCTGCCGCCCGTCGTCGAAAGCGCGCAGGGGGCGCCACGCCGGCTTGTCCCCCGAAATCGCATAATGGAAATTGAGCCGCTCGACCGCGAGCCCCGATGCGATCGGGCGCGCGGCCGCGGCGGCTTCCGTGTCGCGGCGCAGCGCGATCAGCTCGTCGTGCGGATAGCGCCATTGCAGCGCCGCCATCGCGCCGCTCGCCCGGCTCTCGAGTTCGAGATGATAGACGCGCCGGTCGGTCGTGATGACGAGATTGGTGCGCAGGCCCGCCGCGAACGGTTTGACGAGGATGTGGGTGCGCTTGCCCTCGCCGCTCCCGCTCGTCGTGTCGCCGACGGTCCAGCGCACCGTGTCGCCGGCGGCGACCGACGTCACCGCCTCGCCGGGCTGCAACGCGATATCGGTGACGCGCTCGGGCGCGGCATAGAGCCGGTACAGCGCGCCCTCGGCGTAAGGATAGACTTGCACCGCGGCGATATAGCCCGCGCGCGACGGCTCGCGCAGCGCGGCCTCGTTCGCGGCGGCTACCGTCGTCTTGGGCTGGGCCGCGGCAGGAAGAATGAGCGACCACGCGCTCGCCGACAGGATGAGGATGCGGATCATGGCTGGCTCCTTTCAAGCGGATCGAGGGGTTCGGAGGGGATAGGTACAGATCCGATCGGCGAGCCGAGCGGCACAATCTCGCGCGGCGTCGGCATTGCCGGCACCGACGGCGCGCGATCGGCGGGGGTTTCGAACTCGCGGCTCCAGTCGATGGCGTCGACATAGAGACCGAGCGGATTCTTGCGCAGCACATCGGCCGATCGCGGCGGCTGCACCTTGACGGTGAGCATCGCGGTCCAGCGCGACGTTCCGGCAAGACTGCCGCGCTCATAGGCCTGCTCGGTCCATTTGACCTGGAAGCTGCTCTCCGACGCGCGCACGACGCTGGTCACCTGCACCGACACGGTGCGGCGGCCGACCTCGGCGAAGGGATTGGAGGCGCGGGCATATTCGCCGAGGAAGAGCGAGGCGCGCGGCGTCGCGAAGTCATAGGCCGACAGCCAATGCTCGCGCATCAACACCGCATCGAGCGAACGCGAGCGGACATGGGCGATGAACTTGCCGAGATGCCACGCGATCTGCGGATCGGTCGCCTGGTAGTCGGTCGCCGCGGGAGCGACACTGCGCGCCTCGCCGAGCCGGTCGACCTCGACGACATAGGGGATGACGCGGCTCTGCATCGACTGCCAGACGAGCGCCGACGACAAGCCGATCGTCAGGAACAGCCCGCCGAACGCCATCAGCCGCCAGTTTTTCGCCTGGACGCGCGCCGATCCGATCCGCTCGTCCCATAGCTGGCCGGCGCGCTGATACGGCGTCTCGGGTTCGGGCGTCCGCCCATAGCGCTGCACCGCACGTTTGAATTTCATGACTCAGTCCCTTTCCTTGATATCGGGGTTGGCGCCGGCGCCGCCCTTGTCACCGTCGCGGATGGCGTGGATCGCCATCTGGCGGCGATGCCGGCTCGCCTGCGCGCCTTGGAGTTTCTGCGCCCATGCCGGCGGCGCGCTGTCGCCGCCGCTGGCGCTGCCACCCGGCGAATTTGCCGCGCTCGCTGCGCCGCCGCTTCCGCCCGCGGTCCACGCCGCTTGCTGGCCGCGCGCCGCGGCGGCGCGGAGCCCGAAGGCATTTTTCATGGAGTTGGTGGCGGCACCTTTGGCGGCGCTCGCCATGCCGCCGATGCCGGCGCCGACACTGCCGCTGCCCGACGTTTCCTGGCCGAGTTTATACGCAGTCGATGCCGCGCTCCCCATCGACGTGCCGGCACGCAGCGCGCCGAGACCGGCGCCCGCAGCGCCGCGCGCCGCGGCGACGGCACCCGCCCCGCCCATCGCGAGACCGCCCGCGGCAAGCGCGGTCGTCGTCACCACCGAACCCGCGCCGAGCTGCGGAGCGCCCGCGACCAGTCCGGAGGCGATACCGGGGCCGAAGATCGCAAGCCCGAACAGCGCGAGGCTCGCGAGCATCAGCGACACCGCCTGCTCGATCGACACCTCGTCGCCGGCGATCGCGCCGGTGAAGTCGGCGAAATAATTGGAGCCAATGCCGACGATCACCGCGAGCACCATCACCTTGGTCCCCGACGAAACGACATTGCCGAGCACGCGCTCGGCGAGGAACGAAGTGCGGTTCCACAGCGCGAACGGAACCAGCACGAAACCGGCGAGTGAGGTCAGCTTGAACTCGAGGATGGTGATGAAGAGCTGGATCGCGAGAATGAAGAAGGCGGCGATGACGATGATCCACGCGATCACCAGCACCGCGATCTCGACGAAATTATCGAAGAAGTCGATCGGCCCGACCAGCTCCTTCGCCTGTTCGAGCAAGGGCCATGCGGCCTCGAAGCCCGTCCCCGCGAGCCGGCCCGGCATCAACAGGTCCTCGGGGCCGATCGCGCTGCCGCCCGCGGTCAGCCCGAGCCCCGCGAACGAGCGGAAGATGATATCGGACAGCAGCGGAAAACTGTTGAGGATCAGCGCGAAGGCGCCGACATAGAGAATCTTCTTGAGGAACTTGCCGATCACGTCCTGCTCGCCGCCGAGCGCCCAGAACAGCCCGGCGAGCGTGATGTCGATGCCGATCAGAATCGTCGTCAGGAATCCGACGTCACCGCCGAGCAGCCCGAAGCCGCTGTCGATATAGGCGATGAACGCCTGCATGAACTGGTCGATGACATTGAGATCCTGCACGGCAATCACACTCCTGAAAATGCAAGAAAGGGTGTCGCGGGACCGGTTCCCGAAAGGGGGAGACGGGTCGCCGGCCCCGCGACGGGCGGGCGCCAGGCCGGGGAGCGGGCGGCGCGGCGCCGCCCTGGCTCATTGGCGCGGCGTGTAGGCCTTGCCGTCGCCGAGGAAGCGCGTCGTCCGCGCCCGCGCCTCGATCGCGCTCTGCCCGCGGCGCGCGGCTTCGAGCGATTCCTTGCGGAACTGCGCCGCCATCAGCGTCTGGAGCTGGAACTGCTGCTTGGTCGCGAGCGCGAGCAGCTGGTTGGTCGCCTGCTGCGCGGCGAGCGAACCTTCGGCGCCCTGGCTCTTTGCGACGATCTCACTGAGCGCCGCCGCGTCACCGCGGACATTTTCGACGATCCCGCTCTGCACCTTCATCGTCTGGCGGAACGCGGCCATCTCGGTGTCGAGCCGCTGCTTCGCTGCCGCGATCCGTTCGTCGCGGGTCATCGCCGAGGCGAAGCTGTCGGGGAAAAGCTGGCGATAACGCTCGTCGAGTTGATCGACACGAAAGTCGATCCCCTGCGCCTGCCCCATCAGCCGGTCGATCTCACCGAGCTTCTCGCGGAGCCGGTCGAGCTGGGGAAAGTCGATGCGCTCGAGGTTCTTCGCCTGCCCCGCGAGCATCTGCGCCTCGTTCTGGAGCGAGCGGATCTGGTTGTTGACCTGGCTCAGCGTCCGCGCCGCGGTGAGCAGGTTCTGCGAATAATTGCTCGGATCGAACACGCTGAGCTGCGCCGATGCCGGCGCGCCGGGCATCGCGACGGCGAAGGCGAGCGCGCCGATCGCGCCGAGACCGAGCAGGCCGGTGACGATGTGGTGACGGAGGGGACGTGGCATCAAAAATCTCCTTCTTGGGGGGCTTGGGGGGACGGAAAATCGGCGAGCAGGTCGGCCGCCCAGTCGAGGCCGGCGTCGGCGAGAAAGGCACGGTCGCGCTTTCGAGATCCGGGCCGCGAAAGCGCAGGGTGCGCTGAAAGCTACCGTCCTTGTTCAGCACCAGCCGCCGCCCGATCTGGTTGAGCACGAGCCGCACGAGCGGCTTGGTCCGCGCGATGTCCGACGGCGGGATGACGAGATAACCCGCCTCCAGAAAAGTTCCGCCGTTCCGACGCAAGCTGGGTCGAAGAAGGCCTGAACCAACCGCCAGGGCGCCTTGTTGACGCACTACAGAAATTGCACGATCCGCTGCGCTCGCCGAGCACGAAGGCGGGGACGGTGATGCCGTGGCTGACGCCATAGCGCGCACCGCGATCGAGGAAGTCACGGTGCCGCGCGTCGATCGTGATGAAGGTCGCGAGGTCGCACCATGTAAAGCAGGCATTAGCTGCAACGCAGGCGTGGATGACCGGATCGTCGCGGTGGCGCTGACCGTCGAAATAGTCCTCCGCATAGCCTGCCGGATAATTGTGCATGTTGATGACCCGAGGTTGCCCGCCAGTGGACTGGGCGGAGAGGATCAGAACTTCTTGGCGATGCTGAACCCGATGATGCGCGGATCGAGCGTGAAGACGTTGGTCGTCAGGCCGCTGTCATCGCTGTTCAGGAACGCATCGGTGATCGGCGTCGAGTTGAAGACGTTCTTCACATAAGCTTCGATCGACAGGTCATCGGGACCATCAACGCGGAGCGAGATGTTGAAGTTGGTCCAGTCGCGGAGACGGTCATAGGGATTGAGGTTATAGACACGCGCCCAGCTCTTCGCCTGCCAGTAACCGTCGCCGCGAATGGTGGCACTCCAGTCGCCGTCGAACGGGATCGTATATTCGGCGCCCAAATTGACGGTCCAGCGCGGCGAGTTGGGCAATTCCTTGCCGCCAAGATCGGTGTAGAAACCTGCTCCGCCATTCAGATCGGGATAATTGTTCACGTCATACCGCTCGCCTGTGGCTGGATCGCGGACAAAGTTCGCGAAATTTGCACCAAAAACTCCGATGAGACCGCCGCAAATGACGCCAATCGTCGAGTTTGATGAGTATCTTTGCAGCCAATCTTCTGCGACGCCTACGGGTACAACGCAGTTCGACGGCAACTGCACAAAGGGCTTGACCACCGCATAGTCAGGGTTCCCTAAAGTTCGGTTCATTGGGTCAATCGATCGCTCACTCTTCCCGACTTTGGTGCGAAGATACCCGACGTTGGCGTTAATGCGCAGCCTATCAACGGGCTCGAACATTGCGGAAAGTTCCGCACCCCAGATTTTTGCATCAAAATTCTCGTTCACCGCAGTGCGATCGCGAATCTGTGAAACTTGATAGTTGCTATAGTCGTAGAAAAAGGCACTCGCATTCAAAGTGAGCCGTCCGCCCATCATGACATTCTTTGCGCCGATCTCGAAGGCATTGACGAATTCGGGTTCAAAAGTAGATTTGTAATTGACACCAGTGAGGGTCAGTCTCGGGATCTGAGTTCCTTCAAGGATATCAGCCAATTCGGGAGTCAGAAATCCATAGTCTATATAATCCTGCTTGGTAGCGAAGCCTGGCGTCGGTGGATTGACTCCGCCCGCTTTGTACCCTCGGCTGAAGAAGGCATAGAGGAGCGTGTCATCCGTGAAACCAAGGTCAGGATTCCAGTCGAAGCCAAATCGACCGGTGAATTCACCCCAACCGATTTTGATGTCTGGATCTGCCGGATGGCCCGTTCCCACATAGCCGCCGCCGAGCAATGTGGGAGCCAAGAGCAACTGCGAAGGTACCGGCGTAAATTTCTTACGATCGCGAGTATAGCGCAGCCCCGCAGTAACCTTTAGATTAGGACTGACATTATAATAGGCTTCCCCAAAAGCAGCCCAACTCTTTAACTGATATGGGTTAGAGCTTCGGAAGTAATTATGCCCATCACCATTTATATCCTCAACGGGATTTGGGTCAATATAGGCGCAAAAGCTATCTCTTATTGGAACCAACGTTCCAGATCCTCCACCGATGGTATTAAATCTGTCCTGCGCGCACTCGGTTTGGCTTCCAGAACCGTTCAGTGGTTGCATCATGGCAATTGCAGTTAGCAAGTTGCTCATTACGTAATATTCGTTCTGTGTCCTGAATTCCGTGTAGTTTCCACCTACGCTAAAATTGAACGGGCCATTAAAATTGGATTGAAGTCGCACTTCCTGAACGAACTGTTTCGAGTCTGAAGACGAGACATCAAAGACTGCAAGCGTATCGGAACAACCGATTTGAGGATCGCAAAAGATCCCTCCGGGCGCCATATTTCGCCAGATACTCGGGGGGGGATTGGGGTTCGAGGCAGTGGGCGCTCGAGCTAGGAATTGGGACGTGTCGTTAAATATCGGCAACGTATTAAATCTGTTAAAGTCTTGAAAACTGTATACGCTGTCCCAATTCCATGCGGTTTGCGACGTCAATGTCACGTTTTCAGTAATGTCCGCGTCCAGTGACAACTCAAGAATATCGGATGACGCGCGGTATATCGGATCACGAATGGACGCGATCTCACGCAAGTTGCGGGATTGTTGCAAGCCTCCATACGGATCGACTGGATTTAGCAACACTGCATCCGTGGTGGTTCCAGTTGTAGGATTATAGCCGAACCTATAGTTCTGATTAACAACGTACGCTCCGGCCACATACGCGAGCGCTTGGCCATTTGGCGTACCAAATGCCTCTTCATCGTATAAACTTCCAGCCTTGCAGCCCGTGCTGAAAAAGGCCGCCCGCTGGGGAGCGAGTTGCTGCCTAACCTGTTCACTGACACCTGGAATGTCTTGTGTGGAAGTCGACCCAACCATTAAAGGGCTGTCGTCTCGGTGGCACAACTGCTTTCCAGTGCGCGAGCGATTGTCGTCTTCCCGAAATCGCTCCCAAGTGAAGTTTCCGCGGAGCCAGTCGTTTTCGAAGCCTAATGTGGCGCGCAGCGAATAGAGATCACGACCGTTAACGCGGTTTCCGGTAACCAAATTCTGATCATAACCGTCGCGTTCGGTCATCGATCCGGCAACACGAAGGCCAAACGCATCGACAACAATTGGAACATTCAGCATTCCGACTAGGCGGCGGCTATCGAAATTCCCGACTTCACCCTTGAGACTGCCTTCGAAACGGCCAAGCTTGGGCTTGGCTGTAATGAGATTGACGACGCCGCCGGTGGCGTTGCGCCCGTACAGTGTGCCTTGGGGTCCGCGGAGGATTTCGAGACGCTCAAGGTCGAAAAATTCCTGCTCGAAGAAGCGATTGTTGATCATCCCAAGATTGTTGAAGCTGACTGCCACACCCGGATCAGTGGAAGCCGATATTGCTTTCGTGCCGACACCGCGAATTGACAGATTGTAGCTGGTAAAATTGGACTTCGAAAAAGTCAGGTTCGGAACAGCCCGCATGATGTCGGGGCCACCTTCAATCTTCTGCTCTTCCAAATTTTTCTGCGACAAGGCCGTGATAGCGATCGGCACGTCCTGTACCGACTCGACGCGCTTTTGCGCAGTAACGACGATTTCGTTGGCGACATAGGTATCTGCGGGAGGCGCCGCCGCTGCGACAGCCGAGGCCAACGTAAACGTGCGTCCATCGCTCGACACGACACGCAGCCCGGCATCAGCCGCAGCGCGGCGAACCGCTTGGTCGACGGTCATCTGTCCTTTGATCGCGCGGATGCTTTTGCCGCGCACCGCATCGGCACTGACGAGAATTTGGACATCGGCTTGCGTGGCGAGCTGGGGGATGCCCGTCGCGGCCGACTGGGCCGGCACGTCGAAAGTCTTGGTCTGGGCCATCGCCGGCGTGGCGATCGCCACCGCACAAATAGCTGCCGAAGTCGCAAGAGCGCTGCGAAGATCGCGATACCGCATATATTCCTCCCCATATGAGCGGCCCAATTATTCAGGCTCACATGGACACGATGCGCGGGAGAGACTTTTCCGTTTTTGCGGACCGAATTTATTTCAGTTCTGAGACAAGATGATCCGATCCGAGTGCATTTCGGCGCGCGCCTTCATCAAGGTAGCGACCGCGCGTGCAAAGGCGTCGGGTTCGTTGGTGCGGAAGCGCCCGACCATTTTCTGTTCGCCCAGACCGGCATCCGCCACTTCGATCTTGCGGACATTGTAGCGGTTGAACTCGGCGACGGCCTCGGCGACGCTATCGCCATCGAAGACGAGCTGGCCGGTGCGCCAGGCGAGCGCATTGTCGATTTCCTCGTTCGCGGCGACGATGGGCGCGACCGCCCGGTCGGGCGCGATCAACGCGCGCGTGCCGGCCTTCACGCGGTGGATATTGGCCTCGTCGCCGACGCGCCATATCTCGACGACGCCCTCGGTTACCTGGACATCGACGCCGGCCGCCGTCCGCTTGACGGCGAAGGCCGTGCCGACCGCGCGCACCCGCACGTCGCCGATCTCGACGACGAACGGTCGTGTCCGATCCTTGGCGACCTGGAACCAGGCTTCGCCTTCCTTCAATGCGACCTGTCGCACCTCGGGCTTCATCGTGACATCAAGCGTCGTCTGGGTGTTTACCGCGGCGAGCGAGCCGTCGCTAAGCGGGACGCGCCTTATTTCCCCGATCGCCGTCTGGATTTGCTGGTCGGGCGTAGCAGGGAAATCCAGGCCAGTAATGCCGAGCACCAGTGCGGCAGCGATAGCACCGCCCCCACCCCAGAGAAGCCGCCGGCGTGGAAACCTCGTGCCGCCAGCGGCGGCCACCTCATAGGATGGAGCCTGCCCCGCACCGAGAACGCTCGCGCGGTCGAGCATCGTCCACGCCGCCTTGGCGCGGAAATAGGCGCCGCGGCGGCGATCGTCGCCGGCGAGCCATGCCTTGAGTTCCGCGCGCACGGCAGGGTCTCCGCCCTCCCGGTCCATGCGGGCGACCCATGCGGCCGCGCGATCATTGATCGCTTGTGCTGTTTCGCGCTCGATCATCTTGTTCCATTCTTGCCATAGCTTGTTCGGCGTTCTGCTCACCCTGGGCGATCGCCTGCAAAATCAGTTTCAAACCCTTGGTCACGTCATTCTCGACGACATGCTCGGTCACTCCCAGCCGCTCCGCGACTTCCCTTTGCGGCAGCCCTTCGACCTTGCGAAGCTCGAATATCCTGCGGCATCGATCCGGCAATCCCTCGATCAGTCGGCGGACCCGGTCCAGTTCGCGTCGGCCTCCGGCGACCCGTTCGGGCGACGGTTCATCTCCAACGATGTTCAGGCTCTCTATTTCCGTAACGGATTCGATGCTGACGATACGCTGGCGGCGCAATCGCATCAGGACGATGCTGCGCGCCGCCGTGAAGAAATAGGCGCGGCCGCTGCGAATGTGGCCGACATCCTTGAGCGCCGCGATCTGGCAGTAGGTTTCCTGGATGACATCTTCGAGGTCTTCGGGATCGAGCGTGCGCCGGAGCCAGGCGCGCACGTCGGCCTCGTGGGGAAGTATCTCCTTCCCCACCCATGCCATAATCTTTGCGCGCTTCTCCCGGTTCACGACATGCGTCTTCGCGCCTCCATTCAGACGTACGATGCACGAGGGGAGATTTTCCGTTTTGTTTTAGCGAATTATTTTTATCAGCCGCCAACATAGCATGGTCGCGGCTCTTTCCGATTGCCTGTCCGCAAATAAAAAAGGGCGGGAAAGACCCGCCCTTTTTCGCATTGTCAGATCCTTAGCGGTTCGGATCGGCCGCCGGCTCATCGCTCGCCGGTTCTTTCGCAGGTTCCGCCGCTGGTTCTTCATTCGGCTCAGCCACCGGTTTCGCTGCTGGTTCAGCCGCGGGTTCGGCAGGCTCAACCTTCGGCTCGGACACAGGTTCGGCCTTTTCCGTTTCGGCCGGCTGTTCGGTCGTCTGCGCGGCGACCGTGGGCGGCAGGGCGAAGGCGGCAGCAGCGACGATCGGAAAAACAATTTTACGCATTGGAGAATGATCCCTTTGTGATTGTGCGTCTCAATTTCCAGGGCGGATTTCAGGCCCGGAAGGATGCGAACGGGCGATCCGTCCTGTGCGGCGCGCGTTCAGAAGTAAGATGCACAAGCGGAGGTCTTCCGTTTCGTTTTAGCGAAACTTTTTCGCAGCTTTACCGAACGATATCGCATGAAGGCGGCGTCATGGGCGACAAAGGGAGGAGATCGAGCAAATCCGATTGGACAACCATTCGTTCTCCATATCCGGTCGGGATCATCTATACTGGATGCCCTCAAGCCGAGTGGAAGGGGTTCGGGATTGAGCCTCCCTCCGCAAACCGTCGAGATAGTCGCTCCACCATTGCGCCATTTTCAGGCGTTCTTTCCAGTGTGCACCGCGATGATAGGCCGCGCGAACCTTGTCGCTATCTCCATGAGCCAGCGCACGCTCGATTGCATCGGGCGACCATAACCCGGATTCATTGAGCAGTGTGCTTGCCATCGCCCTGAAGCCATGCCCCGTCATTTCATCGCTCGAATAGCCGAGCCGACGCAACGCAGCGTTGAGCGTATTGTCCGACATCGGGCGCTTGCGAGTTCGGATCGAGGGAAACGCATAGCCGCTGGTCCCCGAAAGCGATTGCAGCGACCGGAACAATTCGACCGCCTGGCCCGACAGCGGAACGTGGTGCGGCTTCCGCATCTTCGTCTTTTCCGCGGGGATGGTCCACAATGCTGAGGCGAGATCGATTTCTCCCCACTGGGCTTGGCGCAATTCGCCAGGACGAACGAAGACATGCGGTGAGATCTGCAATGCGAGTTTGGTGACGCCATGACCGTCATAGCCGTCGATCGCGACAAGCAGTTCGCCGGCCTTGGCGGGATCGGTGATCGCGCCATAGTGCGTCACCTTCGGTGAAATAAGCGCACCCCGCAAATCCCGCGTCGGGTCAGAGGTCAGACGCACCGTGGCGACGGCATAGCGAAAGACGCTGCTGGCAAGTTGCAGCGTCCGCCGCGCGCTTTCGAGATTACCTTTGTCCTCCATTTTACGCACGGCGGCGAGAACGTCCGCAGGGCCGATTTCCGCCACCGGCACGCGGCCGATCGAAATGGCGAGCTGCGAAAGCAGGTACTCGCTTCGCGTCGCGGTGGAAGTTGCCCATGCCTTCTCACCGTCGCGCCGCCGCTTACGGCAATATTCTTCGGCGATTGCGCCGAAGGTATTGTTCGCTTCGATTCGTGAGCGCGTCTTTTCGCGTTGCTTTTCGAGTGAGGGGTCTTTGCCATCCGCGAGCAACCTGCGCGCCTCGTCGCGGCGGCGGCGCGCGTCGCTCAAGCTCACATCGGGATAAACGCCTAGCGCAAACTTCTTCTCGCGACCGTTGATACGATATTTGAGTCGCCACAATTTTCCGCCGCTCGGCTGAACCAGCAGAAACAGTCCGAGCGAATCACCCATCTTGAATGGCTTCTCGCGCGGCTTGGCGTTGCGGATGACGACATCAGAAAGTGGCATTATTTCATGGGCCTTTCCACCAAGTGGCCCCCACGGTGGGGGCCACTCGAATTCGTCCCCGATAGCGAGGCCCCCGAAGTGGCCCCCAGACATGCTCGGCTGCCACCGGATAGCGCCGGATGCCGTCGGAAAACGAGAGGGACTATACCGCAGTTTTCTGCGGTTTTCAAAGGCAACGTCGGACAATGTCGGATGAAATCTTGGAGCGGGTAGCGGGAATCGAACCCGCCTAGCTAGCTTGGAAGGCTAGAGCATTACCACTATGCTATACCCGCATCGCCAAGGCCGGCGGCGATTGCCATTTTGATCGGCCGCCGTCAAGCGCGCCGTCGCCATCGGGTTCCGCATCCGGGCCCGCAAAAATCCCGACGCATCATTCTTCCGAGCCATGCGTTGGGGCAGAGACTGCCCCTCGCGCACCGGCACGCAGCGATCCGATGCGAAAGAGGGCGTTCAAACTACGTCGCTCGACGTTTTGGAACAGGGGTCCCGGTGATGACCGCAGGGACAGTCGCTGCACAAAGGAGGTCCCCGATGCGCCGACTGCGCCAGATTTTCCCCGCCCCTCTCGTCCCCCTGATCACCGGACTGATCGTGGCGGCGATCGGCCTCATCCTGCTGATCGGCGGCATCTGGCTGACGGCGCTCGGCGGGTCAGCCTATTATCTGATCGCCGGGGGTGCGATGCTGGCGGCCGGCCTGCTGCTGATGCGCGGCCGGATATTGGGCGGCTGGATTTACGTCGCGGTCGTATTTTGCACGCTGATTTGGGCATTGTGGGAAGTCGGCGGAAATGGCTGGGCGCTCGTTCCGCGCGTCGTCGCGCCGCTCATACTCCTCCTTCTTGTGATTTTCGCGATGGCCGCTCTCTCCGCCCGGCCGCGCCGCTGGCGGCTGGCGCTCGCAGGAAGCGGCCTTGTCGTCCTCGTCGCCGTGGCGAGCGGCACTATGCTCGGCTTGCTCAACAGCCCCCGGCCGCTGGAGAAGCTTCCGGCGAGCCGCTGGGCGATGGCCGACCCGGCGCTGATGCGAGCGGGCAGCGACTGGCCCGCCTATGGCGGCACCTATAGCGCCCGGCGCTATTCGCCGCTCGCGCAGATTACGCCGGCCAATGTCGGCAAGCTGGAGCGCGCGTGGCTGATCCACACCGGCGATATGCCGTCGAAGGCGGCGCATGGCACCTATGGCGCGGAAAATACGCCCCTGAAGATCGGCAACAGCCTGTATGTCTGCACGCCCAAGAATATCATCCTCGCGCTCGATCCGGCGACCGGGCGGCAACGCTGGCGCTTCGACCCGAAAGTGTCCGACGAAGCGATCCCCTATACCGCCGCCTGCCGCGGGGTGAGCTATTATGCGCTGCCCGGCGCCGCCGCGGATCAGGCCTGCGCGCGGCGGATCATCTTCGGCACGCTCGACGCGCGGCTGTTCGCGATCGATGCGGCGACCGGACGGCCGTGTCAGGATTTCGGCACCAATGGACAGGTCGACACCAAGATCGGCATGGGCAAGACCTCGCCGGGCTATGTCTCGATCAACTCGCCGCCGACGATCGTGCGCGGCATCGTCGTCACCGGGCATCAGGTGCTCGACGGACAGAGCCGCTGGGCGCCGTCGGGGGTGATCCGCGGCTATGACGCGGTCACCGGCAAGCTTGCCTGGGCATGGGACATGATGAACCCCGACTGGAGCGGCTATCCGCCGCCGGGAGAGGCATGGGCGCGCGGGACGCCGAACATGTGGACGATCGCCTCGGGCGACGAAGCGCTGGGCCTCGTCTATCTGCCGATGGGTAATGCCGCCGCCGACTATTATTCGAGCCTGCGCCGCCCGGCCGAGAATGAATATGCGACCTCGCTCGTCGCACTCGACGTGACGACCGGCAAGCCGCGCTGGCATTTTCAGGCGGTGAAGAAGGACGTCTGGGATTATGATTTCGGCGCGCAGGCGACGCTGATCGACTATCCGGGCCCCGAGGGGTCGATCCCCGCGCTCGTGCTGCCGAGCAAGCAGGGCGACATCTATATTCTCGACCGGCGCACCGGGCGTCCGCTCACCCCGGTGGGCACGATCGAGGTCCCGGGCGGCGGGGTCGAGCCGGCTGAGCGGTCGCCGACGCAGATCGTTTCGCTGTGGCATAGTCTCCGCATGCCCGACCTCACCGAGCGCGACATGTGGGGCATGTCGCCGATCGATCAGATGATCTGCCGCATCCAGTTCCGCAAGGCGAGTTACAAGGGTTTCTACACCCCCCCGACGAGCGACCGCCGATCGATCGAATATCCGGGCTATAATGGCGGAACCGACTGGGGCGGCATCGCGGTCGACCCGGTCCGCGGCGTGATCGTCGCCAATTACAACGACATGCCCAATTATGTCCGCCTCGTGCCGCGCGCCGAAGCGAACAAGCAGGGTTGGGCGCCGCGCGATCAGGCGCGCGGCGAGATCGGCGGCGCCGAGGGCGCGGGCGATCCGCAGGCCGGCACCCCCTATGCGATCGACGTCAACGCCGGCTGGCGCCTGCCCTTCACCGGCCTGCTCTGCAAGCAGCCGCCCTATGGCGGAATCCGCGCGATCGACATCGCGACCGGCAAAACGATCTGGGACCGCCCGTTCGGTACCGCGCGCACCAACGGGCCGTTCGGCATTCCGTCGATGCTGCCGGTCACCATCGGCACGCCGAACAATGGCGGCGCGGTGGTGACGGCGAGCGGGCTGATCTTCATCGCCGCCGCGACCGACAATCTGATCCGCGCAATCGACCTCAGAACGGGAAAGACGATCTGGTCCGACGTCCTGCCCGCGGGGGGACAGGCGACGCCGATGATCTATGAGGCGAACGGCAAGCAATATGTCGTCATCTACGCCGGCGGCCATCATTTCATGGAGACGCCGATCGGCGATGAAGTGATCGCCTACGCGCTCCCGTGAACGACATGGCGGCGAGCAAGCGCATCGGCCATATCAAGGCCAATATCGTCCTTTACGGCGCCCTGTTCGCCAACCTCGGCATCGCCGTCGCGAAATTCATCGCCGCGGCGGTCAGCGGGTCGTCGTCGATGCTGTCGGAGGGCGTTCATTCGCTCGTCGACAGCGGCAACCAGCTGCTCCTTCTCTATGGCCAAGCGCGGGCGAAACGCGCGCCCGACAGCCGCCATCCCTTCGGTTACGGCCGCGAGCTCTATTTCTGGGCCTTCGTCGTCGCGATCCTGATCTTCGCGATCGGCGCCGGCATTTCGGTCTATCAAGGATGGATCCACATCCACGATCCCGAACCGCTGCGCGATCCGACGATCAACTATGTCGTGCTCGCGGTCGCATTTCTGCTCGAGGGCACCTCCTGGGCGATCGCCGTGCGCGAATTCGATGCCGGTCGCGGCGAACTCGGCTGGTGGCAGGCGGTCCGGCGCTCGAAGGACCCCGCCGGCTTCATCGTGCTGTTCGAAGACAGCGCGGCACTCGCGGGGCTGATCATCGCCGCCGTCGGCATCTGGCTGAGCCACGCCACCGGCGACGCCCGCATCGACGGCATCGCGTCGATCGCGATCGGCCTGATCCTCGCCACCGTCGCGATATTGCTCGCGCGCGAGGCGAAGGAGCTGCTGATCGGCGAGGCCGCCGATCCGGCGCTGATCGATACGATCCGGCGCATCGTCGAAGCCCATCCCGAAATCAGCGCGATCAACCATGTCCGCACGATCCACACCGCCCCCGATTCCATCTTCGTCGCGGTCAGCGCCGATTTCGAAGATGCGCTGCGGATGGGACGGGCCGAGGCGCTGATCGAAGTGATCGAGGGCGAGTTGAAGGCAGCGTCGCCGCTGATCAGCTCGATCTATATCCGGCCCGAGAAGCGCGAGGATGCGGTCGTCCAATATGCCGGCGGGTCGCCGGCCTGACGGCTACCCACTACAGGTTGCTCACGCCTTGGCCGCCATCTCTTCCGGAATCAGTTCGCGCAGCTTGGCGATGGTGCTTTCCGCGTCGCGGTGGTGGACGAAGATGCCGCCCGCGCCTTCCCAGAGATGCGCGTGCTTTATCTGATCGTCGACAAGGATATCGCCGCGCTGCGCATGGTTGCGCTTGTCGACCGCCATCACGGTCAGAATCTGCGTGCCGGGGAAATGCCGGGCCGCCCAGCGGATCTTCTGGGGCGCGGCCCAGGCGCCGCGCGGCAGGCCGGTCAGGATGACGGGGATGAGGTGGCGAACCGCGGCGAACAACTCTTTCGCATCGGGCATCAGCGGCAGCGTGCCGTAGAAATCGGGATGGCGCGCGATCTCGCGCCAGAAGGCCGCGATGCCGTGGCGCTTTTCATAGGTGCGCGGCGGCATGCCGAGCAGCTTCGTTGCGCCGCGGTCGAAATCGGCCAATACGCCGTCGCAATCGAGATAGAGTTGCACCGCTCAGCCCTTCCAGCGCGCCGGCTGGAGCGCGATCCGGACGCGATCGACGGCGATCCATCCGGACGCAGCGATCACGTCGTTGCTTTCCTTCGCCGCGCGCCCTTCGCCGAGCGACCAGGTGATATGGAAATGGCTGCCGTCGCCGCGCGCGGTCGTGCCGCCGATTTCGACGACGAGCGCATGGACGCCCGCGCCATCATCGGCGTCGCCGACGATATAGGCCTCGGTTTCGGTGGGAAGCGACGTGTCCGCGTCGGTACCGAAGCGGAGCGTGACATGATCCGCGATAGGACGTTCATAACGCGGCGGAAAGCGCGCAAGCAGCCGGTCGCGCTCTGCGGCGTCGATTTTCCAGCCGGCGATCGTCCTTCCCATTGGTGAACATGTCCTCAGTGCCGGCCCCTCGCCCGACGAACGAACGGAGCGGGCGCAAGTTGCGCCCGGCGCCGCACCGCTTTTCGCAACAAGGGGTCCGCCAGAATGGCGGACCTCCTCGGGCGTATCGGGGCGCCGGTCAGTCCGGGTTCTGGCGCGCCAGATCCTCTTCGCCTTGCCATCCTTCGGCAGGCTGTTCGGCGGACTGGCCCATGCTGCCGGGCTGCGCGTCCTGCTGGCTTTCGCCGGCGGCTGTCTCGTCATCCTCTTCCATGCCTTCGCCGGGGCGCGGCTCGATATTCTCGCCGGGACCGCGCCCTTGATCGATTGCTTGGCCGCCCGTCGGATCGGCGCCGCCGCGATTATTGTCGAGCTTGTCCTGCTGCTCCTGGTCCTGCTGTTCCTCCTGCCGGTTCTGTTGATCGCCGCCGCCTTGCTGGGTTCCGTCCTGCTGCTGGGCTTGCCCGGGAGCGCGGCCCTGGCCGTCGTCCTGCTGATTCTGCATGTCTTTATCCTCTTCCTCTTCGCCCGATGAACCGGGCGAGGGAAAGACGCGCCAGCCGCACCGAACGTGCCGGGCCGAAACGCTAACCTGCGTCAAGACCGCGCGTGGACGCGCCGGAACTTCCCCCGCTTCGGGACGTCACTCTGGTGCCGGGGGGCTGTCGACCTTTGCGGCAGCCTGCCCGCTCGACCGACAATGGAGATGGAAAATGGACAGGTTCGACGACCGAACGCCCCTCTGGGATTATCGCGACAACAGCGTCCCCGACGACCGCGGCGGCACAGCGGGTTGGAACCGCGGCCGCGCCGAGGATACCGCGCGCGGCTATACCGCAATCGAGGAAGAGGAACGTCGTGGCGGACGCGGAAGAGAAGCCCGCCGCGAACAACCCTATCGACGCGACGAATGGGATGATCGCCACGCGGGCGATCGGCATCGCTCTTATGGTGGCCGCGAAAGCGCCTGGCCCACCTATGAAAGCGACGGCGGCCGCTCGCGCTATTATGACGCGGTCGGCGAAGCGCGCGGCGGGCGCGGCGAACGCCCGGGCTCGCTGTGGCCCAGCGAATTCGGCTATCCCGCCGCGCGCGGCTACTCGCCCTATGGTGAGGGCCCAAGGTCGCGCCGGACCGAATATGACGACGACGATCGCGGCTTTTTCGAGCGCGCCGGCGACGAGGTCATGTCCTGGTTCGGCGACCGCGACGCCCGGCGCCGCCGCGAACAGGATCATCGCGGTCGCGGCCCCAAAAATTATGCCCGGTCGGACGAGCGCATCCGCGAGGATGTGAACGATCGCCTCACCGAAGACGTCTGGCTCGACGCCTCCGAAATCGACGTCGCGGTCGAGCAGGGCGAGGTCACGCTATCAGGCACCGTCGAGGATCGCCGCGCCAAGCGCCGCGCCGAAGACTGCGTCGATGCGATTTCGGGCGTGAAGCATGTGCAGAATAATCTGCGCTACACATCGGGGGTGGTCAGTCCCAAACTCGACTGAAGATCGGCGCCGCCGCGAAGGTGGCGGCGCCCCTATTTTCCGAACCCAGATCAACTTTCGCCCATAAAGACCCGATGTTCAAGTCGCCACGTCGCGAGGCAGGAACTCGCAACGATCCGTGGCGTCTCGTTCAACAAGGACGGTTCGCCGTCCGCGGCAGCAAGGGCGTTTCAGGAGTATTTATGTCGATCCGCGAAATGATTTCGATGCATCCCGACGTGGGCGGCGAGGCGAATGAACCGCTCGCAACTGCGGCGCGCCACGCGATGTTCTGCGAACTGATGTGCACGTCTTGCGCCGACGCGTGCGCCGCCGAGCCGATGGATATGCGCCAGTGCATCCGCGCATGCCTCGACTGCGCCGATGTGTGCGGTGCGACCGCGAAACTCGCGGTCCGGCGTACCGGCCGAAATGTGGAGGTTCTGCGGCTGATGCTCGAAAGCTGCGCGCGCGTCTGCGAGTTTTGCGCCGCCGAATGCGAGCGCCACGATCATGATCATTGCCGGCTCTGCGCCAAGATGTGCCGCGAATGCGCCGCGGATTGCCGAGCCGCGCTGCCGACCGTCCAGTGAAATTAATGGAGGGAGAGCGCCCTTGCTCGCCGACCCCGGCTCGTTCGGCGCGCATCATTAACCTGGGATAAGCGCGCCGAAATCAATCGTGCGACCGCGTGCGGTTCATGCAACTCCGCCCGTCCGCAAGCGTCGATCCGGCAGAACAGTGAAGGACGAAAAACATGGCAAGCGCAGCAAAGAGACATTCGGGACTGGGAAAGATTTTGGCGCTGGGGACGCTCGGCGCGCTTTTCTGGTTCACGCGCAAATCCGCGCCGCAGACCGCAAAGGGCGAACAGCATAGCGCGGCCTTCGCCGACGGCGAAACCCAGTCGGAGAATTTCGACCAGACGCGCTCGGCAGGCCCGGACGGCATGCGCGACAATGTGAAGCGCCCGTGGGAAAATGTCGATCAGGCCTCGGACGAATCCTTTCCGGCGAGCGATCCCCCGGCGACCTACTGAGGGCAACCGCGATGCCGGCCGCTTCCCTCAGGACCAGCTACAGCCTTCAGTTCGACGACGACGGCGTCGGCCTTCCCAAGCGCATCGAATTCGAAGCCGCGAGCGCGGGTATCGCGCTCGAAATCGCGGAGCGGGAATGCGACGGCCGCTGGGCGCTGCTCGTCTGCGATGGCCAAGCGCTGTGCCGCGTCGGCCACAACGGCGGCACATGGACGATCCTGGCCTGCCCGCCTTTACCCCAAGCGGACGGCCTCAAAGACCGAAATGCGACTTGGGGATATGGGTAATCCGGCAAGCCAGGTCGGCTTCGCCCGAGGCAATGATGAAATGGTCGCCGGCGTCGGCGATGCCCGTCGTGAAGACGACGTCGCGCAGATACATCTTGTCTTCGAGCGGCCGGGTCAGGTCTGCATTGGCCTCCAGCAACGGCCGATGCTCGCTCTTGAGAACGCGCGAAGGATCGCCCGGGTCGAGGAGCGACCAATAGGTGCGATAGATGCCGACGATCTCCTTCGGCTCGACGCCATGCCATAAGGTCAGCCAGCCGCATTTCGTCAGGATCGGCGGAGTTCCGCCGCCCATCCTCGCGGTCGCGACCGTATCGGCATGCGGCCGCAGCCCCGGCTCGCGCCGCGGCTTCCAGTGCAGCGCGTCGGGCGAGGAAGCGAGGTTGATCGACGGGCCCGCCCGCCACGGGCTCCCCGGCGGATAGGTGAAATAGAGCGCGCCGAGCGGCCGCGTCTGCGCCCAATAATGGCCCGCGATCTGGCCCTCGAAAATCAGCATGTCCTTGTTCTGATGATCGAGCACGATGTCCTCGAACCGCCAGTCGAGGCCGTTTTCGGAGCTGTAGAGCGTGGTCGAATGGCGCTCGGGGCTGACCGAACAGCTCGTCATCAGCCAGCGGTCGCCAACCCGGCTGATACGCGCATCCTCGACGCCATAGCATTGGAAGGAAGCGTGCGGCGCCACCGCCCGGTCATAATGCACCGCGACCACCTCCAGCCCGTCGGGGGTCAGTTCGACCGGCAGTAGCCAGGAGAGCGAGGTCAGCGCCATGATCTGCCAGTTCCCGCCATGCACGAGGAATTTGCGCGGATCGGCGGTGTCGCACAGTTCGAGCGGCCAGGCGTCGCGGACATAGCGCCCCTCGTCCCAGCGGATGCTGTGGACATGGCCGTTCGACACCGGCTCGCGCAGCGCTTCCGCGACCCGCACGAGCATCAGCAGATTGCCGTTCGCCAGGCGCGCGAGCCCCGGATTGAAGGCGCCGAGCACGAAGGTCTCGGCATCGAGATGGCCCGCGAGCGGCGAACGCGACAGGTCGACATCGTCGGGACCGAACACCAACCGGTCGACTGCGAAATCCATGGGCCGCTTCCTTCTCTGCTGTTGGGTTACGCGGCATCAAGCCCCGAGCCGGAGCAATGTTCCTCAGTCCTGATCGGCCATCATGTGACCCTCGGTGTCGCGCAGCCAATTGTGAAGCCGCGTCGCCGCCATCGCCCCCTGCCCCATCGCGACGCTGATCTGGTCGAGCCCTGCGACCACATCGCCCGCGGCATAGAGGCCGGGAAGAAGCCCGTCGGAAAAGGCATGGAAGGGCAGGCAGCCCGCGTCGTCGGCCAAGGCGCCCAAGGCCGCTGCGAGTTCGCTGCGCGGACGCGACCCGAAGGCCGGATAGAGGATGTCGAAGCGGCGCGCGGCCGGCTCGCCGCGCATCTGGACGGCGATGTCACGGGCGGTGGCGGCGAGACGTTCGACCTGTCCTTCGAGAACGACGACGCCGCTGTCCGCGAGCTCCTCACGCTGCGCGTCGCTGAGCGCCACCCGCCATTTCGGGATCAGCGTCACATCCCCGGAAAATTGCCGCAGGAACATCGCTTCGGCGGCGCCGTGAAGGTCCGATCCGAGCACCGCGATCCGTTCGTCCTGATGTTCGAAACCGTCGCAGATCGGGCAATAGCGGAGCACGCCGTCGCGCACCGCGGTCCTGTGATCGCCCTCGTCCAGCTCGGCGAGATTGGTGTCGACGCCGGTCGCCAGGATCACGCCGCGGGCGGTGATGCTCGCGCCCTCCTCGAGCGTCGCGCGAAAATGGCCGGCCGTGCGTTCGAGCGTGGCGACGCGTCCGAACATAATCTCGGCGCCATAACGGCGCGCATGATCGGTCATGCGCTCGATTAACTCCTCGCCGACGATGCCGTCGGGAAAGCCCGGGACATTGCGCGTGCGCGGCACCCACAAAGCGCGCGCCCTCCCGTCGTGGACGACGCGAACCCGCCGCTGGAACCGGGTCAGATACATGGCAGCGGTCAAGCCCGCGGGCCCGGCGCCGATCACCAGCGCATCGACGGGTGACGCCTCCATCAGCCGGCGACAGTCGCGTTCGGCACCGCTTCCCGCAGCATCGCAAGCGCCTCGGCGACCGCCGCGTCGAGCACGGCGCGGCGGCCGATCTCGCCGAAATGGCATGTGCGGCTGAGCGTTCCCCGCCCATGCACCGCGCAGGCGAGATGAACGAGACCAACTTCCTCGTCGTCTTCCTGCGGGCCACAAAAACCGGTGATCGCGATCGCGACGTCGGCGCGACTCTTGTCGAGCGCGGCCTCGGCCAGCGCCGCCGTCACGCTGGCGCCGACACCTTGCGAGCGTTCGGCCAAGCTACGCGATATGCCGAGCATGTCGCATTTGGCGTCGACCGAATAGACGACATAGCCGCGCTCCAGATGCGACCCGAGCGCGCTGTGGCCGGCGAGCGCCGCCGCCAGCTGGCCGCCGGTGCAGCTTTCCGCCGTCGCGAACCGAATATCGCCGTCGGCGACGCGCTCGGCCAGTTCGGCGAGGCGCGCGCCGATGGGATCGGCGCTCATGGCTACATCGTCACGAGCGCAGCGGGCGGCAGCCCCGCCGTTTCGGCCTGGCGCTTCAATTCCTCCTTGCGCGCGAGCAATTGCTCGCCGAGCGCGTCGAGATCGACTTCGGCCGCGCGCGCCTGCTGGAACATATTGTCCTGCTGCTTTTCCTCTTCCTTCACATGATGCTTGATCTCTTCGGACAGCACCGTGACCTTGGCCTCGAAATATTCGTCCGTGGGTCCCGAGGCGAGAATGTCGTTGATCAGCACCTTCGCGCCGTCATGCTCGACATAGGCTTCCTTCAGCAGATCGTCGTCGACCTTGCCCTTCAGCGCCGGATAGAAGACCTCTTCCTCGATCTGAGCGTGGATCTTGAGCTCGGTGCAGATTTGTTCGGCGATCTTCGCCTTGCGATCGGCGCCGCTGGCTTTCTCGAATTCCTCGAACAAAGCCTCGACCGCGCGGTGGTCGGCGGCGAGAATGTGGGTGGCGTCGGTATCTTGCGGCATGATGATCTCCCGTCGAAACAGCCCCCGCCTTTCAACGCGCCGCCGTTTCGGGAAGTTGCCGAAATCGCAGGCCGGCAAAGCTTTTCCTCCGGCTTTTATAACTTGCGGCAATATTGGGCCGATGCGGCGCCGGCTAGACCATCGCCCGCAGCAGATCGGGAACGGTCGTTGTCGCGAAACCGATCGCGCTGTCCGATATCCCATAGGGAATGAACAGCTCGTTCCCGATCGCCAGCGCGCCGCATGTATAGACCACATTGGGCACATAGCCCTCGCGATCGCTTTCGGCGGCCGAGAGGATCGGGCATGCGGTCCGCCCCAAAATCTTCGATGGATCGTCCTTGTCGAGCAGCGCCGCGCCGAGGCTGTATTTGCGCATCGCGCCGACGCCGTGGGTCAGCAATATCCACCCCTCGTCGCATTCGATCGGGCTGCCGCAATTCCCCATCTGCACGAATTCCCACGGGAAAGCGGGGCTCAGCAGCGGCTGCCCTTCGTCATCCCAGTCGGTCAGGCTGTCGGACGCGAGCAAGGTGATATTTTTGCCATCCTGCCGCCCGACCGTCAGATAGCGGCCGCCGACCTTCCGCGGAAACAGCGCCATGCCCTTGTTGCGTGCGGCGCGGCCCGAGAGCGGTTCGAGGCAGAAGCTCGCAAAATCATTGGTGCGCAGCAATTCGGAGCGAATCGAATGGCCCGAATAGGCCGTATAAGTGCCGAGATATTCGGTGCTGCCATCATCGTGCAGGAACCGCACCAGCCGCAGGTCCTCCAGCCCGTTGCGCTGCGCTTCGGTGACCGGAAACAACACGCTGTTCGAGATCGGGCTGTCGGGTTGCCGGTGCACGGCCACTGCATCCTCGGCTTCCAGATGATGGCGATCGTCGACGACCGCGGCCATCGCGGGTCCTGATTGCGGCCACAGGCTGAAGTCGCCGTCGGGTCCGACGATGCCTTCGCGAAACGCGATCGAGCTGATGTGCCCCTCGCCCACCGCGCGCATCGACATGACGAAGCGTAGCTGGTCGCGGCCGAGCCCGCTCTGGTCGGGATGCAGGACGATGCTCGGGTTCATCAGCGCGGCGGCGGCATAGCTATATTCGTGGCAGAAATAGGCGCCGATCAGCCGGCGCTTGACCGGCGAAATCGCGCCCGCGTCCAGGCCCAGATCTTCGGCGATCTCGGCAAAACGGTCGTCGAAGATGCGGCCGATCTGCCAGTGCCGCTCCGAAAAATCCTTCCAGACGAGGCCGAGTTCCAGTTCGGCCTGATCCTCGTCGAGCCGCAGCAGATCGTCGACCAGTTGCGCCGAACGCGACGGTTCCGAAACGCTCGACTGCCACGCGAGGTGAAAGGGCCGCAGCACGACGCGCGACGGATCCGCCGTCAGCTTCTCGCCAAGGATACGGAGCGGCGTCTGATCGGGTCGGCAATTGAGCATGGGCGAATGCGAAATCCTGTTCTGGCCCCCCGGCCCAGAATGTTTTGCCGCGAGCCGATAAGCAAGCCCAAACCGCGCCAGAGATTCGGCAAGCGGGACGATAAGGGCTGATCCTGGGGCTAGCCCGAGCCCGGCTCGGCCTGTTTGCGGTGCATTTCGGCGGTCGCCGCTTCGCTCAGCACGCCCGAGGCGAGCACCTGCGCCTTGTTCTTGAGGCCGTGGACGACCGCATGTTCGCCGTCCTTCATCGCCTCCCAACCCGTCACCGCGACATCGGCCGGATCGTCCTTCTCCGCCTGCCCGACCTTGGTGTTGAGCATATCGGCACGCGCGAAGAAGCGCGTGTCGGTGGGCCCCGGCTTCAGGCAGGTGATCGTGACCCCGCTATCCTTGAGCTCGTTGCCGATCGCCGCCGCGAAGCTGTCGACGAAGGCCTTGCTGCCATTATAGACCGCCTGGAAAGAGCCCGCGAGATGCCCCGCGATCGAGCCGGTGATCAGCACCTTTCCCTGCCCGCGCGCGACCATCTGCTTCAGCACCGGTTGAAGGAGCAGCAACGTGCCGGTGATATTGGTGTCGATCACATGACGCCAGGCGGCGACATCCTGATCGAGAAAGCCGTGGCCGAGCCCATGCCCGGCATTGGCGACGAGCACATCGACATCGCGCCCCGCCGCCGCGGCGAGCAGGCGCTCGACGCCGGCCGGGGTGGACAGATCGGTCTCGACCGCTTCGACCTCGATGCCGTCGCGGCGCAGGCCCGCGGCGGCATCGACGAGCGGCTCGTCGGCAGCGAGGACGAGGTCATAGCCCTCGGCTGCGGCGAGCATCGCGATTTCGCGGCCGATGCCGCTCGACGCACCGGTGACGATCGCCAGTTTGCGCTCAGGCATGTTCCATCTCCTGCACCGCCTCGATCGCGCCTTTCTGAAGGCCGGGCTTCAGAACGATCTTGGTGTAGCTGTTCTGCTCGTCGTGCCAGTGCTTGTACATTTCGGCGGCATCCTCGAGCGGGGCGTGGTGCGAAATCAGCGAGACGGTGTCGAACTTTCCGTCGCGGATCATGTCCAGCAGTTCGCCCGTATAACGCTGCACATGCGTCTGCCCGCTCTTCACGGTCAGACCCTTTTCCATCAACTGGCCGAGCGGGAATTTGTCGGCGAAGCCGCCATAGACGCCGGGGATCGAGAGCCGCCCGCCCTTGCGGCATGCGAGGATCGCCTGGCGCAGCGCGTGCGGGCGCTCGGTCCCGAGGTAGAGTTTGGCCTTCACATGATCGAGCATATTGTCGACAGTAAAGCCGTGGCTTTCCATGCCGACGCAATCAATGCAGGCGTCGGGTCCGATGCCGCCGGTCATCTCGTCGAGCGCCTCGCGCACATTGACCTCGGTATAATCGAGCACCTCGGCGCCATATTTGCGCGCGAGTGCGAGGCGGGTCGGGTAATGGTCGATCGCGATCACCCGCCCGGCGCCGAGCAGCAGCGCCGACTGGATGGTGAAGAGCCCGACCGGGCCGCAGCCCCACACCGCGACCGTATCGCCGGGCTCGATGTCGGCGTTGACCGCCGCCTGCCAACCGGTAGGAAGAATGTCGGAAAGGAAGAGGACGTCGTCGTCGGGCAGGCCTTCCGGAATCACGACGGGACCGACATCCGAATAGGGCACGCGCACATATTCGGCCTGTCCGCCGGCATAGCCGCCGGTCAGGTGGGCATAGCCGAAGGCGGCGCCCATCGCGTGGCCCATCATCAGTTCGGACGCGTCGCGGGTCTCGCTGGGATTGCTGTTGTCGCAGGCGCTATATTGCTGCCGCTCGCAAAAGAAGCATTGGCCGCAGCTGATCGTGAAGGGAACGACGACGCGCTGGCCTTTCTTCAATGTCGACCCGGCGCCGGTTTCGACGACCTCGCCCATGAATTCATGCCCGACGATATCGCCCGCGCGCATGCCCGGAATATAGCCGTCGTAGAGATGGAGGTCCGAACCGCAAATCGCGGTCGAGGTGATGCGCAGGATCGCATCGCGCGGATTGACGATTTCGGGATCGGGGACGGTTTCGACGCTGATCTTGTGGCGTCCCTGCCAGGTTACGGCGCGCATGGGTCTCTCCTTAGATATGGGGTTCGGTCGGCGCTTCGGACGAGCGGGCGGAGGACGACGCGTTGCTCGTCACCTCGCCCGTTTCCATGAGCTGCTTGAAGCGGTGAAGGTCGCGGCGCGCCTGCACCTCGGGCTCGCGCTGGAGCATTTTGGCGCCGAGACGGCCGAGCGTTCCGGCCGGGGGCTCATAGGCGAGGATCAGGCTGACATAGGTGCCGCGCCCATTGGGGGCATCGGTGAAGCGCACCTCACCGCTGTTGGCGATGTCGGACTCGGGCGTGCTTTGCCAGAAGATCGATTCACCCGGGACCGTTTCGGTAATGCGGTTCACCAGCGTGACTTCGCGCCCCGCGGGCGCCTTGATCGTCCATTTGGACACGCCGTCGCCCGCCTGTTCGACCGCCACGACATTCTCCATGAACTCGGGGAAGCGTTTCACGTCCCACGCCGCGAACAGCTCTTCGCGCGGGCGGTTGACGAGCAGCGACTTGCCGAAAAGCGCGCGATCGGATTTCCGATCCTTCGTCCAGTGCGGCGCGTCGGTCGGAAAGGCGGGCTTGTCCGCCGCGCGCCGCCGACGCCAAAGTGCAAGGCCGATACCAGCCGCCGCCAATCCGACTCCCGCGGCCGCAAGCAGAAACGGGTCCGGGTCCGATCGATCATTGAAATAAGTCATGACTTCCTCCCGCCCGGCGAGCGCCGGACGTCGTTGATGGCCGCCCATATCGGGCCGCTCGCTTAGGGATCGGGCGGGTCGATCATGCCGACCCTATTGCGTCACCGACGTGCCCGAACTTCGATCGTTCCGCGCTGGCCGCACAGGGCGAGCCAAGCGCGAGACGAAACGCCGCTACCGGCTGCCGCCGATGGGCGCATCCGCGCCCTCCTTCGGACCGCGGTCGGTGCGGATCGGCGCGTGGCCGCCGCCGCCCTGCGGGTCGGCGTCGAAATCCTCGGGATTGCCCTTTCCGCCGGCGCCCGCACCGCTGCCGGTGACAGGCCCGCTTCCCTTGCCCGGCCGATGGCCGCGGTTCGCGTCGCCTTCATCGAGCTTGGCGCGCTGATCCTCCGGATAATCCTCGGGGCTGACCATGCCGACATTGTCGCGGTCTTCGACCTTCTCGGGTTTCAGCGACCCCGGCGTTGGCGCGGCCGGACGCTCCTGAGCATCCGGGCGCGCGTCACCGAGCGGGCCACGCGGGGTCGCGTCACCCGGCATCGGCCGGCTCCGCCTGCGCCAGCTTCTGCAGCTCGGCGATATGCTTTTCGATCACCGGCACGATCTCGCCCGCCGCCGCCTTCAGGCCGGGCGTGTCGCCGCCGGTCGCATAGGCGCGATGCAGCGCGAGGGCCGCGTCATGCGCCGCCTGCTGATTGCGAATATAGACGGCATCGATACTCGCCGCATCGGCCGCCTTGATCTCGTCGAGCATCCGTTGCTGTTCGGGATCGAGCGCGGGCGGCGGCACGGTGATCGAGGCGGCATCCGCCGCCGCCTTCACCTTGGCCGTCGACTCGCCATGATTGTCGATCATCATCTGCGCAAAGGCCTTCACATCGTCGCGCTGCGATTTGGCGCGCAAGGCCTTCGAGGATTCGATCTCCCACATATCGCCGGCGCCGGCCTTGGCGACATAGCCCGCCGCGTCGGTCGGCGTTGCGGCCGTAGCCGCGGGTGCGGGCGTTTCCATGGTGGTATCGGTCGTAGCGGTGTCGGCAGGCGGCGCCTGAGTGTCGCCGCCGCCGCAAGCCGAAAGCATGGCGGTTGCTGCCAGAAGAATGAATTTTTTCAACGAACGTCTCCCATTATCCCGCCCGCTCGACGAAGCAACGAGGCCTCCTATGCAAAGTTCCGCGGCCGGGCGTTGTCGCGGCACCGAATTGGAGCGAAACAAACATAGATCAGGATTTCCCCGTGCGCCGCTATGCCGCCGCGAAACCCGCCTTGTTCATCACGCTCGTCACATGGGCGTTGCCCGCGTCGTCCAGCGCGTTGCGGAGCTTGGGGAAAAGCTCTTCCTCCTCGGAGCGGATATGCTTCTCGAGCTCGCGCCGGAATTCGCGCACCTTGGCGGTCCATGCCGGATCCGACGGCTCCAGCTCGGACAGGTCGAAAAGATATTGTTTCACATAGCCATGGTCGTGGACGAGCTCGTCGGCCTCCTCGACCTGTCCATGATCGCGCATCGCCGGATAGATCACATTCTCTTCCTCGAACGCATGTTTGGAAAGAGCGTGTTTGAGCTGGATCAGATACATTTTCCGGCGCGTCGTATGACTCTCGTCGGTCGCCTCGATCGCGTCGAAAATCTTGAGCGTCGCGCGATGCTCGGCCTTCAGCCCTTCGTCCCATTCGCCCTGTGCGGCGGTGACGCCCTGGACGATCGCCTTGCGGCCGAAATTGGCCGCGAGGCCGAAGGCGAACCCGGCCGCGACCGCGCCGACCAGCGCCGCCGGATGCTTGAGAATGTCGTTGGAAGAGAAAGTCGCTGCAGTCATTTTACAATCCTTCGGTCGGAGATCAGGGATGTTCGAGCCGCGTTTCGACGCGCATCAGCGACACCGCGGTGCGGCGCGGCTGGGTGAGCATGAAATGCGTCGCGACCGCGATATCCTCGGCGCGCAGCATCTTGTGCGCGTTGATCAGCTCGCGCTGCTTTTCGGGCGGAAATTCGGGATATTGGAAATCGGCACCGGTGAAGCCGGGCTCGATCAGTCCGACCTTGATGTCCTGCTCGGCAAGCTCCTTGCGGAACGAGGGGACGAACCCCTGGATGCCCGATTTGGCCGCGACATAGATCGAACTGCCCGGCCCTTTCGACACCGCCGACATCGATCCGATGAAAACGATGTCGCTTCCCGCCGACATGCACCGCGCCGCTTCCTGAGCGCAGATCAAATAGGCGGTGAGGTCGGTCTCGAGCTGATAGCGCGCCTCGCTCTCGCCGCTGTCGGCCAAGGCCGACGCCGGGATCGCGGCGTTGATGATCGCGATGTCGATTTCGCCCAGATAGGCTTTTGCGGCTTCGAAAAAGCGGTCGACGTCTTCGGCGATCGACAGGTCGACATTGATGCCGTCGCCCTCGCCGACCTCGTCGATGCGCTGCAGCGCGTCGGCCAGATGCTCGGGCGTGCGTCCGCAGATGAAGACGCGGACGCCGTAGCTTGCCAGAAGCACCGCGATCGCGCGTCCGATCCCGGTCGTGCCGCCGGTGACGATCGCTTTGCGGCCGTCCAGCGCCGGCCGCTCGGTATGGGCATCCTGTTCGTCGATCATTCCGGGCTCCCTATTGCCCGCCGGCACACGCCGCGCGGGGTTATGCCCCCCTCATCGGCGACGTCCGGAGTGATGCGAAGTTCCCCGCCGATCGAGCGGCGCCGGGCTTTTTCGCGATTATCTGATGCAGGTTAGGAAACGCCCCCGCCTCACAGGCCCACGCGTGCGCCCGGAGGCGCGGCCCGGTCGTTTCCGACGAGCACGTCCACGGTCGGCAACAGCTTCCAGATATTCGCGCCCGATTTGGTCATCCGCGCCAGCAGGGTCGCCCCCTGCCACAGTTCGACATGAACGCCCTCACCCTCGTTGCGGGCGATTTGGAAGGCGTGATCGGGCCCCTCGGCGTTGAAATCGATCCGCCGCAGTTCGGCACCGCCCGCATCCTGCAAAATCATATGAAAAGGACGCATGGCTCTGCTCCTCATTGTCGGGAGCAGGTGCGACCCGGCTCTCGTCATGTCATCGATCGGCCGGCCGTAACAACGGGAAACTGCGGCTAGTGCCGGTACCAGGAAAAGCCGATCTGGGTGGAACCGCAGCTGTCGATCGTCATCATATATGGTCTCCGGAACAATGCCCTAACCTAGGTCATGAATCGCGAAGGAAAATCCGCGGCGCCCGGCAAGTCACTGATTATGTCGTCCTATATATTTGCAACGATTGCGCCGGGCCCGCACGGTCGAAGCAACCCGCCGCGCCCCCGTTGCGTTAGCGGATCATGACCCCGCGCTGGCCCTCGACGCTCTGGATCGTCCGCCATGGACAAAGCGCCGGCAACGTCGCCCGCGATGCGGCCGACGCCGCGCGCGACCTTCGCATTGCGCTCGACCACCGCGACGTCGATGTCCCGCTGTCAAATCTTGGCCGCGAACAGGCGCGCGCGCTCGGCGAATGGTTCGCCGAGGGACAAGAGCATGGCCGCCCCGAGGTCATGCTCGCATCGCCTTATGTACGCGCGGTGGAGACCGCCGAGATCTTTCGCGCCGCGGGCGGCTGCGACGCCGACGAGCGCATTTGCATCGACGAGCGGCTGCGCGAGAAGGAGTTCGGCATCCTCGACGGCCTGACCCGTTTCGGCATCGAGGCCGCGCATCCCGAGCAGGCCGAATTCCGCAAGCTGCTCGGCAAATTCTACCACCGCCCCCCTGGCGGCGAGAGCTGGTGCGACGTGATCCTCCGCCTGCGTTCGCTGCTCGATACCGTGTCGCTGCATTATGGCGGGCGGCGCGTGATGATCGTCGCGCATCAGGTCGTCGTCCTCTGCATGCGCACGATCATCGAGAATCTGGACGAGGACGAGATATTGGCGATCGACCGCGAAGCCGACGTCGCCAATTGCGCGATCACCGAATATCGTTTCGATCCCGAGGCGGGCCGCGACGGCAATCTCGTCCTCTCGCGCTATAACGTCACCGCGCCGATGAAGGATGAGGTGCCGGTGACGCGCGAACCCGATGCGATGGTCGCCGCGCGTGGCTGACGCCGTCCCGCTCGACAGCGCGTGGCTCAAGGCGAACCCGCTTCCCGATCATCACGATAATGTCGACAAGAACGGCCGCGGCCGCGTGCTGGTGATCGGCGGATGCCGGCGCGTGCCGGGCGGCATGCTGCTGACCGCCGAGGCCGCGTTCCGCGCCGGCGCGGGCAAGGTGACGATCGCGACGATCGAATCCGCCGCGATCCCGATCGGCGTCGCCTTTCCGGCCTGCGCGGTCGTCGCGCTCCCCGAAACGCCCGGCGGCGAGATTTCGCCGGCAAGCGCCGAGTTGATCCTCGCCGAAATGGCGGGTCACGATGCGATCGTTTTCGGCCCTGCGATGATCGACGAGCAAGGCGTCCGCGACCTGCTTGCGGCCATGCTGCCAGCCTGTCCGCCGGATATGTTCATGCTGCTCGACGCCTTCGCGCTGCGCACCGCCGCCGATCATGTCGAGGCGATCCGCGCGCGCGGCGATCATATCGTGCTCACCCCGCACGAAGGCGAATTGGCCGGATTGCTCGGCCTGGACCGCGACGAAATATCGCGCGACCCTGCGGCCGCCCTCGCCGTGGCCGCCGATCGTTTCGGCTGCACGGTGATGGTCAAGGGCGCGACCAGCCATCTGATGGCGGGCGATACGCGTCTCAGCTACGCGGGCGGGGGGCTCGGGCTCGCGGTCAGCGGTTCGGGCGATATCCTCGCGGGGCTGATCGCGTCGCTCGGCGCGCAGGGCCTGCCTCCGCTCCAGGCCGCCGCCTGGGGCATCTGGCTGCACGGCGAAGCGGGGCGCCGTCTGTCGGAAACGATGGGGCCGCTCGGTTATCTCGCGCGCGAACTGCCGCCGCTGGTGCCCCGCCTCATGCGCGGGGTCTAGCTTTCGGCCCGAAGCGCCTTTGGTCGGGATCGCGCTCGAAGCGAAAGCGTCCCTTGATATGCTCGTTGAAGAACTGCCCGGCCGAGTCCGCCGCGCACAGCGCGTCGAACAGGCTGCGCGGAACGTCGAAATAGAAATAGCAGCCGGTATCGAGGAAGCGGAGGCACAAAAGCCGCGTTTCATCGTCATAGCCGGCGCGGTCGATGATCGAGGAGGTATTGAAACGGCAGACCTGCATGTTCGACAAGCGCCCCGCGCAGTCGGAGGTTCCGGTTCGCGCAGGTCCCGTGCGGGGCAACCGATTGCGCCACGAAAACTTGATCCATGTTGACAACAGGCGGCGAAAACTGCGTCATAGGCCGATGATGGGAACCCGATCCCATTCCATGATGTTCTGTTCGCGACCTGAGATCTGAGGGGCTGGATGCTGCGCATATTGCCGAGCGAACCGAATGAATTCGCATTCCTTCAGGCTGGCGGCGAGATGGGGCGCCTGATCGCCGGTTACGACTGGGCCGCCACACCGATAGGGCCGATCGCCGGTTGGCCGCAGAGCCTTCGCGCGATCGTCGCCTTCATGATCCATTCGCCCGTCCCGCTCGTCCTTCTATGGGGCGAGGAAGGGACGATGCTCTATAACGACGGCTATTCGGTTTTCGCCGCGCACAACCATCCGCGTCTCTTGGGATCGCCGGTCCGTATCGGCTGGCCCGAGGTCGCCGATTTCAACGACAATGTGATGAAGGTCGGCCTCGCTGGCGGAACGCTGGCCTATAAGGATCATGTGCTCCGCCTCAACCGCACCGGCCGTTTCGAGGATGTCTGGCTCGATCTCGACTATTCGCCCGTCTATGACGACGACGGGGTGCCGGCGGGCGTGCTGGCGATCGTGATCGAGACCACCGACGCGGTGAAGGCGACCAACGCCCTGCGCGCCAGCGAAGCGCGGCTGCGCTTTTTGGACCGGCTGGGCAAGGAAACGACCGCCAGCCCCGACGCCGACGAAGTCCTTCATATCACGACGCGCATGGTCGGCGAGCAGCTCGGCGTTTCGATCTGCGCTTATGCCGGAATGGACAGCGACCAGGATGGTTTCGTCATCCGCGGCGACTGGTTTGCTCCGGGCTCGCAGTCGATCGTCGGCCATTATCGCTTGTCCGATTTCGGCGAGCTTGCGGTCACCAATCTGCGCGCCGGGCGGCCGCTCGTGATCAACGACAATAGCACCGACATTCCGCCAGAAGCGGCGGCGGCATTCCACGCGATCGGCGTCAGCGCGACGATCTGCATGCCGTTGGTCAAGGACGGCCGCCTCACCGCCCTGATGTCGATCCACCACCGCGAGGCGCATCGGTGGACGAGCGAGGAACTCGCCACGATCCGCGAGGTCACCGATCGCAGCTGGGCGCATATCGAACGGGTCGGCATCGACGCCGAACTTCGCGCGACCGCCGCGCGCCTGCGCGATCTCAACGAAACGCTCGAGCATAGGGTCGAGGAACGATCGGCCGCGCTCGAACGCAGCCAGACGCAGTTCCGTCTGCTCGTCCAGGGCGTGACCGATTACGCGATCTACATGCTCGACGACCGCGGCCATGTGACGAGCTGGAACGCGGGCGCCGAGCGCATCAAGGGTTATACCCCCGACGAAATCATCGGGCATCATTTCTCCTCTTTCTATCAGGAGCAGGATCGCGCCGCGGGCGAGCCGCAGCGGGCGCTCGAAACCGCGCGCCGCGAAGGGCGCTTCGCCGCCGAGGGGTGGCGCGTTCGCAAGGACGGCACGCGCTTTCGGGCCAGCGTCGTCATCGACGCGATCCACGACGATGCGGGCGACCTGATCGGTTTTGCCAAGATCACCCGCGACGTCACCGAACGCGAAGAGGCGCTGCACGAACTCGAAATCGCGCGCGAAGCCCTGTTCCAGTCGCAAAAGATGGAGGCGATCGGGCAGCTGACCGGCGGCGTCGCGCACGACTTCAACAATCTGCTGGCGGCGATCCACGGCAGCCTCGAACTGCTGCGCAAGCGAACCGACGCCGATCCGCAGGCGCAGAAGCTGCTCGACAACAGCCTGATGGCCGCCGAGCGCGGCGCGGCGCTCACCCAGCGTATGCTCGCTTTCGCGCGCCGTCAGGAACTCGCGACCGAACATGTCGCGATCGATCCGCTGGTCGCCGGCATCATGGATCTGATCCAGCGGTCGCTGGGGCCGAGCTTTGCCGTCGGAACCCGCTTTCCGCCCGACCTTCCGGCGGTTGCGGCCGATGTGCATCAGCTCGAAATGGCGCTGCTCAATCTGGCGGTCAACGCGCGCGATGCGATGCCCGATGGCGGAACGATCCTGATCGACGCCGAGGCGCGCGACGTCGCGGCCGGCGCGGTTCCCGACCTTCAGCCCGGCCCTTATGTGCGCCTGACGGTTACCGATCAGGGCAGCGGGATGGATGCCGACACGCTCGCGCGCGCCGCCGACCCCTTTTTCACGACCAAGGGCGTCGGCAAGGGGACCGGGCTTGGCCTTTCGATGGTCCACGGCTTTACCCGCCAGCTTGGGGGTGCGCTCCAGCTCGAAAGCGCGCCCGGAACCGGCACGCGCGCGCATATCTGGCTGCCGGTCAGCGATGCCGCCTCGGCCGGCCCGGCGGCCGAGGCCGAGGTCGATCTGCCCGATACCGGGCAGCGGCGGCGGATATTGGTCGTCGATGACGACGCGATCATCCTGATGAATACGGCCGCGCTGCTCGAAGATCTGGGCCACGAGGTCATCGAGGCGGGGTCGGGCGAAGAGGCGCTGATGCGGCTGGTCGAACACCCCGGCATCGACCTGATCATCACCGACCAGGCGATGCCGGGCATGACGGGCAGCCAGCTGATCGCGACGGTGCGGAGCGAACGGCCCGGGATGCCGATCATTCTTGCGACGGGCTATGGCGAAACCCCGGCCGATGCGAGCCATGCCGTCCTCCGTCTGGGCAAGCCCTTCGGGCAAAAGGAGCTTCAGCGCGCGGTCGCCGTCATCGGCGATTGAGAGAGCGGAAATATTCCGGAATATTGATGCAAATGAGTTTCCCCGAATTTGCCGGGGAGCGATTGTAAGAGCGGCGCGTTCGCCGGGGCATGGCAAGCAAGCTACTCGAAACTGACCCTCCCCTTTCCCTCCGCGACCAGCTTCAGACGTTCATCGGCGATCGCGATTTCCCCTGCGTCGGCGCGAAGTCGGCGCTCGCCAACGACATGTTGCGGGTGGTGGAGGCGCGCGACCTCACGAGCGGATGGAATGATCTGGAGATTCACCGCGAACTTCTGGGCTGGGCGCGCGCCTACAAGGCCGATCCGGCGGGGCTGCGAAGCCTCGCGGTCGTTTTTCACGAACCCGGCGGCCTCGACGAACAGGCCTTCGAACAGGCGCTATGGGCCCGGGTCCAGAGCCTCGCGGACAAGGATGCCTGGAAGGGAATGCCCTATGACCCGCGCGTCTGCGCCGAGCCCGACAATGCCCATTTCTCTCTGAGTTTCGGCGGCGAGGCCTTTTTCGTCATCGGCCTGCACCCGCAGGCGTCGCGGCCCGCCCGCCGCTTTCACAAGCCGGCGCTCGTCTTCAACCTCCACGACCAGTTCGAACGCCTGCGGGCCGACGGCCGGTATGAACGGATGCGCGAGCGCATATTGGACCGCGATCGCGAGCTTGCGGGCAGCATCAATCCGATGCTCGCGCGACACGGCGAGGCGAGCGAAGCGGCGCAATATAGCGGGCGCCTGGTCGAGGACGACTGGACATGCCCGTTTCGCGACCCGAGGGCCGAACCATGACGATCGAAATCCCTCCGCGCAGCGGCGCCGCGCTCACTCTTCGATGCGGGGAAATCCTTCAGATAATCGACCCCGAGGGCGGACAGGTCAGCGACATGGTCGCCTTCATGGCCGACGACCCCCGCGAGGCGCTGTCGAACGGCCGCACCTTCGACTATGAGGAGACGATCCGGTTGACCACGGGCCACCGCCTCTGGTCGAACCGCTCGCGCGCGATGCTCGAAATCGTCGAGGACAGCGTCGGCGTGCACGACTTTCTGCTGACCCCGTGCAGCGAGGCGACCTTTCGCCATTTCTATCCCGAAAAGCCCGTTCATCGCGGCTGCCACGGCAATCTGGTCGAAGCCTTGATGCCGCATGGCATTGCGCCCGATGCGATCCCGACCGCGTTCAATATCTTCATGAACGTGCCCGTCGGCGCAAAGGGCCGGATCCGGGTCGAACCGCCGACGACGGCTCCGGGCGATTTCATCCGTCTTCGCGCGCTTGCCGATCTGATCGTCGGCCTCACCGCCTGTTCGGCTTATGACAGCTGCGGCGGCACGTTCAAACCGATCCATTATGCCATCGAAGCGGGCGGCCATTCCGGCGCCGCGCGGCCGGAGGCCGCGAACCGCATCCCGGTGAGGTGACGGATCCCGCGCTTCGGAATATGATCTGTGATAAGCGCGGCGGAAAAAGCGCCGCTGCATCCCGTTCCGCCGCAACCCTCGCGCGATGCGTGCGTCCTTTAGCTGTAACGCGCGAAGGATACAGGATGAGGAGCCATCTATCGGGCCAGACAGCCTTGAGCCGCCACCGCTCCGGCTCTTGCGGTGCGTCGGCGGCCGGTCCGGTCGATCCCCGTCCGCCGGGCGGGCTTTCCTGATGCCTCTCGAACGTGCTCCCCGCGGCATCGACCTTTTGCTCAGGAAGCTTTTGAGCCACAGCCTTCTGTCGACCGACGACCAGAATGCGATCGCCGCTCTCCCCTTCACGCCGCGTCGTCTCGACGCGGGCGGCATCATCATTCGCGAAGGCGAACGGAGCGACATTTGTCCCATCCTCCTGTCGGGCTTCGCCTACCGGCACAAAATGACCGGCGACGGCGGGAGGCAGATCGTCGCGCTCAAGCTGCCGGGCGATCCGCTCGATTTCCAGTCGCTCTATCTGGCCCATGCCGATCATACGGTGCAGGCGCTCAATCCCGTCGAGCTGGCGATAATCCCCAACCGGGAGATCGAGCGGCTGATCATGGCACGCCCGTCGCTTTCGCGCGCGATCGTCGTCGACATATTGATCGAGGCGTCGATCGGCCGCGAATGGCTGCTCAACATCGGACGGCGCAACGCGCTCGCGCGGCTCGCCCACCTGATCTGCGAAATTCACTACCGCCTTGCGATCAGCGCCACGAGCCTCGTCGAAAGCGACCTTCCCGTCACACAGGAACAGCTCGCCGACCTGCTCGGGCTGACGCCGGTGCATATCAACCGCACGTTGAAGGAACTGGAACGCGCGGGGGCGGTCGCACGCTCGGGGCGGCGCATTCGCATCGGCAATCTCGACCGTCTCCGCAATCTCGCCGACTTCAGCGATCTCTACCTCCATTCTCAAGATGCCTTTTCGCACGACCGAGGCGTGATGGCGGGCGCCTAGCCGCGTCCGGAAAGCCTGCTCCGCGGTGTTCGCGAATATTATTTCTGGTGACGGGTTATGCGACCATGACCGAACATCCTTCCGATCGGGACACTTGCCAGACGGACGCCGGTGCGCGGGCGCTGATCGATAGCATCGCCCAGGCGGTTTGGGAGACCGACGCGCGCGGCGTCGTCGTTTCGGACAGTCCCGGCTGGCGCCGCCATACCGGTCAATCGCTTGCGGAATTTCTGGAAGATGGATGGATCGGAGCGGCCCACCCCGACGAGCGCCGCGATGTCCGGCGGCAATGGCGTGCCGCGGTGGCGCGCGGGTGCAGCGTCGACATCGAGGCCCGGCTCCAGGTCGAGGGAGGCGGATATCGGTGGAGCCGTCTGTATCTCGTGCCGCTCCGCGCCAAGGACGGGAGCGTCCGCAACTGGACCGGCATGAGCATGGACATCAAGGCCCGGAAGGAGGCCGAGCACGGCTTGCGTGAAAGCGAGGCGCGGCTGCAAGGACTGGCTGGCGAACTGCAGCACCGCGTGCGCAACATATTGACGGTGGTGCGATCGGTTTTCTCCCGAACCGTCGAAGGCGAACGGCCGATCGAGGAAATCGCCGAGCATTTCCGGGGACGGCTCGACTCGCTGGCACGCACCCAGGTGATCCTGGCGCAGCATCCCGAAGGCCGTATCGATCTGCAAAATCTGATCCGCGACGAATTGCTCAGCGCGGGCGTCCAGGACGGCCCGCTGCTCTCGATCGGTGGTCCCGACGTGCGGCTTACCCCGGTTCAGGCGGAATTGCTGGCGCTCGCCTTCCACGAACTCACGACGAACGCCCTTAAATATGGGGCGCTGCGCGTCCCGGGCGGCCATTTGGACATAGGCTGGACCGCCAACATAGGTTATAGCGGAGAACGTCTGCTCGACTTTAAATGGACCGAACGCGGCGTTCCCGCCATTCCCGTTCGACCCGCCTATCGGGGGTTCGGGATGGAATTGATTATGGATGCGCTTCCTTATCGATTAGGGGCGCAAACGCAGATCGAATTTCCGGGAGGCGGGATGCGTTGTTCTATTGCCTTACCGCTGCCGGAGCAGGACGGAGCGGCATCAGCGGGATGAAAGTCGTTCAATGGGGCGCTCGCTAGTCGGAAAACATATTCTGATCGTCGAGGACGAATATTTCATCGCGGCCGATCTGGCGCGCGCGATCGAGGCCGAAGACGCGACGATTTTGGGCCCTTTCTGCGATGTGACCTTGGCGCTGGCATCCGCACGCGACAACCACATCGACGCCGCCCTGCTCGACGTCAATCTGAACGGCGAACGCTGCTATCCCGTCGCCGAACTGCTCGAGGATCGGGCCGTGCCCTTCCTCTTCGTCACCGGCTATGATCGCACCGCGCTGCCCGAACGCTTTCGCTCGGCGCCCAGGTTGACCAAGCCGTTCAGCACCGAGGCCGTTCTGCGCGAAATCGGGCGGCTGGCTGCAGACTAGGTTTGAGTTGAAACCCGGCGCAAGCGGGAATCTCCCAACCTAGGTTAACCCTGCATGAATTTTGCGCTGTCGGACGCGCTCCGCGTGCAACTCGCGCTATCGGTCCGCGTTGGCAAGATCAGGTGTAGATCAGATTTTTCGGGCTCCAACCGGCCGCGCGGGCACCGTGCGAGCGAGCGGACGTGCGCGCAACATAAGGATCGAAGATGAAGCACGATAGCGAAGACCGGTTTTTCTTCCAGCTTTCTGAAGAAGACATCCCCACTCCTCCCGCTGCCGCCTCGGCCGCGCGCAGCGCGCGGCGCTTGGCGATGATCGGATGTTTCCGCCCTCGCCAATGCGGTATCGCGACTTTCACTGCCGACAGCTTCGATCATCTTCGTACCGCTGCGCCCGCTCTTGCCATCGACATTTATGCGATGCGCGGCCGCCCTGGCGACGCCGATGACCCCGATGTGCGGCTGGCGATCGACGAGCAAGACCCCGCGAGCTATCGCGCCGCGGCCGAGGCCATCAACCAAAGCGGCGCGGATGCCGTCTGGCTGCAGCACGAGTTCGGCATTTTCGGCGGCCCAGCGGGCGGCATGGTGCTGGAACTCGTCGACCGGATCGCGGCGCCGCTGATCGTCACGCTTCACACCGTGCTGGAAAAACCCGGCGCCGACCAGCAGGCCGTCATGGCGCGGCTGATCGCCCGCGCGTCGAAGCTGGTCGTGATGAGCGAATTCGGCCGCGGGGCGCTGATCGACATTTACGGCGCCGACGCCGACCAGATCGAGGTCATCGAGCATGGCACGCCCGAGCGCCCGTTCGCCCAGCGATCCCCGCTACGCGATACATTGGGCGTGGGCGATCGCCCCATATTGTCGACCTTCGGGCTGATCGGGCCGGGCAAGGGCTTGGAAACCGCCATTCGCGCGCTGCCCGCGATCGCGGCGCAATATCCCGACATCCTCTATCGCATCGTCGGCGCGACGCATCCCAATCTGATGGCGGCCGAAGGCGAAGCCTATCGCGACAGCCTGAAAGCCTTGGCCGAGGAACTCGGCGTCGCCGGCAATATCGCATGGGACAACCGCTTCCTCGGCAGCGGCGATCTGCTCGACCAGATCGAACTTTGCGACATCTATCTCGCGCCCTACCCCAATCTCCAGCAGATCACCTCGGGCACGCTTGCCTATGCGGTGGCGCTCGGCCGCGCGGTCGTTTCGACGCCGTTCGTTCACGCGCGCGAACTTCTGCGGGACGACGTCGGCATCATCCTGCCCGGCTGCGACAGCGACGCGATCGCCGAGGCGGTGCTGCTGCTCCTCGCGGTCCCCGAGGAACGGCGCGCGCTGCAACAGCGCGCCTATGGACGGGGCCGGCGGACCGCGTGGAGCGTGATCGCCGCCCGGTTCGCCGCGCTCATTTCCGAGACGACCGCACAGGCTTCGGCCGCCCCCACGACGCGTCGCGGGCCCGCGCTCGCCGGACTATGGGGGATGTGCGACGATGTCGGCATCCTTCAGCATGGGGTGGAGATCGTGCCCGATCGCAATCATGGCTATTGCATCGACGACAATGCCCGCGCGCTGATGTTCATGCACGGCCTGCGCGCGGCGGACGCCGAGGCCGAACGGCGGACGCTAACCTTCGCGAGCTTCATCCAGCATGCGTGGAACCCCGAACGCGGCTGCTTTCGCAATTTCATGGGCTATGACCGCCGCTGGCTCGAAGAGGCGGGCTCCGAAGACAGCAACGGGCGTACGCTCTGGGCGCTCGGGCATAGCGCGGCGAGCGCTCATAGCGCCGATTTTCGTCGCTGGGCCGCCGGATGGTTCGAACGCGCCGCCCCGATGGCCGGAAATTTCAAAAGCCCCCGCGCCATCGCCTTCGCGCTGCTCGGCGCCGACCATCTGCTCGACAGCGATCCCGCCAACACGGCCGCGCGCGCGATCGTCGAGCGCGGCGGCGCATTTCTTTCCGCTCTCTGGAAAAGCGCGCGGCGCCCGGATTGGGACTGGTTCGAAACCGGCCTCGCCTATGACAATGCCCGCCTCGCCGAAGCATTGATCCGCGCCGGCCGCCGCCTCCCCTCGCTTCCGCACGAAGAGGCGGGTCTCGCCGCGCTCGACTGGCTATGCGACAAGCAGACCGCGGCCGCCGGACATTTCCGGCCCGTGGGTTCGGAAGGTTTCGGACGCGAGGGCGAGCATCTGCCCTTCGACCAGCAACCGATCGAGGCCTGGGCGACGATCGCCGCCTGCGGGGCGGCCTTTGCCGCCAGCGGCCTGCCCGTGTGGCGTGCGCGCGCCGAGACCGCCTGGCGCTGGTTCCTCGGCGACAACGATCGCGGCCTGCCGCTCGGCGATGTGCGGAGCGGACGCTGCCTCGATGGCCTCACCCCGCGCGGCGTCAATCTGAACTGCGGCGCGGAATCGGTGCTCGCCTTCCATCTTGCGCATCAGGCGATGGCGGACAGCTTCTGGAAGATCGAACCGGCGGCCGTCCCCGCCTCGCTTCCCGCGCGGACACCGGGGGAGTCCGTCCTTGCCGCGTGATGCGAACCCAAGGGCGGCGCGCGCCGTCGCCCCCTTTACCTCCGTTTCGCGGAGGCCATTCGCATGTCCTTTTCCGAACTGTTGAACGCGCTGATGCCGCCCGCCGAGCGGATGCGGTGGGAGGCCTGTCTTGCGCACCATGCGCGTGAATATGCGCGCAACAGCGACGTCGTGCGCGAGGGCGCCATACCTGAAAAGATGCACGTCGTCCTGGCCGGCTGGGCGCAGCGCTACAAACAGCTAGAGGACGGACGACGACAGATTCTCGGCTTCATCCTGCCCGGCGAAGTCTGCAATCTCGATCTCTTCACGATGATGCGCGCCGATCATTCGATCGCGGCCGTCCGTACGCTGACCGTCGCCGAAATCGACCGCGACGAGATCGAGCGGCTTTTGCACGATTGCCCCCATCTCGCCGAACTATTCTGTCTGGGCGAAATCATCGCCAAGTCGCAGCAGCACGAATGGATTCTCAGCCTCGGCCAGCGCGTCGCCATCGAGCGGGTGGCGCATCTTTTGTGCGAAATTTTCGAGCGCGAGCGCCGGCGCGGCCGCGTCCGCGGACGCAGATGCGACTTTCCGCCGACGCAGGCCCAGATCGCCGAAGCGGTCGGCCTGACGCCGGTACACGTCAACCGGATGCTGCACGAGCTTCGCCGCGGCCAGGGGGTCGAGATCGCCAACCGCCGGCTGTTCGTTCCCGATTTCGATGCGCTCGCGCGGGTCGCCGCGTTCGACGCGCGCTATCTGCACGGCGGTGAGGCCGAACAATTGCTGGCGCGCGCGTCGGCGCTATTCGACAGGGACGCTGCCGCCACCACCAGCCTGTCGCCGCTCGATACGCCGGACCCTTATCTACGGGCGATCGCTGGCCGCCTCACGCGCTGATTCAGGCGCAGGCGAGATAGCCGCTTTCGAACGACGAGGCGCGGGCGAGCGCGGGAAAGTCGAGGATCGACAGCTTCCGCCCGTGAACGTCGGCGAGTTGCTCGCGCCTGAGGCCGCGCAGCGTCCGGCAGACGTGAACCGCGGTCATCCCGGTAAAATCGGCGAGATGCTGCTGAGACAGCGGAAATTCGCAGCGCAGGTCGGCCGCGCGGCCGGCGCGTTCGAGGCGGAGATAGAGTTCGAGGATCAACTGCCCCAACCGCTCGCGCGCCGACTTGCAGCCGAGCGTGACCATCCATTCGGCCTGCGCCTCGAGCCGCGAGAGCGACTCGCTCGCGACGCGGCGCGAAAATTCCGCATCGCGGCCGAAGCGCAGTTCGGCCGCTTCTCGGTCCAGCGCCACCGCGCGAAGCGGGGTCAGCGCCAGCACCGAATGCCCCGCCTCGCCCGAAAGGAGCCAACTGCTGTCGCACACGTCGCCGGGGGTATAGAATTGCGAGATATGCCGGCGTCCGTCGCGCAAGATCCGGTAGCGCGCGGCCCAGCCCTCCCTAATCAGGAACAGCGACTGCGGCCGCTCGCCGCGCCGGACGATATATTGGCTGCGCCGGAGGCGGACGGATTCGCCATCGCGGACGATCAGGTCGGAAAGCGACTTCAATATGTCGGCATCGGTGGACATCAGTGATCCTTCGTCCCCCAAGGCGTCCGTTGATGGCAGGTCGCAGCGGCCGGCGCACTAAACCAGGTTTGCATAATAATGATAAAGGCCGTCCGATTTTGCTTCGAACTTAACTTCGATCAGCAAAACGGTCTTGGCGTTACCGGCCTCCACGCGTTGTCACACCACAGCGTGAGGAGACACCCCATGAAACGTTACGCCTATGCCTGGATCACCGGCCTCTTCTTCCTCGTTTCGATCGTCGGCCACTGGATTTTCGGATGGTTCGCCTATGTCGACGAGGCGCAGCAGCACGGCAGCGCGCCCGAGGTCGCATCCTATCTGATCGAAATGGGCCGCGACACGCTCGAAAACTGGCAGTCCGAATTCCTCCAGCTGCTGTGGCAGGTCGTCGGTCTCGCCTATTTCCTCTATGTCGGCTCGCCCGCGTCGAAGGAAAATGACGACCGGCTCGAAGCAAAGGTGGACGAGCTCCTCCGCATCACGGGCAGCGACCGGGCCGACGCGCTGATCGAGGAAATCGACCGCCGCTATTTGCGCAAGGGTGGCCATGCAAAGCCGCACGGGCACGAGGATCTCGGTTACGAATGACGATCGCCGCGCCTTCGGACATGAAAGCTTTAACCTGCGTCAAAGACGGTGTGATCGCCGGAACGATGGGACGCCATGCGCCTTCCTTCAGGTAAATCACGAAGGAGCAAAATCATGGACACGACGACTCAGCGGATCGACGAATGGCTGCGCGACGCGCATGCGGCCGAGGCGCAGGCCGCGACGATGATGCGCGGCACCGCCAGCCGCAACGACGACTATCCCGAATTCAGCCGCCGCCTCAACGAACAGGCCGGGCTTTGCGACAATCACGCCCGCGCGATCGACCAATGCCTCGCCGACCGCGGATCGAGCACCTCGCTCGTCAAGGATGCGACCGGCCAGGCGACCGCATGGGGCCAGAGCCTCAGCGGGCTGGTCGTCGGCGACGAGGTCGTCAAGGCGGCGCTTGCGACCACGACCTTCGCCCGCATGCTCGCCAGTTCGGGCCGGGTTCTCGCCGCCGGTGCCGGCGAGGAAGGTCAGACCGAGACCGAGCGGCTCTGCGGCGCGATGGCCGATGAGAACGAGCGCTTTGCGGACGATCTCGAGGCGATGCTGCCGTCGCTGACCGCGCAATATCTCGCCCGCGAGACGAGCGGCACCAGCGAGAACGGCGCCATGGCCGAACCCAACCGTCCGCAGGCGCCCACGGTCGCCTGAACCGGGCGGCGATTTGAGTAAGGGGCCCACGCCTCTCCTCCTCGGGGATCGTCCCTCTTCCCCCCTCCGGGGCGATCCCCACCTTTTCAGGCGGCCGAGGCCGGGCGCGGCCGCGAAAAGCCGGAACTCCTGCGCCTTCATATGCGTCGATGCGCCGACTTCTGAAGGTCCGCAGGAGAAACCGTACAGATGTTATCCCCGCAGGCGACGATCGAGCCCGCAGAGCTCGAAACCGGGCTCAAGCGCCTCGTCGTCGAAGCCTTATTCTCCAACACCACCGCCGCGCTGACCACGGGCGTCGTCCTGACCGCCTTCGCGCTGCACCTCGGCGCCAACAATGCGACGATCGGCCTGCTCGCCGCCATCCCCTTCCTCACCCAACTCGCGCAGATACCCGCCATCGCATTGGTCGAGCGGGTCCGCGAGCGAAAGCGCATCGCAGTGCTTTCGAGCGCCTTCGGACGGACGATGCTCGGCGCGATGGCGCTCGCGCCCTTCGCCGGAGCGCTGGGGCTGCCGATCATGGTCGTCGCGACGATCATCCTCTGCGCGATGGGCGCGATCGGCGGCTGCGCGTGGAACAGCTGGATCCGCGACCTCGCACCCGAGGACCGGATGGGCCGCATCTTCGCACGGCGAACCTTCTATGCGACGGTGACGACGCTCGTCGCAGGGGTCGCCGCGGCGATCGCGCTCGAAGCGACGCCCGAGGGCGGCCGCGCGCGCGATTGGAGCTTCGCGGCGCTTTACGCCGTCGGCTGCATCGCGGGGCTGATCAGCGCCTGGATCGTCGCGCGGCTCCCCGAGCCCCGGCTGCCGCCCCGGCCCGCCAAGGCGATGGGCCTGATCGAACAATTGCGCTCGCCGTTTCGCGACCGCAATTTCGCCCAGCTGATCGTCTTTCTCGGCACCTGGCAATTCGCGGTCAATTTCGCGACCCCCTTCTTCACCGTCTATCTGGTGCGCCAGTTGGGCTATGACATGACGATCGTCATGGGGCTGTCGATCGCCAGCCAGCTGGCCAATGCGCTCGCGCTTCAAAGCTGGGGGGCGCTCGCCGACCGCTTCGCCAACAAGTCGGTGCTGCTGGTGGCGGCGCCCGTCTATATCCTGTGCATCGCCGCGATGGCGGGCGCGTCGCAGATCGGCCACGAGGGCTTTCGCCTTATCTGGCTCGGCGCGCTGCATATATTGATGGGCGCGGCGGTGGCGGGCGTCACGCTCGCGACGGCCAATATCGCGCTCAAGCTGTCGCCGCGCGGCGAGGCGGCCTCCTATCTGGCGGCGAGCGCGGTGGTCACCGCCATCGCGGCGGGAAGCGCGCCGATCCTCGGCGGCGCCCTCGCCGATTTCTTCGCGGTGCGGCAGCTCGAACTCGTCGGACGCTGGATGAGCCCCGACGGCGTCTTCACCTATCTGTCGCTCAGCCTCAGCAACTGGGATTTCTATTTCCTGCTGTCGGCGTTGCTCGGCGTCTATGCGCTCCATCGTCTCGGCCATGTCCACGAAACGGGCGAAGTGAGCCGCGAGGAGGCGCTGCGCCATCTGGTCAAGGAAACGCGCGGGTCGATCCATAATTTGTCGACGGTAACCGGGCTCAAGGCGCTGACCGACTTCCCCGCCGGGCTGGCGCGCGAAATCCGCGTCCGGCAGCGCTTCTTCCGGATGCGGACGAACGCCGCGATCGCCGAAAAATGACTAACCTGCGTCAATATTTATGCGCAGCGGAGGAACGGGGTCCTGCCGCGATCCCTTTGAAAGTCGGCACGCATCACCATCCGGCAAGGACATATCCGATTCCATGACCACCCGCCTCACCACCCGTCTGCTGCTCGGCGCGATCGCCGGGGTCGCGGGGACGGTCGCGATGACCGCCGCGATGAACCGGCTGCATCCCCGCCTGCCCCGATCCGACCGATATCCGCTGCCGCCGCGCGAGATCACCGAACGCATCGTCGACATCGAGGGCGACGACGCCATCAAGGACGCCGCGACCACCGCGCACCATGGCTATGGCGCTGTCACGGGCGCGCTGCTCGCCGCCGCGCAGCCCGCGATGACCGCGCGCTTCGGGAGCGGCGCGGGCGTCGCCGTGTGGGCGGCAAGCTATTTCGGCTGGATCCCGGCGATGGGCGTGCTCAGCCCCGCGCACCGCCATCCACCCGCGCGCAACGCGCTGATGATCGCGGCGCATCTCGTCTGGGGCGCGGTCACCGCCGCCAGCTACCGCGAACTGGTCGCCGCCCGCCGCACCGTATTTCGCGAAGGCCCGGCCGCCGATGCACCGGCGCAGCTTCCATCGACAGGAGACGATCAATGAACGCACGCGACGAACGCAGCCGATCGTGCTGGATGGACGTGACGATCGACGGTGATGGGCCGCTCACCGGCGATGCGACGGCCGACGTGGTGATCGTCGGAACCGGCATCGCGGGCCTGTCGACCGCTTATGAACTGGCCGGGCTGGGGCAGCAGGTCCTGCTGATCGACCGGGGCGCGATCGGCGGCGGGATGACCGCGCGCACCACCGCGCACCTCGCCTCCGCGCTCGACGATTATTATTCCGAACTCGCCGCCATCCACGGCGAAGACGCGGCGCGCCGCTATTACGACAGCCAGGTCGGCGCGATCGACCGGATCGAGGCGATCTGCCGGGCCGACGCCGCCGACGCCGATTTCGGCCGCGTCGACGGCTATCTTTTCGCGGCGCGCCCCGAGGATGTCGCCGATATCGAGGCCGAGCACGACATGTGCCGCACGCTGGGCATCGCCGCCGAATGGGCCGACCGCGCGCCGATCGCGGGCCGCGACACCGGCCGCGCGCTGCGCTTCTCGGGTCAGGGCCGCGTCCACCCGATGCGCTATCTCGCCGGCCTCGCCCGCGCGGTGCGCCGCGTCGGCGGGCGCATCCACCGCGACACCGCCTATGCCGCCGACCGCGAAAATGCCGAGGGGGTCGAGATCGAGACCGCCTCGGGGCACGTCATCCGGGCGAAGGCGGCGGTCTTCGCGACCAATTCGCCGGTCAACGACCGCATCGCCATCCACACCAAGCAGCTCCCGATGCGCACCTATGCGATCGCCGGCCCCGTCCCCGCTGGATCGGTTCCCGACGCGCTGCTCTGGGACAGCCTCGAAGCCTATCACTATGTCCGCCTCCAGCCGCTCGATGCCGGGGCCGACTTGCTGATCGTCGGCGGCGAGGATCATCGAAGCGGCACGGCGACCGACATGGACGCCCGCTTCGCGGCGCTGGTCGACTGGACGCACGAGCGTTTTCCCGTCTTCGGCGAACCCAGCTTTCGCTGGTCGGGCCAGGTGCTCGAACCGATGGATTTCATGCCGTTCAGCGGCCGCAATCCCGGCAACCGGCGCATCTTCATCCACAGCGGCGATTCGGGACAAGGCATCACCAACGGCGTCGCCGGCGCGCTGACCATCGCGCCGCTCGTCGCCGATACGCCCGCGCGCTATGCCGAGCTGTTCGATCCCGGCCGCAAGCCCTTCACCGCGCGCCCGTCGCTCGCCAATTTCATCGAGGGGCAGGTCGGCGCGGTCAAGAATTTCGCCGAATATGCAACCCCGGGCGAAATCGCTTCGGAAGACGAACTAGAGCCCGGATGCGGCGCGATCCTGCGCGACGGCGCGCGCAAGCTGGCCGTCTATCGCCGCCCCGACGGCGCCGTGTCGCGCCGGTCGGCGGTCTGCACCCACGCGGGCTGCATCGTCCACTGGAACCCGCTCGAACTATGCTGGGACTGCCCCTGCCACGGCTCGCAGTTCAGCGCCGAGGGCGAGGTGCTGAGCGGACCCGCGGTGACGCCGCTCGCCGATGCCGATCAATAGCGTTCGAGCAGTCGCTCGACCGTCGGCGCGGCACTGCGATCCTTGCCCTCCTTGTTCTTGATATCCTTTTCGAGCGCCTCGCGAATGGCCTCGATCTGATTGTCGGTCAGATGCTCGATCCCGACGAATTCCTCGCGCGCATTGTCGAGCGCGCGCAGGATTTCGTCGAGCTTCGCCTGCATCGCACCGCCGTCGCGGTTCTGGCTGTTCTGGATCAGGAAGACCGCAAGGAAGGTCAGCACCGTGGTCGCGGTGTTGACGATCAACTGCCAGGTATCCGAATATTGCAGCAAGGGCCCGCTCGCCGCCCACAGGAGGACGAACAGGACCGAGAGGATGAAGGCCAGCGGCTGCCCCAGAGCGCGGGCGCTTTTCGACGCGACCCTCGTGAAAAAATCATCCACGGGGTCAGTCCAGCCTCAGATACTCGCGCACCTTGTCGGCCGAGTTGCCGACGGCATCGACCGCCTCGCGAAGCTGCGCCTCGCTGACGCCCAGCGCCTCGGTCCAGTCGCGGATTTCATAATCTTCGCTAAGGCTGATGCGGTCGCGGTCCGGGGTTCCCACGCTCTTCTTGTCGTCTGCCATGATCATTCTCCTTGCGCGGGCGTCGACACGCGTCGCGTTCGCGAAACGGAACGCCGGCGGCGGTGTTGCAGCTTTTGATCCAGGTTAGCGAAAATGCGGGCCCCGCGGCATCGCGCGCGGCCGTCTCCCCTTTGTCTTAACCTGCGTCAATTGCGCGATATTCGGCGGAACGCGGCGCGCGGCGCGCGGCTTTCCTCTATCGGAACGGCAAGCTCCGGCTCGCCCTCCGATCCGCGGCGGGCGGAGGTCCTCACAACCCGCCATCGAAGGAGAAACGAAATGGCCGGCAACAACCAAAATCGCGAGCGTGAACGCGAACGGGAGCGCGAACAGCAAAAACAGGGCGGCCAGGGCGGCGGCAACAAGGAACGCGAACGCGAGCGGCAGCGCGAGCGCGAATAGCTTTTGGCGGGCCGCCCTTCCGGGGCGGCCCTTCCCTTTTTGAAAGCCCTTTATGCCCGACGATGGATCGCCAGCCCCCCTCGATTTCGACAAACCCCATGTCGAGCTGATCGGCGAACTTACCGAAGATCGCGCGGTCGATTTCATCAAACGATTGCAGGACGTCGCCGAAGGAACGGAGCCCTTGCTCATTTCGGTCACCACGGTCGGCGGCGATGCCGACCTCGCGCGGCGCATCCTCCTCGAACTTTCGCGTCTGCGCCAACGGTCGGCGCGGCGGATCGCCTTTATCGGCAAGACTCAATGCTATTCCGCTGGCGTGTCGATCATGTCGGCCTTCCCCGTCGCCGACCGCTATCTGACCGGCGACTGCTGGCTCCTCATCCATTGCCGCCAGCTCGACAAGAAGGTCGAGATATCGGGGCCGATGCGCGAAAGCCTTCCCTATGTCGAGGCCGTCGCCGCGCAGATCCGCGTCGGAAAACAGCTCGAGGACGAAACCTTCACGCGGCTGATCGAGGGCAGCGACATCGGCTTCGACGAGATCGCCGGAAAGGCGCCGAGCAATTGGTATCTGTCGGCGAGCGAGGCGTTGGAACGCCGGCTCGTCGCAGGCGTCGTCTGAACAGCCGCTCGCGGCGCTAATCCCCGGAGGCACATATGGCGACCAAGCCCGACTGCAATCAGAACCCACCCGTCACGCCCACGCTGCTTGCGCTCCGCGATGCACTTGGCCCGGACGGAAAGCGCCTCGACCTGTTCGAGGTCGGCGATCTCTCGATCGAATTGCGGACCGGAAACGACGCGCTCTGGGCGGTGATCCGGCGTTCGGGCAAGGGAGGGCTGGCGATGCGCGCGGCGACGATCGCGGGCGACACGCGCATCGAACGGCTCGCCGCCGAACCCGGCGAGACCGCTCGGATCAAGGCGGTGAGCGCGCTCGGCGAGCATATCGTCGTCCTTCAGTGCCGCACCGCGGCGCTGACCTCGATCCGTATATTGACCAGCTTCACCCCCGCCGCCCCGACCGCGCTGCCTTTCGTTCCGCGCGATCTCTACCCGCTCGGCCCCGGCGACGATCCCCTTCGTGCCAAGGGAAAGATCGAGGCGTCGCAGCGCGGGCTCAACGCCGGCCTGCTCTATTTCCAGATCGAGCGGCCGGCGTTCGGCAACATCTTCTACCTCCAAAATCTGACCGCGCTCGGCGACTATTGCCGCGCGACCGATACGAAACCCGACGCGGTCGTGGGCGGGACCTGGCCCGAGATCGGCTTTCTGCTGCCGACCCCGTCGCAGCACGGGCAGCCCGATCCGAAGCCGCTCGATCCGGGCGAAGAAATGATCCTGTCGGATGCGATCATCGTGCTGCGCCCCGACCTTCCGAGCGACGAGCGCGACAGCGCGCGCCATTTCCTCCAGATGCTCGGCACCGCCTATCAGGCGCTCGATCTGCCGCCGGTCGAATATCGCGACTGGATGGGGCGCGCCGAACGAACGCTCCGCGATCTCGACAAGGCGCCCGAGGCGACGACCCGCCACTATGGGCACCGCTATATCCACCCCTATACCGCCGCCGAATATCCCGATGCCATGGTTCAGATGTCGATCGTCGCGGCGCTCCACGATTGGGGCGCCTGGCAGGGCGAGGCGCATCCGCTCGAAGCCGAATTCCTCGCGGGCATGGGACGCTTCTACGACCCGAAACTCAAGACGCTGCGCCGCTATCTCCCCAATGTCGGCGACGACAAAAATGCCGACGCGGTCGACAGCTGGTATCTTTATCACCCGCTGCTCAACCTCGGAAAACTCGCGCTCGCGGATAATGCGCGCGCGAAGCGGCTGTTTCTGGATTCGATCGATTACGGCATCCGCGCCGCGCATCATTTCGATTATAAATGGCCGGTCCAATATGACGTCACCGACTTTTCGGTGATCACCGAAACCGCGGAGGCCGACGGGCGCGGACAGACCGATGTCGGCGGCGTCTATGCCTGGGTGATGCTGCAGGCGTTCGAGCTCACCGACGACAAACGCTTCCTCGACGAAGCGCGCGCGGCGATCGACGCCGCGATCGGGCTCGGTTTCGCGATTAACTATCAGGCGAACCTCACTGCCTGGGGCGCCGCCGCCTGCATGCGGCTGTGGCGGATCACCGACCGCGACGTCTATCTCGAACAAAGCTATGTCTATCTCGCGAGCTTCTTCCACAATTGCGAGATATGGGAGAGCCGCATCGGCCACGCGGTCCATTATCAGAATTTCATGGGGGTGACCTGTCTTCAGGACGCGCCCTATATGGCGATCTACGAATGTTTCGACAGCTATTCGGCGTTCGAACATTATCTGGGTGACAGCGGCCCCGACCTCGAACCGGCGGCACGGATGCTGATCTCCGAATATTGCAGATATACGCTGCACCGCGCGATCTATTATTATCCCGACGAGCTGCCGCCCGAGGCGATCGCCGACGAGCAGCGCGAGAATAACGGCCATATCGACCGCAAGCTCTCCTTCCCGCTCGAGGATCTCTATCCCGACGGACAGCCGGCGGGACAGGTCGGGCAGGAAATCTATGGCGCCGGCGCCGCCTTCATCCTCGCGACGCGCGCCTTTCACGAGGTCGAGGATGCGCCCTTTCGCCTCTATTGCGACCATTTCATCCGCGCGATCGAGCTGACCGACGCGCGCACGCTCGTCGTCACCCTCGATGGCGGGGAAACCTGCGCGGCGCTGCTCAGCCTCGTCCGGCTGAAACGCCGCAAGCTGACGGCGACGCGCGCGATGGCGATCGACGGCGACGGCATCAGGCCGCACGCCGAAAGCCCCGACCGGGTCGACTATCATGTTCCCGCGAACGGCCGCCTGGTCCTCAACTGGGATTGACTGCCCTTTCCTTAACCTGAGGCAAGCGGCGGAACATGGCCATGGCGCTGAACGCTCTCCCTATTCCCAAAAGGAGACCCCGTCATGTTCATGCACAACAAACGACTGCAATATACCGTCCGCGTCGCCGAGCCCAATCCGGCGCTGGCCTCGCTCCTCCTCGAACAGTTCGGCGGCCCCGACGGCGAGCTGGCCGCCGCGATGCGCTATTTCACCCAGGGGCTCGCCGAGGACGATCCCGGCCGCAAGGACATGCTGCTCGACATCGCGACCGAGGAACTCAGCCATCTCGAGGTGATCGGCTCGATCGTCGCGATGCTCAACAAGGGGGCGAAATCCGAACTCTCCGAAGCCGCGCTCGAAGAGGCCGACCTTTACATGTCGCTCAACGCCGGCGGCAACAGCCATACGCAGTCTTTGCTCTATGGCGGCGGCCCGTCGCTGACCAACAGCTCGGGAGTGCCCTGGTCGGCCGCCTATATCGACAGCCGCGGCGACCCGACCTGCGACCTTCGCTCGAACATCGCCGCCGAAAGCCGCGCCAAGATCATCTATGAACGGCTGATCAACATCACCGACGATCCGGGGATCAAGGACGCGCTGGGCTTTCTGATGACGCGCGAGATCGCGCACCAGAAGAGCTTCGAAAAGGCGCTCTATACGATCACCGACAATTTTCCTTCGGGCAAGCTGCCCGGCCTCGCGGCCTATTCCGACATGTACGTCAACACGTCGCAGGGCGAAGGCGACGCGACCGGGCCGTGGAACGAGGGCGAGCAATGGGAGCGGCTCGACGATGTCGCCGCCAATCTGCCGCTCGATGGCGGCGACGGCATGGCGTCGGTCGAGATCAGCGGCGCACAGATGGAGGCCTATGAGGCGATGATGGCGCGGCTCCAGTCGCGCCCCGACGTGAACCCGACGACGGGCGCCGACCTTGGCGCCGGGCCGGGCGCCGGCAAGACGAGCGACGAGGATATGGGCGGCGCCGCCGACATGGCCGAAGCCAAGGCTATGGGCCAGGCCCAGGCCGAGGCGATCGTCGCCACCAACACCCCCGGATGATCGCCGACTCGATCGTCCTCACCGGCTTCGTCGCCAGCCTCCTCGCGGGGCTGGCGACCGTCGTCGGCGCGCTGCCGATCCTGTCGATCGGACGCCCGACCGAAGCGCAGCAGAATCTGATGCTCGGTTTCGCGGCGGGCGTCATGCTCGCCGCTTCCTTCTTCTCGCTGATCATCCCCGGCATCGAACAGGCCGAAGCGCAAGGGGCGAGCCGGTGGGTCGCATCGGCGACCGTCGTCGTCGCGATATTGATCGGCGGCGCGTTCCTCGCCCAGCTCAACGCCATCGTTCCGCCGCTCGATCGCCTCGGCCTCGGTCCCGAAGCGATCGCCGACGTGCGCTTCCGGCGCGTCTGGCTGTTCGTCGCCGCGATCACGCTGCACAATTTCCCCGAGGGGCTGGCGGTCGGGGTCAGCTTCGGCGGCGGCGACATGGCGGCGGGCACCGCGACCGCGCTCGGCATCGGATTGCAGAATATACCCGAAGGGCTCGCGGTCGCGGGCTCGCTCGCCAGCCTCGGCTATTCGCGCCGCACCGCGATCGGCGCCGCGCTCGCCTCGGGCCTTGTCGAGCCGGTCGCGGGATTGTTCGGCGTCGCGGTCGTCTCGATCGCGCTGCCGCTCCTCCCCTGGGGGCTCGGCTTCGCCGCGGGCGCGATGATCTGGGTCGTCGCGTCCGAAATCATCCCCGACACGCACAGCCGGGTCGACGGCCGCAAGGCGACGGCGGGGCTGATGATCGGCCTCGTCGCGATGCTCTTTCTGGACACGACACTCGGTTGAGACGCACGGCGGAACGCCCCGGGGCGGCGGGCTTGCCAGAAGACCGCGGGCCCGGGGCGTTCCTCGCCTGCTTCAGGGGAGGGCTGGTGCAGGCGAAGGTGCGAGCGTCGCCTGGGCGCGACCGCTCGACACTCTATTGACCGGGAGGCGGCGTGGTGCCGGTCTGCTCGCCGGTGGTTTCTCCGGTCGTCGAACCCGTCGCGTCGGGGCCGCTGCCGCTCTGCGGGTCGGTCGTGCCATTGGGCCCAGACGGAGTCGAGCCGTCCATCGAACCCGACATGCTGCCGCCGGGAGCCGGTTCGGTCATGGTGCCGGAATTATTATTGTCGGTATCCGAACTCATGTCGGGCGCCGTCATCGCACCATCGTCGGCGGGAACGGTGGCGCTTTCGGACTGGCTGGTGCCATCGTTTGGCGAACTGCAGGCGGCAAGCAGAAGGACGGCGGGAAGTATCGGCAAGGAAAGGCGGGACATGGGACATCTCCATCATTGTGTCACCAGCCGACGCCAGACGGGCCCGGATGTTCCACCCGAATCCGATGGAATCGCCTAAAAATTGACGCAGGATAGGAAATCGGCGTCCCGCAAGGGATGCCGCCGCCGCAATGGGGAGAATCATGCAGCAAAGGCCCCCGCCGGCGCGTCATATGTCCATGAGCGCGCCCCTCCCCCATATCCATATCGGTTGTTCCGGCTGGAATTATCGCGATTGGCGCGGCGCCTTCTATCCCGAAGGCCTGCCGGCGAAGCGGTGGTTCGCCTTTTATGCCGAACAATTCGACACCGTCGAAATCAACAACAGCTTCTATCGCCTGCCCAAGGCCGAAACCTTCGACGCGTGGCGAGAGCAGGCCCCCGCCGGCTTCTGCTATGCCGTCAAAGCCAATCGCTTCATCACGCAGGCCAAGAAGCTGAAGGATTGCGAGGAACCGCTCGCCCGCATGATCGCGCCGACCCGACATCTGCGGCCGGCGCTGGGCCCGATCCTCTATCAGCTGCCCCCGTCGCTGCACTTGAACCTAGACCGGCTCGAGGCCTTTCTGACGCTGCTGCCCGATGATCTGTCGCACGTCTTCGAATTTCGCGACAAGAGTTGGTATATCGACGCGACACGCGATCTGCTCGACCGTTTCGGCGCCGGCTTCGTCGCGCATGATTTCCCTGCAAAGGCCTCGCCGCGCTGGGTCTCGGGCGGCATCGTCTATATCCGTTTCCATGGCGGCACCGGCAAATATGTCGGCCGCTATCCGGACAAGCTGCTGCAGGACTGGGCCGACTGGATCGCCGAGCACGCCCGCGCGGGGCGGCCGGTCTGGGCCTATTTCAACAACGACACCGACGCGGCGGCGATCGACGACGCGCTGACCTTGAAGGCGATGGTCCGCCAGGCTTGCGCGTCACCCCCCAACGGCCAATAGTGGCGTGGGGCGAAGGAACTCCCCCTTATGGACACTCGTTCAACCGGCGAGCCTTTTCGCAGGAGGGACATATGCATGGCCGGGAGCAGCTGGCGAACCAGCAAAGAATCCTCGGCGAATTCGGCGCCTTCGCGCTTCAGTCCGAAGATCTGGACGCGGTCCTGCACAAGGCTTGCGAGCTCGTCGCCGAGGCGATCGGCACGCGGCGCGCAAAGATATTGGAGATCGAACCGGGCGGCGAAACGCTGTTCGTGCGCGCGGGGGTCGGCTGGACACCCGACGTCGTCGGCCAGTTGCGCCTGCCGATGCACGAACATAGCTCCGAAACCTATTCGATCCGCGCGGGCAAACCGGTCGTTTCGCAGGATATCGCCGCCGAAACCCGCTTCGAGGTACCAGATTTCATGAAAGCGGCCGGCATCACGGCGCTTGCCAATGTGCCGATATTTCTCCCCCGAGACGAAGTTTTCGGCCTGCTTCAGGTCGACGCCAGCGAACCGCACCGCTTCGACCGCGACGACCTCGATTTTCTGCGGACCTATGCGGTCATCCTCGGGCCGGTCATCGACCGGCTCCGCAAGATCGCCGAGCTCGCCCAGACGCGCGAACGCTTTCAGCTGATCGTCGAAAATGCACTCGATTATGCGGTCATTCTCTGTGACGCCGACGAACGCATCGCCGACTGGCTTCCCGGCGCCGAGGCCGTCTTCGGCTGGACGCGCGAGGAAATATTGGGCCAGCCGGCCGGCCTCCTCTTCACGCCCGCGGACCGCGAACGGCATGTCGACCGGCTGGAGATGGAGACCGCGCGCGAGGCGGGCGAAGCGGTGGACCGGCGCTGGCATCTTCACAAGAGCGGCCGACGCGTGTTCATCGACGGCACCGTCAAGGCGCTGCGCGACCGCGAAGGCAGCCTCACCGGTTACATCAAGATCGGCCAGGACGTTACGGAGCAGCGGTTTTGGCAAGAACGTCAGCGCGTCCTGATCGAGGGCGTGCCGCAGCTCGTCTGGCGCGCCGAAGGCGTCGGCGACTGGACCTGGTCGAGCCCGCAGTGGAGCGCCTTCACCGGGCAGAGCGAAGCCGACAGCCGCGGGCTCGGCTGGCTTGAAAAGATCCACCCCGACGACCGCGGGGCCGCGATGGCGGCATGGCAATCGGCGGAGCGCCGCGGTGCGATCGATGTCGAATATCGGCTGCACCATCGCTCGGAGGACCGCTACCGCTGGTTTCGGACGCGCGCCGCCCCCGTTCGCGACCGCCCCGACGGGCCCGTCAAGGAATGGCTGGGGACCTCGACCGACATCGACGACCTCCGCCGCATGCAGGACCAGCAGCAGGTGATGGTCGCCGAACTCCAGCACCGCACCCGCAACCTGATCGCGGTCGTGCATTCGATCGCTCGGCAGACCGCGCGCACGATCGACGACATGGGAGAGTTTCAAAGGCAGTTCAGCGACCGGCTGACGGCGCTGTCGCGCGTTCAGGGATTGCTGTCGAAATCGGATACCACGCCGATCGAGATCGGCGATCTCGTCGCGATGGAGCTCGACGCACTCGGCATAGAGATGGGCGAGCGCGTCGAGGTCGAGGGACCGCCGGTCGCACTTCGCAGCGGCGTCGTCCAGACGCTTGCGCTCGCGATCCACGAGCTTGCGACCAATGCGCGCAAATATGGCGCGCTGACGACCGACGACGGGATGTTATACGTCCGCTGGGCCGTGCATGAGGACAAGGCGGACGGGTCGCCGTGGCTCGCGATCGAATGGCGCGAGGACAATATCATCGTGGCGCGGGAACTTCAAAGTCCCGCGACGACGGGATATGGGCGCGAGCTCATCGAATCCGCCCTGCCCTACAGCCTGGGCGCTCGCACCTCCTATGAGCTCGCCGGCACGAGCCTGCTCTGCACGATCGACATGCCGCTGAAGCGGCGCGAACCGAAGGAAGCGAGCGATGACTGAAGCCAGCCTGGCCGGACGCCACATACTCGTCGTCGAGGATGAATATTTCATCGCCGCCGAGCTCTCGCGCAGCCTGGAAGATATGGGCGCGATCGTCGTCGGACCGGTGGCCACTTCGGACAAGGCCATCGCGATCGTCGAGACCGCGGGCGCGCGGATCGACGGCGCGGTGCTCGACATCAACCTCGAAGGCATGCCGGCCTATGTCGTCGCGGAGACACTGGCACGGCGCGCCATCCCCTTCGTCTTCGCGACCGGTTACGACGCAGCGGCGATCGATGCGCGCTTTCAGCACGTTCCCCGCTGCGAGAAGCCGGTCAAGGCCGAACACATCGCCCGCGCGCTGCTGCATATTCCCGATCGACCCAAGGCCGGTTGAAGTGCCGGCGGACCAAGCGAGCCTGTTCGATCCCTGGCTCCCGCCCGGTCTCGCCCATGCCGAGGAAGCGATCGGGCCCGGGGAGGAAGAGCGCCTTATCGGCCAGATCAAGCGCGCGGATCTGGCGCCTTTCCGGTTTCAGCAGTGGACGGGCAAACGCCGGACGCGTTCGTTCGGCTGGACCTATGATTTCACGACCGGCCGCTTCGCCCCGGCCGATCCCATCCCCGCGTGGCTGACCGGGTGCCGCGAGCGGGCCGCACAGTTCGCCGGCATCGCGGGCGAACAGCTCGTCCAGGCGCTCCTCATCGCCTATGCGCCGGGCGCCGGGATCGGCTGGCACCGCGACCGCCCGGTCTTCGACCATGTGATCGGCCTGTCGCTCGGCGCACCCGCAACGCTGCGCCTGCGCCGCCGTGCCGGCCCCAAGTTCGAGCGCGCGGCGCTCCCACTCGCGCCGCGTTCGATCTATCATCTTACAGGCGAAGTCCGGCACGAATGGGAACATAGCATCGCGCCGATGGCAACCCCCCGCTGGTCGATCACCTTCCGGAGCCTGCGGTGAAGATCGCAACCTATAATGTGAACGGCATCAACGGCCGCTTGCCTGTGCTGCTCAAATGGCTCGCGCTCGCGCAGCCCGACATCGTCTGCCTTCAGGAACTCAAGGCGCCGCAAGAGAAATTTCCGGAAACCCCGATCCGCGACGCAGGCTACGACGTCATCTGGCACGGCCAGAGCCGCTGGAACGGCGTCGCGATGCTCAGCCGCATCGGCGAACTCCACGAAACGCGCCGCGGCCTTCCCGGCGATCCGCGCGACGAACAAAGCCGCTATATCGAGGCGGCGGTCGGCGGCATCCTCGTCGCCGGTCTCTATCTACCCAATGGCAACCCGTGGCCGGGCCCCAAATATGATTACAAGCTCCAATGGATGGCGCGTCTCGACACGCATCTCGAAACGCTGTTCGACCTGAAGGCGCCGGTGGTCGCCTGCGGCGACTATAATGTCATCCCGACCGACCTCGACGTCTACAAGCCCGAGAATTGGAAGGACGACGCGCTGTTTTCGCCCGACGCCCGGACCGCCTTCCGGCGCATTCTGGATCAGGGCTGGACCGACGCGATCCGCCATCTCCATCCCGATGAAAGAATTTACAGCTTCTGGGATTATTGGCGCCGCTCGTTCGAGCGCAACGCGGGCATCCGCATCGACCATCTGCTCCTCAACAAGGCCGCGGCCAAACGGCTGAAGTCGGCCGGAGTCGATACGCGGCCGCGCGGCTGGGAAAAGAGCAGCGACCACGCGCCCGCATGGATCGAACTGGCCGACCCGAAACCGAAGACCAGAACCGAAAGGACGCGATGATGCTGACGGGTGGTTGCGCATGCGGGACGGTCCGCTACCGGATCGACGCCGAACCCTATGACACCGGCTGGTGCCATTGCCGGATCTGCCAGCAGGTGTCGGGCTCCGGCGGCATGGTGTTCACGACGGCGGCGCTGCATCACTTCCACATCGAAAGCGGCGAGGAGCGCCTCGGGCATTTCGCATCGACGCCGTTCGGCGAGCGCGGCTATTGCCGCGACTGCGGCTCGCCGCTCACCATCCATGTCCGGCATCAGCCCGGCGAAATCGACATCGCCGCGGCCTCGCTCGACGATCCTGACGCGGTCGCCCCGGCTTTTCACCTTTACGCGGGCTTGGCCCCCAAATGGGCGATTCCGATCGACGGACTGCCCCGATATGCCGCGCTGCGTCCGACGACCCGCGGCCTCGCGCCCGGCCAGACCGAGGCTTGAGCGGCGATTTTTGCAGCGACGTAAATTCCCTTTTTGTTCTTCTTCCCACTGGCGCTGCGCGCAATCCTCGGCTAATCTCGACCCAGAGGTAAGCGATTGTCCGTGGATCCCGATACGACGCCGGCGGGCCGCAAGATCATCCATGTCGACATGGATGCCTTCTACGCTTCGGTCGAGCAGCGCGACGACCCGGGCTTGCGCGGAAAACCCGTCGCGGTCGGCGGTTCATCGCGGCGCGGGGTGGTCGCGGCGGCAAGCTATGAGGCGCGCAAGTTCGGCGTCCGCTCGGCGATGCCGAGCGTCACCGCGAAGCGCCAGTGCCCCGCCCTCATCTTCGTGCCGCCGCGCTTCGAGGTCTATCGCGACATCTCGCACCAGATCCGCGCGATCTTCCGCGACTATGCCGACGAGGTCGAACCGCTGTCGCTCGACGAAGCCTATCTCGACGTCAGCGCCGACAAGGCGGGGCTGGGCAGCGCGACCGCGGCGGCGAAGCTGATCCGTCAGCGCATCCGCGCCGAAACCGGCCTCACCGCGTCGGCCGGCGTCTCCTACAACAAGTTCATCGCCAAGCTCGCATCGGATCAGAACAAGCCCGACGGCCTCACGATCATCCCGCCCGGCCGGGGCGCCGCTTTCGTCCAGACGCTCTCGATCCGCCGCTTCCACGGCATCGGCCCCGTTACCGCCGCCAAGATGGAAGGGCTCGGGATCTTCTCGGGCGCCGACCTTGCGGCGATGGACGGGGTCTGGCTCGCGACGCATTTCGGCAACAGCGCCGAATGGCTCTACAACCTCGCGCGCGGGATCGACCACCGCCGCGTCAAGTCGAACCGGCCGCTGAAATCCTTGGGCGGCGAGCGCACCTTCTTCAACGACCTGATCACCGACACCGAAATTCGTGAGGCGCTCGCGCATGTCTGCACCGTCGTCTGGGATCGCGCCGCCAAGAAGGGCGCGCGCGGCCGCACCGTGACGCTCAAGCTCCGCTACGCCGATTTCCGCACGATCACCCGCGCCAAGTCGGTCGCCGCGCCGATCCTCGACGGCGCATCGCTGCTCGCCGCGGGCGAAGCGATCCTCGCGCCCCTGCTCCCCACCGAACAGGGCATCCGTCTGCTCGGCGTCACGCTGAGCAAGTTCGAGGGCGAAGATGACGAGGAAGAAGGCGCCGCCGCCACGCCCGCCGACCTGCTCAGCCTTATCTGACCGCCAGCTTGGGCGCGTGGCGTCGCAGCGCCGCCTGCATCTTGGGCGACAAGGAGGCGAAATCGCATCGAATCAACGTTTCGTCCGAAACCTGTATCTCATCGCGAAACGGCGCCCCGACGCGATAGAGCGCCCGGTCGGTCCCAAGCGCCTTGATCCGCAAATAGCCCGCGCCGTCATAGCCGCCGAACTGCATCTGGGTGAAACCATCGTCCACGCCGCGCGCCTCGGTGATCGGTTCCAGCTCGGCCGCCGGTCCCATGCTGCCGCCCGGACCGTAATAATAGAGAGCGCCCCAGCGTGTTCCATCAAAGACATAGCCATGATGGACACTCGCGCATTTTTCGGTGTCGTTGGTCCAGAAGCCGGGGGAGATCGGGAGTTCGACCTGTCCCTCCGCCGCCGCCGGCGCGCTGCTCGCGATCGCCGCGAGCGTCAAAATCCATCCGCGCATCGATACCCCCACCTCTGCCGCCCCGTCCTACCAAGGCGCGGTCATGGTGACGGAGTTTGCGGCCGCGATCAACCCGCGTCGGCGAACACACGCTCCTTGGTCGCGGTGAAACGGATCGACGGGTTGCGCTGGGTGACATAGCCGACCTCCCACGCGTCCTTCGCCATGAACACCGGCGCCCCGTCGCGGTCGGTCGCCGCGGCGCCGCGATTGTCGGCCTGGAACGCCTTCAGCGCCGCGACATCGTCGCTCGCGATCCAGCGCGCGGTGTCCCACGGCGACTGTTCCAGCTTCGCCTCGACCTTATATTCGGCCTCCAATCGGCTGATCAGCACGTCCAATTGCAGCTGCCCGACGACGCCGACGATCATGTTCGCGCCGATTTCGGGATAGAAGACCTGGATGATCCCCTCCTCGGCCATGTCGTCGAGCGCTTTCCTCAGCTGCTTGGTCTTGGTCGGATCGACCAGCGCGACGCGGCGCAGGATTTCGGGCGCGAAATTCGGCAGCCCGGTGATCATGATGTCGCTGCGTTCGGACAGCGTATCGCCCACCCGCAAGGTGCCGTGGTTCGGGATGCCGATGATGTCGCCCGGAAAGGCTTCCTCGGCCATTTCGCGGTCCTGCGCGAGAAACAGCATCGGGCGGCTGATCGCAATCGCCTTGCCCGTGCCGCCCTGCATCAGGCGCATCCCGCGCTCGAACTTGCCCGAGCAGAGGCGCATAAAGGCGATGCGGTCGCGGTGCGCGGGGTTCATGTTCGCCTGCACCTTGAACACGAAACCGGTGACCGCATCGTCGTTCGGCTGCACCGGTGCGGGCTCGGCGGGCTGCGGCTGCGGCCCCGGCGCGTGGTTCGCAAGCCCCGCGAGCAGGTCGACGACGCCGAATTCCTTGAGCGCCGAACCGAAGAAGACCGGCGTCAGGTCGCCGTTCCGATACGCCGCCGCGTCGAACGGCGCATAGCAGGCCGACGCCAGCTCGGTCTCTTCCCTGAGCAGCGCGAACGCCTCAGGGCTGAGCTTCGCCGCGAGCCGCGGGTCTTCGAGCCCCTCGACCGCGATCCGCTCGCCCTCATACATGCGCGACGCGTCGCCGCCGGGCACCATCAGCGCGGGGTCGACGAGGTCGTAAATCCCCTCGAACTGCCCGCCCATGCCCGCGGGCCAGTTCATCGGGCAGACGTCGAGCGCCAGCCGGTCGGCGACCTCGTCGAGCAGTTCGAACGGCGTCTGCCCTTCGCGGTCGACCTTGTTGATGAAGGTGATGATAGGGACCGAGCGCAGGCGGCACACCTCGAACAGCTTCAGCGTCTGCGGCTCGATGCCCTTCGCGGCGTCGATCACCATCACCGCGCTGTCGACCGCCGTCAGGGTACGATAGGTATCCTCGCTGAAATCCTCGTGTCCCGGGGTGTCGAGCAGGTTGAAGATCAGCCCGGCATGCTCGAACGTCATCACCGACGAGGTCACCGAGATCCCGCGCTGCTGCTCGATCTTCATCCAGTCCGATCGCGCGCGCCGCGCGGCCCCGCGCGCCTTGACCTCGCCCGCGATATGGATCGCGCCGCCCGCGACGAGCAATTTCTCGGTCAGCGTCGTCTTGCCCGCGTCGGGGTGCGAGATGATGGCGAAGGTACGGCGATCGGGATGCTTGGACATGGCGCGGGCGCCTAGCAGGTGGCGGGGCAAGTGGAAAGGGGCTGGCGCCGGGGCCGCGGCGGACGCATGATCGACATATGCGCACTCTGCTCCTCGCCGCCGCTTTGATTGCCTTCCCTGCCGCCGCTCAGGACTCATCCTTCGTCGGCGAATATGGCCTCGCCGAAGGTCCCGATGTCGGCGGCGGCCTCCTCATCCGCAGCGACGGCCGCTTCCACTATATGCTCGCCGCGGGCGCGCTCGACGAACGTGCCGAGGGCCGCTGGGAAGCGCGCGGCGACATGATCTGCCTCACCACCGATCCCAAGCCCGTCCCCCCGGCGATGGAGAAAGGCCCGCCGGTCGCGGTCGAGGGCGCGGTCCCGACGCTGCTCGTCACCTGGCCGGGCGGCAAGGGCATAGCGGGGGTCGATTTCACCATCGGGTTCGACAGCGGCGACCCGATCGAGGATTATACGCAATATGATGGCTGGACGATGCCCGAGGGCGACACGCGGATGCCGCGCTGGATCGAACTGCGCGAACCCATCTATGACATCGCCGCGCCGCGCTACGAACTGACCGAAGCCGACGACGGGAAGTTGCACGTGATCATCGTGCCCAACGACATCGGCGTCGTCGATTTCGACGGCGCGTGCGCCGAAAAGACCGCGCGCGGTCTGACCCTCCACCGCGCCGAGGGCGAAATGCGCTTCGTGCGGCTCGGCGAGGAATAATGGCGCTTTGGGGTGGAGAGCGGACACCGTAGAGGATAGTTTGAACAGCATGAAAAGGGCTTGTGTTTTCATTCTGCTTTTGCTCGGCTTGGTCGCTACGCCAGCCACGGCGTCAGATCTGGAGGGCCCGGCCAGATTTTGCGGCTATTCACCGATCATCGATTTGAAGTCTGGCGAAAAAATTACGACACTCCAAGGAGGCATACACGGTGGTAGTTTCCGATGGGACGGTGATTTCGGCTCCTTGGTTGTCCGTGGGATTGGTTGGGCAAGTCGTCCTAAGGGTCGACTGGTGGTGGAGCCATCTGACGGGCGCCTAGGACACTTTGCTCAACGAAAACGGGATGGCAAATACATCATAGCGATTTGGAACGGCCGGCAAGGAGTTGCCTATTTCGAGTCCGCCACTCGCTTCACTGACCAACAACGGGCAGCAATAGAACGAGTGCGCTTGTTTCAAGAAGGCGAGGAGCCTTCGGATTGCAATCGGCGAACGGTGTTTGTTTGGCCGGATTGAACAGTTGCCGCTGTCATTGGCGAACGTCCGCAATCGGTCGTCAGCCGCCGCCCGTCTTCCCCATCAGCTTCATCGTCATTGCCGTCAGCGCCTCGGTCGCGGTCGAGATCACCGCCGGGGCGTCGGGCGCCCAGAAGGGCGAGTGCAGGCTCGGGAGTGTCCGCCCTTCCTTCTTCGCCGCGTCATATTCGGCCTGCGGGACGCCGCCGACCCAGACGATCAGGCTCTTGATGCTCTTGTCTTCGCGCCCGAAGCGACCGAAATCCTCGCCGCCCATCACCGGAGGCATCTTGACGACGCGCTCGGCGCCGAAGCTCGTGGTCAAAAAGGCCGCCATGTCCTCGGTGAATTCGGGCGTGTTGTAGGTCGCGGGCGTATATTCGTCCCGCTGCACCGCTACCACCGGCATCCGGTCCTCGGGCACGCCCGCCGCGATCGCCTCACCCTTCGCGATGCGCGCGATGCCGCCCAGCAGATGGTCGCGCACCGCATCGGTGTAGCTGCGCACCGTCAGCTGCAACCGCGCCTCATCCGAAATGATATTATGCTTGGCGCCGGCGTGAAAGCTGCCCACCGTCACCACCGCGCTGTCGAGCGGGCTGACCTCGCGCGACACCAGGGTCTGGAGCGCGCCGACGATCCGGCTCGCGAGCACGATCGGGTCCTTCGTCGCCTGCGGATAGGCGCCGTGGCCGCCGACGCCCTTCACCAAAATGTCGACGCTGTCGACATTGGCGAGCGCATAGCCCGGCGTATAGCCGATCTTGCCCGCCGGAAACTGCGCCGCGTCGTGGAAGGCGAGCACATATTCGGGTTTGGGGAAGCGCGTATAAAGCCCGTCCTCCAGCATCATACGCGCACCCGCGCCACGCTCCTCGGCGGGCTGGCCGATCATCACCAGCGTGCCCGACCATTTATCCTTGTTCGCCGCCATCAGCCGCGCGACGCCGATCCAGGCGGTCATATGCGTGTCGTGGCCGCACGCGTGCATCACGCCCGTTTCGACGCCTTCCTTCGTGGTCACGCGCACCTTCGACGCGCCGGGCAGGCCGGTCTGCTCGGTCACCGGCAGCCCGTCCATGTCGGCGCGGACCATCACCACCGGACCGGGGCCATTTTCCATCACCGCGACGATGCCGGTGCCGCCGACCTTTTCGGTCACCTTGAAGCCCAGCTTGCGCGCCTCGGCGGCGAGGATGCCCGCCGAGCGCACCTCCATGAAGCTGAGCTCGGGATGGGCGTGGAAATCCTTGTAGATCGCCATCAGCGACGGCATCTGTTCTGCAACCTCGCCGCGCAGTTCCTGCGCCGCCGCGGGCATCGCGCCCGATACCGCCAAGGCCAGCGCAGCCGCGCCCGTCCACAAAATCCGCATCAACTTTCCCCTGTTTGCTTGTTTTGGCTTTTTCGTCAGCCCGCCGGGACCAGTTCGATCACGTCGAGCAAGGATTCATAGGCCGGCGCGGGCAGCACGAGCCGCCAGCGATTGTCGCCGATCCGTTCGACCAGCCCGGCCATGTCGCGCATCCGGTCGCTACCATAGTTGAGCGCCATCTTTTCGTCGCCGAGTTCGAGCGTTCCGAGGAAGACCTGGCGCTTCAGATTGTCGGGAAAGATCAGGCCGACCGGACGCTGCGACCCCGACAGCTTGGTCAGGCTCGACAGCCCCTGTTCGGGCGCAACGCGGCATCGGAACCAGCCATAGGCGACATAACCCAGCGTGTTCCGCCCCTGCGCGCCGACCTTGATCGTGCGGCAGCTATATTCGCCCGCCGGCAGATGCGGGTTGGGCAAGGCCGCCATCGGCTGAAGCAGCACGCCTTCGCGGTCGATGTCGGCGCCGTGGCCCTTGGCGCGCGCGTCGGCGAGCGCTGCCTGCCAGCTATCGTACCAGCCGCGGATGCGCTGCTTGTCGGCATCGGTCGCGGTCGCGCGCCAGGTGCCCGTCGCTTCGGACGGCGGCGCGTCGGCGGCCGATGGCGGAACCGGCGGCACCATCGTGCGGCACGCGCCCAAGGTGACGCCCAGCGCCACCGCCAAAACCCAAATGGAGCGACCCATGATTCTCTTTCTCTCCCCGACCCCTGTGGTTAACCTTAGGAGCGCGAAGGAAATTGCTCAAGGGCGGAGCCGGTCAGGCCGCCGTCCAGCCGCCATCGACGCTGAGGTTCGCGCCGGTAATGTTCGCCGCCTCGTCGCGCGTCAGGAAGCTCGCGAGCGCCGCGACCTGTTCGACGGTGACGAACTGCTTGGTCGGTTGCCCCGCCAGCAGCACATCGTTGATCACCTGCTCGCGCGTCATGCCGCGCGCCTTCATCGTGTCGGGAATCTGGTTCTCGACCAGCGGCGTCCAGACATAGCCCGGGCTGATGCAATTGACGGTGATCCCGGCGTCCGCAACCTCGAGCGCGACCGTCTTGGTCAGCCCCGCGAGCCCGTGCTTCGCGGTGACATAGGCCGATTTGAATGGCGAGGCGACGAGCGAGTGCGCCGAGGCGGTCGCGAGGATCCGCCCCCATTTCTTCCTCCGCATCCCCGGCACCGCGTGACGAATCGTATGAAAGGCCGCGGTCAGGTTCAGCGCGATGATCATGTCCCATTTCTCGGGCGGAAAATCCTCGACCGGCGACACGAACTGCATGCCGGCATTGTTGACGAGGATGTCGACGCCGCCGAACTCCTTGTCGGCGCGCGCGAACATCGCCTCGATCTGGTCGGGTTTGGTCAGGTCGGCGCCGTCATAGCCGGCCCTGCCCCCGCTGATTGCCTCCAGCCCCGCGCGCTCGGCCTCGATCGCATCGGCGTCGCCAAAGCCGTTGATGATGATGTCGGCGCCGTCGGCGGCAAAAGCCTTCGCGATGCCGAGCCCGATGCCCGAGGTCGATCCGGTGACGAGGGCGGTCTTTCCTTTGAGGCGCATTGCGGGAATCCTTTTCGTTGGGGGAGAAATCAGCCGAGGTCCGTGCCGGGCTTCGGCTTCAGCCCGCCCGATTGCACGGCGAAGCTGTCCGAGCGGCCCTCGGCGATGCTTTCGGCGAGCAGATGGCCGTCCTTCATCGCCGCTTCGACCGCATCGCGGCCGAGCGCCCAGTTGACCTCCATCGTCGAGCGCGAAAATTCGAAGTCGCGCGCGCCGGTCTGCCACGCGGGCGGCTCGTGGATCAACTGCACGACGTTCAGCGCCTTGCACTCGACCATCCGCCGCACCGCCTTCACTTCGGCGAGGTCGGCGAATTCTTCGGGCAGCTTCGCGAGCATCCGGTCGATCAGCCGATGCTCCTTGCGCCGCCGCACCAGCCCGTCCGAAATCCGCCGCGTGCGGCTCGAAAAGCGGATGTCCTTCTCGCGCGACCAGGCCTGCTCGAGGTCGTGCGGCCGCTCGCCCCGCGCCGGAAACAGGTCGACCTGAAACACCAGCATATCCTCATGCGCCGCCGCGACGACATGTTCGAGCGGGGTGTTCGACACGAGCCCGCCGTCCCAATACCAGTGGCCGTCGATCTCGACCGGCGGCAGCCCCGGCGGCAGCGCCCCCGACGCGAGGATATGCCGCGCATCGATCGTGTCGCATGTGGTGTCGAAATAGCGGAAATTGCCCGTCTCGACCGCGACCGCGCCGACCGACAGCCGCACCTTGCCGTTATTCACCCGGTCCCAGTCGACGAGCCGGTCGAGCGTCGCCGCCAGCGGCGCGGTGTCATAGAAGCTCACCGCCTCGGGCGTCTGGCGTTCGGCGAGCGCCGGCGGCGGAAAGCGCGGCGTGAAAAAGCCCGGCACGCCGAACGCCATCACCTGCCCCGCCGCCGCCATATGCGACCATTCGCGCGCCCAGTCATTGTCGGGGGTCGGCAGCGACGGCAGCGCCGACGACACGCCCTCCCAGAAGGTGCGCATCTTGCCGACCGCCTGATCGCGCTCATTCCCCGCGATGATCGCGGCGTTGACCGCGCCGATCGAAATGCCCGCGACCCAGTCGAGCTCGATCCCGAGATCGATCAGCGCCTCATACACCCCCGCCTGAAACGCCCCGAGCGCGCCGCCGCCCTGCAGGACGAGCACGACGAGGTCGGGAAGCGGCAATGCGGCGGGGGCGGCTCGGCGGGGCATGGACTCGCGGATCCTTCGGTTGCGGACGCGCGTTTTGTGCACCGCAGCACAGGCCATTGCAATGCCCCGTTCGATGCGAAGTCCCTTCCAATTGCCGGGCGCTGCTGTAACACTTGGACCGACACGACCCTTCACCGGTGGAGAATCCCGATGCGCCTCGACGATTATGATCCCGGAGACGATATTCGCGATCTGGGCCGGGGCGGCGGCGGCTTCGGCGGCGGCGGAGGCGGCGGTCTCGGCGGCTTGTTGATCGGTTTTCTGCCGATGCTGCTCGGGCGCAAGATGGGTTGCGGCACGATCCTGCTGCTCGGCGCGGCCGCCTTTTTCCTGCTCGGCCCCGGCGCCAACATGCTCAGCGTGGGCGGCGGCACTAGCGACCCGATGGCCGACAGCCGTAGCGGCGCCAATGTCGCGTGCGACACCCAGGCCGAACGCTTCGCCTGCAACGTCTTCGGCTCGACGCACCAAGTCTGGGGCGAGCTGATCAGCGGCTATCAGCAGCCGACGCTCAACTTCTTCACCGACCAGAACCGCTCGGGCTGCGGCGCGGCGCAAGCGGCAATGGGCCCCTTCTACTGCCCCGCCGACCAGGGCATTTATCTCGACACCGCCTTCTTCCGCGAACTCGAACAACGCTTCGGCGCCGCCGGTGACGCCGCGCAGGCCTATGTCGTCGCGCACGAGGTCGGGCATCATATCCAGACGATCAGCGGCATCTCGAACCAGGTCCGCCAAGCCCAGGGGCGCGCCTCGCAGGCCGAGGGCAACCAGTTGCAGGTCCGCATGGAATTGCAGGCCGACTGCTACGCCGGCGTCTGGGCATCGCGCGCGCGCAACAGCGCGGGCCAGCCGGTGATGGAGCCCGGCGACATGGAAGAAGCGATGCGCGCCGCCAATGCGATCGGCGACGACACGCTGATGCGTTCGGCGGGGCAGCGCCCCGTCCCCGAAAGCTTCACCCACGGGACGAGCGAACAACGCATGAGCTGGCTGCGCCGCGGCCTGCAAACGGGGGACCCGCGCCAGTGCAACGCCTTCGATACCGCCATCTGACCGCCGCGCTCGCGGCTTCCCTCTTGGCGGCATTGCCGGCGTCGGCCGAGACGCTCTACATCGCGGCGGGCCGGCTGATCGACGGCGTCTCGAACACCGTCCGCACTGGCCAGTGCATCACGGTCGAGGCCGAGCGGATCAAGGCGGTCGGCGCCTGCGGGCAAACACCCGAAGGCGCAACGCGGCTCGACTGGTCGGGCTTCACCGTCCTCCCCGGCCTGATCGACCTCCACACCCACCTCGCCGACCTCGGCCAGAGCGCCGATCTCGCGGCGCCGATGAAGGCCTCGCCTGCCGAGACCGCGCTCGTCGGCGCGCGCAACGCCCGCGTGACGCTCGATGCCGGCTTCACCAGCGTCCGCGACGTCGGCACTTACCGCGGACTCACCGACGTGGTGCTCCGCAACGCGATCGACCGCGGCGACGTGCCCGGCCCGCGCATGTGGGTCGCGGGCGCTTATCTCACCATTCCGAAGGGCGGCGGCGAACTCAACGGCGTCGTCCCGAACGAGCAATTGCCGCCCGACATGCGCCTCGGCGTCGCCGCGACGCCCGAGGAAGCGGCGGAGAAGACGACCTATCTGCTCGACCATGGCGCCAATTTCATCAAGACGATCGCGACCGGCGCGGTGCTCGCGATCGGCACCGAACCCGGCGCGCCCGAACTGACGGTCGATCAGCTCCGCGCGATCGTCGAAGTCGCGCATGCCCGCGGCAAAAGGGTCACCGCGCACGCGCACGGCGCCGAGGGGATCAAGAATGCGATCCGCGCCGGGGTCGACAGCATCGAACACGCCAGCCTCGCCGATGAAGAAGCGCTGCAACTCGCGAAAAAGCACGGCACCTGGCTCGCGATGGACATCTACAACGGCACCTATATCGACGAAGTCGGCACGAAAGAGGGCTGGCCCGAGGAATATCTGCGCAAGAATCGCGAGACGACCGACGCGCAGCGCGCCGCCTTCCGCCGCGCGGTCGAGCTTGGCGTCAACATCGGCTATGCGACCGACGCCGGCGTCTATCCGCACGGGCTCAACGCGCGCCAGTTCCGCAATATGGTCAAATATGGGATGACGCCGATGCAGGCAATCCAGTCTGCCACCGGCCGCGCGGCCGAGGAAATGGGGCGCAGCGACATCGGCGCGATCGTCCCCGGCCGCTATGCCGACTTCGTTGCGGTGGGGGCGGATCCGATCGCCGACATCACCGTGCTCGAAAAGATCGACCATGTGATGAAGGGCGGCGTACTGGTGCGATAAGGCATCGGGCTTTTTTAGTATCGTCATCCTCGAACGAGACACGCGGCTCGTTCGACTTGACCCGGGGTCCATTCACGCGACGCCGGAGGATTGGATCCCGGATCAAGTCCGGGATGACGACATCAGCTATGCTCGACCTCACGCACCGCCTTCTTCCCGCGAACCTTCTTAACCGCCGCAATCTGCGCCCGCCCGATCCGCGACGCCGCATGGACCTCCGCCCGCGCCAGCAATAGCGCCAGATCCTCACGCCCGATGTCGAACGTCTCGCCCAGATCGTCGAGCGCCGCGTCGATATCGTCCATCAACACCCCCGCCGGCGCCGCCGCGACCGCGGGCCTGCCTTCGACCGGCGCCGCGCGGTGCGGGTAACTATGCCCCGAAAAGCGGTGAAAGGCCCAGCCCGCCGCGACGAGGAGCAGCGAATTGACGAGCATCGGCAGCAGTAAATGCGCGGCATGCCCCGATTGCAACGTATGGCCGCCGATCACCGCGCTCAGCGCCGCGGCGCCGCCCGGCGGATGCAGGCAGCGCAGCAGCGACATGATCAGGATCGCGCCGCCAACCGCCAGCGCCGCCGCCAGCGCCGGCTCGGGCACCATCCCCATAACGATCACCCCGAATGCCGCCGACAGGACATTGCCGCCGACGATCGACCAGGGCTGCGCGAGCGGGCTCGCGGGAACCGCGAACAGCAACACCGCCGACGCGCCGACGGGCGCGACGATCCACGGCGTCGCCGCGGGAAAGAACAGCACGCAAAACACGCCGACCACCGCGATCCCGATCAGCGCGCCGACGCTGCCGATCGCCCGGTCGCGCAGGCTCGCGCCCGCCAGCAGCGGCACGAACAGGCGGAGGGTGGTGGTCGACAGCGCGCGAAACAAGCGATTCTCCTCTTCGGGCCGCGCCGATGGACCAGAAAGGGGCCGCGATCCAGACAGCTTTGATTGGACCGCGCGAAGCTCGATTGAGAGCCATCGCGGGAAACCGATAATCTTGGATCGAAACACCCTCCCTCTTCTTCGTTCCCTCTTCTTTTCGTCATCCCGGCGAAGGCCGGGATCTCGCCGGTGCGTCAGAAGGCAAGGTCGAAATCCCGGCCTTCCGGGATGACGAAAGACTGCAAGCGACCGGTAGCGGAAGTAAGCAGGACGGCGAGCTAACATAGAACCCGCATCCCCGAGCGAAGACGAGGGGCTCGTTCGAGCGGAGCGAGAACCGCGTAGTCACGCTGCCTCGTCTTCGCTCGGGGATGCGGTCCATTTTAAGTCGCCTCCGAGGCAACGGCCGCTTCCACCCCAAAACCGACGCCACGGCGACGTAACGGCTTGAACACATACGCCGCGCGGCTAAACCGCTTTCATGCGAAACCATCTTCTCACCAGCGCGATCGCGCTCGCCGCCGCCCTTTCCGCCCCCGCCATGGCCCGCCCGATGACCGAGGTCGACCTTGCGACGCTGAAACGCGTCGCCGCGCCGACCGCCTCGCCCGACGGCCGCTGGGTCGTGTTCCAGATGACCGAGACCGAGGGGGAGACCTACAAACGCTCGACCGGCCTCTGGCTCGTCGACCGTCAGGCGAAGGGCGCACAGCCGGCCCCCGTCGCCGATACCGCGGGCAAGAACGAGACCTCGCCGGCGTTCGCCAAGGACGGCTTCCTCTATTTCCTCTCGAACGCGTCGGGCAAGGATCAGGTCTGGCGCATCGATCCCAAGGCGGGCGGCGCCGCGACGCAGGTGACCGACGCCCACGCCGACGTCGCGGGCTTCAAAATCTCGCCCGACGCGACGAAGCTGCTCGCCTGGGGAGACATCGCGAAGGAGTGCACCGATTTCGGCTGCGAAGCGAAGGACAAGGGCGCGCTCCCCGGCCCCGGCTCCGGCCGTCTCTACAAGGATGGCGCGGGCTTCGTTCGCCATTGGGATCATTGGGAAACCCCCGGTACCTACAGCCGCCCCTTCGTCTTCAACCTCGCAGGCGGCAAGGCGACCGCCGCGCGCCCGGCTGACGCGGGCCTGATCGGCGACACCCCCTCCAAACCCTTCGGCGGCGGCGAGGAACTTGCGTGGGGCGCCGACAGCCGCACCATCTTCTTCACTTTGCGCAAGGCCGACCGGAACGAACCGATGTCGACCAACCTCGATATCTACAGCTGGCTCGTCGACAGCCGGATGATGCCCACCAACCTGACGCAGGGCAATCAGGCGGCCGACACGCTCCCGACCCCGTCGCCCGACGGCAAATGGCTCGCCTACGCCGCGATGGCGCGCCCGGGGTACGAGGCCGACCGGCTGGTGCTGATGCTGCGCAACCTCGAAAGCGGCGAGACGAAGAAGCTCACCGATGCGTGGGATCGCTCGATCGGCTCGATCGCCTGGGCTCCCGATGGCAAGTCGCTCTACGTCACTGCGCAGGACGTGCTCGAACATCCGGTGTTCCGCGTCGACGCCGCGACGGGCAAGGTCGAACGGCTGAAAGCGTCGCCCGAAGAATATGCGGGCAATATCGGCGACGTCACCCCGCTTCCCGGCGGCGGCCTCCTCTATTCGCGCAACAGCGCGCTCGCGCCGACCGACCTGTTCGTGCGCGATGCCAAGGGCAAGGTCGGCCAGCTCACCGCGGTCAACGCCGATCGCCTCGCCGAATTCGACCCCGTCGAGCTTGAGCGCATCCAGTTCGCGGGCGCGAACGGCGACAAGGTGTGGGGCATGATCCTCAAACCCGTCAGCCCGGTGCAGAAGCTGCCGGTTGCCTTCATCGTCCATGGCGGGCCGCAGGGCAGCTTCGGCAACAGCTGGTCGACGCGCTGGAACCCGCGCCTCTTCGCGCAGCAAGGCTATGGCGTCGTCACCGTCGATTTCCACGGCTCGACCGGCTATGGTCAGGCCTTCACCGACAGCATCAATCAGGATTGGGGCGGCAAGCCGCTCGAGGATCTGAAGCTCGGTCTCGCCGCCGCGGGCCAGCAGGATGCGCAGCTCGACATCACCAACGCCTGCGCGCTCGGCGCCTCCTATGGCGGTTACATGATGAACTGGATCGCGGGCCAGTGGACCGACGGCTTCAAATGCCTCGTCCAGCACGACGGCGTCTTTGATCTCCGCGCCATGGCGTTCGAGACCGAGGAATTGTGGTTCGACGAATGGGATCATGGCGGTCCGTGGTGGGAACGCACCGACCCCGAAAAATGGAACCCGGTCAATCATGTCGACAAGTGGAAGACCCCGATGCTGGTCATCACCGGCGAAAAGGATTTCCGCATCCCCTACACCCAGGGCCTCGCCGCCTTCACCGCGCTCCAGCGCCGCGGTGTGCCGTCGCAGCTCCTTGTCTTCCCCGACGAAAATCACTGGGTGCTGAAAGGCGCGAACAGCGTCCAGTGGCACCAGACGGTGTTCAGCTGGATGGGTGAGCATCTGAAGAAGTAGATCAACCTCTCCTTACCTCATCACCCCGGACTTGATCCGGGGTCCCGCTTTTTCCTTCTAACACGGAAAAGCGGGATGCCGGATCAAGTCCGGCATGACGAGAGATGGGCCGTTTAGACGATCACCCCCTTGCCGCCCCGTCTCCCGGCTGGCAAAGGCGCCCGGCTATGCCGATGGAAAAAACATTCGATCCCGCCGCTATCGAGGCGAAATGGGCCCATGAGTGGGAAAGCCGCGGGCTGTTCCGCCCGGAACGTCCCGACGCGGCCCCCTTCACGATCGTCAACCCGCCGCCAAACGTCACCGGCGCGTTGCACATCGGCCATGCGCTCGACAATACATTGCAGGACGTGCTCGTCCGCTACGAACGGCTGCGCGGCAAGGACGCCTTGTGGGTCGTCGGCATGGACCATGCCGGCATCGCGACGCAGATGGTCGTCGAGCGCCAGCTCGAAGCGCGGCAGGACAAGCGCACCAACTACAGCCGCGAGGATTTCATCGACAAGGTGTGGCAGTGGAAGGCCGAAAGCGGCGGCCAGATCACCGGCCAGCTCCGCCGTCTCGGCTGCTCGATGGACTGGTCACGCGAGCAGTTCACGATGGACCCGCATTTCACCCGCGCGGTGGTGAAGGTGTTCGTCGACCTCCACAAAAAGGGGCTGATCTACCGCGACAAGCGCCTCGTGAACTGGGACCCGAAGCTCAAGACCGCGATTTCGGACCTTGAGGTCGAGACGCACGAGATTCAGGGCGGCTTCTGGCACTTCAAATATCCGCTCGCCGACGGCGTCACCCTCGACGATGGCCGCGACTATATCGAGGTCGCGACGACCCGCCCCGAAACGATGCTCGCCGACATGGCGGTCGCGGTGCACCCCGACGATGCGCGCTATCGGAGCGTGATCGGCAAGGACATTCTCCAGCCGCTGACGGGGCGCCGCTTCAAGGTCGTCGCCGACGAACATGCCGACCCCGAGCTGGGCTCGGGCGCGGTGAAGATCACGCCGGGCCACGACTTCAACGACTTCGACGTCGGCAAGCGCGCGGGCTTCAAACCCGCAGAAATGCTCAACATGTTCGATGGCGAGGCGAACGTCATCCAGACCGCCGACGGCCTGATCCCGACCGAATATCTCGGCCTCCACCGCTTCAAGCAGGACGGCAAGGACGGCGCGCGCGAACTGGTCGTGCAGCGGATGAAGGAAGCGGGCTTCCTTATCCCGCACGTGGACAAGGACGGCGCCGAGCACGACGCCGAGCCGCGCACGATCCAGACTCCGTTCGGCGATCGCGGCGGCGTGGTGATCGAGCCCTGGCTGACCGACCAATGGTATGTCGACGCCGAAACCCTCGCGCAGCCCCCGATAGCGGCGGTCCGCGACGGCCGCATCAATATCGTCCCCAAGACGTGGGAAAAGACCTTCTTCAACTGGATGGAGAATATCCAGCCCTGGTGCGTCTCGCGCCAACTCTGGTGGGGGCATCGGATTCCGGCTTGGTATTGCGCGAGCAAGGAAACGACGGAACGGGAAATCGAGAGGCAAAAGAATCCGTCGTTCGACGACGACATAGACCTCGAATTTTTTGGAAGCGTTTTCGATAAAGAGCACGTCATAGTCGCGTTGGACGAAGACGAGGCGAGGAAGGCAGCTGCGGCTTATTACGAGGTAAGCGAAAGCGAAATCAGCTTTGCGCCGGATTCATACCAACTCGACCGTATTAAGCCCTATACTCTCGAACGCGACCCCGACGTCCTTGACACATGGTTCTCATCGGCGCTCTGGCCCTTCGCGACCCTCGGCTGGCCCGAGAACACCGACCTCCTCAAACGCCACTACCCCAACGACGTCCTCATCTCCGGCTTCGATATCCTCTTCTTCTGGGATGCGCGCATGGCGATGCAGGGGATGGAGTTCATGGGCGACGTCCCCTGGAAGACGCTCTATCTCCACGGCCTCGTCCGCGCGCCCGACGGCGCGAAGATGTCGAAGTCGAAGGGCAATGTCGTCGACCCGCTGGGCCTGATCGACCAATATGGCGCCGACGCGCTGCGCTTCTTCATGTCGGCGATGGAAAGCCAGGGCCGCGACATCAAGATGGATGATGCGCGCCTCGCGGGCTATCGCAATTTCGCGACCAAGCTATGGAACGCCGCGCGCTTCTGCGAAGCCAACGGCATTGCGGCCTCGACCAGCTTCGAAGCCCCCGCCGCGACGCTGCCCGTCAACCGCTGGATCATCGGCGAGGTCGCCGCGACCGTCGCCGCGATGGAAACCGCCTTCGCCGCCTATCGCTTCGACGAGGCCGCGAACGCGATCTACAGCTTCGCGTGGGACCGCTTCTGCGACTGGTATCTCGAACTGATCAAGGGCGCGATCGACGACGAAACCAAGGCCGTCGCCGGCTGGGTGCTTGACCAGATCCTCGTCATGCTCCACCCCTTCATGCCCTTCATCACCGAAGAGCTGTGGACCGGCCTCGGCGACCGCGCCGACTATCCGCTGATCACCGCGAAATGGCCTGCGCCGGCTGCCGAAAAGGATGCCGACGCCAGCGCCGACATCGACTGGCTGATCAAGCTCGTCAGCGAACTGCGCACCGCCAAGGCCGAACTCAGCCTGCCCCCCGGCGCGCGCCTGACCGCGCATTTTCCGGCGTCGCTAAAGCCCCGCACCGACAAGCTCGCGGCGCAGCTCGACCGCCTCGCGCGGCTTGAAGCCATCAGCTTCGACCCCGCCCCCGCGGGCGCCTCGGCGCAGCTCGTCGTCGAGGGCGAGACGATCACCGTCCCGCTCGAAGGCGTCATCGACATCGCCGCCGAACGCGACCGCCTGACCAAGGCGCTCGCCGCCGCCGCGAAGGAACGCGACGGCCTCGCCGGACGCCTGAACAATCCGTCGTTCGTCGAGCGCGCCAAACCCGAAGCCGTCGAAAAGGCCCGCGCCGATCACGCCGCCAAGTCCGCCGAAGCCGACCGGCTGACCGCCGCACTGGCGCGGCTGGGGTGAACGAAGAGGTCCCCGTCACGCCGACGCCCGTCGCGGCGGCGGCGGATCCGGCCGCAAGCCCCGTCCCGCCGCGCCAGACCGCGCGCGGCGGCGGGCGGATGGACCTGACGCAGGGCCCGATCACCAAGACGCTGGTCCTCTTCGCGCTGCCGACGCTTGCCTCGAACATCCTCCAGACGCTCTCGGGATCGGTGAATTCGATCTGGGTCGGGCAATTTCTCGGCAACGGCGCGCTCGCCGCGACCGCCAATGCGAACATCATCATGTTTCTGATGTTCGGCGCCTTTTTCGGTTTCGGCATGGCGGCGACGGTGCTCATCGGCCAGTCGATGGGCCGCGGCGATATCGACGCCGCGCGCCGCGCGACCGGCGGCGTCATCGGCCTCGCGCTGATCTTCTCGATCGTCATCGCGATCGTCGGCTGGTTCGCTTCCGACCGCGTCCTCGGCTGGCTCGAAACCCCGCCCGAAGCCTTCGCGCTCGCGCATGATTACCTCCGCGTCACCTTCCTCGCCGTCCCCGCCTCGATGCTGTCGGTGACGCTGATGATGGCCTCGCGCGGCGCCGGCGACGCCATGACGCCGCTCCGCTTCATGATCCTCGCCGTGGTGCTCGACATCATCCTCAACCCGGTGCTGATCCTCGGCCTCGGCCCCTTTCCGCGCCTCGGCATCGCGGGCAGCGCGCTCGCCACCGCGCTCGCCGGCACGATCAGCCTCGCGGGCATGATCGGCTGGTTCTATGCAAAGAACCACGTCCTCCGCCTGCGCGGCCGCGAACTGTCCTATCTGCTGCCCAAATGGTCGGAACTGCGCTTCATCATCGGCCGCGGCCTGCCGATGGGCGCGCAGATGCTCGTGATCTCAGGCGCCGGGCTGATCATGGTCGGGCTCGTCAATCGCGAGGGGCTCGTCACCGCCGCCGCCTATGGCGCGACTCTTCAGCTCTGGAACTATATCCAGATGCCCGCGCTCGCGGTCGGCGCCGCGGTCAGTTCGATGGCGGCGCAGAATATCGGCGCCGGCCGCTGGGACCGCGTCGCCTCGGTGACGAACAGCGGCATCGCGATCAATCTCGCGATGACCGGCGTACTCATCGTCCTGCTCCTGATCTTCGACCGCGCTGCGCTCGCGCTCTTCCTCGGCAGCGAGAGCCCGGCGATCGACGTCGCGCGCAATATCCAACTGATCGCAACCTGGACCTTCCTGCCCTTCGGCACGACGATCGTGCTGATCAGCACCTTGCGCGCCAATGGCTCGGTCGTCCCGCCGCTCGTCATCCTCTTCCTGTCGATGTTCCCCATCCGCCTCGGCATCTATTATTTCGGCTATCCGGCGGTGGGCAGCGACATTCTCTGGTGGAGCTTTCCCCTGTCATCGCTCGCCTCGCTGGCGATGGCGTGGGCGATCTACCGCCGCGGCAACTGGCGCCGCACGCTGCCGCAACCGGGCGCCGGCTGAGCAACGCGCGCCAAAAAAGAATCCGTATCCCCGAGCGAAGACGAGGGGCTATGCCGAGCGAAGCCGAGGCAGCGGCGGCGCGCGGTTCTCGCTTCGCTCGAACGAGCCCCTCGTCTTCGCTCGGGAATACGGATGATTTATTCCTCACGACTGAATCTAGAGCGCGACCGGTTAGACCGCCCCCTTTCGACCAAGGCCCACACAGCTTCGACTGGCGGTCCGGCGCCCGCTAGCCATCGACCGGCTTTTGCCGCTAAAGCATCGTCAATGAATGTGACAAACCGTAAAGACGCGCTGCGCGATCAGCGCGCGAAAATGCTGGCGGCGGCGCCCGACTGGCGCGCCTCCGACGCCCGCGTCAACCCGCGCGTCGCGATCGGTTCGATCATCGCCATGTGGGTGTTCTATTTCCTGATCACCACCGTCCTCGCGATGCTGACCGGGGCGCCCGAACAATGGACGTCGGTCGGGCGCCGCGCCGTCGTGGTGGTTGCGGGCATCCTCTGCACCTTCGTCCTTTACCAGCTGCTCCAGCGCGCCCAGCCGCAAAGCTTTGGCGCCCGCCTCGCCGCGGCCATGGGGGCGGCCGTGCCGCTCGTCATCATCTATGCGACCGTCAATCTGCTCGTATTCTACTACTGGTTTCCCGTGGCCGATGGCGCCAAGCTGATCGCGGAGATGCAGGGCAAATATCCGGGCGCATGGGAAATGATGCTGATCCTCGACAGCTCGATCCGCTGGTATTTCTTCTTCGCCGTCTGGGCCGCGCTCTACGTCGCCTTCGGCTATGCCAATGAAATGCGCGCGGTCGAACGCCGCGCCAATCATTTCCGGATCGAGGCGCAGACTGCGCAGCTCCGCGCGCTGCATTATCAGGTCAATCCGCACTTCCTGTTCAACACGCTCAATTCGCTGTCGACGCTGGTGCTCAAGGGGTCGAAGAGCGAGGCGGAGACGATGATCATGAACCTCGCGTCCTTCCTGCGCTCGAGCCTCGCGGTCGATCCCGAACAGCTTGTCAGCCTCGACGAGGAAATCGCGCTCCAGCAGCTCTATCTCGATATCGAGCAGACGCGCTTTCCCGACCGGCTTCAGGTCGAAGTCACAATGCCCGACGAGCTGAAATACGCCTGCGTTCCGGTGCTGATCCTGCAACCGATCATCGAAAATGCCATCAAATACGGCGTTTCGCCCAGTAAGGGCAAAATCGCGATCCGCCTCACCGCCAGCGCCGAATATGGCTTGCTCATCCTGCGCATCGAGAATGACATCGACCCCAAGGCGCCCGTCCCCGCTTCGGGCACCGGGCTCGGCCTCGGCAATGTTCGCGAACGGCTGCTGACGCGCTATGGTCCCACCGCGGGATGCGAATGGGGTCCGTCGGACGGCGGCGGCTTTGTCGTCTCGCTCTGGTTGCCGCTGGCACGGGAGGCCTATCCATGATTCAGACCCTTCGCACCCTGATTGTCGACGACGAACCGCTGGCGATCGAGCGCCTGCAAATCCTCGCCGGACAACAGGACGGCGTCGCGCTCGTCGGCACCGCCAGCGACGGCGCCTCGGCGCTGCGCATGGTCGATGCGCTCGCGCCCGACCTCCTGCTCTGCGACATCGCCATGCCCGACCTCAACGGGCTGGAGGTCGCCGCGGCGATCGAGGCGATGGACAATCCGCCCGCGGTCGTCTTCGTCACCGCTTTCGACCGCTATGCCGTCGCGGCGTTCGACGTCGCCGCGGTCGACTATCTGCTCAAACCCGTGTCGCCCGATCGCCTCGCCCGCGCGCTTTCGCGCGTCCGCGAATGGCGTTCGACCGAACGGGCGCCCGTGCAAAAGAGCAAATGGATCAACGAATTCTGGGTCCAGAACCGCGGCGAGATGCTGCGTATCGACGCGGGCCAGGTCGACCTGATCGAAGCCGAGCGCGACTATATGCGCCTCCACGTCGGCGGCCGCAGCTGGCTCATCCACCAGACGATCAAATCGCTGGAAGCGCGCATGAACCCCGACCAGTTCATGCGCATCCACCGGTCGAAAATGATCCGCCGCGAAGGGATCGTCGGATTGAAGCATCATGGCGACGGCGCGTGGAGCGTCGACCTGGGCGAAGGCGGCGTCCACCGCATCGGCCGCACCTATCTGCACGACGTAAAGGCGATCATGCACGCCTGACGAAAAAGGCGACGATGTCGCCAGCTGGTCGGAAACGCCGCCTGCGGGGTGGGGAGCGACCGGTCCCCACTTTCGTCACCCCGGGCTTGACCCGGGGTCCCGCTTAAACCACTTTTCCCCAATGGACGGGGAAAGAAAGGGCGGCTGGGTCTATATCATGGCCGACCGTTACCGCGGCACGATGTATGTAGGCGTTACCGCAAATCTTCCCGCCCGCATCCACCAGCACCGCACCCGCGACGGCTCCGATTTCTGCGCCAGGTACGGCCTCACTCGTCTCGTATGGGCCGAACGCAGCGACGACATCGTCGCTTGCATCGCCCACGAAAAGCGCCTCAAACGCTGGCACCGCCAATGGAAGTTCGAGCTGATAGAACGCGGCAATCCCGATTGGCGGGACTTGTTTGATCGATTGGCCGGATGAAAGCGGGACCCCGGATCAAGTCCGGGGTGACGAAGATTGATGGGTCCGCTTCCGGCCGAAAAAAGACGGCCATGCCGCCGGGGCATGACCGCCTTCTTGGGACAACATACGGCCGGGCTTGTCAGGGAGCGGCGACGACCACCGGCCCTTGGTCGGCCAGCCGCGTGCCGCCGCCGTTGAACAGCGCGGCAAGCTTCGTTTCGGCATCGCGCGTCGCGTGCGCCTTGCATTCGCGCTCGGCGACGCGCTCGCGCAGCGTCACGCGGCCGGGCGATCCGCACACCTTCTGGACCGCCATCCTGACGCGCGTCGTCAGCCGTTCGCGGCCGCGTTCGCTCGACAGGTTGAGGTCGTCATAGGACACGGAAACGCTCCGCGTATCGTCTTGCGCGAAAGCGGGGGCAGCGATGCCGGCTGTCGCCAGCGGCACGGCCAGCAGGATGAGTGAAAATTTCGCCATGGGGGAGTCCTCTCTACAAAGGATGCGGAATACCGGCCGGCGGACCGGGGAGACCGTCTTCCGATATCCCGCATTCCGGTGATACTCCCTAGACGTGATGCGATTCATCTTTGGATCGATCGGTGCGAACGGCCGCTCGATTTACGGACGAAAAGCCTCCATCCATCGACGAATGGCCGACGGCGGGGCAATATGATGGCGCCGGGCTTGCATCGGATGCATGCTTGGGGCCAAATAGGCCGGTGACGAGGAAATTATCTTTCGTCGAGAGTCGATTCAGCGGAAAAATGCTGGTCCGCGTGCTGCTGCTCGCGCTCGCCGGAATGCTTATCGGACTGTTGCTGGGCGAAATGATCGCCAAACCGCTCGCGGCGGCTCGCACAGACGCCGGTCCCGCCTCCTATGGGCAATATAGCGCCAATCCCGACGCCCGCGTACCCCAAGGCAGCGCCGCGGCGCCGTGCATCGGATGTCCCGACAGCTATGGCGTCGCCGCCCGGCTCCGCGCCGAACGCGATCGGCGGATGGACGGCGCCTTCCGCGAGCTCGGCGCCGTCGAGATCGACGCACCGCTGCCGGCCGAACCCGCCCCCGAATCCTACGACGACGGCTACCGATATGGCGGCCGCTTCCTCGATCCGGCGCCGCGGATCGGAAACGCGGCCGCCGAAATGGAGTCAAGCCCGTCCCCTTCAAGAGAGGGGTTGGGGGCCATCAGCCTGGGGCAAACTATCGAGCCCCCACCCCAACCCCTCCCCTGAAGGGGAGAAGCTTATACTCAACCCGATCTTGCCTTACTGCGGCGGCACCGGCGCGGGGGGCGCGCAGCGCGTCGTATCGCCCGCCTTGCACGCCGCGACATCGGCTTCCCATTGGATCCGCTCCTCGGCGGACATGGCGGCGACGCGCGCCTTTTCGGCCTCATAGGCCGCGGTTTCGTCGGTATAGACCTGCTGGTCGTGCGCCACCTGCTGCTGCGCCGCCGACACTTCCTGCGCATAGGTCGTGTTGTCGGCGCGGGCGCGCGAGGCCTGCGCGGCATTGAGCCGCGCGGTATTCGCGCGCTCCTCCGCCGTCGTGCCGTCGGGCGCCTTCTCTTCGGCGGCGGGCGCGGGCGTGGCTGCAGGTTCGGTGGCGGGGGCCGCCTCGGGCGTCTGCCAGGCCATCGCCTGGCCCGAAGCGAGCAGCGCGAAGGCGGCGGTTGCCGTCCAAATCCTTCTGGTCATCGAAGTCACTCCTTCCAATATCGGTTCCGGCGATCGAACGCTTGGCCCGGTGGACCGTTCCGCCCGATTTGACCTCCGCCGGGGCAGCCGCCATGCTGGACGCGTTCACCCTGTCTGATCGGCCGCCCCTTTGCCAGCACTCGCGAAGCATCCGCTCAATCGACCCGTATTTTTCACCCCGCTCGCGGTGCTGCTCGCCGCCGTGATCCTCAGCCTGTGGCAGGGGCCCGCCGTCGTCGCCGCCGAAACCGCGATCAACGACTGGATTCTTCGCAATTTCTCTCCGCTTTTCGCCTGGGCGGGGATCGGCTTTCTGGCGCTGCTCGCGGCCATCGCGCTTTCGCCGCTCGGCGGGCGGATCATCGGCGGGCCGGACGCGACGCCCATCCTCTCGCGCTGGCGCTGGTTCGCGGTGACGCTCTGCACGACGATCGCGACCGGCATCCTTTTCTGGGGCGCGGCCGAGCCCTTGTTCCACCTCAACGATCCGCCGGCGATGCTGGGGCTCCAGCCGGGCAGCGACGCCGCCGCGACCTTCGCCATGTCGACCATGTTCCTCCACTGGACGCTGACGCCCTACGCCATCTACACCGTCGCCGGGCTCGCCTTCGCGCTCGTCTATTACAACCGCCGCGAACCGTTCAGCCTGTCGTCGCTCTTCGTTCCCCTGCTCGGCCAGCGCGCGCATGGTCCCGTCGGGACGGGCATCGACATCATCTGCCTCTACGCGCTCGTCGCGGGAATGGCCGCCTCGCTCGGCGCCGGCCTGCTCGCGCTCGCCGGCGGGGTCGAGGGGATCGGCGGCTTCGACGGCGGCACCGCGCTGCGCTGGACGATCGCGGCGGCGATCGTCGCGAGCTTCCTCATCTCGGCGGCGACCGGCCTGCAAAAGGGCATCGCCGGCCTGTCGGTACTCAATACCTGGATTTTCTTCCTAATTATCGGATTTGTCTTACTTGCGGGGCCCACCGCCGCAATGCTCGACCTCGCCCTGCGCGGCACCTTCGATTACTTCCAGACCTTCCTCCCCCGCAACCTCGGCCTCGACGTCGATACCGGCTGGCACCGCCAATGGACGATCTTCAACTGGGCTAACTGGTTCGCCTGGGCGCCGGTCACCGCCCTCTTCCTCGGCCGTCTCGCCGTCGGCTACAGCGTGCGCGCCTTCATCCTCTACAACCTGATCCTCCCGTCGCTGTTCGGCGCCGTGTGGATGACCGCGATCGCCGGCGCGACGATCGCACTCGACCAGCAGAGCGGCGCCGGCCTCTATGCGATCCTGACCGCACAGGGCCCCGACCCCGTGCTGTTCCGCCTGTTCAGCGCTCTCGGCGGCGGCCCCGTCGTCGCGGCGATCGTATTGTTCGCGATCTTCCTCTCCTATGTGGCGGGCGCCGACGCCAATGTCTCGGCGATGAGCGCGCTGTCGACGCACGGCATCTCGCCCGAACGCCCCGAAGCGCCCTTGTGGGTGCAGGCGGTGTGGGGCGTGACCGTCGGCCTTGTCGCGCTGGTTCTCGTCGCCGGCGGCGGGCTCGACGGTATCCGCATGATGTCAGTGCTCGGCGGCTTCCCCGCGCTGTTCGTCATTGTCGGCGCCGCGCTCTCGCTGACCGTGATGGCGGTACGGGGACGGCACGAAGCCGCCCCCGCCCAATCCTGAGAAAGGGGCCTCAGGACTTACCAGATTTTCGTGCGCGCCTCGGGCGTCAGATAATATTTTGCGCCCGCATCGACGCCGAACGCCTTGTACCACGCATCGACGTTGCGCACCGGGCCGATGATACGCCAACGCGCGGGGCTGTGCGGATCGCTCGCGACCTGCTGCTTGATCGCATCCTCGCGCGCCTTGTCGCGCCATGCCTGTGCAAAGGCGAGGAAGAAGCGCTGATCGCCGGTCAGCCCGTCGATTACCGGCGCTTCCTTGCCGCCAAGCGAACGGTGATAGGCGTCATAGGCGACTTCGAGCCCCGCGAGGTCGGCGATATTCTCGCCCATCGTCAGGTCGGGATTGATGAAGGCGCCGGGCGCCGCTTCATAGGTCGCATATTGCGCGCCGAATGCCTTCGCCTGCGCATCGAAGCGCGTCGCATCTTCGGCGGTCCACCAGTCGCGCACCGCGCCATTGGCGTCGATCTTGCGGCCCTGATCGTCGAAACCATGCGTGATTTCATGGCCGATCACCGCGCCGATCGCACCGTAATTGACGGCATCGTCGACGCTCTCGCTGAAATAGGGCGCCTGCAGAATGCCCGCCGGGAACACGATCTTGTTCTCCAGCCCGCCATTATAGGCGTTCACCGTCTGCGGGTTCATCGCCCATTTCTTGCGATCGACCGGCTTGTTCAGGTCCGACAGCGCATAGGCATATTCGAAGGCGGCGCTGCGCTTCACATTGCCGTAAAGGTCCGCGGGATCGATCTTCAGCGCCGAATAGTCGCGCCATTTGTCGGGATAGCCAACCATGACGTCCATCTTCGCGAGCTTCGCCAGCGCCGCATCCTTCGTGGCGGGCGCCATCCAGCTGTTCGCCCGGATACGATCGCCCATTGCAAGCTTCAGATTGGCGACGAGCGCCTCCATCTTCGCCTTCGCGCTCGCCGGGAAATATTGCTTCGAATAGGTTTCGCCGACCAGTTCGCCGAGGCTGCCGTCGACCAGCGTCAAGCCGCGTTTCCAGCGCGGGCGCAGTTCGCCGACCCCGCTCAGCGCCTTCGTATATTCGAAACGGCTGTCGACGAACGCCTTGTCGAGATAGGGCGCAGCATTGTCGGCGACGTGGAACTGCTGCCACAGCTTGATCGTGTCGAGCGGGGTCTTGGCATAGAGCGCCGCGATGTCGCGCACCGCGGTCTTTTCGTTGACGATGATCCGCTTCTGCGGCGCGATGTCGGCGCCGGCAAACCACGCCTTCCAGTCGAGCCCGGGCGCATAGGCGGCAAGCTCGTCCGACGACATCGGGTTGTTAATCTTGCCGATGTCGCGGCGATCGGCGATCGCCCAGCTGACTTTCGCCATCTCGGTCTCGAATGCCATGATCGCATCGGCCGCCTTTTGGGGATCGGCATGGCCCGCCATCTTCATCGTCCGCGCGATATAGGCGCGGTAAGCATCGCGCTGCGGCTTGAAACTGTCATTGAGATAATAGTCGCGCTCGGGCAGGCCGATTCCCGCCTGCCCCAGCCACAGCACGTTGACCGTCGGATCGGCGGTGTCGGCATAGGGCCCGCCGCTGACGATCGTCGAACCGAACGTCCCCTGTGTTCCGCCCATGAAGCGCGCCATCGCGCTCTTGTCCCCGATCGCGGCGACCGCGGCGATGTCGGCCATCAACGGCTTTGTACCCAATGCCTCGACCCGCGCTTCATCCATGAAGCTTTGGTACAGGCCGCCGACCTGCGTCGTTGGCGGCGCGCCCGCGACGACCGCGCGAAGCTGCCGCTGCGTCAGGTTATACACGTCATAATCGACCCCCGCCGAGGCCTGATCAGCCGGAATCTCGGTTCGTGCGAACCAGCCGCCATTGGCATATTTGTCGAAGTCGTCGCCCGGCTTCACCGACGTGTCGCGCGCGCCGAGATCGACGCCCCATTTGCCGAAGGTCAGTGCCGTCAGCGCGCCTTCTGCCGATGAATTTCCCTCGCCCGTCTCCGCCACGGCGGCTGTGGGGCTCGCGCTGCTCTCATCGGCTAAGGTTGGCGTCGCAATCAATGCGATCGCGATCGCCAGTCCCGCGACGCCCGACGTGAAATTCTTCATATCCCCAGTCTCCCATTCCCCGGCACCGCCCGATCGAGGCGGCGCGCATGGCCATCCTTCTCCGCCTGCCGCGCCGGAGGGTCAAGCGAGCGGCCCGACGCTAGTCGAAGCCTTTGTGGCTTTGGTGGAAACGACCGCATTGCGGCGGCGCATCCGGCCTCCTATCTATGCGGCGAACAGGCGCAGACCGCTCTTGCGCCCTCAGAACAAATCTGGAACATACCCCTCCCATGAGTCTCACCCATATTTCGGTTCGCGGCGCGCGCGAGCATAATCTCAAGGGCGTCGACGTCGATCTGCCGCGCGACGCGCTGATCGTCATCACCGGCCTGTCGGGCAGCGGCAAATCGTCGCTTGCCTTCGACACCATCTATGCCGAGGGGCAGCGGCGCTATGTCGAGAGCCTCTCGGCCTATGCGCGCCAGTTCCTCGAAATGATGCAGAAGCCCGATGTCGAACATATCGACGGGCTCTCCCCGGCGATCAGCATCGAGCAGAAGACGACGAGCCGCAACCCGCGCTCGACCGTCGCGACGGTGACCGAAATCTACGACTATATGCGCCTGCTCTGGGCGCGCGTCGGCATTCCCTATTCGCCCGCCACCGGCGAGCCCATTTCGGCGCAGACGGTCAGCCAGATGGTCGACCGCGTGATGGAATTGCCCGAGGGAACCCGCGCCTATCTGCTCGCCCCCGTCGTGCGCGGGCGCAAGGGCGAGTATAAGAAGGAACTCGCGCAGTGGCAGAAGGACGGCTTCACCCGCGTCCGCATCGATGGCGAGTTCTACGAGATCGGCGACGCGCCGGCGCTCGACAAGAAATATAAGCATGACATCGAGGTGGTCGTCGACCGCGTTGCGGTGCGCGAAGGCCTCGAAACGCGGCTCGCCGACAGCTTCGAGACCGCATTGAAGCTCGCCGAGGGGCTCGCCTATGTCGATCTCGCCGACGGCCCCGTGCCGGGGCGCGAAGAGGAAGATACCGGCGGCGCCCAAGAACAAAAAATGAAGGGCGCGGGCATCCCCGCGAACCGCCTGATCTTCTCCGAGAAATTCGCCTGCCCCGTGTCGGGCTTCACGATCGCCGAGATCGAGCCGCGGCTGTTCAGTTTCAACGCGCCGCAGGGCGCCTGTCCCGCGTGCGACGGGCTCGGCGAGCGGCAGGAGTTCGACCCCGACCTCGTCGTGCCGAACCATGCGCTCAGCCTGAAAAAGGGCGCGGTCGTGCCGTGGGCAAAATCGAACCCGCCCTCGCCCTATTATATGCAGGTGCTCGAAAGCCTCGGCAAAGCCTATGGTTTCGACCTGACGACGCCGTGGCAGGACCTGCCCGGCGAGGTGCAGTTGATCATCCTCTATGGCAGCGGCGGCAAGCCCGTCGAGCTGACCTTCAAGGACGGCAAGCGCAGCTACACGACGCACAAGGCGTTCGAGGGCGTGATCGGCAACCTCAACCGCCGCCTGCTCCAGACCGAGAGCGCGTGGATGCGCGAGGAGCTGAGCAAATATCAGGCACCGCATCCGTGCGAGACATGCCACGGCGCGCGCCTGCGCCCCGAACCGCTCGCGGTGAAGATCGCGGGCGAGGATATCAGCATGTCGGCGCAGCGGTCGGTGGCGGACGCCCTCCACTGGTTCAGCACGCTCGACGAGAAGCTGAACGACACGCAGAAGCAGATCGCAAAGGCGATCCTGAAGGAGATCAACGAGCGGCTCGGCTTCCTCAACAATGTCGGGCTCGACTATCTCAACCTCAACCGCACCAGCGGCACGCTGAGCGGCGGCGAAAGCCAGCGCATCCGCCTCGCCTCGCAGATCGGCAGCGGCCTGTCGGGCGTGCTCTACGTCCTCGACGAGCCGAGCATCGGCCTCCACCAGCGCGACAACGACCGGCTGCTCGCGACGCTCAAACGCCTCCGCGACCTCGGCAACACGGTGATCGTCGTCGAGCATGACGAGGATGCGATCCGCCACGCCGACTATGTCGTCGACATGGGCCCCGGCGCGGGCGTCCATGGCGGCGAGATCGTCGCAGAAGGCACGCTCGACGAAGTGCTCGCGAACACGAAGAGCCTGACCGCGGCGTATCTGACCGGCGCGAAGAAGATCGAGGTGCCGAAGCATCGCCGCCCCGGCAACGGCTTCGACCTCGTGCTCAAGGGCGCGCGGGCGAACAACCTCCAGAATGTCACCGCGAAGATCCCGCTCGGCACCTTCACCTGCGTCACCGGCCTGTCGGGGTCGGGCAAATCGAGCCTGATCATCGACACGCTCTATGCCAGCGCGGCGCGCACGCTGAGCGGCGCGCGGATGGTCGCGGGGCCGCACGACAGCCTCACCGGCCTCGAACATTGCGACAAGGTGATCGACATCGACCAGTCGCCGATCGGCCGCACCCCGCGCTCGAACCCCGCGACGTATACGGGCGCCTTCACGGTGATCCGCGACTGGTTCGCGGGGCTGCCCGAAAGTCAGGCGCGCGGGTACAAGCCTGGCCGCTTCAGCTTCAACGTCAAGGGCGGGCGCTGTGAGACCTGCACCGGCGACGGGCTGATCAAGATCGAGATGCACTTCCTGCCCGACGTCTATGTGACGTGCGAGACATGCCACGGCAAACGCTACAACCGCGAAACGCTCGAGGTGAAGTTCAAGGGCATGAGCATCGCCGACGTGCTCGACATGACGGTCGAGGATGCGGCGGACTTCTTCAAGGCGGTGCCCGCGATCCGCGACAAGATGGCGATGCTCGTCCGCGTGGGCCTTGGCTATATCAAGGTCGGGCAGCAGGCGACGACGCTGTCGGGGGGCGAAGCGCAGCGGGTGAAGCTCGCCAAGGAGCTGTCGCGCCGCTCGACCGGGCAGACGCTCTACATCCTCGACGAGCCGACCACCGGTCTGCATTTCGAGGACGTCCGCAAACTGCTCGAAGTGCTGCAGGCGCTCGTCGAGCAGGGCAACAGCGTCGTGGTGATCGAGCATAATCTGGATGTCATCAAGACCGCCGACTGGATCGTCGATCTCGGCCCCGAAGGCGGGGTCAAGGGCGGCGAAATCGTCGCGGCGGGGACGCCTGAGCAGGTGGTGAAGGCGAAGCGTAGCTTTACCGGGCAGTATCTGGCGCCGCTGTTGGGGAAGTGATCTAAGCCCCTCCCTTCAGGGAGGGGTTTGGGGAGGGCCTGTCGCCCCTTCCCCGCGGCCGGGACACGCCCTCCCCCAGCCCCTCCCGCAAGCGGGAGGGGAGCATTAGTGCCACACCGCCGAGAGCGGGTAGAGCGCGATCAGCCAGACGAGGCAGGCGAGGACCACGCGGCGATCCTTCGTCCCGATCGCCAGCGCGGCGACGGGAAAGAAGCTCCAGGTGATGACGATGTTGCGGAAATCGAAGGGCGGAAAGGCCGCGAGCGCCGCGACGGTCGAGAGCAGAGCGACGTTGCAGAGCAGGACGCCGCCGATCACCCTGCGCCGGTGTTTGTCGAAATGGGCATTGAGATTGTCCCACGCCTCGGGATCGTCGGGGAATACGAGGCTTGCCGCGACGAAATAGATCGCGGTGACGAGGAAGCCGCCGAACAGCACCGGCCAGCTCAAGGGCAAGAGGTCGCGGAGCGACCAGCCGTACATCCAGAAGGTCACGACGTCACACGACACGAAGAGGCCGAGCAGCGCGGTCGGCCAGCCGATGCGGACGCGGTGGCTGGCCTTCAGCGCCTTCGCGAGCCCGCCGAGCCCCTCGGCGAGCGCGAGGCCGAGAATCAGCCCGAACAGCGAAAAGATGAATTCGAACCCGCTCATACGCCCCCGATTTGCCCCTGCCCGCGATGCCCCGACCGGGCAATATTATTCCAAAGTTGTCAAACTTGTCATTCCCCTTGGGTATAATGATACCCGCCGCGCGGAAGTTGACGTCCCCTGCGTGCGCGCGCGAACGGCGCGCTCGAAACGGTTGCGGTTGCCGACGATGCGAAAGAGCGACGGGCACGCTGGCACGGCGCGATAATGTAGGACAGCGTTTTTTTCTTCCTTCGTCACCCCGGACCCTTCGACGGGCTCAGGACAGGCTTGATCCGGGGTCCAGCTTTTCACCGTCGCTCAGCTGGACCCCGGATCAAGTCCGGGGTGACGAAGATGGTAGCCGGATGCCTATCTGATCAGCGCCGCGGTGATATCCTCAGCGGAATAAATGCAGATCGCGGGCGGCGCCGGCGAGAGCGCGCGCATGTCGGCGACGAAGGCGCGCGAGGCGGGCAGCGCGAAATGGGCGCGGACCGCGTCGACGCTCTCCCACTCCTCGACGAACATCAGCCGGTCGGAGTATTCAACGTCGACATGGCAATTATGCGCTAGGCACCCCGGTTCGGACCGCGACCGCGCGCTATGCTCGGCGCCGAGCGCGATCATGCGCTCGCGATGCTCGGGAGTGAGGATGACGTGGCCGGTGATGAGGATCATTTGTCTCTCATCAAGCTATTTTATGCCCCGGGCCTTTCCATTTTGGTCGTCAAAAAAACGATAGCCCGCAGATCGCTTAGCCCCGGCAGACAGTTCGTTGCGCATGATTGTGCGGTCTCGATCAGATAGGGTATCTAAGAAACGCTTGTCGCTCTCAATTTGATCACGGAGTGTGCGAATCTCCATCGAATGTCTCCCCATACCGCCGTTCAAATTCAGCTTTAGCCGCATCGAGAAAAGCGGCAACCGAATTTGCGGCGCTGGCCTCAAGCTCTGGGCGTTCCACCGCTTGGGCGACGCCCTGCGGCACGGCCTCTTCCGGTATCCACGTCACCACATTCCCCCGACGATCTTTACGGGTTCTGTATTTGAAAACTCGCTGGAACAGTGTCGGCGATATCCCATGAAACGGGCGAAAAATCACCTGACGTGGCGGACAGGCACAGGTGCTTGCGTCCTGCTCTTCATGGGCAAATAGAATCTCATCGCTATACAGTTGCGACGAGAGGCTCTTAGGATACGGTTCTATATAGATTACCTCACGGATGCCCGAGGCGATAATATGTCGAGCGCAGCCATGGCATGGAAATGTTGTGCAATAGAGCGTCCCGCCCCTAACCGAATTTCCAGACGACGCAGCCTCACAGATCGCATGCATTTCCGCATGAACTATTCTACCAAATTCGATCAGATTTCTAATTCTTGCATTAGACATCAGCTCTTTCTGATGCCCTTGCAAGAGCTCTTCTACCAAAGCGACATCGACATCGCCTTGATGTTGAGACGTGTCGATGTATCCAGCTCCCCTTAATATCCTAACAAACTCAATCAATGAACGTTGAATCTCAGCGTAGTTCGGGTCCACTTGCTTAGTGTAATCTCTATTGTCTTCCAGCTTTGCAGAAGACCCTTCTTCAAATATGCCCCCACCCGGATAAGGAACCTCGTTGCACCCTGTCCCAGAAATCGATCCGTTAGAATCAATTATCACTGCTCCCACCTGTCTAGACAAATCAGCTGAACGATATCCGGCAGCCTTAGCCAGGAACATATGGTACTCATCTTTGGTAGGAGTCGAAAACGGTTCACCAAAAACTAAATCGACAAATCTTTTTACTTGCGACTCCAGCGGCTTTCTTCCATTTACAAAATAGTCCGCCTTTGGAAATGTATCTTGAACATTTTGCGACCTCTTTCCATCTCCCTTTTCGTCATCACGAACAAGCTCAGATGCAAGGGCTTCATGCTTCTTTTGAACGGGCTCGTTCATGTCTCGAGCTATTTTTATAGATAGATTCCTAAGCCTTTCTTCTCGTGAGAGATACACAGAAACAGTGTAGTAATTTCTTACATACACGTCATCGAAAAGCTCGACTTCAGCGGGATTTTTCAAAGAGTCGATGATGAATGCCGTTGACCCCGCAAGGGCTTTCCCCGCACGCCTACGACGTATCTCGCTTATAACCAGCGCCGCCACGCCATCGCCCTCTACCGAGGCGCTTCTGATACAGTCGCCCGCCAACATCAGGGTCTTAATTCTATCTTTTTCCGTGTGTTTCTTTTTAATATCGACGACCTCCTTCAAAAGATCGCTAACCTTTATATGCTCTACGCGATATCCCACCACAGCGAGCTGCGCTTGAAGCGCATTTCGCACACCGGTTAAATCGGTTCCAACAGCGCCAACCAAGCCGACATAAATGTCAGGCCTTAAATCCAATGCGAGAGACTGCTGATCGACTTGAACGATCAGGTCGCCTTCGGGCGCTTTTTTCTTACTCATATTCCTCCCACAACCCATTCCACTCGTTTATGAGTGCGGCATACCGTCGATTGAAGATACGCTCCTCATCACCCTGCAGGGGGTTCCGATCTAAAGAAAACGTTGATCCACGTATTACATCCAGTATCCTGACCTCATCAGGATCTACTGATGACAGCGATTTTGTTAATACCCATAGAGCAAGTCTAGCGGACTCGTCAGTCAGCATAGGATTAGGTGAAAAATAGGGGTAAATATAATGCTGGACGTTGTCGCCATCCGACACCGCCAAGACGTTTTCAATTTTTACCACAGCGCTTAAACTATCAAAAAACATTCTGGCCTTTGGGGACAAAGCTTCCTGAAACGGTTCGTTTGTCCATCGCCTGCGCTCGTTCCACCACAGCAAAAACCCATCGCGCAACCTTGGATACAGGTTACTTCTTCTTTCGTTATTTCCAATTCTATCGCGAGTGGCATCATGCAAGTCCTGACGCCCCAGAACATGCTGTTTGGCATCATACCAGAATGGAGCGTAAAAATCGCCGCCACCAGCATTCTCGCCGCTCTCCCGCGCAATTTCCTCTCGGATATCCACTCGCAGCATAGATGTTTGGGTTCGCCGATCAGAGAACATTATTCGGAGTAGCTTCCTCAAATGTATCGACTGCAACGACAAATGCATTCACCTTTCAACAGGGCTTGCGCAGTTCATACACACATTGTAGCACGATCCGACTAGCGAGAGAACAAAAAGTCAACAAAACTAACAGTGTTTGATAATGACACTTATATGACAATCCCTGTCACAAACACGTCACACAAAACCCCCATTGGGCACCCAGCGAGTCGCCGCGGGGGTGGCGGCTTGGTTCGGTAACGACCCTCGACAGGATT
>CBINGC010000003.1:0-214145 GCA_966250105.1 uncultured Sphingopyxis sp. | reverse complement strand
CATCGGACCCTGCTTAGTGATTGGGGGCGGCAAGGCAAGGTCGGAGGGCGATGTGATAGGGATGACGGCTTTGGGGGTGGGGAGCGGCGGTTGGGTTCCATTAAGCCCCTCCCCTTCAGGGGAGGGGTTGGGGTGGGGGCCATCGGCCTCGCGCAAGGCCGATGGCCCCCACCCCACTACGACTAGGCAGCAAGCTGCCAAGTCTGCGTTGCCCCTCCCCTGAAGGGGAGGGGCTTTTTCCCTGAATGTCCACTTCCGGTCGCAAGTCGCCTCACGACCCACTGCCGCCAGCAATCAACATTGCCGGTTACATTTTCGCGAGGCGGCGCTAGGGGAAATATTCGGGCGCGCATCTTGTGGAAATTTCGAGAGGATAGAGAATGGACAGCGGCAGCAAGGTGCAATTTTCAGACCGCGAGGCCCTGCTTTACCATGAATATGGCCGGCCCGGAAAAATCGAGATCGTCGCGTCGAAGCCGATGGCGACGCAGCGCGACCTCAGCCTTGCCTATTCGCCCGGCGTCGCGGTGCCGGTCAACGCGATCGCCGAGGATCCCGCCAAGGCTTATGACTATACGATCAAGGGCAATCTGGTCGCCGTGATCTCGAACGGCACCGCGATCCTCGGCCTCGGCAATCTCGGCGCGCTCGCATCGAAGCCGGTGATGGAAGGCAAGGCGGTGCTGTTCAAGCGTTTCGCCGACGTCGATTCGATCGACCTCGAGGTCGATACCGAGGATCCGCAGCGTTTCATCGAAGCGGTCGAGCTGCTCGCGCCGAGCTTTGGCGGCATCAACCTGGAAGACATCGCCGCCCCCAATTGCTTCATCATCGAGGCCGCGCTGAAGGAACGCATGAACATCCCGGTGTTCCATGACGACCAGCATGGCACCGCCATCATTACCGCCGCCGGGCTGATCAACGCCTGTTACCTGACCGGGCGCGACCTTTCGACGGTGAAGGTCGTCGTCAACGGGGCGGGCGCCGCGGCGATCGCGTGCACCGAACTGATCAAGGCGATGGGCGTGCGGCACGAGAATGTCATCATGTGCGACCGCAAGGGCACCATCTATCAGGGCCGCACCGAAAGCATGGACCAGTGGAAGTCGGCGCACGCGGTGCCGACCGAAGCCCGCAACCTGACCGAGGCGCTCGTCGGCGCCGACGTGTTCCTCGGCCTGTCCGCCGCGGGCGCGCTCAAGCCCGAGATGGTCAAGGACATGGCGCCGGCACCGATCATCTTCGCGATGGCGAACCCCGACCCCGAAATCTCGCCCCCCGACGCGCGCGCGGCAAGGCCCGACGCGATCATCGCGACGGGGCGCTCGGATTATCCGAACCAGGTCAACAATGTGCTGTGCTTCCCCTTCATCTTTCGCGGCGCGCTCGACGTCCATGCGACCGCGATCAACGAGGAGATGAAGATCGCGGCCGCCTATGCGATCGCCGATCTCGCGCGCCAGCAGGTGCCAGAGGAGGTCGCGGCGGCCTATGGCGGGCGGGCGTCGAGCTTCGGCCCCGAATATATCATCCCTTCCCCCTTCGATCCGCGATTGATGGAAATCGTCCCCGCCGCGGTCGCCAAGGCGGCGATGGACACGGGCGTCGCACAGCGGCCGATCGAGGATCTGGGCGACTATCGCACCCGGCTGCGTGCCCGGCTCAACCCGACGACCTCGGTTCTGACGCTCGCCTATGAAGCCGCGCGCAACAACCCCAAGCGCGTCGTCTTTGCCGAGGGCGAAGAGGAAGTCGTGCTGCGCGCCGCGATCCAGTTCCGCGACGGCGGATACGGCATTCCGGTGCTCGTCGGGCGCGAGGGGCTGCACGACAAGCTGCGCGCGATGGGCGTCGCCGACGCCGAAAGCTTCGAGGTTCACAACAGCGTGAATTCGCCGCATGTCCCGCAGATGGTCGACATGCTCTATGAGCGGCTGCAGCGGCGCGGATACCTCCGCCGCGACGTCGAGCGCATGGTCAATCGCGACCGCAACATCTTCGGCTCGCTGCTGCTCAAAATGGGGCTCGGCGATGCGATGATCACCGGCACGACGCGCACCTATTCGCAGTCGATGCGCGAAATCCGGCGCGTGATCGACCATGCCGAGGGCAAGACGCCGTTCGGCATCCACGTCCTGGTCGACCAGCATCACACCATCTTCATGGCCGATACGACGGTCAACGAACGCCCGACCGCCGAAATGCTCGCCGACATCGCCGAACGCACCGCACAGGTCGCACGGCGCATGGGGCACGAACCGCGCGTCGCCTTTCTCTCCTATTCAACCTTCGGCAATCCCGAGGGCAGCTGGCTCGAGAGCATTCGCGAGGCGGTGTCGATCCTCGACCAGCGCAAACCGGCCTTCGAATATGAGGGCGAAATGGCACCCGACGTCGCGCTGAACGAGAAGGTGATGAAAAATTATCCCTTCTGCCGCCTGTCGGGTCCGGCGAATGTGCTGATCATGCCGGGGCTGCAATCGGCGAACCTGTCGGCGAAGCTACTCCGCGAACTCGGCGGCGGCGCGGTGATCGGCCCGATGCTGGTCGGCATGGAGCATCCGGTGCAGGTCGCGACGATGGCGTCGACCGCGTCGGATCTGGTGACGCTGGCGGTGCTCGCCGCGGGCGGAATCGCGCAGTAGGACAGAAAGCCGTCGCCCCCGCGAAGGCGGGGGGCGCCAGCGGCCTTGCCCGGCGGCGCTGCGTAAGCCCTACGGAGGCCCCCGCCTCCGCAGGGGCGACGGTGGTGGTTACCGCCCGCCGGGTGCGCCCGCGCCCGGCGCGCCGACGGCGCCGATGTTGCCGAAAATATCTTCGAAGAAGCTGCGTTCGCGGCCCAGCGTCGGGGTCTTGTCGCCTTCGGGGCTGATCTTGCGGACCAGCTCGAGCCCGGTGCGATCGACCGCGGCGACGTTGCCCGCTTCATCGAAGCGGATGCGGAGCACCTGCTGATCGATCGGACGCGGCCTTGCGAAGGCGAGCTGGCGCGTTTCGCGCGAGACATAATAATATTCGTCCGTGCCGAACTGACCGACGAAGGTCGGACGGCCGAGCGTCTTTTCGACCGACTCGCGGTTGTCGACGCCGGGGGTGATCGCTCCGGTCAGCGTCGGATCGACGACATAGCCCTGCCGCCCCTTGAGCTGCGCGCAACCGCTGGTGGCGAGTGCGACGGCAAGGCCCAGCACGACGAGGCGCGCGCGCGGGACGGGAAGCGAAAGGATCGAATGCGGCATCAAATATCTCCGTTGCGCCTGTCCGCCGCTTGTCCGGGCGGTCGGCGCTGGCTCTCGCGCCTCTTAACCGCAAGCGGTGAGCGCGCACAAGCCGCTTGTGCCGCCGCAAAGCTTGCCACAAGCTGACCGAGACCCTTTTCGGACGGGCCGAATGAGCCTAAGCGAATCGCCATGTTTTCTTCGCTCCGCAAACTCTTCACATCCGAGCCCGATCCGCGCGAGGCGCGCCGTCCGCTGTGGGACGCGGTCGTCGCCACCGCGCGCGCGCCGCACTGGTATGCGCAGGGGATGGTGCCCGACACGCTCGACGGCCGCTTCGACATGATTGGCCTGGTGCTTGCGCTCGTGCTGCACCGGATCGACCAAGACCCCGATCACGGGCTCGCCGGCGTCCAGCTCACCGAATTGTTCGTGAACGACATGGACGGGCAGATGCGCCAGATCGGTTTCGGCGACATGGTCGTCGGCAAGCAGGTCGGCCGGATGATGAGCGCGCTCGGCGGGCGGCTGGGCGCCTATCGCGCCATCGACGGATCGGCCGAATTGCGCGAGGCGCTGATCCGTAACCTGTGGCGCGGCAACGCGCCCGCCGAGGCGGGGTTGGCGCATGTGATGGCCGAAGTCGCGGCGCTGCGCGCGGCGCTCGCGGCGACGCCGGTGTCCGAGCTGGTCGTTGCCGATCGGCTGGGCGGAGCGCGGGCGTGACCGCGCCCGAATTTTCGCTCATCGTGACGCTGGCCGACGCCGCGCACGGCCGCGTCCTTTCGGTCGAAGCCGATGCGGGTGCGCGCGCGGCGATCGCGCGGCGGCTCGGGCTGCTCGCGCTCGATCGCTTTGTCCTTTCCGCCGAGGTTCGTGCGATCGCGGGCGGGATCGGCGCGAAAGGCGAAGTGGGCGCCGATGTCGTGCAGGCGTGCGCCGCGACCGACCTGCCCGTCCCCGCAACGATCGCCGAGCCGTTCGACCTGCGCTTCCTGCGCGACGTCGATGCTCCGGCGAGCGAAGAGGAAGAGATCGAGATCGGCAGCGACGACCTCGACCTGCTGCCGCTCGAGGGTGACCGGATCGATTTGGGCGAAGCGGCGGTGCAGACGCTGTCGCTCGCGCTCGATCCCTTTCCGCGCCACCCCGACGCCGACCGCCTTCTCGCGGAAAAGGGCGTGCTGAGCGAAGAGGCGGCGGGTCCGTTTGCCGCGCTGGCGAAGCTGCGCGGCAAGCCCGGCGCCTAGCGGGGCTCGTCGGAGGCGGGCTTCGCTTCTCCCTCGACCAGATCGGCGACCGCGGCGTCGAGACCGGGCTCGTCCTTTGCTTCCGGGGTGTCAGCGGCAGGTTCCTCGGCCGCCTTTTCGTCGCGCGTCGGCGGCAGCGCCCCGCCGAGCGCATTGGCAAGCCCGACCAATTGCTCGCCGATCACCTTGTCGACCGCGGGCGCGATGTCGGCGGTCTTGAAGCGCATATAGCCGCCGGCGACATAGTCGAAGCGCAGCGCGCTGCCCGTCGGGGTTTCCTTGATCTGGATCGTCAGCGTGGCGGCGAGCGCCTCGCCCTGCAGCGGGCCGAAGGCGCCCGACAGGCGGAGCATCTCGTTCGGCTTGGCGAAGACGATGCGCCCATGCTGGACGCTGCCGACGCCCGATCCGGTGTCGGGCAATTTCTCGCAGAAGCAGCCGCCCGCCTGCGAATCGAGCCAGAAATTGGCGGCATCGCCCGACCAGCTATGCTCCTTCGACCACCAGCTTTGCGGCATGCGGAGCATTTTCCATACGTCGGCGGGCGTCGCGGCGACTTGCGCCGTATGCGCGACGGTAAAGCCGGCATCGCTCTGGTCGATGACCTTGGCGCTTGCCGCCGGTGCGAAAGCGAGCGCGGCGGCGAACGCGGCGCCCGTCAAATATCCCGAAATCGTCATCAGCCATTCCCCCTGGTGCCTGAATAACCGGCGCCGGGGAAACTGGCTAGCCTCAGCCCGCGAGGATCGTTTCGATCGCGTCGTTGACCTGGTCGATCGGCGCCATGCCGTCGACATGGGTGACGATGCCCCGCGCGTCGTAGATCGGCAGGATTGGCGCGGTCTTGGCGCGATATTCGGCCATGCGCGTGCGCACCGTTTCCTCATTGTCGTCGGGGCGGCGCTTGAATTCGTGGCTGCCGCAAACGTCGCAAATATTCTCCACCTTGGGGAGCTTGTAACGGTCGTGGTAGCCGGCACCGCATTTGGCGCAGCTGAAGCGGCCGGTGATGCGGTCGACGAGCGCGTCCTCCTCGACCCGCAGCTCGATCACATGGTCGAGCTTGCGGCCGCGATCCGACAGGATCGTGTCGAGCGCGTCGGCCTGCGCCGCGGTGCGCGGATAGCCGTCGAAGATCACCGAGACGTCGCCGCCGAGCTCGTCGAGCCGCTCGCCGATCAGTCCCGAGACGATCGCGTCGGAGACGAGTTCGCCGGCATCCATCACCGCCTTGGCCTGGAGGCCGATCGGCGTTCCCGCCTTGACCGCGGCGCGCAGCATGTCGCCGGTCGAGAGCTGGACCATGCCATGCTCCTGCTCGAGGCGCGACGCCTGCGTTCCCTTACCCGCCCCCGGCGGGCCCAGCAAAATGATGTTCAGCGTCATGGGGACCCCTGTTTGCCCTACCGTGTCGCAAATGCCGTAGCGAGGCGATCAGCGCCGCGCAACGCCGCCCTTCAATTTGGCCTTCTTGATGAGGTCGCCATATTGATGCGCGAGCATGTGGCTCTGGATCTGGCTGATCGTGTCGATCGTGACGTTGACGATGATCAGCAGGCTGGTGCCGCCGAGCTGGAATGGCAGGCCCGACTGCGCGATGAAATATTCGGGGATCAGACAGATCGCCGCCAGATAGGCCGCACCGAGCACGGTGATGCGCGTCAGCACGAAATCGAGATAGGCGGCGGTGTTCTTGCCCGGGCGGATGCCGGGGATGAAACCATTCTGCTTTTTGAGATTGTCGGCGGTTTCTTCGGGATTGAAGACGACTGCGACGTAGAAGAAGCAGAAGAAGATGATGCCCGCGGCATAGAGCGCCATGTAGAGCGGCTGGCCGTGCGCAAGATACTGGTTGAGCGTGATCAGGAAATCGCCGGTCGCGGTGTCGCCCTGAACATTCTGGCCCATCATCTGCGTCACCGTCAGCGGCATCAGCAACAGCGACGAGGCGAAGATCGGCGGAATGACGCCCGCGGTGTTGACCTTGAGCGGCAGATGGCTGCGGTCGGCCTGCATCACGCCGCGCTGCGTCGCGCGCTTCGGATATTGGACGAGGACGCGGCGCTGCGCGCGTTCCATGAAGCTGATGAAGGCGATGATCACGACCGCGCCGCCGATGACGGCGAAGATCGTGCCGCCGCCCATCGAGCCTTCACGGACCTGGGTGAACATCTGCGCGAAGCTGCGCGGCAGCTGGGCGAGGATGCCCGCCATGATGATCAGCGAGACGCCGTTGCCGATGCCGCGGCTGGTGATCTGTTCGCCCAGCCACATCAGGAAGAGCGTGCCGCCGACGATCGAGATGACGGCGCCGACGCGGAACATCATACCGGGGTCGACGACCGCGGCGATGCCCTGCGATGCGCCGAGCGTTTCGAGCCCGACGGCGATGAAATAGCCCTGGATCGCGGTCAGCGCGACGGTGCCGTAGCGCGTATACTGGTTGAGCTTCTTACGCCCGCTTTCGCCCTCTTTCTTGAGCGCGGCGAGGCTCGGCGACAGCGCGGCCGCGAGCTGCACGACGATCGATGCGGTGATATAGGGCATGACGCCGAGCGCGATGATGCTCATGCGCTCCAGGCTGCCGCCCGAGAAAGTGTTGAAAATGTCGAGGACGCCGCCCGAGGCCGCCTGATTGTAGAGCGATGCCAGCGCGACGGGATCGACACCCGGCAGCGGCACGAACGACAGGAAGCGGAAGACGATCAGCGCGCCGATCGTGAACCAGATACGGTTCTTGAGTTCGGTCGCCTGACCGAACTTCGAAAAGTTCAGGTTGGAAGCAAGCTGGTCGGCGCGAGAGGCCATGGGTGTTTTCCTCGGATATTCCGGACCGCGCCCCCCGCGACCCGGCGCCTATGTGCGTTCGGCGGTGACGAAGCGCAAGGGGAAAGGCCATTTTTAGCCTCTCCTTGGGAGGAGGAGTTGCGTGGGGCCTGTCGACCTCACGCAAGGCCACATCACCCTCCCCGCTGCGACTAGCGAGCAAGCTCGCAAGTCTCGCTGCCCCTCCCGCAAGCGGGAGGGGAGCAATTTTGTTTATTCAGCCTTGGCTTTGGCGCGGCGCTGGGCCTTCTTGCCCTCGGGCGCCGCTTCCTTGGCTTCGGGCAGTTCGACCTTGCCGCCGGCCTTTTCGACCGCTTCGATCGCGCCCTTCGACGCGCCGGCAACGGCGAAATTCAGCTTCGCGGTCAGTTCGCCCTTGGCGAGGAGGCGGACGCCGTCCTTACCGCCGCGAGCAACGCCAGCGGCCTTGAGCGCGGCGTGATCGACGGTTGCCTTGGCGTCGAGCTTCTTCGCGTCGACGAGCTTCTGGACCATGCCCAGATTGACGATGGCGAAGTCCTTGCCAAAGATGTTGTTGAAGCCGCGCTTCGGGATGCGCATGTGGAGCGGCATCTGGCCGCCCTCGAAGCCGTTGATCGCGACGCCGCTGCGCGCCTTCTGGCCCTTCTGGCCGCGGCCGGCGGTCTTGCCCTTGCCCGAGCCGATGCCGCGTCCGACGCGCATGCGGCCCTTGCGGGCACCGTTGTTGTCACGAAGTTCGTTAAGCTTGATAGTCATGGTTGCACTCGCTTTCGCTGTGTTCGCGCTGTGGACCGAAAGGCTTCAGTCCGGTTCGATTTCACTCGACGGCTGAAAGCCGGGATAGGGCCCGGCTTTCTCCATCACGATGGCCTGGGCGACATAGCCGCGGCCATCGACGCTGGTGATCGAGGGGCTGCCGTGAAGTTGCCACCCCCGGTTGAGCAGTCCCTCGACCCGCGCGCAAAAGGCGCTGTCATCGGGACCGGTCAACAGGCGATAAAGCTTCACTGGCGTTTAGCCCTCGACGACTTCCACCATGTGCGGAAGCTTGCGGATCATGCCGCGCACTTCCGGGGTGTCGACCAGTTCGACCTCGCGGTGCATCTTGCCCAGGCCGAGGCCGGTCAGGATCGCACGCTGGCTCTTGGGACGACGGATCGGCGAGCCGATCTGGCGGATCTTGATCTTCTTGTCGGCCATGGTCTTACTCCGTCACCGCCGCGGCTTCGGCCTCGGCTGCGCGGTCGGACGCACCGCCACGCTTGATCAGGTCCGAAACCTTCTTGCCGCGACGCTGCGCGACCGACTTCGGGCTGGTCTGTTCGCCGAGCGCCTCGAAGGTCGCGCGGATCATGTTATAGGGGTTCGAGGTGCCGACCGACTTGGTCACCACGTCGGCAACGCCCAGCGATTCGAACACGGCGCGCATCGGGCCGCCGGCGATGATGCCGGTCCCGGCGGGTGCCGAGCGCAGCGTCACGTTACCGGCGCCGAACACGCCGCGGCCGTCATGGTGCAGCGTGCGGCCGTCGCGCAGCGGAACGCGAATCATCGCCTTCTTTGCGGCGGCGGTCGCCTTCGAAATCGCTTCGGGCACTTCGCGTGCCTTGCCATGGCCGAAACCGGCGCGGCCCTTGCCGTCGCCGACGACGACGAGCGCGGCGAAACCGAAGCGCTTGCCGCCCTTCACCGTCTTCGAGACGCGGTTGATGTGGACGAGCTTTTCGATCAGCTCTTCGCCGCCATCCTCGTCGCGCGGGCGACGATCGTCGCGGCGGCCACGGCCACCGTCACGGCCGCCACGGCCACCATCGCGACCACCGCCGCCACGGCCGCGGCGCGGAGCCTGGCCTTCGGTGGGGGTGGCTGCCTCGGCGGGCGCGCCTTCGACGTTCTGTACTTCGTCTGCCATAATCAGAACTCCAATCCGCCTTCGCGAGCCGCGTCGGCCAGCGCCTTGATGCGCCCGTGGAACAGGAAACCGCCGCGGTCGAACACGACCTGCGTCACGCCCGCCTTCTTGGCGGCAGCGGCGAGGCGCTTGCCGACATCGGCGGCAGCAGCCGTCGTCGCGCCGGTCTTGCCGCGGACATCCTTGTCGAGCGTCGAGGCCGAAGCCAGCGTAGCACCGGCAGCGTCATCGATGAGCTGCGCGTAGATGTGACGGCCCGAACGGTGCACCGAAAGGCGCGGACGCCCGGCAGCGCGCTGACGGAGCGCGGTACGAACGCGCTGGCGACGTTTTTGGAAAGTGGTAAGATGTGCCATGGCTTACTTCTTCTTGCCTTCTTTGCGGAAGATGTACTCGCCGCGATACTTGATGCCCTTGCCCTTATAGGGTTCGGGCTTACGCCAACGGCGGATTTCCGCCGCGACCTGACCGACCTTCTGCTTGTCGATACCGCTGATCTCGATCGTCGTGTTGTCCGGCGTCTTGATCTCGATGCCTTCGGGCACCGCGAAATCGACATCATGGCTGTAGCCGAGCTGCAGCTTCAGATTCTTGCCCTGCGCGTTGGCACGATAGCCGACACCGGTGATTTCGAGAACCTTGGTAAAGCCCTCGGTCACACCCGTGATCAGGTTCTGCACCAGCGTCCGCTGCATGCCCCAGAAGGCACGCGCTTCACGCGTGTCGTTCGCGGGCTGAACCGAAATGCTGCCTTCGGCGACTTCATATTTGATGTTGTCGGAAAGCGGCATCGCGAGCGTGCCCTTCGGACCCTTCACCGACAGCTGGCCGCCGTCGATCGCGGCGGTGACGCCGCCGGGGATTGCTACTGCCTTTTTACCAATGCGCGACATCAGAACACCTCCGCCAGCACTTCGCCGCCGACATTATGCTCGCGGGCTTCGGCGTCCGAGAGAACGCCGCGCGGGGTCGACACGATGGTGATGCCAAGGCCGTTGCGCACGATCGGCAGCTCTTTCGAGCCCGAATAGATGCGGCGGCCCGGCTTCGAGACGCGGGCCACGTGGCGGATCGCCGGCTGGCCTTCGAAATATTTGAGCTCGATGCGGATGCCCTTGTGCTGGCCCTTGGCACCCAGCGCTTCTTCGCTGTAGCCGCGGATATAGCCTTCGCGCTGGAGAACATCGAGAACGCGGACGCGCAGCGTCGAAGCCGGCGTCAGGACGCTGTCCTTCTTCGCCTGCTGGCCGTTGCGGATGCGGGTGAGCATATCACCCAGGGGATCGGTCATTGCCATCTTGTCAGTCCCTTACCAGCTCGACTTCACAACACCGGGGATCAGGCCCTTGTTGGCCAGATCGCGGAGCTGGATACGGCACAGCCGGAATTTGCGATAATAGGCGCGCGGGCGGCCCGTCAGCTCGCACCGGTTGCGGATGCGGGTCGGGTTACCATTGCGCGGGATTTCCGCCATCTTGAGGCGCGCGATCAGACGCTCGCCATCGTCGAGCGACGTGTCCGCCGCAATCGCCTTCAGCTTCGCGTAACGGCCGGCATATTTCTTCACCAGCTGCTTGCGACGCTCGTTCTTGTTTACCGAACTCAGTTTCGCCATGACTTAAGTTCTCTTTCCTTCTTGAAAGAGCCTGCCTGGTCCCGAAGGATCAGGCGGCTTCCTTTTCCTGCGCTTCGATCGGGAAGGGGAAGCCGAACAGCTTGAGCAGTTCGCGGGCTTCTTCGTCCGTACGGGCGGTGGTGGTGACGATCACGTCCATGCCGCGCACCTGGTCGATGCGGTCATAGTTGATCTCGGGGAAGATGATCTGCTCTTTCAGGCCCATGGCATAATTGCCACGGCCGTCGAAGCTGGTCGCCGACACGCCGCGAAAGTCGCGGATGCGCGGCATGGCGATCGTGATCAGGCGATCGAGGAATTCATACATGCGTTCGCGGCGCAGGGTCACCTTGCAGCCGATCGGCATGCCTTCGCGCAGCTTGAACTGTGCGATCGACTTCTTCGCCTTGGTCACGACGGGCTTCTGGCCGGCGATGAGTTCCATCTCGGCAGCGGCCGATTCGACCTTCTTCTTGTCCTGCGTGGCTTCGCCGACGCCCATGTTGAGCACGATCTTGTCGATCTTCGGCACTTCCATCGCATTCTTGTAACCGAATTTCTCGGTCATCGCCTTGACGATCACATCGTCGTAGCGCTTGCGCATGCGCGGGGTGTAGTTATCAGCCATTGATCGTCTCCCCGGACTTCACGGCCACGCGGACCTTCTTGCCGTCCTTGGTTTCAAAACGAACGCGCGTCGGCTTGCCGGTCTTGGGATCGGCGAGCGCAACCTTGCTTGCGAACAGCGGCGCTTCCTTGCGTTCCAGGCCGCCCTGCGGGTTGGTCTGGCTCGGCTTGCGGTGGCGCGTGATGACATTGACGCCCGCGACGACGACCTTGCCGTCCTTCGGCAGGCTCTGCGTCACTTCGCCGGTCTTGCCCTTGTCCTTGCCGGACAGGATGACAACCGTGTCGCCCTTCTTGATCTTGTTCGCCATGGTTAGAGGACCTCCGGCGCCAGGCTGATGATCTTCATATAGCCGCGGCCGCGCAGTTCGCGGACGACGGGGCCGAAGATACGGGTGCCGATCGGCTCTTCATTCTTGTTGACGAGCACGGCGGCGTTGCTGTCGAAACGGATCACCGAGCCATCGGCGCGGCGCACGTCCTTGGCAGTGCGAACGATGACGGCGCGATGCACGTCACCCTTCTTCACCTTGCCACGCGGCTGGGCTTCCTTGATCGACACGACGATCACGTCGCCGACGCCGGCGGTACGACGCTTCGACCCGCCCAGCACCTTGATGCACTGGACGCGCTTCGCGCCGCTGTTGTCGGCGACTTCCAATTGTGACTGCATCTGGATCATCGATGCACTTCCTTCTTGTTTGGCCTACCGGGTAATCCCGGCGGTTCCGTGAATCTGCGTCAGCCTTCGGCCGGAGCTGCGGCGGGGGTCGCCGGCTTGCTGTGGGTGTCGACCTTGTCGAGCACCTTCCAGGTCTTCAGCTTCGAAATCGGCTTCGTTTCCTCGATACGGACGGTTTCGCCGGCCTTGATGGCATTGTCCTCATCGTGGGCGTGATACTTCTTCGAGCGGCGGATGATCTTGCCGTACAGAGGGTGCTTCACCTTCCGTTCGACCTTCACCACGACGGTCTTGTCGCCCTTGTCGGACACCACCGTGCCGGTCAGAATGCGCTTCGGCATCGATAGTCTCCTTACTTCGCGGCCGAGCGCGAACGCTCGGTCTGCTGCGTCTTGATGCGGGCGATCGAGCGCCGCACTTCCTTGACGCGCGAGGCCTTTTCAAGCTGGCCGGTGGCCGCCTGGAAGCGGAGGTTGAACGCCTCGCGCTTCAGTTCGCCAAGCTGTTCGGCGAGCTGGTCGTCGGTCTTGGCCTTGAAATCTTCGGTCTTGGCCATGTCCTTAACCCTCCAGGTGCGAGGTGTCGCCGAGGCGGGCGATCACCTTCGTCTTGATCGGCAGCTTCATCGCGGCGCGTTCGAACGCCAGCGCGGCCACGGGGCCGGGAACGCCGTCGAGTTCGAACAGGATGCGGCCCGGCTTCACGCGCGCGGCCCAGAATTCCGGCGAACCCTTGCCCTTACCCATACGGACTTCGGCAGGCTTCGACGACACGGGGACGTCGGGGAAGATGCGGATCCACAAACGGCCCTGACGCTTGATCGCACGGCTGATCGCGCGGCGAGCCGCTTCGATCTGGCGCGCGGTGATGCGCTCGGGTTCCATCGCCTTCAGCCCGTAGGAGCCGAAGTTCAGGCTGGTACCGCCCTTGGCATTGCCATGGATGCGGCCCTTGAAGGCCTTGCGGAACTTGGTTTTTTTCGGTTGCAGCATGTCAGCAGTCCTTAGCGGCGATCTTCACGGGCCGGACGGACCCCGGTCGTCTGCGCATCGAGCATCAGACGGTCGGTCGCCATCGGGTCGTGACCAAGGATCTCGCCCTTGAAAATCCAGACCTTGATGCCGCAGACACCGTAAGCGGTGTGCGCTTCGGCCTCGGCATAGTCGACATTGGCGCGCAGCGTGTGCAGCGGCACCCGGCCTTCGCGATACCATTCGGTGCGCGCGATTTCCGCGCCGCCCAGACGGCCGGCGCAGTTGATGCGGATGCCCTCGGCGCCGAGACGCATCGCCGACTGAACGGCGCGCTTCATGGCGCGGCGGAACGCGACGCGGCGTTCGAGCTGGTCGGCAATACCCTGGCCGACGAGCTTGGCGTCGACTTCGGGCTTGCGGATTTCGACGATGTTCAGCGACACGTCGCTGCCCGTCATCTCACCCAGCTTCTTGCGCAGCTTTTCGATGTCCGCGCCCTTCTTGCCGATGATGACGCCCGGACGGGCGGCATAGATCGACACGCGGCACAGCTTCGCCGGACGCTCGATCACGACCTTCGAGATCGCGGCCTGCGGCAGGGTCTTGAACACGAACTTGCGGATCTTCAGATCCTCGACAAGCATGCGTCCATAATCCTGGCCTTCGGCGAACCAGCGGCTGTCCCAGGTGCGGTTGACCTGCAGGCGCAGGCCGATCGGATTGCTCTTCTGGCCCATCTTACGCCTCTTCTTCCTGTTCGCGGACGACGATGCGGATGCGGCTGAACGGCTTGACGATCCGGGTCGACTTGCCGCGGCCACGAGCGTGCCAGCGCTTCATCGAGATCGACTTGCCGACGCTGGCTTCCTGGATGACCAGGGCATCAACATCGAGGTTGTGGTTGTTTTCCGCGTTGGCGACGGCGCTGGCGAGAACCTTGCGCACGTCGACGGCCATCGCCTTCTTCGAGAAGGTGAGGATGTTCATCGCGTCTTCGACCTTGCGGCCGCGGATCAGCGCGGCAACGAGGTTCAGCTTCTGGGCCGAGCCGCGAATCTGCGTACCGACCGAGAGCGCCTCATTGTCCGCAACGCGGCGGGGGGACTTTTCCTTGCCCATTAGCGTTTGCCCTTCTTGTCAGCCGCGTGGCCGGGGAAGAAGCGCGTCGGCGCGAATTCACCCAGCTTCATGCCGACCATGTCTTCGTTGACCGACACCGGCACGAACTTGCGGCCGTTGTAGACGTTGAAGGTCAGCCCGACGAACTGCGGCAGGATGGTGGACCGGCGCGACCAGGTTTTGATAGGCGCAGAGCCGCTGCCTTCCTGTGCCGTTTCGGCTTTCTTGAGGAGATGGAGGTCCACGAAAGGACCCTTCCAGACCGAGCGAGCCATGGCTTACCTCTTCTTCTTCGCGTGACGCGACCGGATGATCATCTTGTCGGTCGATTTGTTGTGACGGGTACGAGCACCCTTGGTCGGCTTGCCCCACGGAGTAACCGGATGACGGCCACCCGAGGTGCGGCCTTCACCACCACCGTGCGGGTGATCGACCGGGTTCTTCGCGACGCCGCGAGTCAGCGGACGCTTGCCGAGCCAGCGGCCACGGCCAGCCTTGCCCAGGTTGGTGTTCTGGTTGTCGGGGTTCGACACCGCACCGACCGTGCCCATGCATTCGCCACGGATGTAACGCTGTTCGCCCGAACCGAGACGCACGATGACGAGGCCGCGGTCACGACCGACGACCTGCGCATAGGTGCCCGCCGAACGGGCGATCTGGCCGCCCTTGCCCGGCTTCATCTCGATATTATGGACGATCGTGCCGACCGGCATCTGCGACAATTCCATCGCATTGCCCGGCTTCACGTCGGTCTTCTTGCCGGCGACGACGGTGTCGCCCACGGCCAGACGCTGGGGCGCCAGGATGTAGGTCTGCTCGCCGTCCTCATACTTGACGAGGGCGATGAACGCCGTGCGGTTGGGGTCATATTCCAGACGCTCGACGGTAGCCGGCATGTCCCACTTGCGACGCTTGAAGTCGATGAAGCGGTACTTCTGCTTGTGGCCGCCGGCGATGCCGCGCGAGGTCACATGACCCTTGTTGTTGCGGCCACCGGTCTTGCGCTTGCCTTCGGTCAGCGCCTTGACGGGCTTGCCCTTCCACAGCGACGATTTGTCGACGAGGATCAGGCCGCGCTGCGCGGGGCTGGTCGGATTATAGGATTTAAGTGCCATTTTCTCTGCCTCTTCCTACAATCAGACGCCGGTCGTGACGTCGATCGACTGGCCTTCGGCCAGGCGAACGATCGCCTTCTTCACGTCGCTGCGGGTGTAGGGCTTGCCCTTCCAGCGCTTGGTCTTGCCCTTGGTGACGAGCGTGTTCACGCTCAATACCTTGACATCGAACAGCGCCTCGACGGCGGCCTTGATGGCGGGCTTGGTCGCGTCGTTCGCGACCTTGAACACTACCGCGTCATTTTCGCTGAGCAGCGTCGACTTTTCGGTGATCACCGGAGCGAGGATCACGTCATAGTGACGCGCGTCGATGGTTTTTGCCTTAGCCATTGCAGCGGGCCTCCAGCTGTTCGACCGCCGCGCGGGTCAGGACCAGCGTGTCGGCACGGATGATGTCATAGACATTGGCACCGATGGCGGGCAGCGCGTCGACACCGATGAGGTTGGCCGAGGCCATTGCGAAGCTTTCGTGCACCGCGTCACCGTCGATGAAGAGGGCGCGATTGCCGAGTTCGAGCTTGCCGAGCTTGCCGGCGAGCGCCTTGGTCTTCGCGTCCTTGAGCTCGAGCGTGTCGATGACGACGAGCTTGCCGCCCTTCGCCTTGTCGCTCAACGCCATCTTCAGGCCGAGGGTGCGGATCTTCTTGTTCAGCGAGTGGCCGAAGGTGCGGGCACGGGGGCCATGCGCCTTGCCACCACCGATGAAGATCGGCGCCTTGCGATCGCCATGACGTGCGGTACCGCCGCCCTTCTGGCGACCGAATTTCTTGCCGGTGCGCGACACATCGCTGCGTTCGCGGGCGGCACGAGCCGGACCACGGCGCTTTTCGAGCTGCCATGCGACGACGCGGTGCAGGATGTCGGCGCGGGCATCGACGCCGAACACATCGTCGTTCAGATCGATGTCGGTGCCGGCTTTGCCGTCGAGGGTTTGAACCTTGACCTTCATGATCAGGACTCCTGTGCGCCGTCGGTGGCCGCGGTGTCGACGACGGTTTCTTCGACCGGCGTTTCGACCGGCGCGTCAGCCGGGGCATCGTTGGTGTTGGCCGCGCTCTTGACGCCCGCCGGATAGGGGGCCTCCGGATGGCGGGGCAGCTTCACCGCATCGCGGACGAGCAACCAGCCGCCCTTCGAGCCAGGGACCGAGCCCTTGACGAAGAGAAGGCCGCGTTCGACGTCGGTGCGGACGATTTCGAGATTCTGCTGGGTGCGGTTGCGGGCACCCATGTGGCCGGCCATCTTCTTGTTCTTGAAGACGCGGCCCGGATCCTGGCGGTTACCGGTCGAACCATGTGCACGGTGGCTGATCGAAACACCGTGGGTCGCGCGCATACCGCCGAAACCCCAGCGCTTCATCGCACCGGCAAAGCCCTTACCCTGGGTCACGCCCTGGATGTCGACGATCTGGCCGGCGACGAAATGGTCGGCCGACAGTTCGGCGCCGACGTCGAGCGCCGCGTCGTCGGCGACGCGGAATTCGACGAGCTTCGCCTTGGGTTCGACTTCGGCCTTGCCATAGGCGCCGCGCTGCGGCTTGGCGACGTTCTTCGCCTTGGCCGAACCGGCACCAAGTTGAACGGCCACATAGCCGTCACGTTCTTTATCGCGCACGGAGACGACCTGGCAGCCTTCGAGGCTCAGGACGGTGACGGGCACGTGGCGGCCGTCGTCCTGAAACAGGCGGGTCATCCCCATTTTCTTCGCGATCACGCCAGTACGCATGATCATACTCCTCAACAGAGGCCGGGCGGACCATTCCGCACGGCTTGCGGGAAGCCACCAGGCAAAGCCCGCCGACTACCCTCCCAGCCCAAATTTCGATGTGTCGCCCCGTCCGGGCTGAGGTGCCACCTTCCCATCGGAGAGCGGCGAGACGGGGGACGCAGCCCGGTCTGGATGTTTCCGAGGAAACGACCGGCGGTATCCACCCTATCGTCGGTCCGGATCGCGCCGGACAATGCAGTCACCGAAGTGTCCTGCCGATAGAGACCCCGGCTTTCGCCGGGGCTGCGTTGGCTTACGCCAACTTGATTTCGACGTTCACGCCCGCGGCAAGGTCGAGCTTCATCAGCGCGTCGACCGTCTGCGGGGTGGGCTGCACGATGTCGAGCAGCCGCTTGTGGGTGCGCACCTCGAACTGCTCGCGCGACTTTTTGTCGACATGCGGGCCGCGGTTCACGGTGAATTTTTCAATACGCGTCGGAAGCGGGATCGGGCCGCGAATAAGCGCTCCGGTACGACGTGCCGTATCGGCAATGTCGGTGGTGGCCTGATCGAGCACGCGGTGATCAAAGGCCTTCAGGCGAATGCGAATATTCTGCGTTTCCATGACTGTTCCAGTCGAATCCCGTCTAACGATGCGAAAGAGCCGAAATGGCCTGCTCCGATTTCCGCGCGGAAACCGGATCGGCCATCAAAATTCTTTAAGCTACGAGCCGCGCGAATCAGTTCCGAATCGCGCGGCTCGCGGCCCTATATTACTTTGTGACGGTTGCCACAACCCCTGCGCCGACCGTGCGGCCACCTTCGCGAATTGCGAAGCGAAGACCCGGGTCCATGGCGATCGGAGCGATCAGCTTGACCGACAGCTGGACGTTGTCGCCCGGCATGACCATCTCGGTGCCCTCGGGGAGGATGACCTCGCCGGTGACGTCGGTGGTGCGGAAGTAGAACTGCGGACGATAGTTCGCGAAGAACGGCGTGTGACGGCCGCCTTCGTCCTTCGACAGAACGTACACTTCCGAGGTGAACTCGGTGTGCGGCGTGATCGAGCCGGGCTTCGCCAGAACCTGGCCACGCTCGACTTCTTCACGGCCGACGCCGCGGATCAGCGCACCGATGTTGTCGCCGGCCTGGCCCTGGTCGAGCAGCTTGCGGAACATTTCGACGCCGGTGACGACGGTCTTCTTGGTGTCCTTGATGCCGACGATTTCGACTTCTTCACCAACCTTGACGATACCGGTTTCGACGCGGCCAGTGACGACGGTACCACGGCCCGAGATCGAGAACACGTCTTCGATCGGCATCAGGAAGGGCTTGTCGAGCGGGCGTTCCGGCTGCGGGATCCACTCGTCGACGGCGGCCATCAGCTTCAGGATCGCGTCCTTGCCGATGGCGTCGTCGCGGCCTTCGAGGGCGGCGAGAGCCGAACCCGGGATGATCGGAATATTGTCGCCGTCGAAGTCGCGCTTCGAAAGTTCTTCGCGGATTTCGAGTTCGACGAGTTCGAGCAGTTCGGGATCGTCGAGCTGGTCGACCTTGTTGAGGAAGACGACCATGGTCGGAACGCCGACCTGCTTCGCGAGCAGGATGTGCTCCTTGGTCTGCGGCATCGGGCCGTCGGCGGCCGACACGACCAGGATCGCGCCGTCCATCTGGGCGGCACCGGTGATCATGTTCTTCACATAGTCGGCGTGACCCGGGCAGTCGACGTGCGCATAGTGGCGGCCGTCGGTTTCATATTCGACGTGGGCGGTCGAAATGGTGATGCCGCGCTCGCGCTCTTCGGGAGCCTTGTCGATGTTCGCGAAGTCGACGGCGGCGTTGCCCGCGACGTTTTCGGCGAGCACCTTGGTGATCGCGGCGGTCAGCGAGGTCTTGCCATGGTCGACGTGACCGATGGTGCCGATGTTGCAGTGCGGCTTCGTCCGCTCAAATTTAGCCTTGGCCATGATATATAACCTTCTTGTTCAATGTTTGCGTTGATCAGTCCTGGACGAGCCTGCTGAATCAGGCGCCGCCATTAGTAGGTCTTGCCGCGCGGTGCAAGCCCGCGCGGCTTTGACCCATCAGGCCATCTTGGCCTTCACTTCTTCGGCGACGTTGGTCGGCACTTCTTCATAATGCGAGAATTGCATCGAGTAGCTCGCGCGACCCTGGCTGAAGCTGCGCAGCTGGTTCACATAGCCGAACATGTTCGCCAGCGGAACGATCGCCTCGACGACCTGGGCGATGCCCCGGCTGTCGGTGCCCTGAATCTGCCCGCGACGGCTGTTGAGATCGCCGATCACGTCGCCCATGAACTCCTCAGGGGTAACGACTTCGACCTTCATCACCGGTTCGAGCAGCTTGATGCCGGCTTTCGCCGCCACTTCGCGCATCGCCGCACGGCCCGCGATTTCGAACGCCAGCGCCGACGAGTCGACGTCGTGATACGCGCCGTCCGTGAGCCTGATTTCGAAGTCGATGATCGGGAAGCCGATCATGTGACCGTTTTCGGCCGACTCGCGCATGCCCTTTTCGACCGACGGGATATATTCGCGCGGAATGTTGCCGCCCTTGATCTCGTCGATGAAGGTGATGCCCGCGCCGCGTTCGCCGGGAGCGACGCTGACCTTGACGCGGCCGAACTGGCCCGAGCCACCCGACTGCTTCTTGTGGGTATAATCGACGTCGACGGCCTTCGCGAGCGATTCGCGGTACGCCACCTGCGGCGCGCCGACGTTCGCTTCGACCTTGAACTCGCGCTTCATGCGATCGACGAGGATGTCGAGGTGAAGCTCGCCCATGCCCTTGATGATCGTCTGGCCCGATTCATGGTCGGTCGAGACGCGGAACGAGGGATCCTCGGCGGCCAGACGGTTGAGCGCGATGCCCATACGTTCCTGGTCAGCCTTGGTCTTGGGTTCGACCGACAGCTCGATGACCGGCTCGGGGAATTCCATCCGCTCGAGGATGATCGGCGCGTTGGTGGCGCAGAGGGTATCCCCGGTGGTGGTTTCCTTGAGGCCGGCGAGCGCGACGATGTCGCCCGCATAGGCTTCTTCGATGTCTTCGCGGCTGTTCGCGTGCATCAGCAGCATGCGGCCAACCTTTTCCTTCTTGTCCTTCACCGAGTTCAGGTAGGTGCCCTTGTTCAGGGTTCCCGAATAGATGCGGGCGAAGGTGAGCGAGCCGACGAACGGATCGTTCATGATCTTGAAGGCGAGCAGCGACAGCGGCGCCGAGTCCGACGTCTCACGCGAGTCGGGCTGTTCGTTGTCGGGATTGATGCCCTGAACGGCCGGAATGTCGAGCGGCGACGGCAGATAGTCGACGACCGCGTCGAGCAGCGTCTGGACGCCCTTGTTCTTGAACGCCGAGCCGCAAAGGACCGGGACGAACGCCTGCGCCAGCGTACCCTTGCGGATCAGCTTCTTGAGCGTGGCGACATCGGGAACAGTGCCCTCGAGATAGGCTTCCATCGCGTCGTCGTCCTGTTCGACGGCGAGCTCGACGAGCTTTTCGCGATAGTCGGCCGCCTTGTCGGCGAGGTCGGCGGGGATTTCCTCATAGAAGAATTCGGCGCCGAGGCTTTCGTCCTTCCAGATGATCGCACGCTCGTTGACGAGGTCGACGAGGCCCTTGAAGTCGCCTTCGGCGCCGATAGGCAGATAGAGGACAGCCGGGGTCGCACCGAGGCGATCGATGATCGTCTGGACGCAATAATAGAAATCGGCGCCGGTGCGGTCGAGCTTGTTGATGAAGCACATCCGCGGAACCTTGTACTTGTCCGCCTGACGCCACACGGTTTCCGACTGCGGCTCCACACCGGCAACGCCGTCGAACGCGGTGATCGCGCCGTCGAGGACGCGCAAGCTGCGTTCGACTTCGATCGTGAAGTCGACGTGTCCGGGGGTGTCGATGATGTTCAGGCGATGCTCGGGGCCCTGACCTTCTTCGGCCTTCCACAGACAGGTGGTAGCGGCCGACGTGATCGTGATCCCGCGCTCCTGCTCCTGTTCCATCCAGTCCATCGTCGCGGCGCCGTCATGGACTTCGCCGATCTTGTAGGACTTGCCGGTGTAATAGAGGATGCGCTCGGTCGTCGTGGTCTTGCCGGCGTCGATGTGCGCCATGATACCGAAATTGCGATAGCGTTCGAGCGGATGGCTGCGTGCCATGATCTTTTCCTTGGATTTGGGGGGAGGCCTTGGGAGCCGCCCCCGATATAGGAAGTTTTGTTGCGATTGCGAGACGCCCCCATTACGCGGAGGGCGTCCGGCAAATTACCAGCGGTAGTGGCTGAAAGCGCGGTTGGCTTCGGCCATGCGGTGCGTGTCTTCGCGCTTCTTCACCGCATTGCCGCGGTTGTTCGACGCGTCGAGCAGTTCGCCCGACAGCCTGGCTGCCATGGTGGTTTCGCTGCGGTTGCGCGCGGCGGTGATCAGCCAGCGAATCGCGAGCGCCTGCGCACGTTCGGGACGGACTTCGACCGGAACCTGATAGGTCGCACCGCCGACGCGGCGGCTGCGGACTTCGATGTTCGGGCGGATGTTCGCCAGCGCTTCGTGGAACACGCCGATGGGTTCCTTCTTGGCGCGGGCTTCGACCGACTCGAGCGCACCGTAAACGATGCTTTCGGCGACGGACTTCTTCCCGTCCAGCATGACGCTGTTCATGAATTTCGACAGCACCGTATCACCGAAACGGGGATCGGGCAGGATTTCGCGGCGTTCAGGACGACGACGACGAGCCATAGGGTATTCCTTTACAACAGCATCCCGGCGCAGCGCGCTCGCGGGATGATCAAATAGCCGAGGAGTGAATGGGTCCCGGATGAAATCGCTTGAAGCGATTTTCCGGGATGACGTTCACCCCGTGAACGTCACTTCGGACGCTTCGCACCGTATTTCGAACGGCTCTGCTTGCGGTCCTTCACGCCCTGCGTATCGAGCACGCCGCGCAGGACGTGGTAACGCACACCGGGAAGATCGCGGACACGACCGCCGCGGATCAGCACGACGCTGTGTTCCTGGAGGTTGTGGCCTTCGCCGGGGATGTAGGTGATGACTTCGCGCTGGTTGGTCAGGCGGACCTTCGCAACCTTACGGAGCGCCGAGTTCGGCTTTTTCGGGGTCGTCGTGTAGACACGGGTGCAAACGCCGCGCTTTTGCGGGTTTGCGTCCATCGCCGGGACCTTGGACTTCACCTTCTGGGGAGTCCGGCCCTTGCGGACCAGCTGGTTGATCGTGGGCATGAATGCTTCACCTTTAAATGTCCGCCCATCAAAGCGAACGGTTACTGTACCGCGGTGGATGAAGCATCGATCGGTTCCACCAGAAATCGGCAGAAAACGGCGACCTTGTAACAGCAAAAGACCCCGGCAGATCGAAGTTGATCTTCCGGAGGCTCCATCCGCGCCAGCAATGTTCAGCGCTGTTGTAACCGGAAAAGGCAGCAAACCGCCCTTTTCGGTCGAGCGCGCCCCTAACGGTGATTCCCTCGCCGGTCAAGGGGGAAGCAAGATTGTTGCGCCGTTCCGGCCGAGCTAACGATAGGGTCATGCCCGCCGTTCGACACGCCAGCTTTGCACCTCACGCCGCGCCCGATACCCGGCTGCTGATTCTGGGGAGCCTGCCGGGCGTCCGTTCACTCGCCGAACGGCAATATTATGCGCACCCGACAAACCAGTTCTGGCGCTTGCTGGGCGAGGTGGTGGGCCAGCCGCTCGCCGACATACCCTATGACGACAGGCTGGTCGCGTTGCGCGAAGCGAAGGTCGGCTTGTGGGACGTGATCCGCAGCGCCGAACGGCACACGAGCAGCGACTCGCTGATCCGCGAAGCCGAAGCGCACGATCTTGCCGAGCTGATCGCGGACTTGCCCGATTTGCGCATGATCGCCTTCAACGGTGGCAAGGCCGCGGCGATCGGACGGAAGCAGCTCCCGCCGATCGAGGGCGTCGCTCTCGTCGACCTGCCGTCGAGCAGCGCCGCACATACGATCGGATTCGATGCAAAGCTGAAACATTGGTTGCAATTGCGCACGGCGCTAGCAACCTAATCGATCCTCCCCATCGCGCAGCGAAGGGGAGTATCTGCTGGATCAGTCGATCACCTCACCCCGCGCCATCACGAAATCGACCTTCTTGAGCACGCGTACGTCGGCAACGGGATCGCTCGCCACCGCGATGATATCGGCGCTCTTGCCAGGTGCGATCGTGCCGATCTCGTTCGAGAGGCCGAGGAGGTCGGCGGCGTTCACCGTCGCGGCCTTGATCGCCCCGGCCGGAGTCATGCCGTGCTGGACCATCAGTTCGAACTCGTCGGCGTTGCGGCCATGCTTCGACACGCCGGCGTCGGTACCAAAGGCAATGCGCACGCCGCGCGGGACAAGCTTTTCGAGGCTCTGGCCGGTGATCCCGATGCGCCACTGGATCTTGGCGAGCACGTCGGGCTCGTAGGCGCCCGCGTTCGCCGCGATGCGCTCCTTATACCCGTTCACCGTCGACAGCGTCGGGACATAATAGGCCTTCGACTTTGCCCAGGCCGCGATCGTCGCCTCGTCGAGGATCGTGCCATGCTCGACCGAATCGACCCCGGCCGCGAGCGCGAGGCGGATGCCGTCGGCGCCGTGCGCGTGGACCGCGACCTTCTTGCCGAACATATGCGCGGTCTCGACGATCGCCTGCGCCTCGTCGTCGAACATCTGCTTGCCGAGGCCCGCGCCGATGCGGCTGTTGACCCCGCCGGTGGAAGCGAATTTGATCACGTCGGCGCCGCGGCCGATCTGAAGCCGCACCGCACGGCGGCAATCGTCGGCGCCGTTGCAGGTGTTGCCGGCGCCCGCGAAGAAGGGGCGGAGTTCATCGCGATAGCCGAGCGAGCCGTCCATATGTCCCGCGCTGCCCGAGATGCTGGCGCCGGCATCGACGATGCGCGGCCCCTGTACCTTGCCCGCGAGGATCGCGTCCCTGAGCGCGAGCGTCGCGCCGTCGCCGTCGCCGAGGTTGCGCACCGTGGTGAAGCCCGCGCGCAGCGTCTTCATCCCGTTCGCCTCGGCATTGAAGGCCTGCGCGGCGGGGCTGAGCGTGATTTCCTCGAGCTGGCCCGCGATGCCGCCCGCGTCGCTGGTGAGATGGACATGGCTGTCGATGAGGCCGGGGAGGACATATTTATCCTTGAGGTCGATCAGCTTCGCGCCGGGGTCGGCGGGTTGGTGGCCGTCGGCGATGCTCACGATCCTGCCGTCCTCGACGACGATCGTCGAGGCGCCGCGCGCCGGCTGGCCCGGTTCGGCGAGGAGATGGCCCGCATGAATCACCGTGCGCGACGAAGTTTGCGCCGCAGCGGATACAGTGATCGCGGTACCGAGCAGGAGAAGCGGGAGGAAAGTCGTCGGCTTCAATTTGGCGTCCCCTTTTTGATCCGTTCGCCCTGAGCCTGTCGAAGGGCCGTTCTTGTCCAGGACGTTAAAGAGCAAGAACGGTGCTTCGACAAGCTCACGAGCGGATTTGAGGGGGTAGTCCGCCTTGCCCATTGGTGACGCCGCCGGTAAGCGCCGCCTCATGCCCGCCGCGCTCGACCATATCGACAGCTGGATCTTCGATCTCGACAACACGCTCTATGCGCCGTCGGCGAAGCTGTTCGACCTGATCGACGAACGCATGGGCGCCTTCATCATGCGCCTGCTGGACGTCGATGCGGTCGAGGCGCGGCGGGTGCAGAAGCAATATTTCCACGATCATGGCACGACGATGGCAGGGCTGATGCGCCACCACGGCGTGCACCCCGAGGATTTCCTAGTCGACGTCCATAATATCGCGCTCGACCGGCTGAGCGTCGACACGCGGCTGCGCGCAGGGCTTGAGCGGCTGCCCGGGCGCAAGCTGATCTTCACCAACGCCGACGCCGATTATGCCGCGCGCGTGCTGGCGGCGCGCGGGATCGCCGACCTGTTCGACGGCATTTGCGACATTCGCGTCACCCGCTATACGCCCAAGCCCGACACGGCCGCCTATGAGATGATGATCGCGCACCTCGGCATCGATCCGGCGAAGAGCCTGTTCGTCGAGGATATGGCGCGCAATCTGACCCCGGCGAAGATGCTGGGGATGACCACTGTGTGGCTGGACAATGGCAGCGAAAGCGGCCATCGCGACCACCTGCCGGACCATGTCGATTTCCACGCGACCGACATCGCCGACTGGCTCGATAACCTGCCTTCACCTTGGGGAATTTCATGACCACCGACCTGCAATCGACGATCGAAGCCGCATGGGATGACCGCGATACGCTGGGACTGACGACGCAGGGCGCGGTGCGCGAGGCGGTCGAGACCGCGCTCGCCGGGCTCGACGACGGCAGCTACCGCGTCGCCGAGCGCGACGCGGGCGGCACGTGGCAGGTCAACCAGTGGCTGAAGAAGGCGGTGCTGTTGTCGTTCCGCCTCAACGACATGGAATTGATCGAAGGCGGCCCCGGCGGCGCGCACTGGTGGGACAAGGTGCCGTCGAAATTCGCGGGATGGGGCGAGAACCGCTTTCGCGATGCGGGCTTTCGCGCGGTCCCGGGATCGATCGTCCGCCGCGGCGCCTTTATCAGCAAGGGCGCGGTGCTGATGCCGAGCTTCGTCAATATCGGCGCCTATGTCGGCGAGGGATCGATGGTCGACGCCTGGGCGACGGTCGGCAGCTGTGCGCAGATCGGCGCGAACGTCCATTTGTCGGGCGGCGCGGGGATCGGCGGCGTGCTCGAACCGCTGCAGGCGGGGCCGGTGGTGATCGAGGACGGCGCCTTCATCGGCGCGCGCGCCGAGGTTGCCGAGGGCGTGATCGTGCGCGAGGGCGCGGTGCTGTCGATGGGCGTCTATCTCGGCGCCTCGACCAAGATCGTCGACCGCGCGACGGGCGAAGTCTTCATCGGCGAAGTCCCCGCTTACTCGGTCGTCGTGCCGGGTTCGCTGCCGGGCAAGCCTTTGCCCGACGGGACGCCGGGGCCATCGCTTTACTGCGCCGTCATCGTCAAGCGCGTCGATGCCAAGACGCGCGCGAAGACCGGAATCAACGAGCTGCTGCGCGATTGATCAAGCTACCGTCGCCCCCGCGAAGGCGGGGGCGACGTGTTGGATATCTGCCGATCACCGCTCGCTGAGATAATAGCGTTCGCGCGCGCTCAGGTCGTCGGCGAGGTCGTAGACGATCGGCTGGCCGGTCGGGATTTCGAGCCCGGTGATGTCGGCGTCCGAAATACCCGAGAGATGCTTGACGAGCGCGCGCAGGCTGTTGCCGTGCGCCGAGATCAGCACCGTCTTGCCCGCCGCGAGCTCGGGGACGATCGCGCTTTCATAATAGGGGAGCACGCGCTCGATCGTGTCCTTGAGGCTTTCGGCCGAGGGGATGTCGATGCCGGCGTATCGCGGGTCGCTCGACAGGTCCCACGGCGAGCCGGCTTCGAGCGGCGGCGGCGGGATGTCGAAGCTGCGGCGCCAGATCTTGACCTGATCGTCGCCATGCTTCGCCGCGGTCTCGGCCTTGTCGAGCCCGGTGAGGCCGCCATAGTGGCGCTCGTTGAGGCGCCAGTCCTTGGTGACGGGGAGCCAGAGGCGGCCCATCGCCTCGAGCGCGAGGTTGAGCGTCTTGATCGCGCGCGACTGGACCGAGGTGAAGCAGGTGTCGGGCGCGATGCCCTTCGCCTTCATCAGCTCGCCCGCGGCAATCGCTTCGGCGACGCCCTTTTCGGTGACATCGACATCCCACCAGCCGGTGAAGCGGTTTTCGAGATTCCACTGCGACTGGCCGTGACGGATGAGGATGAGCTGGGGCATTTGGGATCCTTGCGCTGGAGGAGAGTCGTCGCCCTTTAGCGCGGGTTTTTGGCAAAGGCCAACCGCCCTCTTGAAATGGTTTCGCCCGCTACCAGATTGACCGCATCCGGCCGCCGATACGGGGCCGGGTGGCGATCGCGGCGCCCGCCGCGGTCCCTTTGCTTCGCTTTTTAAAAGGAAGGAATGACCCATGCGTAACAGTTTCGACTGGACCCCCTATCGCCGTTCGACCGTCGGTTTCGACCGATTGTTCGATTTCCTCGAAACCAGCGGTTCAGGCGCGGAAAATTACCCTCCGTTCGACATTGAAAAAGTCGCCGACGACCATTTTCGCATCACCGTGGCGGTCGCCGGTTTCAAGAGTGACGAGATCGACATCACCGCGCAGCAGAACATGCTGACCGTCAGTGGGCGCAAAGCGCCGGTTGCCGAGGGCGAGGGGCGCCAGCTCCTCTATAGCGGCATCGCGACGCGCGCGTTCGAACGCCGTTTCCAGCTCGCCGATTTCGTGCGGGTCGCGAGCGCCGACCTGGCCGACGGGCTGCTGACGATCGACCTGGTGCGCGAAGTGCCCGAGGCGATGAAGCCGCACAAGATCGCGATCGGCGGTGCACCGGTGATCGAGGATAAGAAGGCCGCGTAAGCGCCGGCCGACCCGGTCTGATGATACGGGGTCCGGAGTCCCTTCCGGGCCCCGTTTTCGTTTCTAGAGCGCGCGCGTCATGAAGCGGCTGAACGGGTCGGGCTGGTAATCGGCGAAAGGCTCGCACTCGGTGAAGCCGTATCGCTGGTATAGCGCGATCGCGGGTTCGAACGCCCCGCTCGATCCTGTTTCGAGGCTGAGGCGCTTGAGGCCCCGTTCGCGCGCCGCGTCGATGATATGATCGAGCATATGCGCGGCGACGCCCTGCCGCAGGAAGGCTTCGGCGGTGCGCATCGATTTGATCTCACCGTGCTGCGCATCGAGCATCTTGAGCGCGCCGCACCCCGCGAGCTCGTCATCGCGGTGGATCGACCAGAAGGTCACGTCGCCCGCGCGGAGACCGTCGAAATCGAGGAAGTGGCAGCTTTCGGCGGGCGAGTTCGCGAGCATGCCCGCGAAATGCTGTTCGAGCAGCGCGCGAATCGCGGCGCCCGACAGATCGTCCTCGACGATCCGCCAGGCGCCCGCCTTGGCCATCAGAGGAGCTGGTCCAGCGTCTGGAGGCACGCGTGCGCGAGCAGCTTCGAGCGTTCGGGCGACCAGCCGGCGACCGGATCGGGAAGGTCGCGATTGTCCTTGAACGGCATTTCGAGCGTCATCGACACCGCGCCGAAACGTTCGGCAAGCTGCGTCGTCGACATCGAGAGATTCGCCTGCCCCGGCGCCGACTGTTCATAGCCGAGATCGACCTGAAAATCGGGAGTGTTCGCGGCGAGCGCGGTTTCGAACGCCTTGTACTTTGCGGCCTGCTCTGCCTTCAGCGACGGAATGCCTTCGAAACCCGCGAGGAAGACAGCGGGAATCGCCTCGTCGCCATGGACGTCCATCGCCCAGTCGACGCCGCTTTCATCCATCGCGCCCCGCACGCAAAGCACTTCGGGGCTGCGCTCGGCGGACGGATCGTTCCATTCGCGGTTGAGGTTCACGCCCGCATAATTGGTGCGCAGATGGCCGCGACGCGAGCCGTCGGGATTCATGTTGGGGACGATGTGGAAGCGGCACTTCTGCAGCAGCGAGCGCGTGTGCGGGTCGGCGGGATCGGTGAGCTTTTCCAGCGCGCCTTCCATCCACCATTCGGCCATCGATTCGCCCGGATGCTGGCGCGCGTAAAGCCACACCTGCGTATCGCCGCTGCCCATTTCGAGGCAGTCGATCGGCTGGCCTTCGAGGCTGGTGCCGAGGCAGCGATAGGTGACGCCTTCGCATTCGGCGACCGTCGCGATCAGGTCGTGATGGCGTTCCATCGAGTAGGGCGCGAAATAGGCGACCCAGAGCAGCGGGCTTTCGGCATTGTGGCGGATCGTCAGCGTGCCGGCATTATAGCTGGTGTCGAGGCGGAACCAGTTTTCCCGGTCGTAGCTCGCGCAGGCGGCATAGTCGGGCCAGCCGTCGGGATAGGCCGAATCCGCGAGACCGGAAATCGAAAGTTCGAGTGCATCGCCCACCGCGCACGCGACGCGGAAATGAAACCACTGAAAAAAATCCGACTCGCGATCCTTGCGGATCGACAGGCGGGCGGACGTGCCGTCGATGGCGTCCACGACGATATTGCCGCTGTCGAAAGCGGCGTTGATGGTGATGGTCATTTGACCGTGATAGTGCGTCCCGATTCGCCGGGGAAGTCCCTGAATAGGGCTTCGGCCAATTTCGCCGCGGCGAGGCTCGGCTGGTTGGCGGGCGCCTTGACCGGAACCGCGGTCAGCGCGCGGCCTTCCCACAAGGCCTGCCCGCTCGCGGCATCGTCGATGCGCACCGCAAGCTGAAGATCGGCCATCCGCTTCGGCCCGCCGCCAAGATTAATTCCGATGCCGAGCCCGACGCCCGACCCATAGCTGCCCGTCGAGCCGCCGACGCCGACCGACACGGGCGAGCGGCGCCCTTCGGGCAGCTGTTCGGCGCGGTCGAAGGAAATGCGGACGAGGAGCGGCGCGCGTTCGCCTGGTCCCGCCGCGACCAGCCCCTGGCGCTGGAGCTGCTGATCGACCGCGGCGCGGTAGCTGTTCCATTCGAGCGAGGGCATTGCCGTCGCACCCGGGACTTCCATGCCCGGGCCGTCGAGCGGCGCGGTCGCGATCGCGTAGCGCGTACCCGGCGCCCAGCCGGCAACCGCATTGGTGTGGAAACGGGTGACTTCGACCGGCGGAACCGCCGTCGCGCAGCCAGCCAGGGCGAACGCCGCTGCGGCGAGCAGGGCGGCGGAAAAAGGACGCGTCATGCGCGCATCATGCGCCAGCAATTATGGCTTGGCAATGAACGGGATGTCTGCGCACCCCGCCCAGACGCTCACCGATAGAAGATGTGGTTGTCGATTTGGGCGATGCGCGTCTTGCGCCAGCCGGGCGACACGTAGCGCGCGTGGAAGAAGAGCGCGCCGGGGGCGTGGTTCTTCCAGCTGCCGTCGCGCGCGATCTGGGCGATCGCGACGGCATTGTCCCACTGCGCGCCCTTGCGGATCGCAGGCATCCGGCCGCCGCGCACGAAGCTGAACTGGCTTTTCTGGTGGACGACGCCGCAGAGGCTTTTGGGGAAGCGGCCCGACTGGGCGCGGTTGATTACGACGTGCGCGACCGCAAGCTGACCCGGCAGCGATTCGCCGCGCGATTCGAAATAGACCGCGCCGGCGAGGCAGCGCAGTTCGGGGTCGATTTCGGCCGGCCGCGGCGTTGCGGCGACGAGTTCGGCGAGCGAAGCGGCGGTGACCGGCGCCGGGGTCGGCGCGGAATCGGCTTCGGCTTCGATTTCATTGCTGTCTTCGACCGGCGTTTCGGCTTCGGCCCGAAGATCCGCCTTTTCCTCAACCGCCGGCGCATCGGCGCCCGGGAGGATGATGGCGGGAAGATTGGCGTCGGCCGCAAGATCGCTTGCAAAGCCCGGTTCCGCCAGAAGCAGCATGGAGGCGGCAGTCATGCCCACAGCAGCCATGCCGGCTACGTTCAAAATGCGACTCATAGTGTCCGTCAAAAGTGCGGCCGATGAACCGAACCTCTCAAACCAGGCGGGGGACTATGGTCCAGTATCGCCGCCTGCGGTCATCGTCCGACTGCGTGTCCAATCCGATTGCCGGGTGCGCCGTAAAAAAATCAGTGCAACCCGCGGATCGACCTACGCGTTATGGAATGGGCGCCAGCTATTGTGCGCCGCAACAGAGTCAAGTTAACGCCGCCCACTCCGCGACGAATCGTGGCGCATCTGCGATATCCAGTTCGACGATCCACAAATCGGGATCGGCTTGTCGCCGCCGGTCCTGATAGTTTGCGCGCGATTCACCATCTTTTGGGTCGGCCGGGCCGACGTCCTCCCAGATATAGCGGCCGTCGGGCCCGAAGCGCCGTTCGAGAAGGGGGCCGGGCTCGCCCCGATCGCTGCACTGGACGAGGATGATGCCCGATGTGTCGTCGCCCTTGGCAAGAATCGTGGCGAAACCGCCGGCCGCCTCGGTGCGTCGAAGCAGCAGGTCGACAAGAAAGCGGCTTTTGAGGCGGGTCATGTCAGCTTTGTGCCCCTGCAAAGGCAGGGGTCCATCGCCGAACCTTCCGCCGTCAACAACGAACGGCGGTGGCGATCGCTACAGCAGGTGATGGGCCCCCGCCTTCGCAGGGGCACGGCTGGCCTTATCTCAAGCCGCGTCACGCGTTTCGTTGTCGGCGAGCAGCGCGTAGAGGGCTTCGTCGTTCTTCGCGCCGCGCAACCGGTCGGCGATCGCCTCGTTGCGCAGCATCCGCGACACGCCCGCGAGCGCCTTCAGATGGTCGGCGCCGGCGTCGAGCGGAGACAGCAGGATGAACAGCAAGTCGACCGGCAGGCCGTCGACCGCGTTGAAGTCTATCGGCCGCGCCAGTTGCAGGAACAGGCCGCGCACGCCGCCGAGGTCGGCCATCTTGGCGTGCGGCAGCGCGATGCCGCGGCCGAATCCGGTCGAACCCAGACGTTCGCGTTCGAGCAGGGCTTCGCTGACTTCGCCGGCGTCGAGCCCGAGCGAACGCGCCGCAAGATCGCCCACGAAAGGGAAAAGCGCCTTTTTCGAATCGAGCTGAACATGCGCGCGCACGGTCGCCGGATAGAGAAGGGAAGAAAGATTCATTGCTCTGGTCAAATCTTGTTAAACGCCGGCCGCCGCCAGGAACATCTGCTGGCAAGCGGTTGCGGATCTGTCGTGGCAGGCCCCCCGCCATCCCGGCTTCGGGCATCGTTGGGCGCGGCCCTTAAGCCGGATGGCGGAGAAAATCCAGCCCTATCGTGGTTCGACCCAGCCGATCGTCCCGTCGTCGCGGCGATAGACCATATTGTGCGTGCCGGTCTTGCTGTTGACGAAGAGCAAAGCGTTGGTGTTGCGAAGGTCGAGCATCATCACCGCGTCGGACACGCTACTGCTGGGGACATCGACGCGCGTTTCGGCGATGATCGCGGGTGCGTCGCCCGCATCTTCGTCATTGCCCGCGTCGAAGACGGTGTAGCCCGCATTATCCTCGATCTCGTCGACCGTCGGCGAAGGCGTCGCCACGCCATTATTATGATCCTTCAACCGCCGCATATAGCGCCTGAGCTGCTTTTCGATGCGTTCGGCCGCGCCCTCGAACGCGACATGCGCATCCTGCGCCTGGCCGTGGCCCTTGAGCACCAGCCCCTGCATCACATGCGCGACGATGTCGCACTGGAAACTGTCGTGCGGACCTTTTCCGAAGGTCGCGTGCGCCCCGATCGCGCGCGAGAAATATTTGTCGGCAATCGCGTTCATCCGGTCCGACACATGCGCCTGAAGCGCTTCGCCGGTTTCGATCTGGTGTCCAGAGACGCGGATTTCCATTTTTCTTCTCCTTCTTGGCCGGTGCGACGACAATGGGAGAGTCGTTACACCGTATCGAGCCACAGCGGCTGGTTCAGCCCTGCGACAAATTCGGCGTGCCGCGCGCGTTCGGCGGCCGACGCCATATGGGGACGGGGTTCGCGAAAGGGGCGGTCGGGGCCGCGGGGCGCGGTCGGCGTCGCCACGTCGATCGACACCGATACCGAAGCGGCGGCCGCGAGGCCGAGGCCGATCTGCCGCCCGCCGGTCATTTCGATATAGAGATGCGCGAGCAGTTCGGCGTCGAGCAGCGCGCCATGCTTGACGCGGTGGCTGCGGTCGATGCCGTAGCGCGTGCAGAGCGCGTCGAGGCTGTGCTTGGCGCCCGGATGGAGCTTGCGTGCCATCTGCACGGTGCAGCACATGCGCGTCATGCAGAGGGCAGGGCGGCCGGCACGCGCGAGTTCGGCGTTGACGAAACCGAAGTCGAAGGCGGCGTTATGCGCGACGAGCGGCGCATCGCCGAGAAACTCGATCAGCTCGTCGACGCGCGTCGCAAACAAAGGCTTGTCCGACAGAAACTGAATCGACAGGCCGTGCACCGCTTCGGCGGCGGCGGGCATGTCGCGTTCGGGATTGAAATAAGCGTGGAAAGTGACGCCGGTTTCGCGGCGGTCGATCAGCTCGACACATCCGATTTCGACCAGCCTGTCCCCGCTCCTGGGGTCGAAACCCGTGGTTTCGGTATCGAAAATAATCTCGCGCATCGAAGCCTTAATCTGGACCCTATCGGGCGTGGAAACAAGAGGCGATGAAGCGAATTTGACGGTGCGTCTCGCTTTTGGGACGGCCCGTTTCGATGATGAAATCGGCGCGCGACCGCTTGACGCGGTCGGGGACCTGCAGGCGGCGGATCGCCTTCAGCTTCGCCGCGGTCATGCCGGGACGGCGCATTACGCGCCGCCGCTGCATCCACGCGGGCGCCGAAACGATCGCGATCGCGCCAACTTTTCGCCAGCCACCCTTTTCGAAGAGCAGCGGAATATCGAGCACGACGAGATCGCGCGCGCGGTGGCGCGCGAGAAAGCGTCTCTGCGCCTTGCCGACCGCTGGATGGACGATTGCCTCCAATGCTGCGAGTTCGTGGGTGTTGCCGAGCACGCGCGCGCCGAGCTTTTGCCGGTCGACGCCATCGGGGCCGGTGGTGCCGGGAAAACGCGCCTCGATCGCCGCGACAAGCGCGCCGCCGGGGCTTTGCAGCCGGTGCACTTCGGCGTCGGCGTCGAACACCGGCACGCCTTCGCGCTCGAACATCGCCGCCGCGGTCGACTTGCCCATGCCGATCGATCCGGTGAGGCCGAGGATGAAGGGGCGGCGGAGCCGCGAGCCAAGGCGCTTGTGGTGCGTCATGCCGTAAGGAGCGCGCGCAACTCCTCGTCGCGGCCCTCGGGAGGCGTGGCGCCGAAGAAGAGTTCGAACGCCAGCGCGGCCTGCCCGATCAACATGTCGAGCCCGTCGACGGTGTCGAGTCCGCGCGCCTCCGCGGCTTTGAGCAACCCGGTCTGGAGCGGCGAATAGACGAGGTCGTAGACGATCGCATCTTCGGGTAGCGGTGACAGGTCGAAATCCAGCGGTGGCTGGCCCGTCATGCCGAGGCTGCTCGAATTGACGAGCAGGGCGACCGGGGGAAGCTGGGCGTCGAGTGCGATGACATCGCCCTTGAGGCCGAAGCTTGCGAGCAGGCCCATCGCTTTCAATGGGCTGCGGTTGAGGATGGTAACGGGGCCGACATTGGCGCGGGCTAGCGCGAAGAGGACCGCGCGCGCCGCGCCGCCGGCGCCGACGACCGCGACGGGCGCGCCGTCGAGGTCGAGTTCGGCGAGCGGGGCGTAGAAGCCCGCGGCGTCGGTGTTGGTGCCGATCAGCGCCCCGTCGGGCTGACGGACGATGGTGTTCATCGCGCCGATCGTGCCGCGAATGTCGCCCGGATCGTCGACGAGATCCATCACCGCACCCTTGTGCGGCATGGTGACGTTGCAACCGCGCCAGTCGGGATCGGCGCGACGCGCGGCGATATAGGCGGCGAGCTCATCGGGTTTCACATGCGTGCGCCGGTAATCGCCCGGGATTCCGAGCGCGTCGAGCCAGAAGCCGTGAATCAGCGGCGATTTCGACTGGGCGATCGGGTCGCCGATCACCTCGGCATAAGGAATATTGCTCATGGCGTTTTCGCTCATTTCTGGGCCAACCCGGTGGTGCGCAGCCATGCCAGCAAGGGAAGCATCGGCATGCCGATGATAGTCCAGGGATCGCCTTCGACCCGGTCGAACAATTGCACACCCGCTCCTTCGATTTCATAACAGCCGACGGTCCAGCGGATGCTGTCCCAATTTTGCGCGACATAGTCGGCGATGAAGGCGTCGGACAAGGGGCGCATCCACAGCTTCGCCTCACCGATCGCGCGCCAGACGGGCGCCCCGTCGCGCGCGGCGACCGCGGCGCTGAACAGACGGTGGCGCGTTCCCGCCATGCGGCGGAGATGGTCGGCGGCCTCCTCCGGCGTTTCGGGCTTCGACAGCATCGACCCGTCGTCGAGCGCCAGCGTCGAATCGGCGCCGAGCACCGTGACGCCGGGAAGGCGCGACGAGATTTTGACGGCCTTCGCCTCGGCGAGCGCGTCGGCGATATTGCGCGGCGTCTGGCCGGCGGCGAGCAAGGAAGCGGTGAGCGCCTCTTCGTCGACATGCGCGGCGCTGGTTTCGAAGGTCAGCCCGGCGGCGCGGAGCATCGCGGCGCGGCCGCTGCTTTGCGAGGCGAGGAGCAAAGTCATGCGCCGGCCCGGTCTTCGACGAGCTTGATCACCGCCGCGGCGGTTTCTTCGATCGAGCGGCGGGTCACGTCGATCACCGGCCAGCCATTGTCGGCGAACATGCGGCGCGCATAAGCGAGTTCGGCCTTCACGCGCTCGTCGTCGACATAGGAGGTTTCGGGCGCCTGATTGAGCGAGAGCAGCCGGTTGCGGCGCACCTGGACGAGCCGGTCGAGCCCCGTCGTCAGCCCGACGATCATCGGACGCTTCAGCGTGAACAATGCGCCCGGCGGCGGTGATTCGGGGACGATCGGAATATTCGCGGTCTTGAAGCCGCGGTTCGCGAGATAGATGCTCGTCGGCGTTTTCGACGTGCGCGACACGCCGGCGAGCAGGATGTCGGCCTGCTCCCAATTCTCCCAGCCGATGCCGTCGTCGTGCGCGACGGTGAATTGGATCGCTTCGACGCGCGCGAAATAAGCGGCGTCGAGGACGTGCTGGCGGCCCGGGCGCGCCTTGGCTTCCTGTCCGAGCATGCGCGACAGCGCGTCGGTCACCGCGTCGAGCGCGGCGACGGTGGGCAGGTTCAGCGCGGCCGCGCGGCGTTCGAGACTGACGCGCAGCTCGCCGTTCACCAGCGTGAAGAGGATCATGCCGGGGCTGGCCTGCACTTCGGCCATGATCCGGTCGAGATGCGATTCCGACCGTACCATCGGCCAGAAATGGCGCACCACCTCGACATCGTCGAACTGCGCGATCGCGGCCTTGGCGATATTTTCGAGCGTCTCGCCCGTGGAATCGGATATGAGGTGAAGGTGAAGCCGGCCCATCGCCGCAGCTTTCGGGCGCAGGGGAGAAAAAGGCAATACCAACCGTCCCCCGCCTCCGCGGGGGCGACGGATCGGGACTGTGGATAAGTTTGGCAAAAGCGCCGGGATGAATTCGGCACGCGGAATTCATCCCCCGCCGCGCCGATTCCGCTCCATCGCTTATCCACAAGGGATGAATCTTATCCACAGGCTGTGAATTAGGGGCAAAGCCGTTCGCGACTCCATGGCGTAACCGGAGCTGTCCGGAGTCAAGCTGTTGGCAAAAAGGACGCCCCGGCCTAAAGCCGCCTTGTCCGCCGACCAACAAACCACCACAATCATATTTAAATTTATATGAAGAGAGAAAGAGGGGCCGCGTGAAGGCGTCACCGAAGAACCTCCTCGCGACGTTGCGCGGGGTGCGGCAGGAACGCCCGCCGCTCTGGCTGATGCGTCAGGCCGGACGTTATCTGCCCGAATATCGCGCCCTCCGCGAGACCAAGGGCGGTTTCCTCGAGCTGTGCTACGATCCCGAGGCCGCGGCCGAAGTGACCTTGCAGCCGATCCGCCGCTTCGGTTTCGACGGATCGATCCTCTTTTCCGACATTCTCGTCATCCCGCACGCGCTCGGCCAGCATCTGTGGTTCGAGGCGGGCGAGGGGCCACGGCTGGCGCCGCCGCTCGTAGATGGCGCCCTGGCGTCGCTCGACGCGGCGCCGCAGCGGCTCGACCCCATCTATGCGACCGTTGCCCGCGTTGCCGATTCGCTACCGCCCGAGACGACCTTCCTCGGCTTTGCAGGAAGCCCTTGGACGGTCGCGACCTATATGGTGGCGGGGCAGGGGTCGAAGGATCAGGCCGCGGCCCGGCGGCTCGCGTTCGGCGATCCAGTGGCGTTCCAGGCGATCATCGACGCGATCGTCGATCTGACCGTCACCTATCTCGCGGGTCAGATCGAGAATGGCGTCGATGCTGTGCAATTGTTCGACAGCTGGGCGGGCAGCCTCAGCCCCGCGCAATATGAGCAATGGGTCATCGCGCCCAACGCCGAGATCGTCCGCCGTCTGAAGGCGCTGCACCCCGATACGCCGGTCATCGGCTTTCCGAAGGGAGCGGGCGGCAAGCTGCGCGCCTATGCCGACGAAACCGGCGTCGATGCGATCGGTCTCGACGAGACGGTCGATCCCGCCTGGGCCGACGCTGCCTTGCCGGCGCATCTGCCCGTACAGGGCAATCTCGATCCGCTCGCGCTCGTCGCGGGCGGTGCCGCGCTCGACACTGCAATCGACCGCATCCTTGCGGCGTTCCCCGATCGCCCCCATATCTTCAATCTCGGCCATGGCATCGTGCCCGACACGCCGATCGCGCATGTCGAGCATCTGATCAAACGCGTTCGCGGCGGATAATCTATGGAACTGGCAGGTTTTTTGGGGGCGACGATGCTTTGGATCAAAGCCGCGCATATCATTTTCGTGATCTTTCTGATGGCCGGCCTGTTCATGATGCCGCGCTTTTTCGTCTATCACCAGCAGGCGCCCGTCGGATCCGACGAGGACAAGAAGTGGATCGAGCGTGAGGACCGGTTGCGGCGGATCATATTGAACCCGTCGCTGACCATCGTCTGGATCATCGGGCTGATGCTCGCCTTCAACGGCGATTATTGGCGCGAGGGCTGGTTCATCGCCAAATTGCTGCTCGTGGTCGCGCTGTCGGGTTATCACGGCTGGCTGATCGGCTATTTCAAAAAGCTCAAGAAGGGCGAGCGTCCGCTCACTGAAAAGCAACTGCGGATGCTCAACGAGGTGCCCGGAATCGCCGCGGCGATTATCGTCATCCTCGTCGTCGTGCGCCCCTGACCCCATTCGCTCCGGCGCAGCCCGATTGACTTGATCCCGAGCCGGTTATAGGGCGATTCAACCCCGTTCCACACGGGCGGCGCGTTCCCCGCGCCGATGCTATCGAAACGGTCGTCCCCCGGCCGGATAGGCACCCCCCGCGGGTGCAACAAAAATTACGTCTATCTCTCCCGATTATCTATCTGGAATCCATCCAAATGCATCTTAAAGAACTCAAGACCAAAGCGCCCGCCCAGCTCGTCGAAATGGCCGAAGAACTGGGCGTCGAGGGCGCGTCGACGCTGCGCAAGCAGGACCTGATGTTCTCGATCCTGAAAGAACTCGCCGAAGAGGGCGAGGAAATCATCGGATCGGGCACGATCGAGGTTCTCCCGGATTCGTTCGGTTTCCTGCGCTCGTCGGACGCGAACTATCTCGCGGGCCCCGACGACATCTATGTCTCGCCGAACCAGGTCCGCAAATATGGCCTGCGCACCGGCGACACGGTCGAGGGCGAAATCCGCGCGCCGCGCGACGGCGAACGCTATTTCGCGCTGACCAAGCTGATCAAGGTCAATTTCGACGATCCCGAAGCGGTGCGCCACCGCGTCAATTTCGACAACCTCACCCCGCTCTATCCGAACCAGAAGCTGTCGCTCGACACCGTCGACCCGACCGTCAAGGACAAGTCGGCGCGCGTGATCGACCTCGTCAGCCCGCAGGGCAAGGGCCAGCGCGCGCTGATCGTCGCGCCGCCGCGCACCGGCAAGACGGTGCTGCTGCAGAATATCGCCAAGGCGATCACCGACAACCACCCCGAGGTCTATCTGATCGTCCTCCTCGTCGACGAGCGTCCCGAGGAAGTCACCGACATGCAGCGCAGCGTGAACGGCGAAGTCGTTTCCTCGACGTTCGACGAGCCCGCGACGCGCCACGTCCAGGTAGCCGAGATGGTGATCGAAAAGGCGAAGCGCCTCGTCGAGCACAAGAAGGATGTCGTCATCCTGCTCGATTCGATCACGCGCCTCGGCCGCGCCTACAACACCGTCGTCCCGAGCTCGGGCAAGGTGCTGACCGGCGGTGTCGACGCGAACGCGCTGCAGCGCCCGAAGCGCTTCTTCGGCGCCGCGCGCAACATCGAGGAAGGCGGTTCGCTGTCGATCATCGCGACCGCGCTGATCGATACCGGCAGCCGCATGGACGAAGTCATCTTCGAAGAATTCAAGGGCACGGGTAATTCGGAAATCGTGCTCGACCGCAAGGTCGCCGACAAGCGTATCTTCCCCAGCCTCGACGTCGGCAAGTCGGGCACCCGCAAGGAAGAGCTGCTCGTCGAAAAGGACAAGCTCAGCAAGATGTGGGTGCTGCGCCGCATCCTCATGCAGATGGGCACGATCGACGCGATGGAATTCCTGCTCGACAAGATCAAGGATTCAAAGACCAACGAGGATTTCTTCGACAGCATGAACCAGTAAGCCGGTATCATGGCCGTTCTCGAACATGCGCTGCTTCCCGTCCTTGTGGGGCGCGAGCGCGAATTCGAGACGGCCATCGCCGAGGCACGGCCGCTGATCGAGGCGTCGCCGGGCTTTATTTCGCTCGAAATTCGCCGCCCGGCGGCAACCGGACGGGCTTATCTGCTTTTAGTGAAGTGGAGGTCGATTGCGGATCACCGCGACGGCTTCCGGCAATCGGATCGCTATCAGCAATGGCGGGCGTTGCTGCATCCTTTTTATGACCCTATGCCAGAGGTCGGTTATTTCGGAGAGCCGCTGTGATTTTGGAATTTTTGGTGCAAGCCGGTGCGGCTACCGAAGGATTTGGCGGGCCTGCCGCTATGTGGGCAGCGATCGTCAAGGATTTCTCGAACATCACTGAACCCGCGGCCTTGGCGGCCTTCCTTCAGGTGCTGATGATCGACCTCGTTCTCGCGGGCGACAATGCGATCGTCGTCGGCGCGCTGGCGGCGGGGCTTCCCGCCGATCAGCGCAAGAAGGTCATCCTGATCGGCGTGCTCGCCGCGCTGGTGCTGCGGATCGCGTTCGCGCTTGTCGTGCAGCAATTGATGGGGATCGTCGGTCTGATCTTCATCGGCGGCCTGCTGCTCGCCTGGGTGGCATGGAAAATGTGGCGCGAGCTGCGTCACGCTGGCCAGTCGCATGGTTCGCCCGAAGTGGAAGGCGACGAACATTCGGGTCTGAAGCCCGCCAAGAGCTTTGCCGGCGCCGCCTGGGCGGTCGCCGTTGCCGACGTGTCGATGAGCCTCGACAATGTGCTCGCGGTCGCTGGCGCGGCGCGCGAGCATCCGGGCATCATGATCGTCGGTTTGATCTTCGCTGTCGCCCTGATGGGCCTCGCGGCGAACGTCATCGCCAAATATATCGAGCGCTATCGCTGGATCGCTTACCTCGGCCTCGCCGTGATCGTCTATGTCGCAGTCAAGATGATCTACGAAGGCTGGGTCGACCCGGGCGTCGGGGTGGGGACGCTCTTCGGCTGACCGGTTTTTCGGCGCGAAAACGACAGGGCCAGCTCCGCGAGGGGCTGGCTTTTTCGTACCGGCTTCCCATCTCGCCACCATGTCCCAACTCCACATGACCCGCGTTGCCGTCGGCTGCGCCGACTATCCGGCGCTGCAAGCGCGGATCGCCACCTATGCGCAAGGCGGCGAAATCCGGTTCACGACGCGGTTCAAGCCCAAGCGGGCGGACGAACTGGTCGGCGGCAAGCTGCATTTCATCGTGAAACACACTCTGGTTGCGCGTGTCGAAATATTGCGGTTCGAGGATCGCAGCGACGGGCGCATCGATATCGTCTGTGTGGCACAGCTCGAGCGCATTCATCCGCAGCCGAAACGTGCACACCAAGGGTGGCGTTATTTGGCGGGCAGCGATGCACCGAAGGGAATCGATGAAGGCGACGGGCTCGCCGATCTGCCGCCCGAGCTGTACCGCGAACTTGCCGAACTCAGCCTGATCTAGACGCCCGCCCGGAAACTGTGGGCGCTTGCCATCGCCCAGTAGCGGGCGCTTGCCACCGATCCCGGATCTGCCAACAGAACACCGCGCTCGTAGAATGTATAGATGCGGTCAATCGAATCCGAGCGCGCCGAATTGAGGCGTTCATGGAGATGATCGGGGCGGATGGCCCATGGGTTGTCGAGCCCCATCGCGCAGCTGATATCCCATAGCGCCGAAACGGTCGCGGCCTGGAAGCGGCGTACGCGCTCCGCCTTGTCCTCGACGACGAGCCCGCTCTGGCGGCCGGGGTCCTGCGTGGCGACGCCGGTCGGGCACATATCGGTATGGCATTTGAGCGACTGGACGCAGCCCAGCGAAAACATGAAGGCGCGCGCGGCGTTCGACCAGTCGGCACCGAGCGCGCAATTGACCGCGAGCCCCGCGCCCGAGTGGACCTTGCCCGAAGCGGCAAGGCGGATTTCCTCCTTGAGCCCGCAGCCGACGAGCGCGTTGCGCACGAAGATAAGGCCCTCGCGCAAAGGCATGCCGACGCGGTTCGAAAATTCGACTGGTGCCGCCCCCGTGCCGCCTTCCGCGCCATCGACGACGATATAATCGAGACGAATGCCGGTCTCGACCATCGCCTTCATGACGGCATAGACTTCGTGCGGCTGCCCGACGCAGAGCTTGATCCCGACGGGTTTACCGCCCGACAGGGTGCGCAATCCGGCGGCCCATTCGAGCATTTCGATCGGGGTGGCGAAGGCCGAATGCGCGGCGGGCGAGATGCAATCCTGTCCTTCGGGCACGCCGCGCGTCTCCGCGATTTCGGCGCTGACCTTCGCGCCCGGCAGCACCCCGCCGTGCCCAGGCTTGGCGCCCTGGCTCAGCTTGATTTCGATCATCTTGACCTGATCCTCCGCGGCGCGATCGCGAAAGCGTTCGGGGTCGAAGCGCCCACTCTCGTCGCGGCAGCCGAAATAGCCGCTGCCGAGTTCCCAGACGATGTCGCCACCGTGGGTGCGGTGATAGGGGCTGAAACCGCCCTCGCCGGTGTCGTGATAGAAGTCGCCGAGCCGCGCGCCGAGGTTGAGCGCCTCGATCGCATTGGCGCCAAGCGAACCGAAGCTCATCGCCGAGATGTTGAGCAGGGCGGGCCGATAGGGTTTCGCGCATTGCGACGTGCCCACGATCGGGCGCTGTGTCCGGTCGTGCCCCATGACCGGCGCGATGCTATGGCTCATCCACTCATATTCGTCCGAATAGACGTCGAGTTCGGTGCCGAAGGGGTGGCTGTCGAGCTGGCCCTTCGCGCGTGCATAGACGATATCGCGCTCGGCGCGCGCAAAGGGGCGACCGTCGAGCGGGCCTTCGACGATATAGGCGTAGAGGAACGGCCGCAGCTCCTCGAACAGCCAGCGGATGCGCGCGATCAGCGGAAAGTTGCGGCGCAGGCTGTGGTGGCGCTGGAGCGCGTCATAGACGGCGATGAGGAGCAGCGGCACCCACAGGATCAGCGTCCACCGTGCGGGTGGCCACCAGGCCGCCAGCATGATCGCGGCGAGAAGGACGGGAAAGGCGATCCAGCGGTGCATGGACAACGCGGAATCAGGCTTGCGCCGCGAGCATCGCCGCCATCTTCTCCCAGACTTTGTTGATCGCCTTCAGCGGCCGAACCATCACCTTGAAATCATTTATTTTTCCGAGTTCATCCCAAGTGATGATGTCGACGCCGTTGATCTGGATGCCGTCGAGTTCGCTCTGGAACTCGAGGCAAGCCTGGTTGCCGTCGACGATCTCGCGCAGGTAGCGGAAATTCTCGCCGCCGAGGACGTGGCTGGCGGCGTGGAGGTAAGCAAAGACCTTGTCGCGCCCTTCCTGCGGGGTGTGGACGACGGGCGAGTGGAATATCGCATCCTCGGCGAGCAGGTCGCGCAGCGCCTGCGGGTCGCCGCCGCCCGCCATATAGGCGTGCCAGGCGGCGAGACCGGAATGCTGGCTCATGCGAGCTTCTCGGCAAAGAATGCGCGCGTGCGGCCGTCGGCGAGCTGCGCTCCCTCTTCGTTACGGCGGTTGCCCATCGTCGCGGCGAAACCATGGTCGAGCCCCGGATAGTCGTGGAGCGTGACCTTCGGGTGCGGATCGAGCGCCTCATGCACCTTCTTTTGCGCCGCATGGTCGACGAAATGATCTTCGGTCGGGATGTGGAGCATCAGCGGGTTGGCGATTGCGTGCGCCTCGTTCAGCATCTGGTCGATCATGACGCCATAATAGCCGACCGATGCGTCAATATCGGTGCGCGTCGCCGCCATATAGGCGAGGCGGCCGCCGAGGCAGAAGCCGACGCAGCCGATCTTTTCGGCGCCCTGGCTGCGCAGCCAGTGGATGGCGGCCTCGATATCCTGGACCCCGTCGTCGGCGTCATATTGGCCGAAATAGCCGAGCGCCTGCTGGAATTCGGCTTCGACATCGGGGCTGAGCTCGACCCCGGGGGCGAAGCGCCAGAAGATATCGGGCGCGATGGCGAGATAGCCCTCGGCCGCCCAGTCGTCGCATTTCTTGCGGATGCCTTCATTGACGCCGAAGATCTCGGGAATGACGATGATGGCGCGCGCGCTGTCGGCGTCGGGGCGCGCGACATAGGCGGGAATCGTGCCGGCGCCGTCGAGCGTCGGGATGTCGGTGTTCGTCGCGGCCATGGGGGAGCTCTCCTGTCTCTTGCTTCTTTGCTGTGAAAGCGCGAAGCTAGCGGGACCGCGGGCATGGCTCAAGCGGCTAACCGGCATTTTTCGGGGCGGAGACAGGCGATGAAGTTCCATATCGAGATCGATTGCACCCCGGAGGAGGCGCGCCGCCTGTTCGGCCTTCCCGACCTCGAGCCGCTGCATGACATCTATCTCGACCGCGTCAAGGAGCTGATGGCGAAAGGCATCACCCCCGACATGGTCCAGTCGATGGTCAAGACCTGGGTGCCGATGGGGGAGAGCGGGTTGGGGCTGGTCCAGTCCTTGCTCGGCCAGTTCGGCGGCGGGTTGATGGGCGGAGCGTCGAAATCGACCGATGCCGTCGATGACGACAAGCCCGCCAAGGGGCGCAAAAGCTGAGCCATAGTCCGGTAAGCGACACGATTTTTGCGCTGTCGAGCGGGATGCCGCCGGCGGCAATCGCCGTCGTGCGCGTCAGTGGGCCGGGGGCGGGAGCCGCACTGAAGGCACTCGCGGGGCGGTTGCCCGAACCGCGCCATGCCTCCCTCGCTGCGCTCAAAGATGCGGATGGGACGCCGCTCGATAACGCGTTGATCCTGTGGTTCCCCGGTCCAGCGACCGCGACCGGCGAAGATCTCGCCGAACTGCACCTGCATGGCGGCCGGGCCGTGGTGGCAGCGGTCGAGGCGGCGCTCGCGGCGATGCCGGGGTTGCGTGCCGCAGTCGCGGGTGAATTTACGCGGCGCGCGTTCGATAATGGACGGATCGACCTCGCCGAGGCCGAGGGGCTCGCCGATTTGCTCGCGGCCGAGACCGAAAGCCAGCGGGTGCAGGCACTCGGCATGGCGAGCGGACATGTGTCGCGCGCGGTCGAGCGATGGCAGGATCGGCTGCTAGCGTTGATGGCGGGAGCCGAGGCCGAGCTCAATTTTGCCGATGAGGATGATGTTCAACTTCTCGATGATTGCGCACATCGTCTCTGCGAAGGGATGAAGATGCTCGCTGGCGAGCTGGGGGAATGGCTGGCGCGGCCGGCGGCGGAGGTGATCGCCGAGGGGCTTTCGGTCGTAATCGCGGGACCGCCAAATGCCGGAAAATCAACCCTTATCAACGCGTTGGCGCAGCGAGAGCTGGCGATCGTATCGCCGGTGGCCGGCACGACACGCGATGTGATCGAGACGCCTCTCGCGCTGGGCGGGATCGCGATGCGATTTTCGGACACGGCGGGGATTCGCGGTGAAGGTGGCGATGCGATCGAGGCGATCGGGATTGACCGCGCGAAGGCGGCGGTCGCGGGCGCGGACATATTGCTGTGGCTCGGGCCGCCGAACGAGGCGCCCGATCATCCGCGCCTGATCCTGATCGCGGCGCAGGCCGATCGCTGGCGCGGCGATGCGGCGGCCGAAGCCGGGGCGGCGCATTGCGATCTGGTCCTGTCGGCGGCTACGGGCGAGGGTATGGACAGCCTCCACAAATATATCGTCGAGATGGCGCGAACCCTGTTGCCGCGCGAGGGCGAGGCGGCGTTGCGGCAGCGGCAGCGGGCGGCACTCGCCGAGGCGAAGCAATGGCTTGAAGTCGAGGCCGGATCGCGCGAGGCCAATGACCTGATTCTGCTCGCCGAGCGCTTGCGGCTTGCCGCGACCGCGCTCGACCGTATTACCGGACGCGCCGGGGTTGAAGAGATGCTCGACGCGCTGTTTGGGCGTTTCTGCATCGGGAAATGATGTTCCACGTGAAACATCGCATCCATCGCGCCGCGGTGGATTCGATGCGCGCTTTGCGCTAAGGGCGCCGCCATCATGCAGGATAGCGCAAGTTTCGATGTCATCGTCGTCGGCGGTGGACACGCCGGGACCGAGGCCGCAGCGGCCGCGGCGCGGTTGGGCGCGCGCGTCGCGCTCGTCAGTTTCGATCCGGCGCTGATCGGGACGATGTCGTGCAATCCGGCGATCGGCGGGCTCGGCAAGGGTCATCTGATGCGCGAGGTCGATGCGCTCGACGGGTGGATGGCACGCGCCGCCGACAGCGCGGCGATCCATTACCGGATGCTCAACGCTTCGAAAGGCGCGGCGGTGCAGGGGCCGCGTATCCAGGCCGACCGTAAATTATATCGCGAGGCGATTCAGAATCTGCTCGCCGCCGAAGACGGAATCACCGTCATCGCCGGCGAAGCGGCGGCGCTGGTATTTTCGGCGGATGGTTCGCACATCGAAGGGCTGGAACTCGGCGATGGATCGGTACTGACAGCCTTGGCGGTCGTACTCGCGACCGGCACCTTCCTCGGCGGGCGATTGTTCCGCGGCGAGGAGCGGATGGAGGGCGGGCGCATCGGTGAAGCGGGCGCGCATCGGCTTGCGCAGCAATTGCGCGCGGCCGACCTGCCGATGGCGCGGCTCAAGACGGGGACGCCGCCGCGGCTCGACGGGCGGACGATCGACTGGGCGCGGCTGGACGAGCAGGCGTCGGACAGCGCAGAGGGCGCGAGCTGGACCTGTTCCACGTGGAACAGCGGACGGTCGGTGCCGCAGATTTTCTGTGCGATCACGCGCACGAACAGCCAAAGCCACGCGATCATCGCGGCGAATCTCGACCGCTCGCCGCTGTTTACCGGGGCGATCGGCGCGGCGGGCCCACGCTATTGTCCGTCGATCGAAGACAAGATTCATCGCTTCGCCGATCGCGACGGGCATCAGGTGTTTCTGGAGCCCGAGGGGCTCGATTCGTTTCTCGTCTATCCGAACGGGATCTCGACATCGCTGCCTGCCGATGTGCAGCTGAGCATGTTGCGCACGATGGAAGGGCTCGAATCGGTAGAGATGGTCGTCCCGGGCTATGCGGTCGAATATGATCATATCGATCCGCGCGCGCTCGACCGGACGTTGCAGGTTCGGGAGATCGCCGGGCTCTGGTGCGCCGGGCAGATCAACGGGACGACGGGATATGAGGAGGCGGCGGCGCAGGGGCTGGTTGCCGGCGCCAATGCGGCGCTCAGCGTTCAGGGCCGCGACCCACTGATTCTCGACCGGTCCGAATCCTATATCGGCGTGATGGTCGATGATCTGGTGCTGCAGGGGGTGACCGAGCCGTACCGGATGCTCACCGCGCGCGCCGAATATCGCCTGCGGCTGCGCGCCGACAATGCCGCGACGCGGCTGACGCCGAAGGGGATCGCACTCGGGCTGGTGCGGCCAGCGACCGCGGCGCTGTTCGCGGCGCGCCAAGCCGAGCGGGCGCGGGCCGACGCCTTGCTCGACGTGCCGGTGACGACCGCCGATTATGCGGCGATCGGGCTCGCGCTGCCCGGCGACGGGATCGTGCGGCGGCGGATCGAGCTGCTGCGCTATCCCGATATGTCGATGGCGCGGCTTGCCATGCTTGCGCCCGAACTCGAAGCGATCGATCGGGCGATCCTGTCGGAGATCGCCGAGGACGCGCATTATGCGCCCTATATCGCACGTCAGGACGCCGAACTGCGATCGCTCGCGGCGAATGAGGCGATCCTGCTCGACCCGGCGCTCGATTATGCCGCGATCGGCGGGCTGTCGCGCGAGATGGTTGAGCGGCTGACCAAGGCGCGACCCGAGACGCTCGGGCAGGCGGGGCGGATCGACGGGGTGACGCCGGCGGCGCTGACCGCGATCATGGTGCACAGCCGGCGGCGGGCGGCTTAGTGCCCGGACTCGGGCGAGAGCGTCCGTTAAGGGGTGGGAAGCAGTCGTCAGTCCGTGACCAACGCCTCACCGATGAAGCGACCCTCCCACAGATAAAATCTACGCGCGCGACGCATCTTCTCCGCACCTTCGGACGAGAGAAATACAAAGCCCACTTGCCGCTTGATTCCCAGCTCTAAAGGTTGATCACCCAGTTGGAGCCGGGCATCCCAACCTCCAACGCCGGTCTGCTTTTCAGTGAAGCACGGGCAACCATAGCCGGGCTGGATGGCAGTTGCTCTTCCGCCCTCCTCGGTTGGATAAATGAGCACGTCGGCAATAAGATCCGGCGCCCTTGTTTGCCAAGGTTCGGTTGTCATGATCTGGCGTATATGCGGCTATCTGGCAATGTCCGCAACCGGTCGACAGCGGTCCTTTGTGATCCCGGGCGAAAAGCCGGAGCGCATATCCGGCGCGGTAACCAGGCCTCGGGCTTTCGCCGGGGTTGCACAATGAGCTTTTTCCCTCGTTTCATTCCCTTCGTCATCCATCACTTGATCCGGGACCCATTGCAGCGCTGAAGTCATGGACCCCGGATCAAGTACGGGTGACGAAGAGAGCGCAACTTTTGCTTGTGTGGACTTTCCACGGGACGCGCAGAGGCGCTAGGACGTGAAGAGTGGCTGGACCCCGCCTTCGCGGGAATGACGAGATGGATAGGCAGGCGGCGGTGAGCTCTGATGGCGGGTTTTTAGCGGGTGAAGACGACGCGCGTGGTTGGTTAGAGCAGGCATTTGCGCCTACGCCCGCGCAATGGACCCATCTCGAACGATTTACGGCCATGCTCGTCGCCGAGAATGCGCAGCAGAATCTAATCGCAGCTTCGACGATTCCGACGATCTGGGTGCGGCATATCGCAGATAGCGCGCAGCTTCTGGCGCTCGATAGGGAAGGCGAGGGGCTCTGGATCGATTTGGGGAGCGGGCCGGGGTTGCCGGGGCTGGTCGTGGCGATTCTGTCGGAGCGGCCGATGTTGCTTGTCGAATCACGCAAAAGGCGGTGCGAGTTTCTGCGTGCGGTCGCGAGCGAACTGGAGCTTCAGCATGTCGAGGTCGTCGAGGCGCCGCTCGAGCGTGTCGCGACGCGGCCCGCGGCGACGATCAGCGCGCGCGCCTTCGCACCACTCGACAAGCTGATCGACTTGTCCGCCCGTTTTTCCACCGAATCGACGCGCTGGTTGCTGCCAAAGGGACGAAACGCGGTTAAGGAACTGGCATTGCTGCCCGAGGCATGGCAGAGAATGTTCCACGTGGAACAGAGCCGCACCGACGCCGACAGCCAGATTTTGGTGGGACAGGGGCGTATCGCGGCGAAACAGCGAGGAAAGCGATGATCCGCATTGCCGTTGCGAACCAGAAGGGCGGGGTCGGCAAGACGACGACCGCGATCAATCTGGCCACCGCGCTTGCGGCGACCGGCTGGCGGACCTTGATCATCGACCTCGATCCGCAAGGCAACGCGTCGACGGGGCTGGGGATCAAGCAATCGCAGCGCGAATGTTCGAGTTATGAATTGCTGCGCGGCGACGCGACGGTCGCCGAATGCGCGATTGCGACCGCGGTGCCGCGGCTCGACATCGTCAGCGCGACGGTCGACCTGTCAGGCGCCGAAATCGAGCTGATCGAATTTCAGGACCGGCTCCACCGCTTGCAACAGGCGCTGTCGGGCGCCGAAGCGGGGCAGTGGGATATTTGCCTGATCGATTGTCCGCCGTCGCTCGGCATGCTGACATTGAACGCGCTGATCGCGGCCGAATCGCTGATCGTGCCGCTCCAGTGCGAATTTTTCGCGCTTGAGGGGCTGAGCCAGCTGCTGACCACGGTCGAGCGGGTGCGCGAGCGGTTCAACCAGAAATTATCGATCCTCGGCGTCGCGCTCACCATGTTCGACCGCCGCAACCGGCTGACCGATCAGGTGTCGGACGATGTGCGCGAAGTGCTGGGACCGGTGGTGTTCGAGACCGTGATCCCGCGCAATGTGCGCCTGTCCGAAGCGCCGAGCCACGGGCTTCCGGCGCTGATCTACGATCATCGCTGCGCCGGGTCGGCGGCCTATATCGCGCTCGCGCGCGAGTTGATCGACCGGCTCCCCGAGATCCGGAAGGCGGCATAAATGTCTGATAATGATAAGGAAAGTGGCGCAGCCCCAATCCGCAAACGCCCGTCGGGGCTGGGGCGCGGGCTGAACGCCTTGTTCGGCGACGCCGCGGTCGAGGCGCCGGTACTCGCGACGCCGGGAAGCGCGGCGCGCCCGGCGCCGGTGGCGGCCGATTCGGTGCAGCATGTTCCGGTCGGCGCGATTCGCCCGCTGCCGGGCCAGCCGCGGCGCCATTTCGACGAGAATGCGATCGCCGAGCTTGCCGATTCGATTGGGCTGCGCGGACTGCTGCAGCCGATCATCGTCCGGCGCGCGCCCGATGGCGACGGCTTTCAGCTCGTCGCGGGCGAGCGGCGCTGGCGCGCGGCGCAGCGTGCGGGGCTGCACCAGATACCCGCCCTCGTGCGCGAACTCGACGATGCCGCGACCTATGAGATCGCGCTGGTCGAGAATATCCAGCGCCAAGACCTCAACGCGATCGAAGAGGCGAGCGCCTATCGCCGGCTGATCGAGGATTTCGGGCATAACCAGGAAGCGCTCGCGAAGCTGGTCGGCAAGTCGCGCAGCCATGTCGCGAATTTGATGCGCCTGCTCGACCTGCCCGCGAGCGTGCAGGCGCTGGTCGGCGACGGATCGCTGGCGATGGGGCATGCGCGCGCGTTGATCGGCGCCGACGACGCCGAAGCGATCGCGCGCCGTGTCGCGAAGGAAGGCCTGTCGGTCCGAGCGGTCGAGGCGCTGGTGCGCGCGGGCAAGGGCGGCGATGTGCCGCGCCAGGCGCCGCTCGAATATAAGAGCATGGACGGGGTCGGGCGCGACCCCGACATCGTCGCGGTCGAGCGGCATCTGTCCGAGCTGCTCGGCATCGGCGTAGCGATCCAATATGCAGGCGAGGGCAAGGGCGCGCTGACGCTGAAGTTCGCTTCGCTCGACCAGCTCGACATGATCTGCCAGCGATTGTCGGGCGAGGGCATCTGATTCGCGCAAAAATGTATCGGTTCGGGTCGTTCACGCCGGGAGGCCGGTTGCCGAGCTTCCGTGATCTTCCCATAAAGCTCTGATTTACCGGCGATATGTCGCGGGGCGTGGGCCAGTCCTTGCCGCGCTGTTAACCAAGCTTGCTGGCAAAGCCTGAAGAGGTCGCCGCCTAAACTGGGCGGTGAATGGGGTGGGATTTCCATTCGAATTTAGACCGAATTCAAGGGACCAAATCATATGCGCAACTATGGAATGAAGCGCGCCCTGCTGGGCGCCGCGATTGCTGCCCTCGTCATGAACGCCTCTGCGGCGCATGCGGCGACGGCCACCGGGACGGCGACGGCCAAGATCCTGCGCCAGATCACGCTCACCAAGACCAGCGATCTGCAATATGCAACGATCATCAGCGGCGCGACCGCGTCGACCGTCGCGGTGTCGACCGCGGGCGGCGTGAGCTGCGGCGTCGGGCTGACCTGCACCGGGACGACGGCGGCCGGCAGTTTCGACGTCGCGGGCACCAGCGGCGCCGTCGTGCTCGTCAGCGGCGATGCGAGCGTGACGCTCAACGGATCGCTGGGCGGTAGCATGACGTCGACGCTGACCTATTCGGCGCCGAACATCACGCTGGGCGCGAGCGGCGGCAGCTTTCAGATCGGCGGCACGCTGAGCGTCGGCGCCAACCAGGCGTCGGGCGATTATTCGGGGACGTTCAACGTCACCGCCAGCTACCAGTAAGATCGGGGGGCCTGGCGGGCCGAGATCCGCCAGCCGTGGTAATGGGGTCGCCGGGCGAGGGTTCGGCGGCCCCTTTTTTGCGCGGGACGCCGCGATGGTTAGCGAAATATCAACCATGTCGGCGCAAACAGGACGCGACCATCGGGACGGTGTGGGGCCGGTTCCCGGACGATTGTGGGGATCGTATCCATGCTTCGCTTTTTAAAGGCCTTTGGCCTGCTTTCCGCGGCTGCGCTGGGCGCCGCGGCGTTCCCCGCGCTGGCGTCGGGCGATCTGCTCGTTGCGCCGACGCGGATCATCCTCGACGGATCACGTGGGACCGAGTTGGTACTCAATAATATCGGCAGCGCGCCCGCGACCTATCGCATCAGCCTCGAGATCAAGCGGATGACCGCGGCGGGCGGGCTTGACGAGGTTGCCGAGGAAAATGCCACGCCCGCCGAGCGTGCGGCGCTCGACATGATCGTCTTCAGCCCGCGCCGCGTCACGCTGCCGCCCAACCAGCCGCAGGTGGTGCGCGTCGGGGTGCGCGTGCCCCAAGGACTGCCGCCGGGTGAATATCGCGCGCATATGCTGTTTCGTGCGGTTCCCGATACGGTTCCGGCGGCGGCGGCCGAAGCGAGGTCCGCGAGCACCGGCGTTTCGATCGCGCTGACGCCGATTTACGGGATCACGATTCCGGTGATCGTGCGCATGGGCGACCTTGGCGCCGAGGCGGTGATCGGCGACGCTTGGGTGAGCGAGAGCGCCGAGGGGCCGGCTTTCAATTTCGACTTGTCGCGGACGGGAAACCGTTCGGTCTATGGCGACATCGAGGTGACGCGGCCGGGGGTGGCCGAGCCCTTGCTCGTCGCGCGCGGGATCGCGGTCTATCCCGAGGTGAGCGCGCGCAAGGTGTCGCTGCGCGTCCCGGACGAGGTGGCGGCGAAGCTGAAAGGGCCGGTGAACATCCGCTATTCGGAGGACCGCGAAATCGGCGGCGGCACGATCGACGAGGCCGATCGGGTGGTGAAATAGAAATCGGAGGGACACATCAGGCGCAGCCGTGATGCGGTGGGGGCGCTTCATCGTCGCCGCGCTGGCGCTGGCGGGTCTCGTGCCCGCCAGCGCCGAAGCCGTTGACCGAACGCCACTTTCCCCCTCCTCTGCGGCGTGGGTGCCGAACGAGGATGACAGCTGGCTGTTCGACGTGCGGTCGGGGCAATATCGGCTCGGGGACGGCGTGCGCGGCTATCGGACGCCGCAGGGGATTTGCGTCGATCTGGGCGACGTCGTGCTCGCGCTCGACCTCGCGGTGCGCGTCGACCGGAAGTTGCGCCGCGCAACCGGCTGGGTGTTCGATGAGCGGCGCAGCCTGACGATCGACCTCGACGCGGGCGAGGTGCGCGCGGGGAGTGAGAGCTTTCGCCTGAACGCGACGACGATCCGCGACACCGCAGCGGGCTGGTGCGTCGACCTCGATAGTTTGAACCAGTGGCTGGGGGTGCCGCTGACCGCCGATCTGTCGAACGCTGTGCTGCGCGTCGATGCGAAGGAAAAGCTGCCGTTTCAGCTCGCCGCCGAACGCCGCGCGCGCGCGGCGTCGATCCGCCCGCAGGCCGCCTTCGACCTTGCGAGCCTGCCGCAGGCGGTGCGGCCTTATGAGGCGTGGGCGACGCCTTCGGTCGATGTCGTCGCGTCGGTCGGCGCGGTGTCGGACAAGCGCGGCGGGTCCTATGTGCAGGGACGCTACGAGATTTTCGCGGCGGGCGAGCTGCTGGCGCACAGTTTCGACGCGCGGCTGTCGTCGGACAATGAGGGCGTGCCCGACAGTTTGCGGACGCGGCTTTATCGCACCGATCCCGAGGGGCGACTGCTCGGCGCGCTGAAGGCAACACATTATGGCGTCGGCGACGTCGGCCTGCTGTCGACGGGAATCGTCGCGGCGCCGGCGCCGGGGCGCGGGGCGGTGTTGACCAACCGCCCGGTCGAGCGTCCCGACGCGTTCGACAAGACCGATTTCCGCGGCGATCTGCCCGCGGGCTGGGACGCCGAGCTCTATCGCAACGGGCAACTGCTCGCTTTCACGAGCCCCAATGGCGACGGGCGTTATGAATTCATCGATGTGCCGCTACAATATGGCGCAAACCGGTTCGAAATCGTGCTGTACGGGCCGCAGGGACAGATAAGGCGCGAAATCCGGCAGGTGCAGGTGGGGATGGATTCGATCCCGCCGCAGCAGAGCTGGTATTGGGCGGGCTTTGCGCAGGAAAACACCGACCTGTTCGAATTCGGGGGGCGGCGCGGGGGCGCGTATCGGCGCGGGTGGCGCGGGACGGCGGGGATCGAGCGCGGGCTCGATACGCGCACCTCCGCATCCGTCTATCTGCACAGTCTGCTCATCGAGAATGTCCGCCGTCATTATGGCGAAGTGGCGCTGCGGCGCTCGATCGGGCCGACTTTGCTCGAAGTCGGCGGCAGCTATTCCAGCAATGGCGGCGTCGCGGCGCGCGCGAGCTGGCTCGCGGCGTTCGGAGAGACTTATGTGCGCGCCGACGCGCTGCGCGGCTGGGGCGGGTTCGTGTCCGATCGTCTGTCGGACAACATCAACGGCATCTATTCGGTGTCGCTCGACCAGTCGGTGAAGCTGGGGCGGACGATATTGCCGCTGCATTTCGATGTGCGGCGGGTCGAGCGATGGTCGGGGGGCGACAGTCTCGAGGCGAGCGCGCGCGCGTCGGCAAGCTTGCGCGCGCTGACTTTCACCGGCCAATTCGACTGGAGCCGGACGAAGGCGCCGGTCGGCCCCGATCCCCCCGACAACCTCACCGCCAGCCTGCTCGCCAACGCCCGGATCGGGCGGGTTCGTGTCCGGGGTGAGGCGCGCTTTGCGTTGTCGGGCGACAATGGCGATACGCGCATGACGCTGATCGGCGAATGGGCGGGGAAGGGTGAGGCCGAATGGCGCACCGAGCTCGGCTATGACCGCGGGCTCGGCCGCGCGCGCGCCGGGCTGGGATATACGCGCCGTTTCAACAAGGTGCAGCTGACGGGCTTCGGCGAGGTCGCGAGCGACGGATCGGTCGCGGCGTCGCTGGCGCTTGCGTTCAGTTTCGGCCCCCGCTCGGGCGGCGGCTGGCGCGTGTCGAGCGAAAAGCTCGCGAGCCGGGGGCAGGTGATCGCCGATGTCTGGATGGACGAGAATGGCGACGGAGTGCGCCAGCCGGCCGAGGCGGCCTTGCCCGGTGTGCCCCTGACCGCGGGCCATGCCTTTGTCGATGCGGCGACCGACAAGGCGGGGCGCGGGACGGTCGACGGGCTCGAGCCGTTCCGCGCGGTGATGATCGGAATCGATGCGGGGAGCCTGCCCGACCCCTATGTCCAGCCCGCGCTGCCGGGGGTGGTGGTGACACCGCGGCCCGGCGTCGCGACGCGGGTGTCGTTGCCGATGGCGGCTGCGGGCGAGGTGGAGGGGATTTTCCGGCGCGACGGCGGCAACCCGGTCGAAGGGCTACGCGTCGAACTGGTCGATGCCGAAGGGCGCGTGCGCGCGATGACGCTGACCGAATTCGACGGCTATTTCCTGTTCGAGGGCGTTGCCTATGGGCGTTATACCGTGCGGTTGGCCCAGGCGTCGGCGGCGGCGCTGCGGCTCGACAGCACTTTCGCGATGAGCGCAGGTCCGGGCAAGGCGACGCCGCGCGTGCGGCTGGGGACGCTGGTGCTGACGCCGCTAAACCGCGTCGTGACGATGCGGGACGACGCGCCGTCCGATAGCAACACCGCCCGCGGGCCGTCGGGGGCGGAGGATGGCGCTTTATAGTCATCAGGCGGGTTTGGGGTGGTGAGCGGACGTTTCCCCTTTCGTCATCCCGGACTTGACCCGGGATCCCGCTTTTTTGATGCACTCATTGACTTCGACCGTGAGCGGGACCCCGGATCAAGTCCGGGGCGACGAGGATTGATGGGTCCGCTTTCGGCCGTCAGCTGCCCCTTAACCTCAGCTCAGCAGCGGTTCGAGCGCGTCCCATTCGCGGTCGACGGCGCGGCGGCCGGCGTCGATCGCGGCGCGGATCTTTGCGGGGTCGAATTCGAGCGTTTCGGCGACTTCTTCCTCGGGCTCGATGATCCGGATCGGCGCGAAGCGGTAGCGCGCGATCTGGACGTCGAGCGGGCGGAGGATGCGCGCGGCCTGCGCGCCGCCGATGCCCTCGTTCTGAAGCGCGCGAAGCTGCGCCTCGCGCGCGGCGATCAGGTCGTTGATCAGCGCGGCGCCGGAAAGGTCGTTCGCCGAGACTTCGGACTGAAGGATATCGACCGCGCGCAGCCCGATCTTGATGAGGTTGGGGAAGGTGCGCACCGGGCCGGGCTGCGGCGCGGGGGAAGCGCGCACCGCGATGACGCCGCGCGGGTTCATTTCGAGCGCCGAGCTCAAGGGCGTCACGTCGCGCACCCCGCCGTCGACCCATTGCTCTTCGGTCCCGTCGCGCGCGCGCGTCTTCAGCGGATCGAAGAAGAGCGGCATTGCGCAGCTCGCATAGACCCAATTGTGGATGCCCGGCACGCTTTCGTCGATCGTGCGATAGGTGCCGGTGCCGAGGTTGACGACGCCCAGCAGGAGTTTGCGCCCGCTCGCGCGTAACTTGGCCTCGTTCGCGAAGCCCTTGAGCAGGCGTTTGAGCGGGGCGGTGTCGTAAAGTGCATCCTCGCCGAGCAGCCCGCCGACGACGCCGAGCGGGCGCGATTTGTAGATCGAGCTGTTGCCGCGGATACCGAGCCAGGCGTCGAGCAGCGCGGGGACGTCGTCCTGCGCGACCCCCAAGGCCTGGATCGCGCCGGTCGAGACGCCGGCGACGATGTCGAGCCGGACCCCGCGATTGACTACGAGTTCGTGGACGACGCCGACCTGAAAGGCACCCTTCGCGCCGCCGCCGCTTAGTACGATTGCCAGTCCGCCTGCCATGTGCGCCTCCTTGGCCAGCGTCAGTTTACAGCAAGATGCCGGGCTTCCCAAGGGCGCGAAGCCGCGTTCCCGCGAGAATCCCGGCGCCGCGTTAACCAGTTTTTATCCATGATTGGCCACAGGGGTAGCGAGCATGAATTTGCCTGTGGGAAATAATCAGCATGTCAGAAGCCGTTGGTTCGAAAAATCGCCCGACCAGCGCCGATGTCGCGATCATCGGCGCGGGCCCTGCCGGGCTGACCGCCGCCTATCTGCTGACGCAGCAGGGTTACAGCGTGACGGTGATCGAAAAGGATCCGGTCTACGTCGGCGGGATCAGCCGGACGGTCGAGCATGAGGGCTTTCGCTTCGACATCGGCGGGCATCGCTTCTTTTCGAAGAGCCGCGAGGTCGTCGAGCTGTGGAACGAGATTCTTCCGCATGATTTCATCGAGCGCCCGCGGATGAGTCGCATCTATTATGAGGGCAAATATTATTCCTATCCGCTGCGCGCATTCGAGGCGCTGTGGAACCTCGGCGTCGTGCGGTCGACGCTTTGCATGATCAGCTACGCCAAGGCGAAGCTGCTGCCGAAGAAGAAGGTCCGCAGTTTCGAGGACTGGACGGTCAACCAGTTCGGGCAGAAGCTCTATTCGATCTTTTTCAAGACCTATACCGAGAAGGTGTGGGGCATGCCGTGCGATGAGATGTCGGCCGATTGGGCGGCGCAGCGCATCAAGGGACTTTCGCTCGGCGGAGCGGTGATCGACGGACTGAAGCGCAGCCTCAGGCTCAACAAAAAGCCCAATGACGGCATGGCGACCAAGACCCTGCTCGAAACCTTCCGCTATCCGCGCCTCGGCCCGGGCATGATGTGGGAGGCGGCGCGCGATAAGGTCGTCGCGGGCGGGGGGCATGTGCTGATGGGTCATAGCTTCAAGCAGCTGACGCAGGATCAGAAGACGGGTCGCTGGCGGATGACCGCGACAGGCCCCGACGGTGATGTCGTAATCGACGCCGGCCATGTGATCAGCTCGGCGCCGATGCGCGAGCTAGCGGCGCGAATCCATCCGCTGCCCGCGTGCGCGCTCAACGCCGCGCCGAACCTCAAATATCGCGATTTCCTGACCGTCGCGCTCAAGATCCGTTCGGAGGATCTGTTCCCCGACAATTGGATCTATATTCACGACAGCAAGGTGCAGGTCGGCCGCGTGCAGAATTTCCGTAGCTGGTCGCCCGAGATGGTGCCCGACCCCGAACTCGCGTGCGTCGGCCTCGAATATTTCTGTTTCGAGGGTGACGGGCTCTGGGCTTCGACCGACGAGCGCCTGATCGCGCTGGCGACGAAGGAGATGGAAATCCTGGGGCTTTGCGATCCGGAAGATGTCGTCGGCGGTGCCGTCGTCCGGCAGGAAAAGGCCTATCCCGTCTATGACGATGATTATGCCGCGCATGTCGAGACGATGCGGAGCGAACTCGAAGCGCGTTACCCGACGCTGCACATGGTCGGGCGCAACGGCATGCACCGTTACAACAATCAGGATCATGCGATGATGACTGCGATGCTGACGGTGCGCAACATTGTCGCCGGTGAAAAACTCTATGATATCTGGGGCGTCAACGAGGATGCCGAATATCATGAGAGCGGCACCGAGGGCGAGCAGGCGGCGCTGGCGTCGGTCCGCGAGGTGCCCGCGCGCGTCGCGAAGGCGGCGTAAGCGCTTGGCCGGGGGGATCGGCGCTATGCTACCGGTGACCAGATTGATCGCGTCAGTGCGACGCGGTGAGATTCGCTGGCTCAACTATCTGCTCGCGAGCGTTCTCGCGCTCGGCAGCGATGCAGGGCTGTTCCTGCTGCTGCTCGATGCCGGTCTGGCGCCGGTGCCGGCGTCGGCGACCGGCTATTGCGCGGGGGTTCTTGTCCACTGGGCCGTCTCGAGCCGGCTCGTCTTCGCTGATGGCGCCGCAGCGCGCGGCACGGGTGAGCGGCATCGTCAAAAGCTGCTTTTCGTCGGATCGGCGCTCGTCGGGCTGGCGGTCACGACCGCGATCGTCGGCGGCGGCAGCGTGCTGGGGCTCGACCCGCGGCTCGCCAAGCTCGCGGCGATTGTCGTGAGTTTCCAGACGACCTATTTGCTGCGCCGCCATATCGTGTTCCGGGCGGCCGCGGCGTGACCGACACGCCGCCCGCTTCCGGTTCGGGCGGCATCCAGCTCGGCCCCTGGTTCACACCCGCGCGGATCGCGCTGATCATCTGGGGATTGATGAGCCTGATCGCGATCGTCGCCCAATGGCGGGCGATCGGGGCGCTCGACCTTGCCGATACCGACGATGCGATGCGCATGGCGCAGGTGCGCGACTTCCTCGCCGGGCAAGGCTGGTGGGATCTCGCGCAATATCGCGTCAACCCGGCGGGCGGCGGCGTGCTGATGCACTGGTCGCGCATCGTCGATGCGCCGCTGGCGGCGGGCATATTGCTGCTTAAGCCGCTGGTCGGGCAGGCGATGGCCGAACGGATCGTGATGGCGCTGTGGCCGCCGCTGCTCGGCGCGGCCTTGAGCGTCGCCTGCGCGGTCGGTTACGGCAAACTGTCGGACCGCCGCATCGCCTACGTCGTGCCGCTGTTCCTGATCATGTCGGGCTATATCCTCGTGCAGTTCCGGCCGCTGCGCGTTGACCATCATGGCTGGCAGATTTTCCTCACGATGCTGGTGATGGCGCAGGCGCTGCGCCCCGCGTCGTGGCAGGCGGGGCTGCTCGGCGGGTTGTTCGCGGCGGCGCTGCTCGCGGTGTCGATCGAGGGCCTGCCCGTGGTCGCGCTGTTCGCGGGGCTTGCCGCGCTGCGCTGGGCGCTCCACGGAAAGACCGAGGATCGCGCGCGCCTGTGCGGCTATATGGGCGCACTCGCGGGCGGAGCGATCCTGCTCCAGTTTGTGACGCACGGTCCGGCGGGGCTTGTCGGCGGCTGGTGCGATTCGCTTTCGGCCCCTTATATGGCGGGGTTCGTTGCTTCGGCGGCGGTTGTGTTCGGCGCGGCGCGGGCGAATCCGCGTGTGGCCGGGACCCGCTTCGCGCTGCTCGCGCTGGCCGGGATCGGGGCGGCGGCGGCGCTGGTGGGAACCGAGCCGCAATGCGCGAACGGACCGTTCGCGGCGCTCGACCCGATCGTCGTGCAATATTGGTATCGCAATGTCCTCGAAGGCCAGCCTTTGTGGGTCGCGAAGCCGCACGACATGATCCATGTGCTCGTGCCGTCGCTCGTCGGCCTCGCGGGGGCGATCCTCGCGTGGCGCGATTGCAGCGAAGCCGCGGATCGCAGGAATTGGGCGACGGTCATCGTCGCGCTCGCCGGTGCGGCGGCGCTATCGCTACTCGTGTTCCGCAGCGTGTCGACCGCGCATCTCTTCGCCCTGCCGGGCTGCGCCTGGCTCGGCCTGCGCGCCTGGACATGGGCGCGGACGATATCGTCGACCGTGCCGCGCATTCTCGCGTCGGCGATGGCGGCGCTCACGCTGTCTTTGCTCGGCAGCATGGCGGTCGCCGCGGTGCTAACGCCGCTAGTCCCCGCGCTGCGCGACGAAGAGAAAAGAGCGGCCGCGGAGGAGGCCGAGGCCAATCCCTATAAGGCGAACTGCCTCGACCCGGCGGCGATCGCCGACCTTAATCACCTGCCGCCGACGGTGCTGCTGACCCCAATCGACCTTGGCGCGCCGCTGATATTCTGGACGCGGCACAGCCTCGTCGCGACGCCGCACCATCGCAACAGCCACGCGATGGCCGATACGATCCGTGCCTTTGCGGGCGATCCGGCGAAGGCTGAGCCGCTGGTGCGGCGGCAGCAGGCGACGCTGGTCGTCTTTTGCCGCACGGCCAATGATTTCACTAAATATCGTCTCGCGCGCAAGGATTCGCTGGGCGCGCAGCTTTATGCGGGGACGCCGCCGGCGTGGCTCGAAGCGGTGCCGATCGGTTCGCGCGCGGGGCTGTCGGTGTGGCAGGTGAAGCCGGAGCAATGATTTTATGAGCACCGTGCTCCCGCGAAGGCGGGAGCCCATCTCCGGTGGGCGCAATTTTGAACCAGAAAGAGATGGGCCCCGCCTTCGCGGGGACACGCGGTTATTCAAATTTGAATATGTTCTACGCCGCGCGGAAGCCGAGCGCGGCGCCGTTCATGCAATAACGCTTGCCCGTCGGCTTCGGACCGTCGTTGAAGACATGGCCGAGATGGCCGCCGCAGCGGCGGCAATGCACTTCGGTGCGCGCATAGCCGAGGTCGCGGTCGGTCGACGTGCCGATCGCGCCTTTGAGCGGTGCCCAGAAGCTCGGCCAGCCGGTGCCGCTGTCGAACTTGGTCTTGCTCGAATAGAGCGGTAGGGCGCAGCCCGCACAGACGAAGGTACCGGCGCGCTTTTCCTTGTCGAGCGGGCTGGTGAAGGCGCGCTCGGTCGCCGCTTCGCGCAGTACGCGATATTGGAGCGACGACAGGCGCTTTTTCCACTCGGCGTCAGAGAGCTGCCAGCCCGCCTGCGCTTTCGGCCGCGCCGATTTGGCGAAGAGCATCGGGGCGCCGATGATGGCGCCGCCAAGCGCGAGGCCGCCGAGAAGATAACGACGTTCGATCATGTCGGTGATACGTATGACGCGGCCACCGGGTTACAAGCGGGCGTCAATATTTCTCGATTCGTACCGGCAGCGCGCGGAAACCATGAACGAAGCAGGCGTGGACGCGTTCGGGGTCGCCCGCGACCGTCACGCGCATCCGCCGCGCCGCCATTTCCTCGAGCAGGATGCGCAGTTGCAGCTCGGCGAGTCGCGCGCCGACGCAGCGGTGGACGCCGTAACCGAAAGAGAGGTGACGTCGCGCATTCTCGCGGTCGAGTTTCAAGGCGTCGCCATCGTCGAACACGCTCTCGTCGCGGTTGGCCGAGATATACCAGAGGATGAGCTTGTCGCCCTTTTTGATCTGATGCCCGAAGAGGTCCGCATCGGCGAGCGCGGTGCGGCGCATATGCGCGAGCGGGGTCTGCCAGCGGATGATCTCGCTCACCGCATTGGGGATCAGCGACGGATCGGCTTCGAGCTTCGCGCGCTGGTCGGGATATTTGTCGAGCCCATAGGCGAGCCCCGACATGGTGTTGCGCGTCGTGTCGTTGCCGCCGACGATCAGCAGCACGAGGTTCCCGATGAACTCATATTTGTCCATGTGGCTCATCGCTTCGCTGTGCAGCATCATCGACAGGAGGTCGGGGGTCGGCGGCTGATCGAGCTTTTCCATCCACAGGCGCTGGAAATAGACGAACGCCTCTTCGAGCACCGCGCGGCGCTGTTCCTTGAGTTCGACCTTTTGCGCGAGTTCGACGTCGCCCATCCAGTCGGACCATTCGGTCAATTTGCGCCGGTCCTCCCACGGAAAATCGAACAGCAGCGCGAGCATCTGCGTCGTGAGTTCCATCGACACGCGGTCGACCCAGTCGAACGTCTCGCCCCACGGCAGGCCGTCGAGCACCTCGCCGGTGCGGTTCCTGATGTCTTCGGAGAGCCGCGTCATTTCGGCGGGGGTGAAGGCGGGGGCGACGGTGCGGCGCTGGTCGGTGTGCTGCGGCCGGTCCATCGCGATGAACATCGGCAGGCGGAAATCCTCATCCTCGTCGCGTTCGAGGATCGTGATCCCGCCATATTCCCACGAGGAGCTGTAGATGTCGGGCAGCGCCTCGACATGCTGGATCGCCTGATGGCTGGCGATATTCCAATAGGGGCCGTGGACGCTGTCCTCGCATTTGACGATGCCGCCCGCCTTGCGGATTTCGGCGAAGGGCGCCTGCCAGCGATCCTCCGAATAGATCGCGGCGGGGCTCATGTCATAACGATCGGTGACGGGCTGGGGCGCGGCTGCAGTCGCCATCGGGCATCCTCCTCCTCAAAAGGGACTCGCCGCGACGTTCGCCGCCGTCGGCCAGATCAGTTGCAGGATGCCACTGTTTACAGCTTTGTCAACGCGGCTGGGACGAAGCGGCTTTGACGGCGGCTGCAGCTGCAGCAGCACCCTTTGCGCCGCGCCAGAATTTCCACCCGCTGCCGCCGCTGAGCACCCCGGCGCGGAACAGACGCACCGCAAGCCAGATGACGAGCGCGACCCATAGCGCCTGCCAGCCGAGCGCGAGCAGGTGAACGGCTTTCGAATCGTCGGTCGCGGCGCGTGCGGCCATCGCGAGCGGCGAGGAGAAGGGGAATATCTGCGCGAAGCGGGCGAGGCCGCTGTCGGGCGCGCTCGCGGCGGCGGCGCAGAGACTGAACATGCCGACCTGGAAGATGGTGATCGGCAGGCTGAGCATCTGGATTTCGCGCACCGTCGCGGCTTGCGCGCCGACGCCGAGAAAGACGGCGCCGAGGAGCAGGAAGGACATGGCGAAATAGATGAAGCCGATGCCGAGGAAGAAGGGCCAGCCGGTCGCGGGCGTCGCCGCGAGCGCGGTCGCGGCCTTGCCCGCCTTGCCCGCGGCGGCGATGGCGGCGGGGTCCATCTGGGTCGCGGCGATCAGCCCGCCGCCGAACGCGAGTCCCATCCAGAAGGCGATGAAGAGCACCGCGACGCCGAGGAAGCCGAGAAGCTTGCCGAGGAACACGCTTTCGAGCGGCACCGCGGCGGCGAGGATTTCGATGACCTTGTTGCCCTTTTCCTCCGCGAGGGAGCTCACCGTCTGGCCCGCGAGGAGCAGGGTCAGGAGGAAGATGACGAACACCGCGCCGAACCCGAGCGACTGCTGCACCGCAATGCTCGTACCGCCGCTCGCCAGGCTTTCGAAGCGCGGCGTCACGGGCGGCAGCTCGCCGGCGGCCTCGGCGCGCCGGACCTCGCCCGCGAGCAGCGCGAGATAGCGTCCCGAGCCGCTGTCCGCCTCGCGCTCGACGATGCGGGGGGCCGCGAGATTCCCGCTCATCACGGCGTAGGTGTCGCTGCCCTTTTCGCGCGCGATCGCGATGGGGTCGGCGGCGGGGCCGGCGACGCGCAGCTCGAGCAGCGCGGGCTCGCGCGGCATCGCGGCGCGGAGCCGGGTGTCAGCGGCGCGCAGCGCCTCGATATCGGCGGGGTGGGCGACCGCGACGATACGGCCGGCGCCGCGCGCGCTGTCGGCGAGCTGCGAAACCCCCATGCCGCCCGCGAGCCCCATGCCGATCATGAACAGGGGTGCGAGCAGAAAGAGCAGGAAGGTCGGCGTCGCGACGATCGCAAGAAAGTCGCGCCGCGCAACCACGAACATATTGCGGACGAAGGGAGTCATGCGCTTGCCTCCTCGATGGCATCCTCGGCGGCGTCGGCGTCGAAGCTCGCGTCGACCTGGCGGACGATGTGGACGAAAGCGTCGTGGAGCGCGGGCCGGCTGATCGACAGGCCGGTGACGCCATGGCCGCTCGCGGTGATTTGTGCGAGCAACGGTTCGACGCCATCATCCTCGATCGCGAAATGCCAGGCGTCGCCAAGCCGTTCGGCGCCGGCGGGCAGGGTCGCGGCGACCGCGGCGGGATCGCTGGCGTCGCGCGGCGTGTAGCGCACCTGCATCGGCAACAGCGCGCGCGCCTCGTCGACCGTGCCTTCGAACCGCCGCGCCGAGCGCGCGATGATCGCGATGCGGTCGCAGAGGCGCTCGGCATGCGCCATGACATGTGTCGAAAAGAGGATCGTCGCGCCGCGCGCCTGTTCGCGCCGGACGAGCGTTTCGAGCCGTTCCTGATTGACGGGGTCGAGCCCCGAGAATGGCTCGTCGAGGACGATGAGGTCGGGGGCGTGGACGATCGAGCCAATCAGCTGGACCATCTGCGCCATGCCCTTCGACATCTTGCGGATTTTGGCGTCGATCACGCGCTCGAGCCCGAGTTCGGTCATGAAGGTCGCGGCGCGGCGACGGCCTTCCGACCAGTCGAGTCCGCGCAGCGCGCCCATGAAGGCGATCGCCTCGCGCGCCTTCATGCCCGGATAAAGCCCGCGCTCCTCGGGCAGATAGCCGACGCGGTGACGCACCGATCCGGGCTTATGCCCGCCGAGCAGCCGGCTCGTCCCTTTGTCGGGGTCGATGATGCCGAGCGTCATCCTGAGGCTCGTCGTCTTGCCCGCGCCATTGGGGCCGAGCACGCCATAGATGCTGCCCGTCGGCACGCTGAGGCTGACCCCATCGACCGCCTTGTAATCGCCGAAATATTTGGTGAGGCCGTCCGCCTCGACGCTGAAATCGTTCAAATGCCGGTCCCCAAATCTTCCTCTACGCAGGCTATGGCACGGCGAGGCGGCTCGCGTATAGAGCGCCAATGGTTGCCGAAGCCTTGCCTTCGCTGGAACAACGCCTCGAAGCGGTCGCGCGCGAACATGGCTTCGCGGCGTGCGGGATTGCGCGCGCCGACGCGGCGCCCGAGACCGCGGCGCGACTGAACCAATGGCTCGCCGAGGGGCGCCACGGCGACATGATCTGGATGGAAAGCCGCGCGGAGCAGCGCGGATCGCCGCAGGGGCTGTGGCCCGAGGTCAAATCGGTGATCGCGCTCGGCATGAGCTATGCGCCCGCGCTCGATCCGCTCGCGCTGGCGGCGCATCGGACACGCGGGCGGATTTCGGTCTATGCGCAGGGCGGCGACTATCATGACGTCGTCAAGAAGGCGCTGAAGGCGGTCGCGCGCTGGCTCGTCGGCGAGGTCGAGGACGCCGAGGTCAAGGTGTTCGTCGATACCGCGCCGGTGATGGAAAAGCCGCTGTCGGCCGCGGCGGGGCTCGGCTGGCAGGGCAAGCATACCAATCTGGTCAGCCGCGAGCATGGCAGCTGGCTGTTTCTTGGCGCGATCTATACGACGCTCGATCTGACGCCGTCGACGCCTGGCCGCGACACGTGCGGCAGCTGTTCGGCGTGCCAGGATGCGTGCCCGACCGACGCCTTTCCCGCGCCGTATCGGCTCGATGCGCGGCGCTGCATTTCCTACCTCACCATCGAGCATAATGGCCCGATCCCCGTCGCGTTGCGGCGCGGCATCGGCAACCGCATCTATGGCTGCGACGATTGCCTTGCCGCCTGTCCGTGGAACAAATTCGCCGACGCCGCGCATAGGCACAGGGCGTTCCTGCCGCGCGCCGAGCTGGCGGCGCCGTCGATCGCCGACCTGCTCGATCTCGACGATGCGGAATTCCGGCAGGTGTTCGCGGGGTCGCCGATCAAGCGGATCGGACGGGGACGGATGGTGCGCAACGCCGCGATCGCGGCGGGGAACAGCGGCGATCGGGGGTTCGTGCCGGTGCTCGAGCGGCTGGCGAAGGACGAATCGCCGATGGTCGCCGACGCGGCCTTATGGGCGCTGGGCGAGCTGACGCCCTGACGTCATCCTAACGCCGCAGCGACTGCGCGCAGCTGTTGACCTCGGCGTTGCGGCCGTCGGGAGTGCGCGCGTCGACATGCGTCGCGACCGGATCGGCGCCCGCGCGCGGGGCGTAGAAATAGACGTCGAGGGTGCAGTTCGAGCCCGCATATTGCAGCTTGCGGCCGGCGCCTTCGGTGACGTCGAGCCGCGGCTTGCCGAACATGCGGCCGATCGCATCGGCGCTGTTGCCGATCAGCACATTATTCTGCACCGGCCGCACGACCGTCGGCGGCGGCGCGGTGGCGCGCGGCGGCGTCGCGCGCGGAATCGCGGGGCCGGCGCAGGCGCCGAGCGTCAGGCCAAGCATGGCCACGGCGCCGAGACGGCGGTTGTCGATCATAGTTCGGGGTCCCCTTTGCCGAGATGCAGCATGTGGACCGCCATAGCGGCGCTCAATATCGGCGCCAACAAATTGGCGATGGGAACCACGAAGCTTGCGGCGGACAGCAGCCCGAGCGACCAGCGCGCGGGCCGGTCGAGGCGCGGGCGGTCCGGATGGCGCGCGAGCACCATCGCCTCGAGATCGCGGCCGAGCAGCAGCGCGTTGACGAGCAACGCGAATACCGGCGTGCCGATCCCGGTGACGAGCAGCAGGACATAGACGGGCAGCGCGAGCAGATTGCCGCCGATCAGGCGGACGAGGGAGGCGAGCGCTAGGCGGATATTCTGCCGCCAGCCGACATCGACCGCGCGCGCCGCCACGGCGGGATAATGGCGCCCCTCGACATCGGCGACGATGCCGTCGGCGAAGAGGCCGATGACGACGATCGCGACGGCGCGGAAGAGCAGCCAGCTTCCCGCGATGATCAGGAGGATGATCAGCACGCCCGCCATGTCGAGCTGCGCCCCGGCCAGCCAGTTCCATCGCGCGAGCGCCCATCGTGCGCCGAAGAAGACCGCGGCGCCCGAGGCGGCGAGCAGCACCAGCGTGAGCGCGAGGCTTTGCGCGAGGACGCGGAGCACGCGGGGGTGGGGCAGGTCTCGCAGCGCGAGCAGGAAAGCGTGGGCGGCGCGGGCCATGGTGCGGAGATGACGCGCGCGGGGGGCTCGCGTCAAGCGTCGCGCTTGCCTTGGCGCGCCGCCGTCCCTAAAGCGCGCGCAGCTTTTCCCCCACCAGCACAGGATTTTCCATGGCCTCCACCGCCCGTTTCGACGTCGTCGCCATCGGCAATGCGATCGTCGATGTTCTTGCCCGCGCCGACGATGCGCTGATCGAGGCCGAGGGCCTGACCAAAGGGTCGATGCGGCTGATCGACGCCGAAGAGGCCGAACGGCTCTATGCGGCGATGGGCCCGGCGGTCGAAGTGTCGGGCGGCTCGGCGGCGAATACGCTCGCGGGCATGGCGGTGCTCGGCGAACGCTGCGCTTTCATCGGGCAGGTCGCCGACGACCAGCTCGGTCATGTCTTCACACACGACCTGCGCGCCTTGGGCGTCGCCTATGAGACCCCCGCGCTGAAAGAAGGCGCGCCGACCGCGCGCTGCCTGATCCTCGTCACTCCCGATGGCCAGCGGACGATGAACACCTTCCTCGGCGCAAGCCATCTGCTCGATCGGGCGATGATCGATGAAGCATGGATCGCCGATGCCGAGATCCTCTATCTCGAAGGTTATCTGTGGGATCCCGAACTGTCGCGCGCGGCGATGCGGCGCGCGATCGACGTGTCGCGCGCGGCGGGGCGCAAGGTCGCCTTCACCCTGTCCGACGCCTTCATCATCGACCGCCACGGCGCCGATTTCCGCGCGCTGATCGCCGAAGGACTGTTCGACATCCTTTTCGCGAACGAGATCGAGATTCAGGCGCTGGCCGAAACCGACGATTTCGAGGCGGCGGTCGCGAAGATCGCGCCGCAGGTGCCGCTGCTCGTCGTCACGCGCGGCGCGCATGGCGCGATCGCGCTCCAGGGCGGCACGCGCACCGAGGTCGGCGCCGAGCCGATCGAGCAGGTCGTCGACACGACCGGCGCGGGCGACCTGTTCGCGGCCGGATTCCTTGCGGGCCTCGCCGAAGGCCGGTCGATGCGCGATTGCCTGACGATGGGCGCGGTGTGCGCGCGCGAGATCATCGCGCAGGTCGGCCCGCGCGCGCAGACCGACCTCAAGGCCAAGGTCGCCGCGCGGCTGGGGTAGGAACCTTCGCGCGGTTCCGGGCGTCCTATGCGGCATCAAGCACAGGAGGTCCGAACATGGCCGATGAAATCCACACGACGCGCGACCCCGACGGGACGACGCACACCACCACGGTCATCGACCGCGAACCGCGCCGCGGCGGCGGGATCGGCATCGGGCTGATCTTTCTCGTCGCGATACTGGTCGCGGCCTTTTTCGCCTTTCAGTTCCTTGCGAGCGAAAGGGCCGAGAGCGGCGCGATCAGCGAAGCCGCGCAGCAGGTCGGCGACGCCGCGCAGGATGTCGGTGACGCCGCGCAGCGGGCGGTCGATTAGTTACCTTTTCATCCCGGCGAAGGCCGGAATCCCATCGCCTCGACACGACCCACCGGCGAGATCCCGGCCTTCGCGGGGATGACAGGGTTGGGCTTCAGGCCGGTTCCTGTACCGGGTCGGGGTGCCTCCGGAACAATTCGCGGTCGGCGGGGCCGAAGCCGCGCGTCCAGATCAGCCAACCATAGATGGCGAGGATGACGGGCACGCCGATCAATAGCTCGGCCCATTCGGGCAGCTGCGTCGCGCCCCAGCCGAGCACCGCGGCGCCCGCCGTCGCCCAGACGAGTGCCCAGCGCAGGCTGTTCACCGGCGCGTCGAGGATGCGCGCGAGCAGCCGCGCCTTGACCAACGAGGCGAAACCGAGCGCGAGCATCAGCGCGAGCGCGACCGCTGCGGCATAATAGATCGGCGGCCATCCCATCGACTGTGCGACGAGGATCAGCACGACGCTGAGGATCGCCTGCAGCGCGAGCGTCGCCATGCTGATGAGCAAATTGCGGTGGCGCGCGACATAGACGAGCGCGGCTTCGCTGACGACGGCGGTGGCGGCGACCACCTCGGCGGCGAGCAGGAAGGCGAGTGCAGCGGTGCCGCTGACGAATTCGGGGCCCACGAGGCCCATGACGGCTTCGCCCGGAATGCCGAGCGCGAGCGCGACCCCCGCCTGGGCCGCGATGATCCAGAAACCGACCTGACTGACCTGTGCCGCCACCGCGCCAAGCCGCTTTTCGGCGAGGTTGCGCGTGATTACCGGGCCGAGGATCGGCTCGAAACTCGTCTTCAGCTTTTGCGGCAAGGAAGCGACCTGCTGCGCCATATAATAGATGCCGTAGATCGTCGGCGAGGTGAACTGGCCGAGGATGAAGAGGTCGAGGCGTCGCGTCCCCCATTCGATCGCGTCGGCGGCGGCGAGCGGGGCGTTGCGCCGCGCGAGCATGATCAGATGCGCGGGATGCGGGCGCCAGACGCCGGGGCCTCCATAGTGGCGGATCATCGGAACGAGCGCGGTGAGGAAGGCGCCGACCATCGCGGCGGCATAGGAGAGCATCAGGCCGTCGCGCGCCGAAACGAACCAGAAACCCGCCGCGGCAATGCTGATCACCCAGGGTTCGACGATCGCGCGCGCGCGCACCGTCGCGCCGACGTCGAATTTATACGCGCAGGCGGCGAGCGCGATATCGGTTCCGGCGATCACGAAGACGAGCAGCGCCATCCAGCGGTCGGCGCTGTCGACGTCGCCCGCGGGATACATGAGCTGCGGAAACAGGAGGAGAAGCGCCGATCCCGCCGCCGAAACGACGAAGGCGACGAACATGCCGTCCCACACGACGATGCGCTGGTCGGCGCCTTCCGCGCTCAGCTGCTCGGCGAGGCCGCGCTTCAGACCCAATGTCGCAAGCTGCGCGACGAGTTCGATGACGAGCACGGCAAAGGCGAAGCGGCCGACCGCCTCGGGCCCGTACCAGCGGCCGGCGACATAAAGGAAGGGCAGGCGCGCGACGAGGCGGAGGATGAATCCGAAGAAATTGGTGCGCCCGCCCTTGGCGAGCGCCGCCGTGTCGGCGTCGCGCGAAGCGACGTCGGGCGATCGGGGCGCGGCCGCGCTATCGGTCTGGCTCAAGCCTGGCGCCCCTTCTGCTTTGCCCCGATGCGCAGTCTAGCGCGGCTCGAGAGAGCAGGCAATTGTGTGCGGCATGTCATCGCCCTTCGGGTCGCAGCGGGCGGCTGAGCAGGGCCTGAATGGCGTCGGCGACGCGCACCTCGCCGGCGACGAGGCGCGCGATGGTATCGGTGATCGGCATGTCGATGCCATCAGCGCGCGCGGCGGCGGCGACGACCGGTGCGCTGAACGCGCCCTCCGCAACCGTGTGGCGGTCGGCCATCAGCGTCTCAACCTTTTCGCCGCGGCCGAGCCCCTGACCGAGCGCGAAATTGCGCGAGTTGGACGAGGTGCAGGTGAGGACGAGGTCGCCGAGCCCCGCGAGGCCGGCGAGCGTTTCGGCCTGCGCGCCGCGGGCGAGGCCGAAGCGCGTCATTTCGGCGAAGCCCCGGCTGATCAGCGCCGCGCGCGCATTGAGCCCGAGCCCGGCGCCGTCGACGATGCCGCAGGCGATCGCGAGGATATTCTTGACCGCGCCGCCGATCTCCGCGCCGATCATGTCGGTCGAGACATAGGGACGGAAATGCGGGCGCGCGAGCGCCTGCGCGAGCGCCCCGGCGACGTCCGCATCGGCGGCGGCGAGGGTGATCGCAGTCGGCAGGCCCGCGGCGACCTCGTGCGCGAAGGTCGGCCCGGAGAGCACGGCATGCGGACGCTGCGGCGCGAGACTCTGCGCCATGTCGATCGGGAAGGCGAAGCTGCCCGCCTCCATGCCCTTGCTGCAAAAGATCAGCGGCGCGTCGCCTGGCGGCAGATCGGCGAGTACTGCGCGAAGATAGGGGACGGGAACGACGATGAGCAGCGCGTCGAGACTGGCCATTTCGGCGAGATCGGCGGTGGCGGTTAGTGACGGCGACAAAGCGATGGCGGCAAGAAACAGCGGATTGCGATGCTCGGTGTTGATCGCGTCCGCCACCTCCGCTTCGCGCGCCCAGAGCCGCACCGGCGCGCCGTCGGCGGCGAGCAGTTGCGCCAGCGCGGTGCCCCAGGCGCCGCCGCCGACGACGCCGAAATTCCTGTATGACGTCATGCTTTCACTCCGGCTCCGCGCACGGCTTCGGCTTCGGGATCGAGCGGCCAGCGCGGGCGCGCGGGCGCATCGAGCGGGTCGGTGAGGCTGGCGGCAAGGCGTTCGGCGCCCGCCCAGGCGATCATCGCGCCATTATCGGTGCAGAGCCAGAGCGGCGGCGCGACGAAGTCCTTGTCGAAGCGCGCGGCGAGATCGGTAAGCGCGGTGCGAATCGCGGCGTTCGCCGCGACCCCCCCGGCGACGACGAAGGCGGTCGCCTCGGGGCAGGCCGCGAGTGCGATGCGGCTGCGGTCGACGAGGCAGTCGACGACCGCCTGCTGGAAGGAGGCGGCGAGGTCGGGGATGCTGTGCTCGCCGCTCGCGGCGGCGCGCGCGACCGCACTCTTGAGCCCCGCGAAAGAGAAATGCGGCTCGGCGCTGCCGACGAGCGGGCGCGGCAGCGGCACGGCCTTTGGGTCGCCGTCCTTCGCGACGCGCTCGACCGCCGGGCCACCGGGATAGCCGAGGCCGAGCAGCTTGGCGGTCTTGTCGAACGCCTCGCCCGCGGCGTCGTCGATCGTCGTCGCGAGGCGGCGGTAATCGCCGACGCCTTTAACCAGAAGCAGCTGGCAATGGCCGCCCGAGACGAGCAGCAGCAAATAGGGAAATTCGAGGTTCGCATCGGCGAGGCGCGGGCTGAGCGCATGGCCTTCGAGATGGTTGACCGCGATCAGCGGCTTGTTCGCCGCGTGTGCGAGCGCCTTGCCGGTGACGAGCCCGACCATCACCCCGCCGATCAGCCCGGGCCCCGCCGTCGCGGCGATCGCATCGACCTCGGCCAGCGTCACGCCGGCATCGGCGAGCACGGCTTCGACGATCGGCGCGAGCCGGTCGACATGCGCGCGCGCCGCGATCTCGGGAACGACGCCGCCATAGGGGCTATGCTCGGCCTCCTGCCCCGCGACGCGCTGCGCCAAAATGCGCCGCTCGCTGTCGACGAGCGCCGCCGCCGTTTCGTCGCAGCTCGATTCAAGGCCAAGGATGAGGGTCATAGCATTGCTCCCTTACGCGTGCGGGGCGCAAGGGGGCAAGCGGCAGTGGCTTGAAGACTTCGCGCAGAGACGCCGAGATCGCAGAGGGGGCCGGATTGGGAGTTGGTTTCACGCGAAGACGCGAAGACGCGAAGGCGCGAAGGGGGTAGCTTGGGCCGAAAGGCCCCATTCTCCTTGGCCCCCTTTGCCTGCCGCAACGTCCGACGGAAAAACCCGCTTCGCGGCCAACGCAACATCTTCGCGCCTTCGCGTCAGACCCATATTTCCTTCCCTCTCGGCCTTCTCCAAGCCGTTGTACGAATCCCCCGTCTTTCCTTTCGTTCGCGGAGGCCCTAGCAGCGGCGCATGGCTTCGATCCCGCTTCCAACCCCCGCCAATCCGCTGCGCATCGGTACGCGCGCTTCGCCGCTGGCTATGGCGCAGGCGCATATGGCGATGGCGGCGCTGATGGCCCACCATGGCCTGCCCGCCGAGGCGCTCGAAATCGTGCCGATGACCGCGACGGGCGACCGGATCCAGGATCGCGCGCTCGCCGAGGTCGGCGGCAAGGCGCTGTGGACGCGCGAACTCGACGCAGCGCTGGACGCGGGGGTGATCGACATCGCGGTGCATTCGCTGAAGGACGTCGAAACGCTGCGCGACGCGCGCTTTTTCCTCGGCGCGATGCTCGAGCGCGCCGATCCGCGCGACCGGCTGGTGGTGCGCGAGGGGATCGACGCGGGGACGATCGCCGAGCTGCCCCCGGGGGCGCGGCTCGGCACGAGCAGCCCGCGCCGCGCGGCGCAGGTCAAGCGGATTCGCCCCGACCTCGACACCGTGCTGCTGCGCGGCAATGTTGCGACGCGGCTCGCCAAGCTCGCGGCGGGCGATGCCGATGCGACGCTGCTCGCCGCCGCGGGGCTCGAACGGCTGGGAATGCACGACGTCGGGGCGGTGCAGGACGCTTCGACGCTGCTCCCGGCGGCGTCGCAGGGCGCGATCGGGATCGAATGCCGCGCCGACGACGCCAGGGCGATCGCGCTGCTCGGCGCGGTCGACCATGCGCCCACGCACCGCGCGGTCGCGGCCGAACGCGCGTTTCTGGCGGCGGTCGGCGGCGATTGCCGCTCGCCCGTCGCGGCACATGCGCGCTGGCAAGACGATGGTGCACTCCGCCTCGACGCCGAAATTTTTTCGGAGGATGGCGCCGAGCATGCCGCGGGCCATAGCGTCGTGACCGGGCCGGATATGCCCGCCGCGCTGGCCCGCCGCCTGCTCGCCGAGGCGCCGGACAGCGTCCGGGCGCTGTTCGCGCCATGACGGGCGGGCCGCCGCTGATCGTCACGCGGCCCGAACCGGGCAATGCGACGACGGTGCAGCGGGCAAGGGCAATGGGTTTCGAGGTTCACGCGATGCCGCTGTTCGCGGCACAGCCGGTCGATTGGCGCGTGCCCGCGAGTGAGGATTTCGATGCGTTGCTGCTCACCAGCGCCTTTGCCGCGCGGCTCGCGGGACCTGAAATCGGCCGCCTCCGGGCGTTGCCGATCCATGCGGTCGGTGAGGCAACCGCGCAGGCGGCCGAAGCGGCGGGATTGACCGTCGCGATGCGCGGAACGGCCGACGTGCAGCAGCTTCTTGATGCCATGGCGTCACAAGATGTCCGTTCGATTTTATGGCTTTGCGGGCGCGACCGCTCCGGATTCGACGCGCGCGGCGCGGCGATCACGCCGCTGCCCTGCTATGCTGTCGATCCCGTGCCGCCGCCCGCGGAGTGGGCCGGACTGATCGCGAAGCCGGCGGTGCTGCTCGCGCATTCGGCGCGCGCGGCACAACGCATTTCCGACCTCGTCGGCGCAGCGCGCACGCATCTGTCGCTCGCCGCGATCAGCCCGGCGGTGGCGGCGGCGGCCGGCGGCGGCTGGCGCGATGTCGGGGTTGCCGACCGGCCCGACGATGTCGCAATATTGGCACAGGCGCGTGCTTTGTGGCACAAGGGTGCGAAATAGGGTCGTTCGAAAGAGAAACATGGCAATCGACAGCTTCGAAACCTCCCCGCCTGCGGACGGGGCGGTCCCGGCGAGAGGGCTATCGTTCCGCGCGCTCGCCATCGGTGCATTTCTCCTGCTGCTGATCGGCATCGTCGGGGGTGGCTGGGCGGTGAACCGCTGGCTGACGGACGGCAATTTATCGCCTGCTCCCAAAGCGGTCGCGACGCCAGCGGGCGCCGCCAATCCGCTGTTGGGGGGCGGGGCCGCGAAGGGCGGCGCCGATGCGCCGCCGCTGGTGGTGACGCCGGTCGACGGCGCCAATGCGCTCGCGGCGCGCGTCGCCGAACTCGAACAAAGACTGTCGCGCATCACGCTCCAGGCCGAATCGGCGTCGGGCAACGCCTCGCGCGCCGAGGGGCTGCTCGTCGCCTTCGCTGTGCGCCGCGCGCTCGATCGCGGCCTGTCATTGGGCTATCTCGATGCACAGCTGCGGCTGCGTTTCGGCGACGACCAGCCGAATGCGGTCAAGACGATCATCGACACGTCGCGCGACCCGGTGACGCTCGAGAGGCTGCGCACCGAACTCGACGCGATGGCGCCGCAGCTCGTCGGGCGCGACGGCGACGGCGACGGCAGCCTGTGGACCGGTTTGCGCCGCGAACTCGGCGAACTGTTCGTCGTGCGCGCCGCGGGCACCAAATCGCCCCGCGCGTCCGAACGCCTCGATCGCGCGCGGCGCTATCTGTCGGCGGGGCAGGCCGATCAGGCGATCGCCGAGATCGAAGCGATGCCCGGTGCGGAGGTCGCGGGCGAATGGCTGATGGACGCGCGGCGCTATCACGAGGCGCGGCGCGCGCTTGACCTGATCGAGACGGCGGCGATATTGGAGCCGCGCGACAGCCCGCCTGCCGCGATGGCCCGCAAAACGGCCGCAGAGACCCCGTAGCGCGCATTCCGTAAGGGCTGCCCGCCCTGTAGAGAAAGCCCGTTCCATGGCCCTCGCCGATCCGCAGCGCATCGAGGCGCTCGACCCGCTCGACCCGCTCCAACTCGACGCCGAACTGAGCGAAGAGGAGCGGATGGTCCGCGACACCGCGCGGTCCTATGCGACCGACGCGCTGTTGCCGCGCGTCACCTCCGCGTTCCTCGACGAACGCTTCGACCGCGAGATCATGTCGGAGATGGGCGCGCTCGGCCTGCTCGGCGCGACGATCGACCCCGAATATGGCGGCGCGGGCCTGAACTACGTTTCTTATGGGCTGATTGCGCGCGAGGTCGAACGGATCGATTCGGGTTATCGTTCGGCCTGTTCGGTGCAGAGCAGCCTCGTGATCCACCCGATCAACGCCTATGGCAGCGAGGAACAGAAGCGGAAGTTTCTGCCCGGTCTGACCTCGGGCGAACTCGTCGGCTGTTTCGGCCTGACCGAGCCCGATGCGGGCAGCGATCCCGGCGGGATGCGCACGCGCGCCGAAAAGATCGAGGGCGGGTATCGCCTCAAAGGCGCGAAGATGTGGATCACCAACTCGCCGATCGCCGACGTCTTTGTCGTGTGGGCGAAGTCGGAGGCGCACGACGGCGCGATTCGCGGGTTTGTGCTCGAAAACGGGATGAAGGGCCTGTCGGCGCCGAAGATCGAAGGCAAGGTGTCGTTGCGCGCCTCGGTTACGGGCGAGATCGTCATGGATGGGGTCGAGGTCGGCGAGGATGCGCTGTTGCCGCATGTGTCGGGGCTCAAGGGGCCGTTCGGTTGTCTCAACCGCGCGCGTTACGGCATCGGCTGGGGCGCGATGGGCGCGGCCGAATTCTGCTATGAGGCGGCGCGGGGTTACACTGGCGAGCGCAAGCAGTTCGGGCGCCCGCTCGCCGCGAACCAGATCGTGCAGCTGAAGCTCGCGAATATGCTCACTGAAATCGCATTGGGCTTGCAGGCGGCGCTACGCGTCGGCCGGCTGATCGACGAGGGGCGGCTCGTCCCCGACGCGATCAGCCTCTTGAAGCGCAACAATTGTGGCAAGGCGCTCGATATCGCGCGGGTCGCGCGCGATATGCACGGCGGCAACGGGATTTCGGCCGATTATCATGTCATCCGCCATGCAGTGAACCTCGAGACGGTGAACACCTATGAGGGCACGCACGACGTCCATGCGCTGATTCTCGGCCGCGCGATCACGGGCATTTCGGCCTTTGCCTAAGCCCTTGGAAGGCATCCGCGTCGTCGAACTGGCGCGGGTGCTCGCGGGGCCATGGTGCGGGCAATTGCTCGCAGATCTGGGCGCCGAGGTGGTGAAGGTCGAGCGGCCGGGCGCGGGCGACGATACGCGCGAATGGGGCCCGCCCTTCGTCACCGGCGCCGCCGGCGAAAATCTGGGTGCGGCCTATTATCACAGCTGCAACCGCGGCAAGCGCAGCGTCGCGATCGATATCGCGACCACCGAAGGGCAGGCCGAGGTGCGTGCGCTGATCGCCGATGCCGATGTCGTCATCGAAAATTACAAGGTCGGCGGGCTCGTCAAATATGGCCTCGATCCGGCGCGGCTCTGCGCCGATTTCCCGCGGCTGGTCGTCTGTTCGATCACGGGGTTCGGGCAGACCGGACCTTATGCGCACCGCGCGGGTTACGACTATATCGTGCAGGCGATGAGCGGTTTCGTGTCGCTGACCGGCGAGCCCGACGGGACGCCGCAAAAGGCGGGGATCGCCTATGCCGACATCTTCACCGGCATGTATTCGGCGGTGGCGATCCTCGCGGCGCTCCGGCGTCGTGACGTCGCAGGAGGGGGCGCGCATATCGATATGGCGTTGCTCGATTCGCAGGTCGCGGTGCTCGCCAATCAGGCCGCCAATTATCTCGCGAGCGGCATCGCGCCGAAGCGGATGGGCAATGCGCACGCCAATGTCGTACCCTATCAGGTCTTCGCGACCGCCGACGGCCAGCTCGTCATCGCGGTCGGCAACGACGGGCAATATCGGAAGCTCTGCGCGATATTGGGTGTGCCCGAATGGGCCGACGATATGCGCTTTGTGAACAATGCCGCGCGGCTTGCGAACCGCGCCGAACTGATCCCGCTGCTCGCGGCGAAGATCGCGGCGTGGGAGGCGCAGCCGCTGGCGCTCGCGCTCGAGGCCGAAGGCGTGCCGGCGGGGCCGATCAACGATCTGGCGCAAGTATTCGCCGATCCGCAGGTAATCGCTCGCGGGATGCGCTTTCGCCCCGACGGTGCGTCGATGGACGGGGTTGCGAGCCCGATCGTGATCGACGGTGAGCGGATGGTGGCGCCGGGCGGAGCGCCGCCGCTGGGTGGTTGACTGCAAGTTTCGACCGGTTGCGGTCATTGCGCGCCGGCTCGACCTCGTATGCCACTCCAATATTCATCGTGAACGTCGGGGTCGATTTCCACCGGCATAGAGCTGGATGGATATAGCCGGTCTTGGCCATCTTTTCGGGGACCGGAGATCCAAAAGTGATCGTCTGTGTCGGCGTCAAAATAGTTGGCCTTAAAGCCATCGCCACACAGTCGCTGAAAGGTGCGACCTCCGTAATAGATCGACTGGCCAGTTTTTGAATAAGTCACCCGGCCGATCCTTGCCGGCCCATTGAGGCCTGCTGACTTGTCTTCGATATACATTATTCGCGTCTTCCTGGCGCTCATCGTGCGGGACCTCCTTGGCCATAGACCTACCAATCCTATGGCAGCTTTCCACCCCAAAGCGGCCCTTGAACCGGGGCTTCGCGAGCCGACCTGCCGCGAAAGAAAAAGGAGCGCCACCGCGGCGCCCCTTCCCCCCCTTATTACCAGAAAATCAGAACTTCACCGTGCCGGTGACGAAAACCTGGCGTGGGTTGCCGTAAAAGGCGGTGAGCGTGCCCTCGGTGCCGAGCGCCGAGGTCGGCGCGCCGGTCACGGGGTCGAAATTGACGAACGTATATCCTGACGTCTTATACGCCTTGTCGGTCAGATTCTTGCCGAACAGCCCGAGGCTCCAGCGATCGTCGGGCGCGGTGTAGACGATGCTGGCATCCCACAGCGCGAAACCCTTCTGGTCGATATAGGGGTTCGGAAGTTCGAACTGATAGGTCTTGCTGCGGTACGACAAAGTCGTGCCGAAGCTGAGGTCGCCGTCGCCGATCGGGGTCGAATAGGCGAGGTTGGCGCTCGCGGTCCATTTCGGGGTGTTCTGCACTTCTCGCAAATCGGCGACATCGGTCGGCACGCCGCCGACGTTGGTGATATATTCCTTATATTCGGCGTCGATATAGCCGAGCGCGGTCGACAGCGTCAGCCGGTCGCCGACCGCAGCCATATCCTCGCCGAGCCGGGCGCGGCCTTCGAATTCAAGGCCCTTGAAGCTCGCCTTGCCGGCGTTCGACACGACGCCGCAGAAGGTCGGCAGGCCGCCGACGGTGCAGGCGACCGAGCCCGGAATCTGGACGTCGGTATAATCGGCGTAAAAAGCGGCGAGCGCGACGTTGAGCGCGCCATCGAGCAGGCTGCCCTTGTAGCCGACTTCATAGCTGTCGACCTGTTCGGGAAGGAAGCTCAGGAAGGCGGCGACCTCGTCATCGGTCGGCATGCCCGGGGTTGCGGCGGGCGCGTTGACGCCGACGCCGCGGGGGTCGAAGCCGCCGCCTTTGAAGCCTTGCGAATAGCTTGCGTAGAGCGTGTGGTCGGGGGTCGGCTTGAACGATAGCGACGCGCGCGGGGTGAATTTGTTGAAGTTCCGGCTGCCCTCGAAATTGGTGCTGGGCGTGCCGAAGGCCACCCCGGCGCCGCCGAAGACCGGTGAGCCGCCGCCGAGGTAATTCTGGCGCAGGATGAACGCTTCGCGCTTGTCCCAGGTATAGCGGCCGCCGACCGACAGGCTGAGCCGGTCGGAGAAATCGAAGGTCGCATCGCCAAATATAGCAAAGGTCGTGGTGTCGACATCAGCTTCGGTAAAGGCGGTCAGCCCGGCGAAGGTGTTGAAGATGCGGACGTCGAACAAGGTATCGGCGGTCGCGTCGAGATAATAGAAGCCGAGCAGGCCCTTCAGCCGGTCGCCTTCGTAAAGCAGCTGGAATTCCTGGCTGATCTGTTCGTTGAAGTAGAATCCCGGGACATCGACGTCGACCGCGGGGAGCGCGTCGAAGTCGATCGGGGTCGCCGAACGGTCTTTGCGCCACGCGCTGATCGAGCGGAGCGTCACCGTGTCGCTGAGCTCGGCGGTGACGTTCATCGCGAGACCATAGGCCTCGATATCCTGCTTCGGATCGTTGAGGCCGCCGCGCGTGTCGAAAACATCGTCGAGCACCGGGGCGCCCGTCGCGAGCGAAGTGATCAGGCGGTGGCCGCCGCGCGGATCGCTCTTGTCCTTCGAATAGTCGCCCGAAATGCGGATCAGCACCGGCGCGCCATAGCCGCCGAGCTCGACGGTGCCGCGGCCGGCCCAGACGTCCTTGTTGTAATTTTCGGTGCCCGTGGTGAGATTGTCGCCGAAGCCGCCGCGCGACAGGCGCGCGACCGAGCCGCCGACGCGCAGCAGATCGCCGATCGGCGCGCTCGCGGTGACGACGAGGTCGGCCTGATCATAAGTGCCGAGCGTGCCTTTGATCTTGAGCGAGAATTCCTTCGGCAGCTGTTTGGTCACATATTTGACCGCGCCGCCGATCGTGTTGCGGCCATAGAGCGTGCCCTGCGGCCCGCGCAGAATTTCGATGCGCTCGACGTCGTAGATGTCGAGCACCGCGGCCTGCGGGCGATTCAGATAGACGTCGTCGAGATAGATGCCGACGCCCTGTTCGAAGCCCGACACCGGATCCTGCTGGCCGACGCCGCGGATGAAGGCGCTGAGCGTCGAGTTCGAGCCGCGCGAGACTTCGAGCGTCGTGTTGGGCGTCGTCTGGCCGATGTCGGTGATGTCGATCGCACCCGCCTTTTCGAGCGCTTCGCCCGAATAGGCGGTGATCGCGACGGGCACGTCGATCAGCCGCTCATCGCGGCGGCGTGCCGTCACGATGATCTCGTTATCGCCGGCGTCGGTGACGCCCTCTTCCTGCGCGAAGGTGGGCGGGGCGAAAGCGATCATCGAAAGCGCGCTGGTGGCGAGGATGGCACGGCGCAGCGGGCGGGCGAAAGGACGCATAAAACTCTCCCATGTGGCGGGCGACCCTCGCCGCCCGGTTTGCTTTTCTTGGGCCGGTGCTTGCCAAGCCGCGCCGCTTCCAATAATGAAACATGAACCAAGTTTCAACTTGGAAACGGACTTCGTCGTTTTTTGCTTGCGTGTGGTGCGGAAATGCCACGATGCAGGTGGAGCCGGACGGAGGGGGAGACGGAAAGGCAGCCATGGATCAGCCGCGGACCGATAGGGTAGGAGGCGCGGGCGACGCGCGCGACAAGACGCCGCGCACCGAGCGCGGGCGGCGGACGCTGCGCAAGCTGCTCGACGCGGCGGCGGTCGAATTCGGCGAGCGCGGCTTTCACGAAGCGTCGATCAGCGCGATCACGCGCCGCGCCGGGACCGCGCTCGGCAGCTTCTACACCTATTTCGATTCGAAAGAGGAAATCTTCCAAGCGCTCGTCCGCTATATGAGCGAGCAGCTGCGCGACCATGTCACACCGCTGGTGCAGGCCGCGCCCGACGAGATCAGCGCCGAGCGTATCGGGCTCGAATCCTATCTCGGCTTCGTGCGCGAGCATAAGGAAATCTATCGCATCATCGACGAGGCCGAGTTCGTCGATTATGCGAGCTATCGCCGCCACTATGAAACGACCGTCGCGCGCGTGCAGCAGCGGCTGGAGAATGGCGCGGCGCGGGGCGAGATCCGCGATGACGTCAGCGAGATTCACGCATGGGCGATCGGCGGGATGAATGTGTTTCTTGGGATGCGATATGGGCTGTGGGATACCGACAGCGACATTTCGGAGATTGCCGCGATTGCGAATGATCTGCTCGCGAACGGGCTGAAGAAGCGGGATTGATCAACCGTCGCGGGCGCGACGGAATTAGCGGGAAATCAGGAAAATCGCATGTTCGGCACGCCAGCTGGCGGCGGCGTCGCTCGTCGGCTTATCGCCCGAGAGATGCCAGACGCGTTCGACCTTGATCCCCTTCGCGCGGACGAGATCGCGAAAGTCGCTGACCGTGACATGGTGGATGTTGGGCGTTTCATACCAGGCGACGGGGAGCAGCCGCGTCACCGGCATCCGGCCGCCCCACAGCAAGGCAAGGCGGATGCGCCAGTGGGCGAAATTGGGGAAGCTGACGAAGGCACGCGGCGCGATGCGCAGCAGTTCGTCGACTACAAGGTCGGGGCGCTCGGTGGTCTGCAGCGTCTGCGAGAGGATCGCATAGTCGAATGCGTCGTCGGGATAATCGGCGAGGTCGCGGTTGGCATCGCCCTGCACGACCGACTGGCCGCGCGCGATCGCGGCGGTGACGTTGGCCGGATCGATCTCCAGCCCGCGCGCATCGACGCCCTTGCCCCGCAGCGCAACCATCAGCTCGCCGTCGCCGCAGCCGACGTCGAGGACGCGTGACGTCGCGGGGACGGCGTCGGCGATGATCGCGAGGTCGGGACGCAGCGCCATCAGAAACCCGCTCCCAAAGCGCCCGCGACGAGGCGGTCGAGCGCGGGGACGTCGAGGAGGAAGCTGTCGTGGCCGAAGGGCGCCGACAGTTCGACGAAGCTCGCCGCGGCACCTACGCTTTGCAGCGCCTGCACGACGCGGCGCGATTCGGATGTCGGATAGAGCCAGTCGGTATCGAAGCTGACGAGCGTGAAGCGCACATCCTTCGCGCCTGCGAACGCTCCCGCGAGCCGTCCGTCGTGCGGGTCGGCGAGATCAAAATAGTCCATCGCGCGCGTGATATAGAGATAGGCGTTGGCGTCGAAGCGGTCGGTGAAGGCGAGCCCCTGATGCCGCAAATAGGATTCGACCTGGAAATCGGCGTCGAAGCCGAAACTCTTGATGTCGCGCGCCTGCAGGCGGCGGCCGAACTTCTCGGTCAGCCCTTCCTCGGAGAGATAGGTGATGTGCGCGGCCATGCGCGCGACCGCGAGGCCCTTGGTGGGCGCGCGCGCGCTGCCATAATATTGGCCGTCCTGCCAGTCGGGATCGGCCATGATCGCCTGCCGCCCGACCTCGTGGAACGCGATATTCTGCGCCGAATGGCGCGCCGCACTCGCGATGACCAATGCCGATTGGAGGCGCTCGGGATAGGTCGCTGCCCAGGCGAGCGTCTGCATGCCGCCCATCGACCCGCCGACGACGGCATGAAGTCGCGCGATGCCGAGATGGTCGAGCAGCATCGCCTGCGCGCGCACCATGTCGGTGATCGTGATGACGGGAAACTGCATGCCGAGCGGCGCACCGGTCGCGGTATCGGGCGAGGCGGGGCCGCTCGTCCCCATGCAGCTGCCGAGCACATTGGCGCAGATGACGTGGAAACGGTCGGTGTCGATCGGCTTGCCCGGGCCGACCATGCGCGCCCACCAGCCGGGCTTGCCCGTCGCCGGATGGTCGCTCGCGACATATTGGTCGCCGGTGAGCGCATGGCAGATCAGCACCGCGTTCGACTTGTCGGCGTTGAGCGCGCCATAGCTTTGCCAGGCGATCGTCACCGAGGGCAGCACCTGCCCGCTGTCGAGCGGCAGCGGTGCGTTGATCGTCACGCCCTGATGCTGAATCTGGTGGAGAAGGCTCGCCATCGTTCGCGCGGGGCTAAGCGGGTGCGGGGAGCGTGTCAACGTGCTGGACTCGGTGCTGGACTTGGGGCGCGCAGCCGTTAAACGGCGCCGCATGACTGACGCGACCGAAACCCTTACGCCCAAACCGTGGATCAGCGGCATCGCCCCCTATGTTCCCGGCAAGTCGGCCGGCGCCGACGGGCGCCCGCTGATCAAATTGAGCGCGAACGAGAATCCGCTCGGCACGGGTGAGAAGGCGCGCGCGGCGTTCGCTGCGGCGCAGGGCGCGGCCGATGCGCTGTCGCGCTATCCCGATCCGGGCTCGGTGGAATTGCGCGAGACGATCGCGGCGAAGTTCGGGCTCGATCCGGCGCGGATCATCTGCGGCAACGGGTCGGACGAACTGCTGCATCTGGCGGCGGGCACCTACGCCGGGGTGGGCGACGAGATCCTCTATGTGCGTTATGGTTTCGCGGTCTATGAAATCGCCGCGCGGCGCGTCGGCGCGGTGCCGGTCGAGGCCGACGACCGCGATTATGCGACCGACGTCGACGCATTGCTCGCGGCGGTGACCGACAAGACACGCGTCGTCTATCTCGCCAATCCGAACAATCCGACCGGAACGCTCGCGACGCGCGAGGAAGTCGCGCGGCTCTATGCCGGCCTCCCGAAAAATGTCCTGTTCGTGATCGACCAGGCTTATTCGGAATATCTGTCGGAGGCCGAGGATGATGGCGGGCTCGAACTCGCGAAGACGCAGCCGAACGTGTTCATCACGCGCACCTTCTCGAAGATCCACGGGCTCGCCGCCGAACGCATCGGCTGGGGCTATGCCTGTTCCGACGTCATTTCGGCGCTGCACCGCATCCGCCTGCCATTCAACGTCACGCGCGCGGGGCAGGCCGCGGCGGTCGCAGCGCTCGGCGACGAGGAGTTCGTGCGCCACAGCCGCGAGCATAATGCGACATGGCGCGCCTGGCTGGCGGGTGAACTCGAAAGCCTCGGCAACCATGGCGTACGCGTCGTGCCGTCGGCGTGCAATTTCCTGCTCATATTGTTCGAGGGCGATACGAGCGCCGAGACCGTCTATAACCGGTTGATGGACGCGGGCTATATCGTCCGCTGGCTGCCGGGGCAGGGACTGCCGAATGCGCTGCGGATGACGATCGGCACCGAGGAAGAGACGCGCGGGCTCGCGGCGGCGATCCGCGCCGCGCTGAACGGCTGATGGCGATAAAGCGCGTCGCGATCGTCGGGCTGGGGCTGATCGGCTCGTCGATCGCGCGCGCGATCAGGGAGCGACTGCCGCACGTGGCGGTGACCGGCCACGACGCCGGCGACGATGTGCGCGAGATCGCGCGCGAATTCGGATTTTGCGACACGGTTGTCGACGACGCGGTTGCGGCGGTCGCCGATGCCGATCTCGTGATCCTCGCGGTGCCCGTCGGCCGCATGGCCGATGCGGCGGCGGAAATCGCGCCGGGGCTAAAGGCCGATGCGCTCATTTCCGACGTCGGGTCGTCGAAGGCTGGCGTTGCCGAGGCGCTGGCAAAGGCGCTTCCCGATCATATCGTCATTCCTGCGCATCCGGTCGCGGGGACCGAAAATAGCGGCCCGGCCGCGGGCTTCGCCTCTTTGTTCGAAGGCCGCTGGTGCATCGTCACCCCGGGCGCGGGCGCGTCGGATGAGGCGGTGACGGCAGTGACGGGCTTCTGGCAGGCGCTCGGCGCCAAGGTCGAGACGATGGACGCTGCGCATCATGACATGGTACTCGCGGTGACCAGTCATTTGCCGCACCTCATCGCCTATACGATCGTCGGCACCGCGAGCGAGCTCGAAGAAGTCACCGAGAGCGAGGTGATCAAATATTCGGCGGGCGGTTTCCGCGACTTCACGCGCATCGCGGCGAGCGACCCGGTGATGTGGCGCGACGTGTTCCTCGCCAACAAGGATGCGGTGCTCGCGACCTTGCAGCGGTTCAATGAGGATCTGACCGCGCTCCAACAGGCGATCCGCCGCGGCGATGGCGCGAAGCTCGAGGACTGGTTCACGCGCACGCGCGCGATCCGGCGCTCGATCATCGAACAGGGGCAGGATGACGCCGCGCCTGATTTCGGGCGGAAGCATTAGCAAATGCGTCGCCCCCGCGAAGGCGGGGGCCGCTCGCGACCTTGCTCGGCGGCGCCCGCGTAAACCGACAGCGGCCCCCACCTTCGCGGGGGCGACGTCAATTTTCCAGCAACGCCTCGGGTGGGTTCAGCGCGTTGATCGCGACGCGCACGCGCGCTTCGGCCTCGTCGCGGGGCAGGCCGGCGGGGATCGTGTTGCCGACCTTGTAGGTGATCGTGCCGGGCCATTTGACCCATTTGCGCGGCGGATAGGCGATGCCGCTGTTCACCGCGACGGGGATTACCGGCACCCCCAGCAGGCGGTATACGCCCGCGAAACCCGAGCGCAGTTGCGGCGCGTCGCCGTGCGCGACGCGCGTGCCTTCGGCGAACAGGACGAGCGGGCGCCCGTTCGCGAGCGCGGCTTTCGCGGCACCGAGCATCGCGCGCATCGCCTTGCCGCCACCGTCGCGATCAACGGGGATCAGCCCATAGAAGCGCGCCGCCTGGCCCCAGACGGGGATCGAGAACAGCTCTTCCTTCGCGAACACCGCGGGATGTTTGAACAGCATCGGCTGTTCGACCGTTTCGAACGCCGATTCATGTTTGAAGACATAGAGCACCGGCGCGTCGGGCATGTCGCCCTCTACGATGATCTTTTGTCCGAGGACGAAACGGCAGATCAGCCGGTGAAACTGCGCCCATATCCGCACGAACCAGATGGTGGCGCGGTGCGAGACCGGCAGCGAGATCACCGCGCCGATCGAGCTGAAACTGCTCATCAGCACGAACAGCAGCCAGAACAGGATCGAGCGAAACAGGGCGACGGTATAGCGCATCGCGGTACGATCTAGAGCCCGAGGAGCCCGCCCGCCAGCCCCGCGAGATATTTATGATATTCGCGGAACAGGGTCGCGAAACTCGGCCGGCTGCGCACCGCGTCGGGCAGGATCGTTACGGTGTCGCCCACCGCGCGGCCGATTTCATATTCGGCGCGGCGCATGTGCCAGTCGGTGGTGACCAGACGGATGCTTTTATATTTGCGCCGCTGCGCCCAGGTTGCGACCTCGGTCGCGTTCGAGCGCGTGTCCTCGGCCTCAAAACCCAAGGCGATGCAGCAGTCGAACAGCGAAACCGGACGCTTATATTCGGCGGCGAGCTCGCGCGGTTTCACCTCGCGCGCGACGCCGCTGATCAGCAGGCGCTTGGCGTCGCCCGCTTCGAGCCGTTCGAGCGCGCGGTCGATGCGGCCCGGGCCGCCGGTGAGCACGACGATTCCATCGGTTTTTTGCGGCGCGGCGGGCAGCGGCAGCAGCAGCGCAAACCATGCGAAGCCGAGCACCCAAGCCAGAAACAAAAGGGAAATCAGGCGCTTGATCATAGTATCTTCTTGAGCGCCGCGAGCAGGGTCTGGCGTGCAGTGAGAGCTGCCAGCGCGATAGCCAATAGCGGGAGCGCCAGCAAGAGCGCCCAGCCCGCGGCGCCCAGCGATGCGGTCGCGGCAAGACCCGCGGTGACCCCCGACCATTGCCAGCCGATCAGCAGCAGGATCGCCGCGGCGACGGTGCTGCCGAGCGCGATGCCATAGGCGGTATCGATCGCGATGCGGCGCTGGAACAGCCGGGTGATCTGGCGGTCGGTCGCGCCGATCAGATGGAGCATCTCGATCGTCGCATAATGGGTGCCGAGGGCTGCGCGCGCGGTCATGATCACCACCGCCGCGCTCGCGGCGGCCATCAGCAGCACGAGTCCGCCCGCGATCCACGCGAGCGAGCGGATGAGCCGCGCGACCGGGCCCAGCCATTCGGCGTGCGGGATGATCCGCGCGCCCGGCGCCTCGCGCGCAACGAGGGCGCGAAGCGCCTCCATATGGCCGCCGCGGTCCTCGCCGACGAAATCGACATCGACGAGCGCGGGGAGGGGGAGCGACTTCAGCACCGGGTCGTCGCCGTCTGCGCTGCCGAACCATTGGCCGAGCGTCGCCTGCAGTTCCTCGCGCTCGACCGAACGCGCCGATCGCACGAAGGGCTGCGCCGCGGCGGCGCGGCGGAGCGCGGCGGCCTGCTCGGCGCGCGTCACCGGGTTGGCGGTGACGATCTGGACGGTGACGCGCCCGGCGATCGCGTTGCCGATCGCATTCGCCGAGCGCGCGAGGCCGACCCCGGCGGCGGCGGCGAGCAAGGTCAGCATCATCAGTATCGCGACCACCCACGGCGTCGGACCCGACAGGCGGCGATCGGGCAGCAGGCGGCGATGCTGGACGGGGACGCGCGGGATGATCATGCGCGATTTGCCGGCGGATAGCGCAGCGCGCCGGTGGGGTCGGAGAGGCGGCCCTTTTCGAGCCGCATCATCTGCGCGTTCTCGATGCGGCTGATCAGGTGAATGTCGTGCGTCGCGACGACGACGGTGGTGCCGAGGCGGTTCAATGCCTCGAACAGCCCCAAAAGGCGCATCGCCATTTCGGGGTCGACGTTACCGGTCGGTTCGTCGGCGACGAGCAATTGCGGGCGCGCGATCACCGCGCGCGCGATCGCGACGCGCTGCTGCTCGCCGCCCGACAGCGTCGCGGGGCGCGCGTCGGCGCGGTCGCCGAGCCCGATCCAGCTCAGCATCTCGCCCACCGGGCCCGAAAGATCCTCTTCGCTGACCCCGGCGATGCGCAGCGGCAGCGCGATATTGTCGCGCGCGCTCAAATGCGGGATCAGGCGGAAATCCTGAAAGACGACACCGATGCGGCGACGGAAACCGGGCAGACGGTGGCGCGGCATCGCGACCAGATCCTCACCGAACAGGCGGACGATGCCGCGGCTCGGCCGCTGCGCGAGATAGAGCATCTTGAGCAGAGAGGTCTTGCCCGCGCCCGATGCGCCGGTGAGGAAATAGAAGCTGCCCGGCTGAAGATTGAAGCTGATGTCGGAGAGGATCTCGGCATCGGGGCCGTAGCGCAGCCCGACGCCGTCGAATTCGACCATCGCGCCGCCGGGGCGCACCGGCGCTGCGTCGGTCATGACGTCACGCGCGCACTATCATGCGCCTCTACGGGGCCAAGGAACAGGGGCGCTGGTCCGCTCATCCGCCTGCCTGTCGCACGGCTATTCACCAAGGACAAGGTGCGAGTGGAACGCGGCGCTTGCAACGCCGCGAATCAGCGTGTTTAGAGGGATCCCATGATCCTCGCCTGCCCGTCCTGCCACACCCGCTATGTCGTTCCCGATACGGCGATCGGACCGACCGGGCGCACGGTGCGCTGCGCCAATTGCCGTCACAGCTGGTTCCAGGAACCCGCGGCGGCGTCCGCTCCGGCGGTTGAAACGCCGGCTACTCCAGCGGTCGAGACGCCCGCGCCGCCGTCCACGCCGGCGGCCGAGTCCGCCGCGCCGCCGGTTCCCGCAGCGACCTATTCCGACATTCCCGAGGCTGCGCCGGAGCCTGCTCCGCCGCCGCCAGCCTTCGCCGCCGCGGCGGAGCCGACGCCGCGCGCGACGCCCGCCGCTGCCGACGTGCCGTTGCCGTTCCGCCGCCCGCGGCGCAATCCCGCCAAACGCTGGACGGCGATCGCCGCGAGCGCCGCCGTGCTGATGATCGCCGCGATCGCGGGGCTCGCCTATTTCGGTTTGCCGGGCTGGGCGCAGGGGCTCGGCCTGCCGGGCGGGGTCGACGAGCCCGATCTGGTGATCGAACTGCCGCCGAACCAGGATCATCGCGAACTCGCCGACGGGACGATCTATTTCGCGGCGTCGGGGGTGATCATCAACCCGACCGACCGCGAACAGCGCGTGCCGCCGATCCTAGCCGAATTGCGCGATGCGCAGGGGACGATCGTCTATAGCTGGACGATCAAGCCGCCGGTGCGGATGTTGCCGCCCAATGAAAAGGTCAATTTCAGCGAGGCGAAGCTCGACATTCCGCGCCGCGCGACGCAGCTGACGGTGAGCTGGGCTTTACCGAAAGGCTGATATTTCAATACACTGTTATGGCGTCACGCCGTCATAACAGCAGCGCGGCCCCCAGCGCGAGCAGGAAGCTGGTCAGCGTCGCGACCATGATCGGCGCGAAGCTGCGCCACCCCTGATCGAGCAGCAGGTGTAACCTCGCTTTCATTGCGGTGGCGACGATCGCGAGGAGGAGCAGCGCCTGTGCACCCGTCGCGGCGGCGTCCTGTGCGGGCTCGGGAATGGCAACCAGCGAATTGATCGCCGCGATGACAAGAAAACCCACGATGAACCATGGCAGGCGCAGCGGAATGCGCCGCTTGGCGCCCGCGTCGTCGCCGCGGCCGAGCCAAAGCGCGACGAGCATCAGCATCGGAGCGAGCAGCGCGACGCGCGTCAATTTGACGATCGTCGCCACCTCGCCCGCGGGCTGCGAGAAGGAAAAGCCGCCGCCGATCGCCTGCGCAACGTCGTGGATCGACGCCCCGATCAGAAAGCCCGCCTGCGCGTCGGAAAGGCCGAGCTGCGCCGCGAGCACGGGATAAAGCGTCATCGCCAGCGCGCTCGCGACGGTGATGCCGACGAGCGTGAGGGTGAAGCGCGCCTGATCGATGCGTTTGTCCCCGATCAGCGAGTAAAGCGCGAGCGCCGCCGACGCGCCGCAGATCGCGGTTGCGCCGCCCGCGAGCAGCGCGGCCTGCTTGTCCTGCCGGAACCACGGCGCGGTGGCGACGGTCACGACGATCACGGCGAGCATGATGAGAAGCAGCATCGCGAAGGGCAGCGGCCCCAATTCGGCGAGCTGTTCGGCGGTGATCCGCGCCCCGACGAGCACGATGCCGACCCGCAGCGCGGTCTGCGACATCAGGTCGAGCCCGGCGTGGGTGCGCTTGTCCTGCGACAGGAAGGAAAGCGCGAGGCCGATGAGCAGCCCCATCAGCACGATGGGCGCGGCATAATGATCGGCAAGCCACGCGCCGGCGAGCGCGGCGATGGCGGTGACGAGGATGCCCGGCAGATATTCGCGCCAGCGATGCCGCGCGGGCGGGTTCGCCTCGAGCTGCATCTCGCCGTAAAGGTCTGCCGCCATCGGCCAGCTCTGTTCGGATGGTTTCACCAACGCTCCCCGCACTTCGCACCTTCCTCTTCGCGAGGACCGCTTCGCATATCCGTGCGCACCGGTCGATAGGCCATTGCTGGCGCGCCGCGGGCTTGCTAGAGGCCGCGCTCTATCAGCACCCGTAGCTCAGCTGGATAGAGCGCTGCCCTCCGAAGGCAGAGGCCAGGGGTTCGAATCCCTTCGGGTGCGCCAGATAGTTCCAACCGGCGGTTCCAGCCGGTGACTTCGCGGGAGATGGGCGCCGGATGTACGACCTGCTGGCCGGCCTGTCGGTGATCGAAGCTTCCTCCTTCGTCGCCTCTCCGACCGCCGGGCTCTACTGCGCGCAAATGGGCGCCGAGGTGATCCGCGTCGACCAGATCGGCGGCGGCCCCGATTTCCGGCGCTGGCCGGTGACCGCGGCCAATGACTCGCTCTATTGGGAAAATCTCAACCGCGCGAAAAAGTCGGTCGCGCTCGACCTTGGCCGGCCCGAGGGGCGCGAACTGCTGCAGGAACTGGTGCGCGCGACGGGGCAGTTCGTCACCAATTTTCCCGTCGGCGGCTTCCTGTCGCACGAGAAGCTCGCCGCGGGGCGCGCCGACCTGATCACCGTGCGCGTGATGGGCTGGGCCGACGGCTCGCCCGCGCTCGATTATACGGTGAACAACAGCGTCGGTTATCCGATGCTGACCGGCGCCGGCCCCGATCCGGTCAACCATGTGCTGCCCGCGTGGGATTTGCTGACGGGTGCCTATGCGGCCTTCGCGCTGCTCGCCGCGATCCAGCGGCGGAGCGCGAGCGGTAAGGGCGGCGAGGTGCGGATTCCGCTGTCCGACGTCGCGATCGGGACGGTCGCCAATCTGGGCGGGGTGGCCGAGATGCTTTACACGGGCGACAATCGGCCACGGCTCGGCAATGCGGTCTATGGCCTGTTCGGACGCGATTTCGTGACGCGCGACGGGCGGCGCACGATGATCGTCGTCGTGACCCCCCGCCAATGGGCCAATCTGATCGCCGCGCTGAACCTTGGCGACGCGGTTGCACGAATCGAGACCGAACGCGGCGTGTCCTTCGCGGCCGACGACGGGATGCGCTTCGCGCATCGCGACGCCCTCTACCCGCTGTTCGAGGCGGCGATCGCAAAGCGCGATCATGCCGATCTGGCCGCGTCGTTCGACGCGGGGGGCATCGTTCATTCGCCCTACCGCACAATGCACGACGCCGTGCAGGACCCGGCGCTGGTCGGCGACAATCCGATCTTCGGCCAGGCCGACAATCCCAGCGGTTTCGCCTATCCGGCGGCGGGCGCCTTTGCGACCTTGCCGCAGCAGGAACGCCAGCCACCGCGCCCAGCGCCGCGCAATGGGCAACATAGCGAGGAAATATTGAGCGGCCGCTTGTCGCTTTCATCGGGTGAGCTTGCCCGCCTGATCGATGCCGGTATCGTCGGTGTCGGATGAACCATGGAGAAATGAAGACATGACCCTGCGCCGCGCCGCCATCGTCGCCCCGATCCGCACCGCCGTCGGCAAGTTCGGGGGCGCGCTGTCGTCGATGACCGCGGGCGAGCTCGGCGCGGTGATATTGAAGGCGCTGGTCGAGCGGACGAAGATCGACCCGGCGCGCGTCGACGACGTCGTCTTTTCGCAGGGCTATGGCAATGGCGAAGCGCCCGCGATCGGCCGCTGGTCGTGGCTCGCCGCGGGGCTGCCGCTCGAAGTGCCGGGTTATCAGCTCGACCGCCGCTGCGGATCCGGCCTCCAAGCCGTCGTCAACGCCGCGATGATGGTGCAGACGGGTATGTCCGACGTCGTCGTCGCGGGCGGCGTCGAATCGATGTCGAACGTCGAACATTACAGCACCGACATTCGCAAGGGCGTGCGCGCGGGCAACCTGACGCTCCACGACCGGCTGACGCGCGGGCGGCTGATGTCGCAGCCCGTCGAACGCTTCGGGGTGATCAGCGGCATGATCGAGACCGCCGAAAATCTCGCGAAGGACTATGATATCACGCGCGAGCAGGCCGATGCCTACGCGGTGCGGAGCCACCAGCGCGCGGCGGCGGCGTGGGCGAACGGACTGTTCGACGACGAACTGGTGCCGGTGTCGGTGCCGCAGAAAAAGGGCGATCCCGTCATCTTCGCGCATGACGAGGGCTATCGCGCCGACGCGACGATGGAGACGCTCGGCAAGCTGCGTTCGCTCGAAGGCGGCGTCGTCACCGCGGGCAATGCGAGCCAGCAGAATGACGCGGCGGCCGCCTGCCTCGTCGTCGCCGAGGACAAGCTCGACGAACTCGGACTGGAACCGATCGCCTGGTATCACAGCTCGGCGGCGGCGGGCTGCGACCCGAGCCGGATGGGCATCGGGCCGGTGCCCGCCGTCGAGCGGCTGTTCGCGCGGAGCGGCCTCGGCTGGGGCGACATCGATCTCGTCGAACTCAACGAAGCCTTCGCGCCGCAGGTGCTCGCGGTGCTCAAGGGCTGGGGCTGGTCGGAAGGCGACAGCCGGAACGAGATTTTGAACGTCAACGGATCGGGCATTTCGCTCGGTCACCCGATCGGCGCGACCGGTGGGCGCATCCTCGCCAATCTGACGCGTGAGCTGGCGCGCCGCGACGCGCGTTACGGGCTCGAGACGATGTGCATCGGCGGCGGGCAGGGCATCGCCGCGATCTTCGAGCGCGCCGCCTGAGCGTGCGCGATCTGCGGGAGGCGCTGGCGGCGGCGCAGGCCTATCGCGGCGTTGCGCAGGCGGCGCTGGCCGAACGGCTGGCGGCGCGGCCGATCGATAGCGAGCAGCGCGCGGCGCACGGCTTCGCATGGGTCGCGACGATGGTCGCGGCGCTGGAGGCGACGCTCGGTTGGTGCGAGTCCGGCCAAGACTCGAATCCGCTCGATGCGAAAATTGCCACGCTCGCTTTTGCCGAAAGCATCGGCCAGCTCGTCGGCGGACTGCCGATGGGACAGAACGAGATGTTCCGCCCCGCCGACCTCGGGCTCGGCGCAGCGGCGCGCACGCTCGCCGAGGCCTGCGCCGGCCTGCTCGACGCCGACCATGCCGCGACCCGCGCCGCGCTCGCCGCCGCGCTCGCCGAGGGTCATTGGCCGAGCGAGACGCTGCACGACGCCGATCTCGACGCGATCCGCGAGCAGTATCGCCGCTTCACCGACGCCGCGATCATCCCTCATGCGCACGGCTGGCACCTTGCCAATGCGCTGATCCCCGACGCCACCGTGCAGGCGATGGCAGACCTCGGCACCTTCGGCGTGTGCATCCCCGAGGAGTTCGGTGGGCTCGGGCTCGGCAAGCTGGTCATGTGCATCGTCACCGAGGAATTGTCGCGCGGCTGGATCGGCGCGGGATCGCTCGGCACGCGATCGGAGATCGCCGGCGAATTGATCGCGACGGGCGGGACCGATGCGCAGAAGGCCGAATGGTTGCCGAAGATCGCGAGCGGCGCGATCTTGCCGACGGCGGTGTTCACCGAACCCGATGTCGGATCGGATTTGGGTTCATTGCAGACGCGCGCGCGCCGCGAAGGTGACACTTGGGTAATCGACGGCGCGAAGAACTGGATCACCCACGCCGCGCGTTCGGACCTGATGGCCCTGCTCGCGCGCACCGTGCCGGACGCGAAGGGCTATGCCGGTCTGTCGATGCTACTCGTCCCCAAACCGCGCGGGATCGACGCCGACCCGTTCCCCGCCGCAGGGATGAGCGGCAGCGAGATCGAGGTGCTCGGCTATCGCGGGATGCGCGAATATGCGCTGCAATTCGATGCGATGCGGGCGCCCGCCGATGCGCTGCTCGGCGGCGCGGAGGGGCAGGGGTTCAAGCAGCTCATGCGCACCTTCGAAGGCGCGCGGATCCAGACCGCGGCGCGCGCCGTGGGGGTCGCGCGGCGCGCGATCGAGCTGGGTCTCGATTATGCGATCGCCCGCAAGCAGTTCGGCAAGGCGATCATCGATTTCCCGCGCGTCGCCGACAAGCTGGCGATGAGCCTCGTCGACTTCGTGATGGCGCGCGAGCTGAGCTATGCCGCGGCGCGCGCGAAGGATGGCGGCAAGCGCTGCGATATCGAGGCGGGGATGGCGAAGCTGCTTGGGGCGCGCGCCGCCTGGTCGAACGCCGATGCGAGCCTGCAGATCCACGGCGGCAATGGCTATGCGCTCGAATATGAGATCAGCCGGGTGCTGTGCGACGCGCGTATCCTCAATATCTTCGAGGGCGCGGCGGAAATTCAGGCACAGGTGATCGCGCGCGGGCTGGTCGAGGGGCGCAACTAGAGCCAGAGCAAAGGCTGGCGCACGGGGAAATTGCGCATGACCTCGCCGATCGCGGGGTCGGGGTTGAGCCGCCGCCAAAGCTCCAGCCAGTCGCCGCGTTTTTGCGCAAGCCCGCCGAAGAGCAGGTTCGGCTGGCGGACCGGGAAGCCCTCCCAATATTCCACGTCGGGCGGCAGAGGCCACTTCGTCTTGTCGGCAATAAAGGGCGCCATCCACGCGATCGCGCCGCCGATCGAGCGGCCGTCGGGTGTCTTCCAGTCGATCAGCTCGCTGCCGCCGAGCAGCCACGCCGACGCGGCGAGCACGTCGAGGTTGAAGAGCGAATAAGCGTAGGGCTTGGTGCGCGCGAGTTCGAGCGGCTGACGGCCGTCGAGGGCGATCTGCGTCGGGATGATGATCGTCTTGAGCCGGGTGCGCGCATCGGCGAGGATGTCGTCGCGGCCGAGCAGCGCGGCGAAGCTGGACGCCTGTAACAGCCAGCAGCTGCCGTGGTTGTTTGCCTCGTCGCGTTCCTCGGTGCCGAAGGGCGAGGTGGTGAGCCAGTCCAGATAGGCAGCGAACCAGCCCTCGACGCCCGCGCGGATCGCGGCATAGCCCGGCGCATTGCGCCGCGCGAACAGCGCCGCAGCGCGCGCGACCTCGACGACCTGCAACGTGTCGATCACCCCGATCGCGCGGCCCGTATTGACGCCGATGATCGCCTGCGCGTGGTCGAGATGGGGGTTCATCCGCGTTTCCGGATCGACGAACCACGCCGCGAGGTGGCGCATCGCGGCCTCGGCGAAGCGCGGCTCGCCGGTGAGATCCCAGAGCGCCGCGAGCGCGGGGACGGTACGCCCGAAGGCGATCAGCGCGTCGCGGTGGCCGTCGAACTTGTCGGGGTTCGAGCGGCCGTCGCGGCGGATATAGGGGCCGCCGGGGTTCGCCGGGTCGGGCCACCAATAATCGCCCTCCGAATAATAATCCTGCGGCCCGGCCGGGCTGCGCGGCGCGGCGATCGCCGCGATGGTGCGCGATTCGGCCGCGAGCAGGGTTTCGGCCTGCGGCAGCAGGCGCCGCCGTTCGATCGCGCGAATGTCGAGCGCGCCGGGCCGCGGACGCGCCCATGCCGCGGGCGCGGCGAACAGGGCGGTGAGGAGCAAGGCGCGGCGCGCGATCACCGCCCGTGTCCCGGCGAGCGGCTTGCCGGTGGAAGGGAAAAAGCCGCCGCCGCGGACGGAGTCGCGGCGGCGGCCAGGATAGCCCAAGGGAGTCGGGCTAAAATGGCTGGCTTCACAGGCGGACCCGGAAGCCGAAGAAATATTGCGTGCCGCTGCGCGAGACCTCGGCGATGCTGTCGTATCCGCCTTTATACATGATGTCGTTGGTGCCGGTGACGTTGAGCGCCTGCAGCTTGAGCTGGACATTGTCGGTGAGATTATATTGCGCCGACAGGTTGACGTAAGTCGCGCCGCGAATTTCGCGGTTCGTGCCGCTGTTCGGCTTGTAATAGCCCGAGCGGTAGCGAAGGTTGGCGCGCAGCGAGAGGCCCCATTTTTCGAACCAGACCGATCCGCTCGCGGTCCATTTCGACAGGCCGATCAAATTGGCGGGATCGACATAATCGGCGATCGGCGAAGTGTCGGGATATTCGAAATTGGCGAAAGCGCGGTTGACCGATCCCTGAATGCCGAGGCCGTCGAGCGGATCGGGAAGCCAGGAGAAGGCGTGACTCGCGGTCGCCTCGATCCCGTAGAGGTGTCGCGTTTCGCTGTCGTTCGTTGGCGCCACCGGCGCGATCGTGACGGTCTCGGTCACCGGCGCGCCGCCGTCGCGGATCGTCGTTATCGTGACGTCGGTCGGGATCGGCTCCTCGGCGCTGATCACCGTGCCCTTCGCCCATTTATAATAGCCCGCGACCGAGATCAGCGTATCCTGCGAGGCATAGAGCTCGAGGCTGGCGTCGAGGTTCCATGCGCGCAGCGGCTTGAGGTTCGGGTTGCCGGTCGTGGCGTCGAATATGATATTGTCGAGCCCCGTCCCCGCCGAGGGGTTGAGCCGGATGCCAGCGCCGAAGCTTTCGATTCCCGACCGCGCGATGGCGCGATAGGCGGCGAGGCGCAGCTTGACCTCTTGCGACAGGTCGAAGGAGATGTTCGCGCTCGGCAGGAAATAATTATAGCTGCCCTTGGCGCGGTTGGTCAGCAGCTCGCCATTCGGATCGGGGTCGACGCTATAGCTGTCGCCGGCGGTGTCGATCGTGATCACATAGGGCTGGCGATAGCCGATCGAGGTGATGTCGGTCTTGACCCAGCGCAGCCCGATATTGCCGCTGAACGGCACGCTGCCCGCCTGCGATTCGAAATTGGCGAGGCCGTAGAGCGCATAGATGCGTTCGGTGACGTCGATGTCGCTCGGGTCGCGGCCGTCGGTCGGATAGGGCAGCGCGTCGTCGCCGCCGGTGAAGGTGCGGAACAGGCAGTCGTTGTCGAAGGTCGCCCAGCGTGTGACGTTGGTGCCCATGCCCTGCATGTAGCTGGTGGTGGTGAAGGGCACGCGGCAGTTCCGGTTCGCCTGCGCGATCAGCTCGGCGGGGGTCGTGCCGTCGATTGCGGCCAAGGTATTGAGGTCGTTGTTGCGCGCATTGTCGTTGGTGCGGTGATGGTCCGAATAGCGGCCGCCGACCTTGACCGAGGTGATGAAGCCGTCGAGCTCGCGCTCGATATCGAGCCGCCCGGCCCAGATCCGGTCGCGGCGGTCGGTGACGAACCGGTTGCGCGCATAGACCGAATTGGCGGCGGTGGTCAGGAACAGGTCGTGGTCGGTGATGTCGAAATCCTCGAACTCGACATTCGGCACGACATCGTCGTCGAGATAGGTCAGCGTGTAACCGACGCGGCGGTTCGAGCGCATGCGCGTCGCCTTTTGCGTTTCGGTGCGGTGGCTGTCCGAATAGGATCCGTCGAAGCTGACCGTCCAGCGATCGGGGGTCCAGATCAGATTGAGGCCGCCACCCTTGTAGGTTTCGTTGCGCTGGCGCGTTTCGAGCTGATTCTCGATATTCGAATTGCCGCGATAGCTGATCAGCGCGCCGGGCGAATATCCGTTGCTGCCGTCGCCGATGACCAGCGGATCGAGGCCGCGCAGCCCTTCGGGAATGCCCAGCACGTTGCGGTCCTCGAGGCTGCGGCGCTTCGAATATTGGCCGTCGATCGCGATCTCGAACTCGGGTGACGGGCGCCACTGGATCGCGCCGATCAGCCCGTCGCGAATCTCCGAGGTTTTCTGAGTGCGGAAGCTGCGCGACGAGGTCGGGAAATAATAATCGCCGATCGTCTCGCCCACCGTCACGCCATTGGCGGTGCGCGGCCCCTCGGCAAAGGTGCAATTGACATTGGCGCCCGCCGCCGCCTGCGTCGCGGAATTGCCCGTCAGCTGCCAGGGATTGTCCGCCGACGTGTTGCAGAGCTGAAAGGTCGAATTGCCGTTGTAATAATCCTCGGGCGCGGTCGTGTCCTGACGCTGATATCCGATCGACACGCCGATGTCGCCGAGCCCGGTTTCATATTGGTCGGTGTAGGAGACATTGGCGCGATAGCCGAGCCCGTCGTGCTGATAGACGTCGTCATCCTGCGGCTGGAAATCGCCGCGAACCTCGAACTGGATGCGCCGCTTGCCATAATCGAGCGGCTTCATCGAGCGAAGTTCGATCACCCCGCCGACGCCCCCCTCTAGGAAGTCGGCGCGCTGGGTCTTGTAGACGAGAACGCCGTTGACCAGTTCGGACGGAAATTGCTGGAAGGCGACCGAGCGGTCGGGCCCCGCGGTCGACACCTCGCGGCCGTTGAAGGTCGAAAAGCTCAAGGTCGGGCCGAGCCCGCGCACCGACAGCTCATTGGCATTGCCCTTGAAGCGGTCGGCCGAGACGCCGACGATGCGTTCGAGCGTATCGCCGACCGAATTGTCGGGGGTCGCGCCGATCTCTTCGCTGACGAGGCCGTCGACGACGACGTCGGCGGCGCGCTTGAATTCGATCGAGCTGCGCTGCGTCGCGCGCGTGCCGGTGACGAGGATTTCGTCGCCGCCATCGACCGCCGTCTGTTCGCTTTCGATTTCGGCGGGCGCTTCCTGCGCCCATGCGGGCAGGGCGGCGAACAGCGCCGCCGACGCCAGCAAGGCGGCGCGGGTCGGCAGGACCGATGATGACTTCATTTCCCTCTCCTTTTCATGCCGCCCCTGGACTTGCGGCGCGGACCCGGTTGATACCGGTGTCAATTTCAGTTGTTATACAACTTCAAGATGTATTACAACTCAAAAAGGAAAAGTCAATCGTTCGCACGCGGGGCGGTATCAACCGCAAACACCCAATTTATCGAGAGTTTGCGCGCTTCTTCGCCAAGTCGTACATCGCGGTTCCTGCGAGCAGATAGGCGCCGCTGCCGTAGAATTGCGTTTCCTTTGCCGAGACGCTGTCGGGACGGTCGCCGACTTGTTGGACCCAGCCCAGCATGCCGTCGGGCTGGACCGCGCGGCCCAGCGCCGCCCAGCCGCGAAGCGCGGCGGGCTCATAGGTCGCGCGGTCGAGCAGGCCATTGTCGACCCCCCAGGCGAAAGCATAGGTGAAGAAGGCGGTGCCGCTCGATTCGGGCGGCGTGCCAGGGTCGTCGTCGAGCAGCGAGGCGGGCCAATAGCCGTCGTCCTTTTGCAGCGTCACGACCTTTGCCGCCATGTTCTTGAACAGCTTTTCATAAGTGGGGCGGTGCGGGTCGTTCTTGCCAAGCACCTGCAGCACGCGGACGAGACCGCCCATCACCCAGCCGTTGCCGCGGCTCCAGAACAGCTTACGCCCCTTGGCGTCGCGCATGTCGAAAAAGCGGCTGTCGCGGAAATAGAGCTGCTCCGAGGGATCGAAGAGATAGTCGGTCGCCGCCTTCCATTCCTCGTGCACGAAGTCGGCGTAGCGCCTGTCGCCGGTCGCTTGCGCCAGCCGGAGCATCGTCGGCGGCGCCATGAAGAGCGCGTCGCACCAGCACCAGCGATCGGTGCAGGTCGATGTGCCCTTGCCGGGCGCGACGGGGATGAATTCGAGCCCGATCGTCGGGCGGTTGGCGAGGACATGATCGAAATAGGCGCGCATCGGCGCGATCGCCTTCTCGCCCTCGCCATTTTGCGCCGCCCACAGCCAAGCCTGCCCGATCAGCTGGTCGTCGGCGTGAAAGAGAAGGTCGCCCATCCGCCATCGTTCGGCGCGGCCGAGCTCGAGCAGCGGCTGCGCATAGGCCTTGTCGCGGTTCGCGAGTTCGGTGAGCGCGACCCAGAAGGTCGCCTGTTGCCAGTCGCGAACCTCGCGCACGCTCTTGCGCGCGGCGGGCATCGTCGCCCAGTTGGTGCGGTTCGCGAGCTGCCAGTCGGCGACGCGGCGCGTATCGGCGAGTATCGCCGCGGGCTGCGGCATCGCGGGTTCGGCGGGCGCCGCCACGACGGCCGGAGCGGTCATCAGAATCGAAAACAGGCTCAGCGACATGACATATCCTCTCCCTTTCAAGGCCGGCCCGGCTTTTCGCCTTGACACCGGTGACATACCTCTTCCCTTTTGGATCGAGTGTCAATAATGTTGTCACACAACTAGGCTTCGTAACGATGAGGGAATGGAATGCCGAAGATCGTGTCAGCCCGGGTGATATTGACCTCGCCGGGCCGGAATTTCACGACGCTGAAGATCGAATGCGACGACGGCACGACCGGCGTCGGCGATGCGACGCTCAACGGCCGCGAGCTGGCAGTCGCGGCCTATCTTTCGGAGCATGTCGTCCCCTGTCTGATCGGGCGCGACGCGCACCGGATCGAGGATATCTGGCAATTTCTCTATAAGGGCGCCTATTGGCGTCGCGGGCCCGTGACGATGACGGCGATCGCGGCGGTCGACATGGCCTTGTGGGACATCAAGGGCAAGCTCGCGGGGCTGCCGGTCTATCAATTGCTCGGCGGCGCGGCGCGCGAGGGCTGCATGGTCTATGGCCATGCCAATGGCACGACGATCACCGACACGATCGAAGCGGCGCTCGATTACCAGCGGCAGGGATACAAGGCGATTCGCCTGCAATGCGGCGTGCCCGGGATGGCATCGACCTATGGCGTCAGCAAGGACCGCTATTTCTACGAGCCCGCCGACAGCGACCTGCCGACCGAGAATCTCTGGTCGACTGCGAAATATATGCGCGTCGTCCCCGAGCTGTTCGCCGCGGCGCGCGAGGCGCTCGGCTGGGACGTGCATCTGCTCCACGACATCCACCACCGGCTGACCCCGATCGAGGCGGCGCGGCTCGGCAAGGACCTTGAGCCTTATCGTCCCTTCTGGATCGAGGATGCGACCCCGGCGGAGGATCAGGAGGCGTTCCGCCTGATTCGTCAGCACACGACGACGCCGCTCGCGGTGGGTGAGATTTTCAGCTCGATCTGGGACTGCAAGGCGCTGATCGAGAACCGGCTGATCGACTATATCCGCGCAACCGTGCTCCACGCGGGCGGCATCACCCATATGCGCCAGATCGCGGCGCTCGCCGACCTGCACCAGGTTCGTACGGGCTGTCATGGCGCGACCGACCTGTCGCCGGTGACGATGGCGGCGGCGCTGCACCTGGGGCTCGCGATCCCCAATTTCGGCGTTCAGGAATATATGCGTCACACGGCCGAAACCGACGCGGTCTTTCCGCACGCTTGGCGCTTTGCGGACGGCATGCTCCATCCGGGCGACGCGCCCGGCCTCGGCGTCGAGATCGACGAGGCGCTGGCCGAAACCTTTCCCTATGCCCGCGCCTACCTGCCGGTGAACCGGCTGGAGGATGGCACGATGTGGAGTTGGTGATGCGGCTGACATCGGTTGCGATCGTCTTGCTTGCCGCCCCGGCGGCCCGATTTCCGGCCCTAGCCAGTGTCGCGGCGCGGTGATAACGCAGCGCCCATGATGGTAACCAAGGCGGCATCGCTGGCCGATGATCTGGTCCAGCGTTTCGAGGAACAGATCGAAACGGGCGAAATGCCCGTCGGATCGCGTTTCCCGACCGAAAAAGAGATCACCGAGACGTTCGGCGTCAGCCGCACCGTCGTGCGCGAGGCCTATTCGCGGCTCGCGGCGCGCGGCCTGCTGGTCTCGCGGCGCGGATCGGGCGCCTATGTCCCCGACGGCGCGCAATATCGCGCTTTTCAGGTCACGGCGGAAGAGATTGGCGAGATCGACGATGTGCTGCGGCTGCTCGAAATGCGCATGGGGTTCGAGGTCGAGATGGCCGACCTCGCGGCGCGGCGGCGGACCGATGCCGACCTCGCGGCGCTGCGCCGGACGCTGGGCGCGATGGAGGAGAGCCGCGACGTCGATGCGTCGGTCGCCGCCGACGCCGCTTTTCACGCCGCGATCGCCAGCGCGACCGGCAATCCCTATTATCTTCGCTTCACCCAGTTTCTCGGCGTGCGGCTCGTGCCGTCGCGGCGGCTCTATCTGCAAGGCGACGATCCGGTCCGGCACCAGCGCTATGCGCACACCATCAACCGCGATCACGAGGCGATCGTCGTCGCGATCGAGGCGGGCGACCCCGTCGCCGCGCGCCGCGCCGCGCGCCGGCACATCGAAAAGTCGATCCAGCGCTATCGGGGGTTGAAGGAGAGCCGTTAGCGGAGCGAATCGGGCGCCGCCGCGCTGGCCGGATATGGGCATCGCGGGAAATTAGCTATCTACCGACCTTGATTTCGACTCGTGATGCTCTATTCCAACCCGCGTGCAAGGCGACCCCGACAATTACCTCAGCCTGCTGTCCGCCGCGCAGATTGAAACGTTGCGGCACGTTTACGAGCACAAAAATTCCAAGCAGATCGCGCGCCTGATGCACGTATCGCCGCACACCGTCGATGAACGGGTGCGCCGCGTGTTAAAAAAACTTAATGTTTCCAACAGAATCGAAGCAGCTCGTATACTCGCTGTTAACGGTGTCTTCGACGATGTTACCCCTTATCAGCCTTTGACATATCAAATGATCGACCTAGGCGAGGTTCCCCCGGCCGCCGATGCCGAAGCGGGGCGCAGTTCGTTTCGGCGATTTTTCGACATCGGTTCGCCATTTCCTACCGCGTCCCAGCCGGCCAACCGGCATGGGTTGATGGAACGGATAATCTGGCCGATCCTGATCGCAGTAGCGACGATTTTGGCTTTCTCCGCCCTCTATTCGATCCTTGTCGGACTCGGTCGCGTTCTGACCTGATGTTCGAACGAATGCTGCGGGGGGGAACCGGTAGCATTCTTTTTCAAGGAAAAAGATGATGCTGAATCAACGAGTTTCTGCGGCGAAGAAGATCGCTTCCGACCTGCATCTTGCCGAAGATGCCATCGACGAGGCGATGATCCGCATCGCCCAGCTTGCCGCGACGCTGCCCACCGCGCGCCGCGAGACGAACATGTCGGCGATCGTCGGCCAGGAAGCGATGGCGAAGGTCGCGCAGGCGCTCGCCGCTGCGGGCGAGGTCCGCCAGCTGTTGACCGACGCGCATCTGGCGCTGACGGTGACGCAGAAAGAAGTCGGCCTCGGCACGCGCATGTTCGGCGCGGGCGTCAAGCCGGCGGCGGCGAAGCTGGTGGACGAAGGCAGCAACGATCGTCAGGGCGCCGACGCGCCGGCGTTCGCGAAGGCCGGCTGATCCGCAAGAAAGGTTGACTGCCACAATGTGGTCCGTGGCGATCTATTATGCCGTTCTGCTCATCACCGTCGCCGTCGCGATTCGTCGCGGCGGACCGCTCGAGCGCTGGGCAGCCTATACGGCATTGATCGCGTCGGTCCTCACGACGGCCGTGACGCCTTTTCCGACCTGGACCAACATCGAGGTCAATATCTTCATCATCGACGTGCTGGTTTTGGTGAGCTTCTGGTTCATCGCCATGCGGACGCAGAGTTTCTGGCCTTACTGGATCACCGGATGGCAATTGATCGCCATTTTCGGGCATATCCAGAAGCTCATGTTCTCGGAGATATTGGCGCGGCCCTATTCGCTGCTTTCGGTGTATATTTCCTATCCGATCCTGTTGCTGATCATCTACGCATCGGGATCGTCCAGTCGGCGGAATGACGTTACGGCCTGATATGTGGCTCCCCAGGGGCATCGTCACATGCAGCCATTTTCGAACGAAGAAATTGCCGAGCTGAAATCGCGGGTCGACCAGATCCACGAGCTGCTCGCGGGCCGCGGCGAAGAATCGCCGTCCACCGCCGCGCGCGGCGCCGAGAGTGTTCGCGTTCGCGGCGACGCGCCGACGGGCGCGGGACTGCTCGATCAATTGTCGCTCAGCATCCAGATCCGGCGCATTCGCCGCAGCCATTTCGGCACCGCCGAGATATCGGGGCCGGTCTGGGACATGATGCTCGACCTGATGCTCGCGGGTGCGCACGGCCGCGTGCTCAGCGCCAGCGATCTCGCGACCGGCGCGGGGGTCCCCTTGTCGTCGGGGCTGCGCATGATCGCATCGCTCGAACAGCGCGGGCTGGTGCATCGCTCGATCGACGAGCGCGATCGCCGCCGCACGATCGTGCGCCTGAGCGAAAACGGGACCGAACGCATGGCGAGTTATTTCGAAAAGATCGGCGACATCCGCCAGGCTTCCCCCCCGCTGGCGGCCTAGAGTCCGGCCTTCTTACCGAATCGTCATCCCGGCCTGCGCCGGGATGAAGAAGAAGGAAAAGGCGCGCGATCCCTATTCGGTCATTTCCTTCATCATGCGGTCGACCTTGATCATCGCCTCGCGCTTGATCTGGCAGATGCGCGCCGCGCTGACGTCGAGCGTCAGGCCGATTTCGTGCAGGTTGAGCTCTTCGAAGAAATAGAGCTGGAGTACCATCTGCTCGCGCTCGGACAGGCGGCCGACGCACTGGCGCAGCGCCCCCATCAGATCCTCCTGCTCGCAGCGTTCGTCGGCGCCCGCATCCTCGTCAGCCGCGAGAAAGGCGCCGATGTCGGTCAGCTCGTCGAGCGAGGTCGAGCGGCCGTGCGTCGCATTGCGTTCGAGCGCGAAATAATCCTCGGCCGACATATCGAAGGCGACCGCCATCTCGGCCGTCGTCGGCGCGCGCATCAGCTGCTGTTCGAGCGCGCCGCGCATCGCCTGGATCCGCTTTGCGGCGACCATCGCCGAGCGACCGACATCGGCCTCGCGGCGCAGCTGGTCGATCATCGCGCCGCGGATGCGCGTCGTCGCATAGGTCGCAAAGGCGAAGCCGCGCTCCTCATAGTGGCGTCTCGCTTCGATCAACGCGATCAGCCCGGTCTGGATCAGGTCGTCGAGCTCGCTCGTCCGCGACACGCGCGAAAAGACCTGCCACGCGATCTTGCGGACCAGCGGCGCATATTCCGCGACCAGCGCCTCGACGCTTTCGCCATAGCCGCGCGTACCCGGCGCTCGGCCGCTCGCGGCAAATTGCTCGGCGGGCTCAATTCTCATGCACTTGGTCCTCCATGGGGGCGTCGGGCCCGGACGCGAGGCGCGGCACTTCGGCGCCGATCGTCGCGACGATTTCGGTCTGCTTGGTCGCCGGAATCTCGAGGTAGGAGATGACCGCGACATCAGGGAAAGTGGCGCGCACGAGGCGCGAGAGCGCCGAGCGGCAGATCGGCGAGGCGACGAGCGCGAAGCTGCGCGTCTGGAGCAGCAAAGGTTCGACCGCCTGGCCGACCTGTTCGATGATCGTCATCGCCATGCCATGTTCGAACGGCCATTCGGCGGCGGGATTGGCGCGCACCGCCTGGTTGAGCAGCATCTCGATCTCGGGACTGAAGGTCACGACGGGCAGCGGCATCCGGCTCGGCACGATCGTCTGGACGATCAGCGCGCCGATGCGCTGGCGCACCGCTTCGATCAGGTCGATCTCGCCGAGCTGCTGGCCCGAAAGCGCCACCATCGCTTCGGCGATCTTGCGGAAATCGCGCAGCGGCACGCGCTCGACGAGCAAGGATTTGCAGAGGCTCGCGACGCGCGGCAGCGAATAGCCCTGTGGGGAGAGATTCTGCGCGAGCTGCGGATAATGCGTCTTGAGATTGTCGATCAGCGCCTGTGCATCGTCGATGCCGAACAGCTCGGCGGCCGAACCGACGATGCTGTTGTTGAGGTGTGTCGCGACGACGGTGGCGGGGTCGACGACGGTATAGCCCGCGGCGATCGCGTCATTCTGCATCGCCTTGGGAATCCACAGCGCGTCGAGACCGAAGGTCGGGTCCTTGCACGGCCGTCCCGTCACCTGGCGCACGAGATCGCCCGAATCGAGCGCGAGCATCTCGTTGGGAAAGACCTCGTCCTCGCCGACGATCACCCCGGCGACCGAGATGCGATAGACGTTGCCGGGCAGCGACAGATCGTCGGTGACCTTTACCGGCGGGATGACGAAGCCGAGTTCCTTCGACAATTGGCGGCGAATCCCGGTGATGCGCGTCATCAGCGGCGAGCCCTTGCGTTCGTCGACGAGGGTGACGAGCGCATAGCCGATCTCGAGCTGGCACGCGCTCGCGTCGCTGACGTCGGCCCATTCGATATGCGACGGGTCGGGCGCGGGCGCGGCGGGTGCGGGCAGGTCGGCGACCGCGGCCTCGGCGCGGCGGAGCTGCCAGCCGATCGCGAAGGAGAGCGCGGCGGCGGGCAGGATCAGCATCTGCGGCATTGCGGGGACGAGGCCGAGGATGAAGAGGATGCCGCTGACCGCCATCCAGATGGCGGGCGACGAGAATTGGCTGCCGATCTGACCGCTGAGGTCGAAGGGCGAGGAGACGCGGGTGACGATCGCGGCGGCGGCGATCGAGAGCAGCAGCGCCGGGATCTGCGCGACGAGCGCGTCGCCGATCGCCAGCGTGATATAGGTGCTGCCCGCTTCGGACAGGCTGAGCCCGTGGCTGAAGATGCCGAGGATCAGCCCGCCGACGATGTTGACGAACAGGATCAAAAGGCCCGCGACCGCGTCGCCCTTCACGAATTTCGAGGCGCCGTCCATCGAGCCGTAGAAATCGGCTTCGGTGCCGACTTCGACGCGGCGCGCCTTGGCTTCTTCGGGAGTGAGCAGCCCGGCGTTGAGATCGGCGTCGATCGCCATCTGCTTGCCGGGCAGCGCATCGAGGGTGAAGCGCGCCGACACTTCGGACACGCGGCCCGCGCCCTTGGTGATCACGATCAGGTTGATGATCATCAGGACGAAAAAGACGAACAGGCCGACGATATAGTCGCCGCCGATCAGCACCTGACCGAACGCCTCGATGACATGGCCCGCCGACGCGGTGCCTTCGTGGCCGTGGACGAGCACGACGCGCGTCGAGGCGACGTTGAGCGCGAGCCGGAACAAGGTCGCGAGCAGCAGCACGGTCGGAAAGGCTGAGAAATCGAGCGGTTTCGACGCCTGCAGCGCGACCATCAGGATCAGCAGGCTGATCATGATGTTGGCGACGAAGCTGATGTCGAGGATCAGCGGCGAAACCGGGATCACCATCAGCCCGACGACGATCAGCATCCCCGCCGGCAGCGCCGAAAGGCTGGCGATTCGTGAGAAATTGCGAAGGTTGAAGCCGGCGGTCATGCCGCGCCTCCCGACAGGGAAGCGAGGCGCCGATAGGCATCGGCGGCAAAGCCCATCGAGAGCTTTTTGGGCATAGGCTGGATATCCATCATCTGGAGCGGCGGGCGGCCCCCGCCGCCTGCGCCCGCCAATCCGCTCGAGCTGCTCGCCTGCGCGTGCCAGCTCGAGGGAGCGAAGGGCTTCATATTTTCGGTCTTGCCGCCCTCTTCGAGCTTCACGCGAAAGCGTTCGCGGATCTCGGCGAGGCTGCGCATGCTGCCGTCGGCGGCGTAAAAGACCGAGCGGTTCGCGGCCGCCGCCTCGGGCATCATCGACGCGCCGGGCTGGTCGGGGTTTGCTTCGAGCGCCGACAGAAATTTGGCGGCGCCGCCGCTGCCGAGGAAATGCGCGAGATAGAGGTCTACGGGCTCGGCGCTGCGGCCGATCCGGCTTTCGAGATAGGTGCGATTGTCGCCGGTCAGCGCGGCGGCCATGTTCGACGCCGCGGTCGGATCGTCGCGCAGGTCGAGGATCTGCTGGCGGAGCGCGGGATCGGCGACGCTGAGCCGGCCCGACGCGTCGCGGCCGATCGCGTCGGCGGCCCAGGCGAGACCATGGTTCGCGCCATGGCGGTCGAGCGTCGCGAGCCAGGTCTGCTTGGTGAACTGATAAAGGCCGCGCGCCGATGAGGTCGACGCCTGCGCAGCCGGATTATAGGCGCTCTCGACGCGCGCGACGTCGAACAGATAGTCGAAATCGATTCCCGATCGCGCGGACGCATTCTGCACCGCGTCGAGCACGGGTGCGGCGATGCGGTTGGCGCCTTGGGGATTGTTGATTGCGTTCATGGCTATGGTTCCGCTTGTTCAGCAGACCAAAAGCAATCATCGTGCCATTTTCCGTCATGGCACGGAAATTATGTGGTTATCAGTAGCTTAAAGCCGCTCCGCGCGGCCGCGTGCCGCGAATCTCATGGCTCTTGTCAATCCTCTGACGCGTCCAGTTCTTCAATATATTGACGCGCACCGCCGCGGCCTCAAGCTGGTTCAGCGTTTGACCGATCAGCGCGCGCGCGCGATGTTCGCTGCCCGCCGGGACGGCCGCGCCGCGAAACAGGATCACCGCGGTGGCAAGTTCCTCGGTCGCTGCGATGATCGCGCCGGCATCATGCCCGTCGAGCGCGCCGACGAGCGTGTTGAGTCGCGCCTGAACCTCCTCCATCTGCGCCAGCATCATTCGGCCCCGCGCCCGTGGAAGTCGAGCATCGCGCTCGCGATGATCGCCGGATGGACGCCATAGCTGCCGTTCGCGATCGCGGTGCGCAGCGCGGCGACGCGCGCGACGTCGACCGGCGGGGCCTGGTCGGCCAGACTGCCGGCGAGGCGGGTCAGCTTTGCGGCCGGCAGATTTTCCTGCGCCGGCTGGAGCTGCGCGGGCGTACGCATCGCCGCGACATTGTCGCTGGCGACCCGGCGCAACGGGACGGCGCGGCCGGTGGCGCCGACTGGTCCGATCTTGCTGTCACCCGACATAAGTGCCTCCATCCGGTGCCGTCAGAAAAGTGACGGCGCGGTTCACGAAGGCTTTAACGGATGGTCTATGCGGCGATTAAGGCGGCTGACCCGAAAAAAAACAAAAGAAAGGCCCGGCGCCGTCGGAAAGCCGACAGGCCGGGCCCAATGGTAAGGCAGCGAGGGTGGGGATCAGTCTTGCAGGATGGCGCGGCCGGGACCGGTGACGGTGGCGCTGAGCTTCGACTTGTTGTCGTCGCCCTTGAGCGTGATCGTCTCGCCGACGCGTCCGTCTTCGGCAGCGATCGCGGCATAGCTGATCGAATAGCTTTGGGCGTCGATCGTGACGCGGACATTGTCGCCGCGGCGGATCACCGGGGCATTCTGCGCGGGGCGGGCATAGCCCGCCGCCGCGGGGGCGGCGCCGGCAGGCCCGGTCATCGGGACGCGCAGGCGCCAGCCGAGCGGATCGCAACGCACCGCGAGGGTACGCGCGTCGATCGCGGTGATCGACGCCTGTTCGGGGCAGCGCGCGAGCTTGATGCGGCGATCGATCGGCGTCGCGGTGCGGCCCAAGGCGCTGGCGACCGTCGCGGTTAGCGCGTCGATCGCCTGCCAGTCCTCGGTCGCCTGCTGAGCGCCGGCACTGTTCGGCACGGCGAGGATGCAGGCGGCAAGGCCGATGAGAATTTTGCGGGACAAGGTCGATCTCCTTCGGTCCGGTTTGGCTCGCCCGATGATTTGGGTCTCCCGATATTTTGCAGGAAGCGTGCCAGTCGCGGTTTGACGCGCGGTTTTGCTGGAGGGCGCGCGGCATCGTCGGTTTTTTGACGAGGACGATCGGAGGTCCCCCGGAAACCGATATAACTATATGAATTACATTGATAAATGACTTTTGGCACGGGCATTGCATCATGCCTTGGTGTATTTCCGCGCGTCCGTGCCAGCCGGCCGGACCCGGAGACCCCGCCGCCGGAGGGCGGCAATGGAAGGAACGGGATGATGGCATCCGAGAAACTCTTTGGCCTGCATGCGACGGCGCTTCAGCTGCGCAGCCAGCGCATGATGATGCTCGCGTCGAACATCGCGAACGCCGCGACGCCGAATTACAAGGCGCGCGACATCGATTTCGCCAAGGCGCTCGACCTCGCGCAGCAGGGCGCCTCGACCGAAGGCGCGATTTCCTATCGCGTTCCGGTGCAGGCGTCGCTCGACGGCAATACCGTCGAGATGGCGACCGAGCAGACCGCCTATGCCGAAAACGCGCTCGCCTATCGGTCGAGCCTTTCTTTCCTCAGCGGCCGTATCAACACGCTGTCGCGCGCGCTGAAGGGCGAATGACGATGAACGGCAATTTCTCGGTCTTCGATATCAGCGGCCGCGCCATGTCGGCGCAGCTCGTCCGGCTGAACACCACGGCATCGAACCTCGCCAATGCGGGGACGGTCGCGGGCAGCGAGGCGGGCGCCTTCCGTTCGCTGAAGCCGGTCTTTCGCACCGTCATGGACGATCAGGGCCGCGCGACGGTCCAGATCGACCAGGTCACGACCTCGAAAATGGCGCCGTCGAAACGCCACGATCCGTCGAACCCGCTCGCCGACGCCGACGGCAATGTGTGGGAAGCCGCGGTCGATAGCGCCGCCGAGCTGGTCGAGATGGTCGAGACCGCGCGCCAGTATCAGAACAATGTCCAGGTCCTCGAAACCGCGAAGGGCCTGATCAACGAAACTCTCAGGATGGGACAGTAAGATGGGCGTCAACAGCATCACCAACAACAACCCCGTGATCCACCCAAAGGGCACCAGCCAGCAGATGGATCAGGGCGATTTCCTGCGCCTGATGACCGCGCAGCTGTCGCAGCAGGATCCCTTCAACCCGGTCGATAATCAGCAGATGGTCGCCCAGATGGCGCAATTCTCGAGCCTCGCCGGGATCAGCGAAACGAACACTGTGCTCGCGCAGATTTCGGAGCAGCTCACCGCGCAGACGCAGCTGCTCAAAGACATCAAGGCCGCCACCCCGGCGCCCGCTCCCACCACCCAGGAAGGATAAGTCCATGTCATTCTTTACCTCGCTTTCGGGCCTCAAGGCTTCGCAGACCGATATGTCGGTCATCTCGAACAATATCGCGAACGCCGGTTCGGTCGGCTTCAAGCGCAGCAAGGCGCAGTTCGGCGACATTTTCGCTTCGTCGCCGACGCAGTCGACGAAGACGATCGCGGGCCAGGGCACGCGCCTCAACGGCATCACCCAGCAGTTCACGCAGGGATCCTATGAAGCGAGCGAAAAGACGCTCGACATGGCGATCGTCGGCGAAGGCATGTTCATCGTGAAAGGCAACCCGCCGACCGAGGCGATCACCTATACACGCAACGGTTCGTTCGAACCGACCCCCGACGGCTATGTCATCGATACGACGGGCGCGAAGCTGCAGCTGCTTCCGGTCGACGCCGACGGCAATGTCACCAACAACACGCTCGCCGGCGCCTTCGACATGCAGCTGCCCACCGGCGCGCCGTCCGATCCGACCTCGGCGCTGGTCAATGTATCGATCGGCCTCGACGGCCTCGTCACCGCGACTTTCGCGAACGGGGAAGACCAGACGCTCGGCAAGGTCGCGATGGCGACCTTCCCGACGATGTCGGGCCTGCGCCCGACCGGCGACGCGCACTGGCAGTCGACGGGCGAAAGCGGCCCGCCGACGATCGACGGCCCGACCAGCGGCTCGATGGGCGCGGTCCGCTCGGGCGCGCTCGAACGCTCGAACGTCGATATCACCGAGGAACTGGTGATGCTGATGTCGGCGCAGCGCAATTTCCAGGCGAACGCCAAGGCGATCGAGGGCGCTTCGCAGCTGACCCAGACGATCATCGGCATGCGCTGACGCGCTGACCGCCGCCTGCCGGGAGTATCCAGATGGACCGCCTCATCTATACCAGCCTCACCGCGATGCGGGGCAGCATGTCCCGGCAGACGGCGATCGCCAACAATCTGGCGAATGCGCAGACGCCAGGCTTCCGCGCCGACATCGCCAATGCGCAGTCGCTGTGGCTCGACGGCAACGGGCTCGACGCACGCGCCATGGCGTCCGAGGAGGTGCTCGGCGCCGACATGCGCGCGGGCACCGTTACCCAGACGGGCCGCGACCTCGATATCGCGATGCAGGGCGACGCCTTGCTCGTCGTGCAGGCCGAGAATGGCGAAGAGGCCTATACGCGGCGCGGCGACCTGCAGATTTCGCCGAGCGGGCTGCTGACCACCGGCGACGGCCATCCCGTGCAGGGAACGCAGGGCCCGGTGACGATCCCGCCCGCCGATGCGATCAGCATCGACCAGGAAGGGCGCGTGTGGGTCGTTCCGCAGGGCGGCGACCCCGAAAATCCGCAGGAGGTCGACCGGCTCCGGCTCGCGGGTCCCGCAGGGTCGGAGATCGTCAAGGGGCTCGACGGCCTGTTCCGGGTGAAGGACGGCGGCATATTGCCCGACGATCCCGAAGCGCGGCTGCTCACCCGCTCGATCGAAGGATCGAACGTCACCGCGACCAGCGCGCTCGTCGAGATGATCGAGGCGAGCCGCAGCTGGGACACCCAATTGAAGATGATCAGCGACGTGCGCGACATGGACAGCGCGACCGCCAATCTGATGCAGCTCCCCCGTTAAGGAGAATATGACATGAGTATCGGTGCCTTGCACGTCGCGCGGACCGGTCTGGATGCCCAGGGCTTCCGGATGCAGGTGATCGCCAACAACCTCGCCAACGTCAACACGACGGGTTTCAAGCGCGACCGCGCGAGCTTCGAGACGCTGAGCTATCAATTGATGACGCAGGCTGGCGCGCCCTCGACGGCGGAAAACCGGTATGCGACGGGGCTCAACCTCGGCACCGGCGTCGCGCTGAACGGCACCGCGCGCATCGATACGCAGGGTGCGTTCCAGACGACGGGCAACGGGCTTGACGTCGCGATCGACGGCGCCGGCTATTTCCAGGTCGAAATGCCCGACGGGCGGATCGGCTATACCCGCGCGGGCAATTTCGGCCGCGCCCCCGACGGCACGATCGTGACCTCGGACGGCAAGCCGCTGACCCCCGCGATCCAGCTTCCCGAGGATGCGAGCAATGTGACGATCGGGCTCGACGGCACCGTGTCGGCGACCGCCGCCGACGGCACCGCGCTTGAGCTCGGCCGGATCGAGATCGCGCGCTTCGCCAACCCGGCGGGGCTGCAGGCGATCGGAGGCAACATGCTCGTCGAAACGCAGGCCTCGGGCGCGCCGCTCGTCGGCGGCGCCGGCGAGGAAGGGCGCGGCAGCTTGCGCGGCGGGATGCTCGAAGGATCGAACGTCAATGTCGTCGAGGAGCTTGTCGACATGATCGAGACGCAGCGCGCCTATGAGGTCAATTCGAAGATGATCTCGGCCACCGACGAGATGATGAAAAATGCCTCGCAGACTCTCTAAGCTGGCGATAGTCGCTCTGGCGCTTGTGCCGCTCGCGGCCCAGGCGAAGGACAAGCTGCCGCCCGACGCCTTTTCGGTATCGATACCGCTGCCGCCTCCGCCTCCGCCGGCGAACGGCTCGATCTTTCAGGGCGCCTATGTGCCGCTGACGTCGGGCGGACGCGCGGGGTTCGTCGGTGACATCATCACGATCCAGCTCGTCGAGCGCACCGCCGCGACGAAAAGCAATGCCGCGGGCACGCAGCGCGACGGCGATATCGGCCTCTCTCCGCCGACCACCGGCCCGCTGTCGCTGTTCAATCCCAGCGACATCGGCATGGGCGGCGGCCAGCAGTTCAAGGGCAAGGGCGAAGCGTCGCAGTCGAACGCATTGTCGGGCGAGGTCAGCGTGACCGTCGCCGCCGTCTATCCGAACGGCACGATGCTGGTGAAAGGCGAAAAATTCCTGACCCTGAACCGCGGCGATGAGCGCGTCCAGATCTCAGGCATCGTGCGCGCGATCGACATCAGCCCCGACAACCGCATCCTGTCGACGCGCGTCGCCAATGCGCACATCCGATACATCGGCAAGGGCGAGATCGCCCGCGCGAGCCAGCAAGGTTGGCTGCAGCGCTTCTTCTCGATCATCAGCCCCTTCTAAACGAGGAATTTGAAGTGACCCAGCGTCCGACCCTGTTCACCCTTTTCGCGCTGCTGCTCGCGGGCCTCGCCTTCGCAGACCCCGCGCACGCCGAGCGCATCAAGGACATGGGCCAGTTTCAGGGGCTGCGCGCGAACCAGCTGACGGGCTACGGCCTTGTCGTCGGCCTCGCGGGCACCGGCGACGACAGCCTCGATTATTCGACGCTCGGCATGCGGGGCGCGGTGTCGCGCTTTGGCCTGACGCTGCCGCCGGGGGTGAACCCGGCGCTCAAGAACGCCGCGGCGGTGATGATCACCGCCGAGCTGCCGCCCTTTGCGAAGCCCGGCCAGCGCCTCGACGTCACCGTGTCGGCGATCGGCAAGGCGAAGTCCTTACGCGGCGGCACGCTCGTGCTCGCGCCGCTTTATGGCGCCGACGGACAGATTTACGCGATGGTGCAGGGCAATCTGGTGATCGGCGGGCTCGGCGTCGATGCCGCCGACGGGTCGAAGCTGACGGTCAATGTGCCGTCGAGCGGGCGCATCGCGGGCGGTGCGACGGTCGAACGCGTGGTCAATACCGGCTTCGCGACCAGCGACTGGCTGACGTTCAACCTTCACCAGTTCGACGCAACCAATGCCAAGCGCGTCACCGACGCCATCAATGCCGCGATCCCCAATAGCGCGTCGATGATCGACGGCGCGAGCATCGCGATCCGCGCCAGCGGGAACGGCGACGAACGGATGCGATTGATGTCGAAGATCGAGAATCTCGGCGTGACGCGCGCCGAACCGCCGGCGAAGGTGATCGTCAACGCGCGCACCGGCACGGTGGTGATCAACGGCGCGGTCCGCGTCGGCACCGCCGCGGTCAGCCACGGCAAACTCACCGTGTCGATCAAGGAAGCGCCGATGGTCGTTCAGCCGGCGCCGTTCAGCCGCGGCCAGACCGCGATCGAACCGTCGAGCGAGATCGAAGTCACCGAAGATTATCGCCCGGCCTTTCTGATGAACCCCAATGCCTCGCTCTCCGAACTGGTCGATTCGATCAACCGGCTGGGCGTTCCCCCCGGCGACCTTGTCGCCATCCTCGAGGCGCTGAGCCAGGCCGGCGCGCTCACTGCGGAACTGGTGATCATATGACGAGCCCCATTTCTTCCGTTTCGGCGACGCCCACCCCCGCCGCGGCGGGCGGCGGCGACGGCGGGCTGCGCAAGGCGGCCGAGGCGTTCGAGGCCGTGATCCTGCGCCAGCTGATGGCGTCGATGCGGCAGGCGAAGCTTGCCGACGACATCTTCGGGTCCAGCGCGACCGACAATTTCCGCGAAATGGCCGACGCGCGCACCGCCGACAGCCTCGCCGCGATGCGCCAATTCGGTATCGCCGACATGGTCGAGCAGCAGTTTCGCGGTCAGCTCGGCGGGCTTGCCACGCGCTTTGGGGGAGGGGTGCGATGAGCGACCTGCTCGGCATCGGCTACAGCGGGCTCAAGGCCTATTCGCGCGCGCTCTCGACGATCGGCGACAATATCGCCAACGCCCAGACGCCCGGATACGCGCGTCGCCGGCTCGAGATGATGGAAGCCGTCGGCGGCGGCAATTCGATCTTCTATCGCGGCAACACCAATCCCGGCGGCGTCGACATTCGCGGCCTCGACCGCTCGGTCGACGCGTGGCTGATCGAGGATTCGCGCCTCACCTCCGGCGATGCCGAGCGCGCGGCGACGAAGCTCGACTGGCTGGGCAAGGTCGAAGGGGCATTGAGCGACGAGACCAACGGCATCAAGACCGGCCTCACCAATCTGTATACGACCGCCGACCAGCTGACATCCGACCCGTCGAACCGGACGCTGCGTGCCCAGTTCCTGCAGTCGGTCGACGACATCGCATCGGGGTTTCGCACCGCCGCGAACGAGCTCGACAAGATGGGCGAGGGGATCGAGGGCGCCGCCGCGAGCGAGGTCGACACGTTCAACGCGAATTTGGGCGCGCTCGAACAGATCAACATCGGACTGCGCAAGGCGCGTCCCGGATCGACCAACGAGGCGAGCCTGCTCGACGAGCGCGACCGATTGCTCGACAAATTATCGTCGCAGGCGGGGGTCAGCGCGAGCTTCGACAATAATGGCGCGGTGACGCTTCGCGCCGCCGGATCGGGCGACCTGCTCGTTGGCGGCGGTGTGGTGAATCCGATTGCGGTGACCGCCGCCGCCGACGGCCGCCTGTCGTACAGCGTCGGCGGGTCGCCGCTCGCGATCTCGACCGGCTCGCTCGCCGGGCTGGCCGAGGGGGCGAACCATGTCGCCGACCAGCGCGCCGCGCTCGACACGATGGCGAGTGATTTCGCGAGCCAGCTCAACGCCGCGCACCAGGCGGGCATCGATGCGAACGGCAATCCGGGCCAGCCGCTGTTTATCGGCACCAGCGCCGCGACCTTGACCGCCGCGACGCTGGCCCCCGATCAGGTCGCGGTTGCCGATGCGTCGGGCAGCAATGGCAACATGCTCGCGCTCGGCGAGATGCGCGGAGCGAACGATCCCGAGGCGCGCTGGTCGGGCCATATGGCGTCGCAGGCGCAGACGGTCGCGTCGGCGCGGGCACAGGATGCCGCCGCCGCCACGCGCGCCGACGCGTCCGCCGCCGCGCGCGACGGCGTCAGCCAGGTCGACCTCGACACCGAAGCGGCCGAGTTGCTGCGTTTTCAGCAAGCCTATTCGGCCGCGGCGCGCACGATCCAAGTCGCGCGCGAAACGATGCAAACGCTCTTGAGCTCGCTGTAAGGAGGCCGGGACGATGATCAACGCCGTGGGCAATCGCATGACGCGCGAAATCGCGCGCCAACAAAAGCTCGCCGAACAGCTCGAGCGGACGCAGATCCAGATTTCGGGCGGCAAGAAACTGCTGCGCATGTCCGACGATCCGGTCGCCGCGCGGCGGATCGCGACGATCGGCACCACGCAGGCGAGCATGACCGCCTGGTCGTCGAACACCAACGCCGCCTCGGCGCTCGTGTCGCAGGCCGACGGGGTGATGAAATCGGTGAGCGACCTGATGTCGCGCGCGCGCGAACTCACGCTGGCCGCCGCCAGCGACACGGCGAACCCCGCCGACCGCGCCACCATCGCCGCCGAACTCGGGACGATCGCCGACGAACTAGACGCGCTGGCGGCGACGCGAGATTCGAATGGCGAGCCGGTATTCGCCGCCGGCGGCGCGCGCGTGATGCGGTTCGATTCGGACGTGACCTTCGCCCCCGTGCCGTCGGCGGCCGATGTTTTCGTCGTCGGCGGCAACAGCCTGTCGACGGGCATTCGCGACGCCGCCGCGGCGGTCGCGGCGAATGACAAGGCGGGAATGAACGCATCGCTCGGCGCGCTCGACACCGCGATCAGTCACGTCGCCGACGAACATGCCAAGATCGGCCTGTCGGGCGGCCGCCTCGACCGCATCGGCGACAGCCTCGCGTCGCGCGGGATCACGCTCAAGGACGAACGCTCGGTGGTCGAGGATACCGACCTGTCGGTTGCGATCGCCGAACTCAACGCCCAGGAACTGACGCTCAGCGCCGCGCAGGCGGCCTTTGCCAAAATCAACCGACAGACCTTGTTCGATATTTTGAGCTGACGGCCCTCAATCTTGCAGCATCGCTGCCGTTAAACATCAAGACGTCCCTGAGTTGCTGGGGCCTGAGTTCGCGGGGGCCGGCCTCGACAGCCGGGTCCCGAATGGAGTTGCGCACACATGTTTCCCGCTGTCGGCATCGTCGTCTTGATCCTGCTGGTCTTCGGGGGCTTCGCGCTGACCGGGGGCAATCTGGGTCCCGTCATGCACGCGCTTCCGCACGAGATGCTGATCATCGGCGGCGCGGCGCTCGGCTCGCTGATCATCGGCAATTCGGGCGCCGATCTGAAGGCGCTCGCCGGCGGGCTCGGCAAGGTGTTCAAGGGTCCGCAGTATAAGAAGCAGGATTATCTCGACTGCATCCTGCTCGTCTCGACGCTGATGAAGATGATGCGCACCGAAGGGCCGGTCGCGGTCGAACCGCATATCGAGGATCCGAAGAATTCGACGATCTTCCAGCAATATCCCAAGCTTTTGAAGGACGACACGCTCGTCCACCTGATCTGCGATACGCTGCGCCTCGTCGTCGTGTCGTCGGGAACGCTCGACCCGCACGCGGTCGAAGAGGTGATGGACAATGCGCTGAAGAGCCACCACCACCATAGCCTGAAGCCGGCCGAGGGTCTGCAGAGCCTCGCCGACGCGCTCCCCGCGCTCGGCATCGTCGCCGCGGTGCTCGGCGTCGTGAAGACGATGGGCTCGATCGACCAGCCGCCGGCGATCCTCGGCGCGATGATCGGCTCGGCGCTGGTCGGTACCTTCCTTGGCGTGCTGCTCGCCTACGGCCTCGTCGGTCCGTTCGCGACGCGCGCCAAGACGGTGATCGAAAGCGACGGCGCCATCTATCACACGGTGAAGCAGCTGATCATCGCCTCGCTCCACGGCCATCCGCAGCCGCTGGTGATCGAGGCGGCACGCTCGGGCGTCGACCATCATAACCAGCCGAGCTTCGCCGAAGTCTTCGACGGAATGCGGGGTCGTTAGGGTCTGGCCCCGCTACTTACGGGTCCGAGGTTTGAAGCGATTTTGTTCAGGGCAAGGAAGCAAGGCGAAGTAATATGTTGATATTTCAAGGCTTGCTGACGCGGCCATGGACAAAATGGGTCAAATCCCGAAGGGACGTCGAAATGGCTTCGATCTCAGGCCCGCGCGGTCTTGCGGGTAGCGATGCTACCCGCTGCACCCGCCCGAACCCGATATCTTCGCCATTTCGACGCCTCGGACCCGTAAGTAGCGGGGCCAGACCCTAATGGCCGCGCGCCCGAACACGCCGCCGCGCCCGATCATCGTCAAGAAGGTGATCCAGGAAGCGCATGGCGGCCATCATGGCGGCGCGTGGAAGGTCGCCTATGCCGACTTCGTCACCGCGATGATGGCCTTCTTCCTTTTGATGTGGCTGCTCGGCGCGACGAACGAGGCGCAGCGCAAGGCGCTCGCCGACTATTTCGCGCCGACGATCGTGCAGACCAAAACCGAAACCGCGGGATCGACTGGCCTGTTCGGTGGCGACTCGCTGGTGGCGGCGGACCGCTATCCGCATGGCGCCGCGCAAACGGGTACGCGCGCGATGACGATCCCGCGCGACGCCGTCGGAGGACCGCGCGAGGCATCGGGACGCGAGCGCGAAGCCGAATCGAAGAAATTCAACCTGCTCGCCCAGTCGCTGAAGGATCGGCTTCAGAGCCGGGCCGACCTCAAGCGTCTCGCGCGCAACCTGCGGTTCACCGAGACGCTGGAAGGGCTGCGCATCGATATCGTCGACGACGCCGATGTCTCGATGTTCGCGATCGGCACCAGCCAGCTGACCCCGTCCGGCGCCAAGCTGTTCGCCGAGGTCGCGGCGCTGATCGCCGAAGTGCCCAATCGGGTGATGATCCGCGGGCACACCGACGCCGCGCCCTGGTCGGCGAAATCGGGGACGAACAACTGGCGTCTGTCGGTCGATCGCGCCGAGGTTACGCGCCACTATCTAGAGTTCCGCGGCATCGCGTCGGAGCGGTTCGCGCGAATCGAGGGGGTCGCCGACCGCGAGCCCTATGTCCCGTCCGACCGATTCGATCCGCGAAATCGCCGCATCTCGGTCACGCTGGGCTGGCGGAGCGGCGGTAATTAGTGCCAGTTTGGCAGCATATCGGAGATAGTTAACGCATTTCCGCGTCAGATACTTCCATTCTGGCAATATTGCTTTAATTTGAAGGACTTAGTGAACGGGCGATAAGCTTTTGTTTACCAGTTTCGTCAATTCATCAGTCCATCGAAGGGGGCACCGAGCGGGCGGTGCGGTGGAGACCAAAATGACACTGGGGCACAACAATAATGCAGCGCTCGAAGCGCTGATCATCGGGTCGAGCCCGGCAACCTGCCGGCTGCGCGAGATGATCCGCCGCGTGGCGCGGTCGAACGCTTCGGTGATGCTCTGCGGCCCGTCGGGTTCGGGCAAGGAACTGGTCGCCCGCGCGATCCACGATGAAGGCGTCCGTGCGGGCAAGGCCTTTTCGGCGATCAACTGCGGCGCGATCCCCGGCGAACTCATCGAATCCGAATTGTTCGGGCATGAAAAGGGCAGCTTCACCGGCGCCCACGCCCGCCGCATCGGCCATTTCGAAGCGAGCGAGGGCGGCACGCTCTTCCTCGACGAAATCGGCGACATGCGTTTCGACATGCAGGTGAAACTGCTCCGCGTGCTCGAAGACCGGACGATCGTCCGCGTCGGTAGCAGCGAGGTGAAGGCCGTCGACGTCCGCGTCATTTCGGCCACCCACCAGGATCTCGGCGCCGCGATCGCCGAAGGCAAATTCCGCGAAGATCTGTTCTTCCGGCTCGGCGTGGTTGTGCTCCAGGTCCCCAGCCTGGCCAGCCGCGTCGAGGATATTCCGGCGCTCGTCCGCCACTTCCAGCGCCAGATGCCGGCCGACGCCAAATGCCGCTATGACGATGCCGCGATGGCGGTGCTGATGCAGCACGCCTGGCCGGGCAATGTCCGCGAACTCCGCAATTTCGTCGAACGCGCCAGCGTTCTCCATGGCGGCGAGGCGCTCGGCGCCGATGATGTCGCGATGCTTTTGAACCCCACCGCAGCACTTGCACCCCGGCCGGCTGTCCCCAGCAGCCCCGCCGCGGTGCAGATCGGCGCGGAAGATTTCGCCGCCGCGCCTTTCGCTTCGGCCGCGCCGACGGCGAAGACGCCGGCGCCGGGCCGTCCCATCGACCTCAAGCGCGAGATCGAAACGATCGAGCTCGAACAGATCCATGTCGCGCTCGACCTGGCCGACGGCATCATTTCGGAAGCCGCGCGCCTCTTGACGCTGAAGCGCACGACGTTGATCGAGAAGATGCGCAAATATGGCGTCCACCAGCAGGCCGCCTGACGGCCCGCGCGACACAAGTTTCAGCACCCGCTGAAAAAGGGGGCTCTGGTCCGCCCCCGCACCACCCGGCCGCCCGTCCCCACCTCGGGCGGCCGGGTACCCAGCGGGCTTCCCGGCATGATACGGCAAAGGCCCGCCTTCGCAGGAAGGAGCGGGCCTTTGCTATTCGCCTATTGCGCCGGTCGGCGTCAGCGGAGCTGCCGCCAGGCGGCGCTGATCGTCAAAATCCCCTCGAGCAGCTCGGCTAGCCCCTCGGCGCTGTTCGCTGCCACGGCATCGTCGAGCTTGCGGCGCATGCTGCGGTAGACGCGCGACAGCGCGGTCGCGACGTCGCCGCCCTTGTCGCGGTCGAGATTGACGTCGAGGCCGATCAGGATCGCCCGCGCGCGGTGGGCGGGTTCGGTTGCCGAAATACGCTGCCCCTGCCGCACCATCGCGGCGAGGACGCCGACGGCGGTTTCAAGCTCGTCGTACAGCATCGTCACCAGCTCGACGGGGTCGGCTGCGGCGGCGCGGCTTTCATTCTGCAAGCGGCGGTAAAGCCCGGTCGCCCGGACGGTCGAAGCGGTAGCGGTCACGGTCCTGGTCCCCACGCTCTAATTCTTAATCATTGCCCTGGTTCGACCAGAGCTTGATCTGCTGTTCGAGATAGGATTGCGTCGCCTTGAAGGCGGCGAGCTTCGCCTCGAGCGAGCCATATTGCTTCTCGAGGCGCTTCCTGTACGCGTCCTCGCGCTCCTCGATCTTCTCGAGCTGGTCGGCGAGATTTTCCTTTTTCGTGTCGAGCGATTTCGACACGCGATCGATCGCGCCATTGACCCCGACCGCTTTGTCGCGGATCGCGTCGAGCGCGAAGGCGATGCCGGGATCGCTCTGTTCGGTGTGAGTGGCGTCGCGGCGCGGGTTGAACAGCGCCTCGACCGCGCCGGCGTCACTTTCGAGCGCCTTGTCGAGCTTGGCATTATCGACCGACAGCAGGCCTTCCTTGGTTATCGAAACCCCGATGTCGGACAGCTGGTTGATGCTGCCGTGGCTCGAAACCACCTTGTGGATAAGCCCGCCGAGTTCGCGTTCGAGCTCGCGCAATCCGGTCGTCGGACCCGACAGGCTCGATGCGGCGACGAGGCTCTTCTTGAGCTGGTTATAGACCGCGACGAAATCGCCGACGGTCTGCTTGATCATGTCGAGCGGGCGGCTCGCGCCGATGTCGACGGGCTGGCCCGGGGCGGCTTTTTTCAGCGTCAGCGACATGCCCGGAACGACGTCGTCGATGATGTTGGTCGCGCGGCTGAAGGCGATGCCGTCGATCGTGAATTCGGCATTGGCGGCGCTTTGGCCCTCGGTCATGCCGCCGCCGGTGGCAAAGGCCGAAAGGCCCGGGTCGGCGCCGGCGTCGGCGGTGAGGGTGAAGGCGCCGGTTTCGCCGGTCGGGCCTTTCAGGATCAGGCGGTGCCCGCCTTCGTCGGCGATGATCGAGGCGGTGACGCCCGCGCCGCTCGCGTTGATCGCCTTGGCGAGGCCATCGAGGCTGTTGTTCGCGGCGCCGATGGTGATCGTCTTGGCGACGCCGCCGACGGTCAGCGTCATCGTGCCCGCGCCGATCGCCGCGGCCTTGTCGGCAACGACGCCCGAATAGCTGGTCTGCGCGCGCGCGAGCTGGTTTACGACGACGGTTGCGGCAAAGCTGTCGGCGGAGAGGCCCGCGCGGCTGGTGGCGCCGAGCACGCTTTCGTCGGACACGGTCGGCGTGCTGCGCAGCGTTCCGTCGTTGACCATCTGGCTCAGCGAATCGGCGAAGCCGTCGAGATCGGCGCGCGCCTGCGCCAGCGCACTGATCCGCGTCTGGTTCGCCTGCGTCAGCTCGGCCATGCGCGCGATCTTGGGATCGCGCGACGCGTTCGACAGGTCGGTGACGAGCTGCTTGACGTCGAGGCCCGACCCGAAACCGAGGCTGTTGGCGATTGAACTGACCATGCGAAATATCCTTCGCTTGGCTTAACGGCGGTGCGCGGGAAAAATTAAGCCTGACGGCGTCCTTCGGGATCGAAGTGGTGCGAGGGCGGCACATCGACCGCGGGTTGGGTAAGCCCGTCGGCGACCGCGCGCTCGAGCTGGAAGACGAAAGCGAGCACGGTCGCGACCGCGACGAACAATTCTTCCGGAATCACGCGGCCCGCGCGGGCGGTAAAATAGATCGCGCGGGTCAGCTGCGGATATTCGAGCATCGGGACGCTGGCGGCGCGCGCGAGCTCGCGGATCGACAGTGCGACATCGCCGCGGCCGCGCGCGACGACCACCGGCGCGGCGTCCTCGCCGGGGCGATAGCGTAGCGCGACCGAGAAATGCGTCGGGTTGGTGAGCACGACGGTCGCCTCCGACACCGCCTTGCGCGCCGATCCGCTCAGAACCTCGTGCGCGCGCTGGCGCTGCGCCTGCTTGAGCTCGGGGGCGCCTTCGGACTGGCGCATTTCCTCCTTGATTTCCTGTTTGCTCATCATCAGCCGTTTGTTGCGCTGGAACCATTGCACCGGCACGTCGATCAGCGCGATGACGACAAGCCCGCCGGCGAGCGTCAGCATCGCGTGGCCGATCGCCTTTCCGGCGAGGCCGATCGCGGCGATCAGGTCGGTGGAGGCCATCGTCATGATCGCGGGCAGGGTGCTGGCGACCAGCCAGTAACCGATCGTTCCGAGCAGCAGCACTTTCGCGAGCGCCTTGCCAAGCTCGGTCGCGCCCTGCATCCCGAACATGCGCTTGAGCCCGCTTAGCGGGTTGATGCGGTTGCCCTTGAAGTGCAGCGCCTTGCCGCGCCAGCCCATCGAACCGAGCATCGCGGGGCCCGCGACCGCGGCGCCCAGCGCCAGCGCGAACAGGCTCGCAAGCGGCAGCAAAATCTCGACCCCGTTGCGCATCAACGCTTCGGCGGGTGCGAAGTCGGCGACGTCGGCGGCGGTCAGGGTCAGCCCGCGGCGGACGAGTTCGCCCGCCGACTGGACGAACCAGCCGCCCGCGGCGACGATCCAGCCAGCGGCGGCGAGCATCATCAGCGCGGTCGCGAGCTCGCGCGACATCAGTACATCGCCTTCGCGAGCGGAGTCCGCGAGCTTTTTCGCCGTCGGCTGTTCGGTTTTCTGGTCCTTGTCGCTGCCTTCCGCCATGGCTCAGATCCCTGCGACCATGCGCGCGGCGTCGAGCGCGTCGGAGAGGAAGCGCGCGATCGCCTCGGCCATCGCGGGCGTCGCGATGCCAAGCAGGACGATCCCGGCGAGCAAGGTCGCGGGGATGCCGACTGCGAACAGGTTGAGCGCGGGCGCCGAGCGGCCGATGACGCCCATGATGATCTGGACGAGGATGAGCACGAAGCCGACGGGCATCGCGATCGTCAGCCCCGCCGCAAACATCAGGCTGCCGAAGCGGATGAGGCCGCCGATGGCATCCCACGACGGAAAGGCGTTGCCGGGAGGCAGCGCGCTATAGCTGTCGACGATGATGTCGATGAGCAGGAGATGGCCGTCGGCGGCGAGGAAGAGCGCGGTCGCCATCATCGAGAGGAACTGCCCGATCGCCGAGCTCGACGCGCCGCTCAGCGGATCGACCATCGACGCGAAGCCGAGGCCCATCGCATTGCTGATCACCTCGCCCGCGAGAAGCGCGGCGGCGAGCCCCATCTGGAGCACGAAGCCGATCGCGAGCCCGATCACGACCTCGCCGATGATAAAGAAAAAGCCCGGGACCGAGACAATGCCTTCGGGCGGCAGCGCCATGCCCGACGCGGCAACCGCGGGCACGCCGACCGCGAGCGCGATCACGAGGCGCAGCTGCACCGGCACGTTCGCCGCGCCGAACACCGGCGCGGCGATGAAGGCGGCGCCGGGGCGGATCATCCCCAGCATCCACAGCTGGAGCATCGCCTCGATATTCGGGATGTCGGCGGGGTTCATCGGGCTCGGGAACTCACGATCCTTCCCCCTTGATGGGGGAAGGATACGCAGCCTTGCGCTGTAGGCGCTAGGCGGAGTTGGATGGGGGTGATGGCGCGTCCTTGCACAGTCGCTTCAGGCCGAGGCCGCACCCCCACCGCTGCGACTAAGCCAGCAAGCTGGCAAGTCTCGCTGCCTCCCCCATCGAGGGGGAGGGAAGCAAAGTGGGTGGCATGAGTTTGCACGGCCTTAGCGGACGAGCGCCGGAATCTGCGCGAACAGCTCGCGGGTGAAGTCGGTGAGCAGAACAAGGATGCTGCCGCCGAAGATCGCGAGACAGATCGCCGCGACGATCAGCTTGGGGACGAAGGTCAAAGTCTGTTCGTTGATCGACGTCGCCGCCTGCACCATGCCGAGCAGCACGCCGATGACGAGCACGGGCAGCAGCAGCGGTGCCGAGGCGAGCGCGAGAATCCACAGCGCCTGCTGCGCGACTCCGACGAAATAGTCCGCTTCCATATTGGTAGACCCCTAACTCACGAAGGAGGAAGCGAGCGATCCCATCGTCAGCGCCCAGCCGTCGACGAGGACGAAGAGCAGCAACTTGAAAGGCATCGATATGATCGTCGGCGACAACATCATCATACCCAGCGACATCAGCGCCGAGGCGACGATCAGGTCGATGACGAGGAAGGGCAGGAAGATCAGGAAGCCGATCTGGAAGGCGGTCTTGAGCTCGCTGGTGACGAAGGCGGGGAGCAGGATCGAGAAGGGCACGTCCTTCGGGCTCGCATAGCTGGGTGCCTTGGCGATCTTGGCGAACATCATCAGGTCGGTCTTGCGCGTCTGCTTCATCATGAAGCCGTGGAGCGCGACGCCCGAGCGCGACACCGCCTCGCCGATGTCGATCTGTTCCTGGCCATAGGGGGTGACCGCGACGCGGTTCACTTCGCTGATCACCGGCGCCATTACGAATAGCGACAGAAAGAGGCTGAGGCCGACGAGAACCTGGTTCGGCGGCGTCTGTTGCAGCCCGAGCGCGTGGCGCAGGATCGACAGCACGATGATGATGCGCGTGAAGCTCGTCATCATCAGCAGCAGCGACGGCAGCACCGTCAAGAGGCTCATCAGGACGAGGATCTGGAGCGACAGGCTCAGCGGCCGGCCGTCGCCGCCGATTTCGTTCACCGCGCGGCTGAGACCGTCGGCGGCCTGGGCATAAGCCGCGGGCGCGGCGCAAAGTAGCGCGGCGCCACCGGCGAGCGCCGCGGCGCGCAACCAGAAGCGGCGATCAGTCGACATGGAAATCCCCTTGGGCGTCGTCGGCGATCCGCGTGATGCCATTGCGCGACACCGCGACGAGGATGCGCTGTCCGGCGAATTCGACGACCGCGAGCTTCGACCCCGGACCGAGCGGCAGCACGTCGACCATCTCGATCGCGCGGGTTTTGGCGGCGCCACCGACGAGCGGCACGCCCATCTGGACGCGCTTCCACAGCCACAGGCTACCCCACGCCATGCCGCCGATGAGCGGCAGCAGGATGAGCAGGCGGAGGATATATTCGAACATCAGGCTCTCCGTTCGAAGCCTTCGAGCCCGCGCGCCGGCGCGACGACTTCGGCGACCTGGATGCCATAGCGGCCATCGACGCTGACGATTTCGCCCTTCGCGATGAGGGTGCCGTTGGCATAGATGTCGAGCAGGTCGGTCGCGGCGCGATCGAGCTCGATCACGCTGCCTTCACCGAGTGCGAGCAGTTCGGAAAGCGTCATCGAGGTCGAGCCGACCTCGACCGACACGCGCAGCGAGACGCCGGCGAGCAGGTCGAAATTGGGCGCGGCGCCGATGCTCTTGTCGCGCCGGTCGGGGCGCGCGGCCTTCGGGGCTTCGGCGATATCAGTCATTGTCCGGTCCTTTTTCGATATGGTCGATCATGATCGCGGCGTTGCCATTGGCCTCGCCGATGCTGCCGAACGCGAAGCTGCGTCCGGCGACGGTCACCGGCACATGGCGCGGCATGGAAAGCGGGATGATGTCGCCGACTTCGAGCGCGAGCAGCTTGACGAGGCTGATCTCGGGACGCGCGAGGACCGACCGCACGGGCATGCGCACGTCGCGCAGCGCCTTGTCGAGCGCGCCCGACCAGATGGGGTCGGCGCCGCTATGGCCCTGCAATTCGGGCAGCAGTTCGTCGCCCGCGACACCGCGCAGCGCGGCGACAGGATAGGCGCACATGATCGTCCGCCCGTCGAAGGGCGCGCCGCGCAGGGTGAAACGCTGGACGAACAATTCGTCTTCGGCGCGCACCGCGGCGAGCTTCGCCGGATCGGCGGTGACGCTGTCGAGTTCGGGCTCGATCGCAAGCTTGTCGCGCCAGGCGGCGGCGAGCTGCATTCCGATGTCGCGGCCGAGCCGCGCGGCGAAGCGGTCCTCGGCGTCGGTCAGTTCCTCGCGCTCGGCGGCGAGCTGGCCGCGCCCGCCATAGAATATATCGACGAGCTGAAGCAGCAGCGAGCGCGATCCCGCGAGTAGCACCGGCCCCTTGAGCGGCGGCGCGTGATAGCGCCAGAAGATCGCGGGGGCGGCCGACGCGCTCCACTCGGCAAAGCTCATCTGCTCGGCGCCGGCGCGCTCGACCTGGATCGTCGGCGCGCCGAGCGCGCGGATCAGGTCGCGCAAAGACCGCGCGAACTGGTTCGCGACGCCCTCGAGCGCCGGAAAGCCATAACCGCCTTCCGCCTTGCGCAGCAGCAGCGACTCCTTGCTATCCGCAGGCGCGGCCGCGGGTGCAGGCGGAGACGCCTTGGGGGCCTTCACCGCTTTGACCGATTTCGTGCTGGTGGTCACTGGATCACCAGACTCGTGAAATAGACATTGTCGATACCCCCGAAACCTTCCTTCTCGCGCAGCACATCGTTGATCGCGGCCGTCAACTGACGTTGAAGCCGCTGTTTCCCCTGCGATGTGGAGAGCAGAGCCGGATCCTGTTCGGCGAGCACCATAAGCACGACCGAGCGGATCGGCACCGCCTGCCGTTTGATATTATTGATAACCTTGCCGTCGTAGAAGGTCGAAACGCTGATACCGATCTGAAGGAAGCCCGATCCGTCGGCGAGGTTGGTCGTGAAGCTCTCGGCGAACGGATGATAAGTGACCTCATATTTGCGTGGGTCGACCTTGAACCTGTCGTTCGGGACCGACACCGTGCCGACCTTGAGCGGGGCTTCCTTGCCGGCGCCCTCGGCGGCCGGTTCGGGGTCGTCCTCGCTGCGCAGGACGAGCTTGGGATATTTATCCTCGGGCTTCGCCTCATGCGCCTGCAGCGCGCCGAAATAGATGCCCGCGCCCGCGCCGGCACCGATCAGCGCGATCGCGGCGACCCCGATCAGCAGCAGTTTCTTGAACTTGCCCTTTTTCTTGGGGGCGCCTTCGACATTGTCCTTGGCCATGATGGACCCTTTCTGATCAGGCGAAGCGGCCGCGGCGGTCGGCGGCGCGGTCTTCGTCACGCGGCTCGGCGCGCTGGGTGGCGGTTTCGATAAGGTGGGCGGGATCGGGCGCGGTTCCGCGGCCCTGGCCTTGGCCCTGCGACTGGCGTCCGGTCTCGCCCGGGGTGCAGGTCACTTCGGCGCCGGCGACGCGGACGCCCTGCTGGCGCAGGTCTTCGACGAGGCGGCCCTGCGCGGCGGTGACGATCGTCGCGGTCGCTTCATGATGCGTGTCCATCTTCAGCGCGACGCCTTCGTCGCCCATTTGCATCGCGACGTCGAGGCGGCCGAGGTGGCGCGGCATCAGGCGAAAGCTGATGTCGCCGCTGTCCGATCTGGTCGCGGCGATGTCGCGCGCCAGCTGGTCGATCCACGCGCCGTCGCTGTCCATGTCGAGCACGCGCTCGGCGAGCTGGACGGGTGCGGCGGCGTCGGCCACCACGCCGGCGCCCGGCGCGGCGGGCTGGGCAAAGAGGATCGTCATCGACGGCGCGGCATCGACGGGCTTCGCCGTACGCGCTTCGGCGCCGGCAAGGATCGGCATCGGCGCTGCCGCCTCGCGCATACGCGCGGGGGCCGGTGCTGCCGGTGTATCGGTGTGGGCGCGGACCTGAGGCGCTTCGACCGGCTTGGCGGGCTTCGCGGTAGCCGGAGGGACCGCGGCCACGACCGCAGCCAAATCGGTTGCCGGGTCGGCGGTGGCGACGGTTTCCGCCATTTCCGCCGTATCGGGGGCTGCGTCGGTTTCGGTTCCGGCGGGTGCCGGCTTGCCGGGCGCGGTCGCCGCAGCAGGGGCACCGCCGCCCAGCGCGATCAGCAGGGTCACGGCCAGCGTGGCGGCGTCTGCGTCGGCAGGGGCTTTGGCGGGCTCGGCTTTGACGACGGGGGCCTCGACGCTCACGACGTCTTCGGGCGGCGGCATATCGATGTGCACAGCTTCGGCGTCGGCCGCCGGCGCGGGACCGGTCTTGATCGTCGCGGCGGCATTGGTGGCGGGAGCAGCCGCAACCGGCGCCGCGGCGAGCAGCTGGTCGAAGCCGGGGCTTTCGCCGCCGCCGTCGGGCAACTGGCCGATGTTCGCGAGGAAGGTCGCGAAGCCCGCGGGCATCGCGCCCTGCGGCGTGGGAAGGGACGGCGCGCTCATCATGCCGCGCCGCCTTCGATCAGGCGCAGCCGCATGCCCGTCCGCGGGCGATGTGGGCGGTTGGCGTCGTCGCGGCGTTCCTGTTCGGCCTCGGCCGACTTGCGGCTGCGTTCATAGAGGCGAACCGCCGATTCCTCCTTCGCCATCGCGCTCTGCGCGCGCGCGCCCATTTCATCGCGGCGCTGGCTCGCATTGCTGAGCGGCGCGGTCAGGCTTTCCTGCGCGATGTCGAGCCGCATCGCGAGCTCGCCGATCGTATTGAGCGCGCGGCCGGCGACCGCCCCCTTCGCCATCGCCAGGTCGACGCGCAGCGTTTCGAGCCGCTTGGCGAGCTCGACCAGATTCGCAAGTTCGCCATTGGCGCGCGCCAGATTGGCCTCCGCCAGCTGATGTTCGACGGAGCGCACGCGGATGATGCGTTTGCGGCGTGCGGTGCGGGCGTTCATGCGGAATATCCTTCAATCAGGGCTTGGCGGGAAATGTCGAAATCGACCTGCGCTTTGGCAGGCTGCGAAACATAGGCGAGCTGGTCGGCGTGGCGGGCGATCGCCATGTCGAGCACCGGATCGGCGCCGGCGACGTACGCGCCCATCAGCATCAGGTCGCGATTCTCTTCATAAAGCGACCAGAGCTGGCGGAAGCGCGCGGCGGCGGCGGCGTGCTCGGGGTCGACCGAATCGACCATCGTGCGCGACAGCGAACGCGCGACGTCGATCGCGGGATAGACGCCCTGTTCGGCGAGCTGGCGCGACAGGATGATATGGCCGTCGACGATGGCGCGCGCGCTGTCGACGACGGGGTCGTCGATGTCGCCGCCGTCGGCGAGCACGGTATAGAGCGCGGTGACCGAACCGCCGGTTTCGCGGTCGATGCCGGCGCGTTCGCACAAAGAGGGAATGAGCGCGAAGACCGACGGCGGATAGCCCTTCATCGTCGGGGGTTCGCCCAACGTCAGCCCGATCTCGCGCTGCGCGTGGGCAACACGGGTCAGGCTGTCGATCAGCAGCAGCACCTTCTTGCCCTCGGCGCGAAAGGCTTCGGCGATCGCGGTCGCACGCATCGCGGCGCGCAGGCGGAGCAAGGGCGGATGGTCGGCGGGGACCGCGACGACGACCGACTTCTTGCGCACTTCGGGCGGCAGCTTGGTTTCGACGAAGTCGCTGACCTCGCGGCTGCGCTCGCCGATCAGCCCGACGACGATGACGTCGCATTCGGTGCCCGCGATCATCTGACCCATCAGCACCGACTTGCCGACGCCCGAACCCGCGATGATCGCGACGCGCTGGCCTTCGCCGACGGTGAGCAGGCCGTTGATCGCGCGCACGCCCATGTTGAGCGCGCGGGTGACGCGGCCGCGGCGCAGCGGATTGACCTTGCGCCCCGCCAGCGGCCACTGAAACTGCGACTTGATCGCCGGGCGGCCGTCGAGCGGATTGCCCTGCGCGTCCATGATGCGGCCGAGCAGCGCCTTGCCGACAGGGACCATGCTCGACGCGCCGTGCGGTTCGACGGGCGCGCCGGTGACGAGCGGCTTGCCCGAGTCGAAGGGGAGGACGAGGCTGCGGTGGCCGCGAAAGCCCACGACCTCGCCGTAGACATAGTCATTGTCGGCCGATTTGATGCGGACATTGCTGCCGAGCGGCATCGGAAAACCCGACACTTCGAGCATGATCCCCTCGTGCGAGACGAGTGTGCCGATGCGGCGCGGGCTGGCGTGCGTCAGGTCGACGGGGTCGAGCAATTGCTGCGCGGAGAGGGCGAGGCGGCGCGTCATGCGGCTTCGCTTTCGCCGAGCGCGGCGCGCAGTTCCTCAAGATAGACCGCGCGGCCATGCTCGATCCAGCCGGTCGAGGTTTCGAGGCGGACGGTGCCGCGCATCATCGCCGGATCGCTTTCGATCGCGAGCGTCAGCGGAGAGTCGGCGAGGAGCGCGGCGTCGTCGGGGTGGACCCACAAGGTGCGCGCCTTGTCGGCGTCGGCGACCATCGCCGCGGCGGTCTCGGCCTGCGCCTGCAGCCATTCGGCGTCGATCGGCGCCGCGGCGACGATCTGGCGGACGAGCCGCTCGACCGTCGTGGCGATCAGCTGCGCGAGCTCTTCGCTCGGTTCGTCCTGCAGCGCCTCGGCGCCGGCGAGCAGCGCGAGCAGCTGGTGGCGCTCGGCGACGAAGGCGGCTTCGGCAAGGCGCTGGCCTTCGGCGAGGCCAAGCGCGAAGGGGTCGTCGAGGTCGATTTCGGCGGGGCTTTCGGGCTCCTCCGGCGCGGCCTGCTGGGCGGGCGCGAAGGACAGCGGGCGAAAGCCGCCGCCGCGCGCCATCGCGTCGGCCAGGCGGACGGGGGCGAAACCCGTTTCGGCGGCGGGATCAGACATAATCGTCGCCTCCGCCCGCGATCATGATCTCGCCGGCCGCCGCCATCTGGCGCACGATCTGCATCACGCTCTTCTGCGCGTCGTCGACGTCGGCGCGCTTGACCATCGTCATCTCGTCCATTTCGTCGCGGATCGTTTCCGCGGCGCGCTGCGACATGGTGGCGAGGCACATGTCGACCATATCCTCGTCGGCGCCCTTGAGCGCGATCGCGAGCTGGGCGGCATCGACCGAGCGCAGCACGCTGCTGAGGCTCTTCTTGTCGAGGTCGCGCAGATTTTCGAAGATGAACATCTCTTCCTCGATCGTCTGGGCGAGGATGCGGTCGTGCTTCTTCAGCGAGCGGAGCGTGCGCTCGGACAGTTGCTTCGGCATCTTTTTCATGATCTTGGCAACGTCGCTCGGACCACCGATCGCCTGCTTGGCGACGCGCTGACCATCGACATTGGCGCTCGCAAGCACCGATTCGAGATCCTCGATCGCCGCGGCGGGGACCGATGTCAGCATCGCCGCACGCAGCACCAGATCGGCCTGAAGCACTTCGTCGAGCGTCTCGATCGCGCGCGCGGCGACATCGGGGACAAGCACCGACAGGATCAGCGCGCCGACCTGCGGATGTTCGCTCGCGAGCAGGCCGCTGATCGCATCGACGTCCATCCAGCGCAGCATTTCGAGCGACGCGGCGCTCCGCTGCGGGGCGACGGCGGCGAGGATATTGTCGGCGCGGACGTTGCCGACGGCTTCGTTGATCACCGTGCGGATGCGGATGTCGGCACCGATCGCAAGTGCGCTGACGTCGCGGCTGCGCGTCACGAAGCGGTCGAGCGCCAGCCCGATTTGCTGCTCGCTGGCATTGGCGGTGTCGAACATCGCCTTCGCCAGCTGGCGCACTTCGTCGGGATCGAGCTGCTTCAGGATCGTCGCGGCTTCGCTTTCGTCGAGCAGCATCAGCAGGATCGCGGCGGCCGCCGATCCTTCGATCGCGGGCATTGCCGGGCTCAGGTCCATTTCGGCGACGTCAGGCACGGGCGCCCTCCTGCATCAGGTGGCGGACGACGAGCGCGGCGCGCGCCGAATCCTGGCGGACGAAGGCGCGGACAAGATTGGCGCGCGCTTCATAGCTTGGCGCCTGTTCGATCATTTCGAGCGTGATCTCGCGATTGTTCGAACCGCTGGCGAGCGCCGGGCGGTCGGTGGCGGCGAGCAGCGACGCCTCGAGTTCCTGATTCTGTTCGGCGCGCTTGGCGGCGCGCTCCTTCGCCGCGCGGATCATCGGGCGCCCGATGAACAGGAAGGCGAGCAGCGCGGCGAGGATCGCGCCGACCTGTTTGACGAGCGGCAGGAACCAGCCCTGATCGTAAAAGGCGGGTGCCGTGTCTTCGACCGGGGCGAACGGACGCTGGTTGATCGCGACGAGGTCGCCGCGCGCGGCGTCATAGCCGATCGCGCCCTTCACGAGGCTGTCGATCTTGGTGAGGTCGGCCTGCGTCAGCGCCTTCTTGCCCTGATTGAGCGCGACAGCGACCGAGACCCGGCGCAGCCTGCCCTGCGGCGAATGGGTGACCGAAATCTCGCGGCCGACCTCATAGGCGCGCGCGGCATTCTCATTGCTTTCGATGCCGGGCGCCGGCGGCGCGCCGGGCGCGCCGGGCGCGGCGGGCTGCGGTCCTTCGGCGGTCACCGTCGTCGCCTGCGGCGGCTGGTTCGACAGCGCGCCGGGAATGCCGACGGCGGGGGCGCTGGTGCCGCTGGTCGAGCGGGTGATCCGCTCGCTGGTCAGCGCACGGTCATTCTCGGGGAAGCTTTCGCGCGTCGCCTGGCTTTCGGACATGTCGACGTCGGCATGGACCTCGACCGTATAATTGCCGGCGCCGAGCATCGGGCCGAGCAGGGTGTCGAGCGCGCGGCGGAATCGGTCCTCGACCTGCAGTTGCAGCTGGAACGCCTTCATGTCGCTGCCGCTCGCGGTGTCGGAAAGCAGCGCGCCGCGCTGGTCGATCACCGACACCTGATCGGCGTTCATGCCGGGCACCGACGAGGCGACGAGGAAACGGATCGCCTGCACCTGACCATCGCTCAGCGAGCGGCCGTTCTGAAGCGTCAGCATCACCGATGCGGTCGCGGGCTTGTCGTCGCGGACGAACAGGCTCGGCTCGGCGGCGGCGACGTGGACGCGTGCACTCTTGACCGCGTCGATCGTCTCGATCGTGCGCGACAGGTCGGCTTCGCGCGCCGAGCGCAGCGCCTCGCCCTCGATCGCGCGGCTCGATCCCATGGGAAGCGAAGCGATCAGGCTGTCGCCGCTCGGCGCCGCCTTGGGCAGGCCCTGTCCGGCGAGTGCGATGCGCGCCTGGTGGAGCTTGTCGGCGTCGACGGTCAGCGCGCCGGTCGAGCTATCGACGCTGTGCGCGATACCCTGTGACTGGAGCGCTTCGGCGACCGCCGCCTTGTCGGCGTCGTCGAGCCCGGCAAACAGCTGCGCCTGGGGCGCCGCCTGCATCGTGAAATAGGCGAGCGCGGCGATACCGATCGCCGAGGTCATCGCGATCGCGGGCAGCGCGCGCTGGACGGCGGGCTGGCGGATGAATTGGGTGACGGGTGCGAGGCGGCCGCCCAGGACGGGAGCGGGGAGGCGGTTCGCGGATCCGTCGTCCATGGAGTTGGGGACGGGGGTAAGAATTTGCGCTTCGGCCATGGATTACACCGGCATGTTCATGATGTCGCGATACGCGGACAGCAGCTTGTTGCGGACTTGCAGGGTGGTTTCGAAGCCGAGCGAGGCCTTCTGGCGCTCGATCATCACGCTGACGATGTCGTGCGTGTCGCCGCGCTCATAGGCTTCGGTGATCTGGCTCGCCTTCGTCTGCTGCGCGTTGACCTGTTGCAGCGCATTGTTGATCGCGGCCCCGAAATCGGGGGCTCCGCCGCCGCCCTCGACGCCGCCTTCGGCCGCGCCGATGCCGCCTTGGCCCGCGGCGCGTTGCAGCGCCTGGTTCTGATTGAGGATCGAACTGCGCATTTGCAGCAGCCGGCTCGGGTCAATCGTGCTCATTGCTTCTTCATCCGTCCTGTTGCGCGGCGGCCTGCCGCACGCACAAGAGAAGTATGCAAAGCCCGTGCCAGAAAAATATATCCAATATTATCAGCTATTTAAATTGTTCCCGCCCACGCCGTGGACGACTTTCGGCATTTTTTTGACGCGCCGTCCTTAAGCGCCGCCGCCGCCCGCCGTTACTGGCTTCGTGACCGCTCCTCGAGCCCTCACATCACGGGAATGGCCATCGAGGCCGGAAAGGAACAAAGATGACTGTCATCAACACCAATGTGAGCGCGCTTCGCGCCCAGAATAACTCGCGTGTTGCGGGTCAAATGCAGTCGCAGGCGATGGAACGCCTGTCGAGCGGCAAGCGCATCAACAGCGCGAAGGACGACGCCGCCGGCCTCGCCATCGCGACCCGCATGGACGCCAGCGCACGTGGCCTGACCCAGGCGATCCGCAATGCCAATGACGGTATTTCGCTCGCGCAGACCGCCGACAGCGCCGCTGGCAGCGTCGCGGACATCCTCGTCCGTATGCGCGAACTCGCGATGCAGGCCTCGACGGGCACGCTGAGCGACGAAGACCGTGCGCTGGTGCAGGAAGAAGTCACCGCGCTGATTTCGCAGATCGGCGACGTCACGACGCGTACGACCTTCAACGGCAACGCGCTGCTCGACGGTAGCACCGCGGCGGGCTTCGACATCCAGACGGGCCTCGACTCGGGTCAGACCGTGAACATCACGATCGGCAATCTTCAGGCCGACGCGATCGGCACGATGGAAGACGCGGATAGCGACCCCGACACTCCCATGACGGTCGTCAGCGGCTCGGCGGTTTCGGACATCGACCTGTCGACCGCGGCGGGTGCTTCGGACGCGCTGGCGATCCTCGACGGCGCGATCAACACGGTCGCAACCGAGCGCGCCAACCTCGGTGCCCAGCAGAACCGTCTGACGTCGGCTGTCGATAATTTGACGTCGAGCGTCACGAATCTGTCGGAATCGAAATCGCGGATCGAAGACGCCGATTTCTCGGTCGAATCGACGAACCTCGCGGCCGCCGGCATCCTGGCGCAGGCATCGACCGCGATGCTCGCCCAGGCGAACCAGAGCTCGCAGGGCGTGATGAACCTGCTTCGCTAAGCTTCGCGAAAATTTCAGGCTATATTCGGTTGGTCCCTTAGATAGCCTGATTGGATGCCCCGGCCCCCACAGCCGGGGCATCTTCTTTTTTGGGCGAGCGGCGCGATCCGTCGTCCGGCAGCTAAGCGGCCGGGTCTGCAACGACGCCCCCGCCATTTCGCCCGCTTCAATGAAAATCGCGCGATTTCGGCAGGATGCGGACATTGCGTGGATGGCCGTGCTGCGCCGCAGGGCCGCGCGGCGATTGCGGGTGCCTGACCTCGTCGGCCGGACAGACCTCGGGATCGAAGCGCCGGTCGCTGCCCAGCATATCGAGCATCGCGGTGCGGTCGACGATATGCGTCGCCATCAGGTGGATCACCCCTTCCTTGCTCCGCTGCACCTCGCCCTCGGCGAGCATCAGTCGCGACGCCATCACCGCGCGGCGCTGGCGTTCGAAAAGGCGCGCCCACAGCAATATGTTGACGATTCCGCTCTCATCCTCGAGCGTGATGAAGATCGCATTGCCCTTGCCGGGCCGCTGGCGGATCAACACGACGCCGGCGGTGCGCACGATCGATCCGTTCTTCGCCGCCGCGACCCCGGCCGTGCTCAATATGCCCTCGCGCGCGAAATCGCGGCGCAGAAATGCCATCGGATGGCCTTTCAGCGACAGGCGCGTCGTCTGATAATCGGTGAGCACATGCTCGACCATCGGCGTCGGCGGCAGCGCGGCGTCCTCCTCGAAACCGAGCTCGTTCGCCTCGGCGGCGCCGAACAACGGCAACACCCCCTGCCGCACCCGCCGCGCATCCCACAGCGCCGGACGCCGATCGAGCCCCATCGACCGGCACGCATCGGCGTCGGCAAGCAGGCGGAGCGCACGCGACGGCAGGTTCGCCCGGCGCGCGACTTCTTCGACCGAGGCGAAGGGCGTGGTTCGTGCATCGACGATCTGCCCCGCCCACTCCTCGCGGAATCCGTCGACCTGCCGAAAGCCGAGCCGCAGCGCGAGGCTGCAATCGTCCTTTCGCTCGAGGCTGTTGTCCCAGCCGCTCGCATTGACATCGACCGCGCGCACCTCGACCCCATGATCCCGCGCATCGCGCACGAGCTGCGCGGGGGCGTAAAAGCCCATCGGCTGTGAATTGAGGATGCCGCACGCAAAGACTGCGGGGTGGTAATGCTTGATCCATGAGGAGACATAGACAAGCCGCGCAAAGGATTGGGCATGGCTTTCGGGAAAACCATAGCTGCCGAAGCCTTCGATCTGTTTGAAACAGCGTTCGGCGAAATCCTGCTTGTAGCCGCGTGCGACCATGCCGCCGACCATCTTCTCACGGAAATTCTCGATCGTCCCGACGTTGCGAAAGGTTGCCATGGCGCGGCGGAGGCCATTGGCTTCTTCGGGCGTGAAGCCAGCGGCAGTGATCGCCAGATTCATCGCCTGCTCCTGAAAGAGCGGTACGCCAAAGGTGTCGCCTAGAACTTCGCGTAGTTCGTTGGGGTCATGCGGCGGAGCGGGGGAGGGGTATTCGACCTCTTCTTCCGCGTTCCGTCGACGCAGATAGGGATGCACCATGTCGCCCTCGATCGGGCCGGGACGGACGATCGCGACCTGGACGACGAGGTCGTAAAGCTTGCGGGGCTGTAGGCGGGGTAGCATGTTGATCTGCGCCCGGCTCTCAACTTGGAAGACGCCGATGCTGTCGCCCTTACAAAGCATGTCGTAAACTGCCGGATCCTTGGAATCGATGTCGAGTTCCAGCGTGTGGTCGCCCAGCCCATGCTCGCGCATCAGGTCGTAACATTTACGGATGCAAGTCAGCATACCGAGCGCCAGCACATCGACCTTCATCAGGCCGAGCGCGTCTATGTCGTTCTTGTCCCATTCGATGAAGGTGCGATCTTCCATCGCTGCATTGTGAATCGGGACGAGTTCGTCGAGCCGCCCTTCGGTCAGCACAAACCCGCCGACATGCTGCGATAGATGGCGCGGCGCCTTGAGCAGTTCGCCGACGAAGCGGTGCAGCCGCTCGATCTCGCCATTGTGCGGGTTGAGCCCGGCTTCGATCAGCCGTTCGACCGGCACCTCGTCGCCCCAGCTTCCCCAGCTCGTGTCGGCGAGCCGTGCGGTGACATCCTCGCTGAGACCCAGCGCCTTGCCAACCTCGCGGATCGTACTGCGGGGCCGATAGTGGATGATGGTCGCGGCGATCGCGGCGCGATCACGGGTGTAGCGATCATAGATATATTGGATGACCTCCTCGCGCCGCTCATGTTCGAAGTCGACATCGATGTCGGGCGGCTCGTCGCGCTCGGCTGACACGAAGCGTGAGAAAAGCAACTTATGCTCGTCTGGATCGACCGATGTGATACCCAGTAAAAAACAGACGATCGAATTGGCGGCCGATCCGCGACCCTGGCACAGGATCGGCGGTTGCTGCGCGCGGGCGAAGCGGACGAGATCATAGACGGTCAGGAAATAATAGACATAATTCCGCCGCCGGATCAGACGGAGTTCATTGCCGATGAGCTTGCGAATTTTCGGCTTCAGCGGCGTGCCATACCGCTCCTCCGCAGCGGTTTTCACCAGGTGATGGAGATAGTGGAAGGGTTTCCACCCCGGTGGCACCGGCTCGTGCGGGTACTCATACTTCAAATCTTCAAGGCGAAAGCCGATGCGTGCGAGAAGCTTTACGCTTGCTTCGATTGCCTTCGGATAGCCGTCGAAGAGGCGTTTCATCTCGGCAGGTGCCTTCAGATAACGCTCGCCATTGGCGCGCAGCAGCTTGCCCGCTTTCGCGACCGTCGTACCCTCGCGGATGCAGGTGATGATATCGTGAAGTGGGCGTTGTGCCTTGGTGGCATAGAGTGCGTCGTTGGTCGCGAGCAGCGGAACTCCGGTCGCCGCCGACAGGCGCTGGAGTTCTGCCAGCCGGCGCGCGTCGGCGCCCGATTGCGGCATCGTGGCCGCCAGCCAGAGCGACTTGGGGCGTTTGCGTTTGAGGGTGCGGAGCAACTCCTCGTCGCCTTCGATTGCGATGAGGAGCAGGTCATCGCAATGATCGAGCAGATCGCCCAGTTCGAGGATGCAGTCGCCCTTTTGTGCGCGGAGATTGCCGGTCGAGAGAAGGCGCGTTAGTCGCCCCCAGCCTTCGCGATTGACGGGGTAAGCGACGATGTCGGGGGTGCCGTCGGCGAAGACGAGCCGGGCGCCGACTACCAGCCGGAAATTCTTTATTATCTCGGGCTTTTTGACCAGTTGTTCCTTCAGAAAAGCCCACGCCCGCACCACTCCCGCGACGCTGTTGCGGTCGGCAATGCCGATGCCGGGCATGCCGAGCGCCATCGCTTCGGCAACCATGTCGGCGGGATGCGAGGCGCCGCGCAGGAAGCTGTAATTGGTCGCGGCGACCAGTTCGGCGAAGCCCGTTTCGGGCGCGGGATCGACCGCGTCACTCATGCGAAGACCCCGTGAATATACCAGCGCGGGTCGGGCTTTTCGTCGTAGAGGCCGTGGCGGAAGAGCCAGAAGCGGCGTCCCTGCGCATCCTCGACGCGGTAATAGTCGCGCGTCAGCCCGCCATTGTCGCGGCGCCGCCACCATTCGGCGGCGATGCGCTCGGGGCCTTCGTAGCGGCGGATTGCGTGAAAGGCGCGGCGCCAACGGAAACGCTGCGGCGGGCCGTCGGGTACCTCGGCAATCACCTCGATCGGCTGCGGCGGGTCGAAGAGGTGGAAGGGGCGCGTTGGCGGCTCGCCCGTCTCGGGCGTCTGCCAGGGCAGCGGGGCGGGTGCGTCGATCGCGGGCAGTTCGAGCTGCGCCTGCTCGGGGATATGCGTGTCGGCGGGACGCAGCTGCCGCACCCGCCCGCGCCCGAGCCGCGTCGCGAGCCGGTCGGCGAGTTCGTCGATCGCAGCTTCCTTCACCGCCCCGCCTTCGAGCTTGAGCTGGCTCGCACCGAACGCCTCGAGCCGCGGCACGGCGAGGCGGATCATGTCGAAACCGAAGCCGGGATCGAGCGGGTCGGCGAGGCTGTCCATGCGCTCGGCGAACAGGCGCATGACAAGACCGGCGTCGCGCGTCGGATGCCCCGTTTCGATTGCGATCGTTCGCGCGAGGCCATCACTGCGAAAGAAGGTCGCGCGGAAATGGCGCCCGCCCTTGCCGCGCTCGCCAAGCTCCTCGATTGCTTCATCGGCGAGTTCGGCGAGGATTTTGGTCGCGTGCGCCGTGCTGCCGAGCGGTTCGGCGAAGCGGCGTTCGGCGGCGACCGGCGGCGGCGGCACGCGCGGGTCGAGCGGGCTCGGCGCATCGCCCAATATCCGGCGCAATGCCATCGCGGCATCGGCGCCGAAGCGCGCGGCGAGATTCGCCATCGGGCGGCTCGCCAGGTCGCCGATCGTCTTTAATCCGGCGCGGACGAGCGCGGTCGTCGCTTCGGGCTCGAGTTCGAGCGCGGCGACGGGCAGCCGCCGGATCGCGCTGGCCTCATCGGGGGCGGGACGCGCCTGATAACGCGCAAGCGCGCGCGCGGCGTCGGCGGTCGGGCCGATTGCATGGCGCAGCGTCATGCCGAGGCGCGCGAGGCGCATCTCGACGTCGGCGATCAGTCCCGCCTCGTCCCCGAAGAGATGCTCGGCGCCGGCAATATCGAGGATCAGTCCGTCGGGGACGTCGAGCGCGACGAGCGGCGTGTAGCGCGCGCAGCCCTGCGCGAGCCGGTCGAGCCAGTCCTGATCGAGCACCGGATCGTGCGGAACGACCATAAGCTCGCCAACCTGCGCGCGCGCATCGGCAAGCGGCATGCCTGCGCGCAATCCGACCGCGAGCGCCGCCGCATCGACGCTCGCGAGGCGCATCGCGCCGCGCTGCTTTTCGGCGAAGATGAGCGGAGCGTCAGGCGGCAGCGGTGCGGTGCGAAGCCACCGCTCGGCGGGCAGGAAGGGGAAGAAGAGTGCCAGATAGCGCCGCCTCTTCGAAGCATTTTTCGTCATGGTTCCAGTCCAGTCGCCAGCGCGTCCCCGCGGGGCCGCCGCGCCAGCGCAGCAGTTCAAGGTCGAAGGCGGGCGCGCCGGGAGCATTGGCTTCGAGCGCGCGCGATGGCGCGGCGGCGATGCTCCAGCGCGTTTCGGCGACGCTCGGCGCGGGCGCGGCATTCAGGCGAAGCATCAGCAGCGTCGTGCCCGCATCGCGCGCGCCGAGCGCGAGCCGGCGGCCGGCGGTGAGGTCGAGCAGGGGGAATTTGCCCCAGCTTTCGACGATCACCGCCGCCGACCCGGCGCAGCGGATCGCGTCGTTCGCGCAGGCGAGCAGCATCTTGGGATCGGTCGCCTCGACGAGGAGCAGCCGGTCGGGGTCGCCCCCGAGTTCGGCGATGCCGGGGGCATAGATTTGGCCACACCGCTTGCCGGCATCGCTCGTGCGCAGCCAGATCAGCGGCGCTTTGCCGGGCGTGCGTAGCGCGATCAGCGCGGCAAAGGCGGCGGCGCTGGTCGCATCGAGCGCGTCCGCGGCGAAAAATTCATGGCATCGCCCGATCGCAAGTCCGCCGTGAAGCGCATCGTCGAAGGACGCGTGTCCGCTCGTCAGCCAGCCCTCGGTCGGGCGGCTTTCGAAACCGCCACTGGCGGCTATCCGGGCGATGCGTTTGCGCAGCCCGGCGAGAGAGTGAGACGACTCGCGCATTATCTGTTCCTGATATGTTCTATTAGCGCGCGAGCGGGGACGATTGTCAAGGTGAGTCGGCCATACCTTCGTCACCCCCGGACTTGATCCAAGGTTCATTTGCCGATGTCGCAATGAATGCCGGATCAAGTCCGACATGACGAGGTTAAGGCGCGGTCGAACCCGCGCTGCTGTCGCCGCCGAGCGCGCGGAAGAGCGCGATTCGCGTCTGGATGAGCAGGAGCTGCGTCGCGATCTCGCTACGCCGCGCCGAATAGAGGCTGCGTTGTGCGTCGAGGCTGGAAAGGAAACTGTCGACCCCGCCTTTGTAGCGCGCGTCGGTCAGCGTCGCCGTGTCGGCGGCGGCTTCGCTGTTGGCGGCGGCGGCGCGCACCCGTTCCGAAATCGTGCCCTGCACCGCGAGCGCGTCGGCGACCTCGCGAAATGCCGTCTGGATCGCGCCCTCATAGCCCGCGAGCGCGGCGTCGCGCTGCGCCTCGCTGACCGCGACCCCCGCGCGGCGGCCGCCGGCATCGAAGATCGTCGCCGTGGCATCGCCGCCCGCCGACCAGCTGAACGACCCGCTGTCGAACAGGCTGGAAAGCGCGTTGCTGGCAAAGCCGAGCAATCCGGTGAGCGAGATCGACGGGAAAAGCCGCGCGCGCGCGACGCCGATATCGGCGTTGGCGGCGCGTAGATCATATTCGGCCTCGATCACATCGGGGCGGCGCAGCAATATATCGGAGCTGACCCCGGCGGGCAGCGCTGCGACCGACGGCGTGACTTCGGCGAGCCCTTCCGGCAGAAGCGCGCGGTCGACATCGCCCCCGACGAGCAGGCGGATGAGATTCTCGTCCTGCGCGAGCGCGGTCCTTTGCTGCGCGATCGAATCCTCGGCGGTCGCGAGGATCTGTTCGGCCTGGCGCAGGTCGGTGCGCGGCGCGACGCCGCCGTCGAGACGGGCCTTGGTGAGCCGCACGCTTTCGCGCGCATTGGCGGCGGTATCTTCGGCGATTTTGAGCAGGTCGCGATCGGCGCCATAGGCCGCCCAGGCCTCGGCGAGGCTCGCGATCAGCGCGAGGCGCACCGTGCGCGACGCCGCTTCGGTCGCGAGCGCGCGGTTGCGGTCGGCTTCGGTCGCATTGGCGAGGCGGCCGAAGAGGTCGATCTCGAAGGCGGTGACGCCGCCGCGCAGAGAGAAATCGCCCCTGCCCCCGCTATTTCCAGCGTTATTTCCGGCGGCGCTGCTGCCGCCGTCCGAATAGCCCGCGCCCGCGGTCACGCCGAGTTCGGGAAATTGCCCCGACCGCGTGACGCGCACCTGCGCGCGCGCCGCGGCGACATTGGCATAGGCGATGCGCAGGTCGCGGTTGTTCGCGAGCGCCTGTTCGGTCAGCGCCTGCAGCCGCGGGTCGGTGAACACGCTCTTGTACGAAAGGATCGGCAGCGCCGCCTCGCTTTGCAGCAGATAGGCGTCGCCGACCGGCCAGCTTTGCGGCACCGGCGGCGTGGGCAGCACCGTCTTCGGCGCGAGCGAGCAGCCGGCAAGCGCGAGCGTGCCGGCGAGGAGGAGCGCGCGGGCACCGATCATGCCGGGACCTCGGCGACGTCATCACCCTTCGTCTTGCCGAAGCGCGCGCGCATCGCGGCGAGCCCGTCGCGCACGCCGCGGCGGACGAGGACGAAGAAGAGCGGGATGAAGAAGATCGCGAGGAAGGCGGCGGTGAGCATGCCGCCGATCACCGAGGTGCCGATCGCGACGCGGCTGTTCGCCCCGGCGCCGGTCGCGATCGCGAGCGGCAGCACGCCGAAGATGAAGGCGAAGCTGGTCATCAGGATCGGGCGCAGGCGGATGCGCGCCGCCTCGACCGCCGCCTCGATCACGCGCTTGCCCTTGCGCTCCTCCTGCTCGGCGAACTCGATCATCAGGATCGCATTCTTCGCAGCCAATCCCATCGTCGTGAGCAGGCCGATCTGGAGATAGACGTCGTTTTCGAGCCCACGCAGATTCACCGCGAACACCGCGCCGATCAGCCCGAGCGGAATGACGAGCAGCACCGCGAGCGGGATCGACCAGCTTTCGTAGAGCGCGGCGAGGCAGAGGAAGATGACGAGCAGCGACAGGCCGTAAAGCAAGGGCGCCTGCCCCGACGAGAGGCGTTCCTGATAGGAAGAACCCGACCAGGCAACGCTCGTGCCGGGGATTTCGCCTGCCATGCGCTCCATTTCGTCCATCGCCTCGCCCGAGCTGGTGCCGGCGGCGGGTTGGCCCGAAATTTCGAAGGCGGGCACGCCTTGGAAGCGCGAACTGCTGCTCGGCGTCGTCGACCAGCCGGTCCGGGCAAAGGCCGAGAAGGGCGACATTTGTCCATCGGCCGAACGAACGAACCACTGGCCGAGATCCTCGGGCTTCGCGCGATAGGGGGCGTCGCCCTGAACAAAGACTCGTTTGACGCGCCCCTTGTCGATGAAGTCGTTGACGTACCGGCCGCCCCACGCGGTCGCGAGCGTCGAATTCACATCGGCATTGTCGATGCCGTAAGCGGTCAGCCGCTGTGTATCGATGTCGATCTTGAGCGTGGCGACGTCGGGCAGGTCGGACAGGCGGACCGACGTGAGCTTCGGATTTTCGTTCGCCATCGCGAGCAGGCGGTCGCGTGCTTCGGCGAATTCGGCGCGGCTCATCCCGCTGCGGTTCTGGAGCTGCATCGTGAAGCCCGACGAATCGCCGAGGCCGCGCACCGCGCCGGGGACGAGCGCAAAGATCTGCGCGTCGCGCAGGCCGCTCAGCGCCTGGCGCGCCCGCTCGACGATCGCATCGGCCGTATTTTCCTTGCCCGGCCGATCGTCCCAATGGGCGAGATTGACGAAGCCTTGGCCGGTGTTCTGACCCGCCGCCCCGCCGCCGCCGCCGCCCGCGATCAGGAACAGCGTCTGGGCGTTCGCTTTCTCCTGCGTCAGCAGATATTTCTCGATTTCGTCGCGCACCTCTAACGTGCGAGCCTGCGTGGCGCCGGCGGGCAGGCGGAACTGGACCGAAACGCGCCCCTGATCCTCATTGGGCAGGAAGCCCCCCGGCAGGCGGAGAAAGAGGAAAGCGAGCGCGGCGAGCAGCACGATATAGATGCCCAGAAAGAGCCATTTGCGGTCGACGACCCTGGTCACGCTGCCGACATAGCGTTCGACCGCATGGTCAAAGCGCGTGTTGAAGCCGTTTTTCGCACGTTCGAGGACGGCATGGACGCGCGGGAAGCGTCCGCCGCCGGATGCTGCGTCGCCATGGCTCTTGGGCTTGAGCAGGGTCGAAGTCAGCGCGGGACTCAGGATCAGCGCGACGAGCACCGACAGCATCATGGCCGAGATGATGGTGACCGAGAATTGCCGATAGATGACGCCGGTCGATCCGCCGAAAAAGGCCATCGGCAGGAACACCGCCGACAATACGAGCGCGATCGCTATCAACGCGACCTGCAATTCCTGCATCGACTGGATCGTCGCCTCGCGCGCCGACATGCCGGGATTTTCTTCCATCAACCGCTCGACATTCTCGACCACGACGATCGCATCGTCGACGAGCAGACCGATGGCGAGCGTCAGCCCGAACAGGGTCAGCGTGTTGATGCTGAACCCCAATATATAGAAGATGCCGAAGGTGCCGAGCAGCACGACGGGGACCGCGATCGCGGGGATCAGCACCGCGCGCCAGCTTTGCAGAAAGACGAACATCACCAGGATCACGAGCAGGATCGCCTCGAACAGCGATTTTTGCACCTCGCTGACCGACAGCTTGATGAAGGCGGTCGCATCATTGGCGTAAGAATAGGTGAGACCGTCGGGGAAGTCGGCGGCGAGTTCCTCCATCCGGGCCTTGACCCGGTCGGCGGTCTCGAGCGCGTCCGATCCCGGCGACAGCGAGATCGACATGCCGGCCCCCGGATGCCCGTTGATGCGAACGATCGCGCTGTAATTCTCGGCGCCGATCTCCACCCGCGCGACATCCTTGATGCGCACCGTCGATCCGTCGGTCAGCGTTTTCAGGATAATATTCTCGAATTCTTCGACCGTCTGCATTCGCGACTGGGCGGTCACCGTCGCATTGAGCATCTGGCCCTCGGGCGCGGGCAGGCCGCCGACGTCGCCCGCCGCGACTTCGCTGTTCTGAGCGGTGATCGCCGAGATCACATCGCTCGGCATCAGCGACATGGCGGTGAGACGCTGCGGATCGAGCCAGATACGCATCGCGTGCGGCGATCCGAACACATTGACCTCGCCGACGCCGTCGACGCGCGACAGGGGATCCTGGATGTTGGACGACAGGAAATCGGCGACATCGGGGAAGGAGCGGGTATCGGTGGTATCGAAGACGCCGACGAGCAGCAGCGTGTCGGAGTTGGACTTGGTGACGCGCACGCCCTGCGCCTGCACCTGCTGCGGCAGGCGCGAGATCGCCGACTGGATCTGGTTCTGGACCTGCACCTGCGCAATGTCGGGATCGGTGCCCTTTTCGAAGATTGCGGTGATGTCCGCCCGCCCGCGCGAACTCGACTGCGAGCTGAAATAAAGGAGGCCGTCGATCCCCGTCAGCTGCTGTTCGAGCACCTGGGTAACGCTGTTCTCGATCGTTTCGGCCGACGCGCCCGGATAGGAGGCGCGAATATTGACCTGTGCCGGCGCGATATCGGGATATTGTTCGATCGGCAGCGAAAAAAGCGCGCCGACGCCGCCCAGCATGACGATGATCGCCAGCACCCAGGCAAAGATCGGCCGGTTGATGAAAAGGCGCGACATCGGGCGCTATCTGCCCTTCGTCCCGGCGCCTTCGCCTTTGGGCGCGCCGACGCGCTGCGGACTGCTCGCCGGGACGGGCCGGATAGCCGCGCCCTGCCGCAGATTTCCGATCCCTTGCGAAATAACGCGTTCGCCGGCTTTCAGCCCGTCGGTGACGACCCAATTCGCGCCCGAAGTGCGGTCGGCGACGATCTTGCGCCGCACCGCCTTATTGTCCTTGCCGACGAGATAGACGAAAGCCGAACCGTCGAAATCGCGCTGCACCGCCGCTTGCGGTAGCAGGATCGCCGACGGGTTCACCGCCTGGTCGAACATCGCGGTGACGAACATGCCCGGCAAGAGCACGCCCTTCGGATTGGGAAAGCGCGCGCGCAGCGTCACGGTGCCGGTCGCTTCGTTGACCGTGACGTCCGAAAACTGGACCGTGCCGGCAAAGCCATAATTGCTGCCGTCCTCGAGTCGCAGGCGTACCGATGTGCTGCCGGCGTCGACCCCGCCGCTTTCGATCGCCTGACGCAGCATGGTAAGCTCCGCGCTCGACTGCTGCATATCGACGAACATCGGATCGGTTTGCTGGATCACCGCGAGCGGGGTCGCCTGGCTCGCGCTGACGAGCCCGCCGGGCGTCACGAGGCTGCGTCCGATGCGGCCGCTGATCGGCGCGGTAATAGTCGCGAAGCGCAGATTGATACGCGCGGTTTCGAGCGCGGCGGCGTTCTGCGCGACCGCCGCACGCGCCATCCGCGCCTGTGCGAGCGCGTCGGTATAATCCTGTTCGGCGACCGCCTGCATCTTGGCGAGCGGTTCGAGGCGGCGCGCGCGTTCCTCGGCGGCCTGTGCGCTCGCCCGCGCGCTCGCGAGGTTCGCGGCCGCTTGGTCGACTCCCGCCTGATAGAGGCGCGCGTCGATCTGATAGAGCGGCGCGCCGGCGCGAACGAAGCTGCCCTCGGTGAACAGGCGGCGGCGGATCAGGCCGTTCACCTGCGGCCGCACTTCGCTGGTTTCAAAGGCGACGGTGCGTCCGCCGAGCGAGGTGGTGACGGGTACCGGCTGGACCGCGACCGTGACGTAGCCGACCTCGGGCGCGCCGCGACCGCCTTTGGTCTCTTCGGGGGAGCAGGCGGCGAGCGACAGGGCGATGGCACACAGGGCTCCGGCGCGAAGCAGCGGCCTCTTGTCCAGCATGGGGTTAGTCTCGTTTCAAGGCGGAACGGGGGAGGATTGGCGCCTATTCAGCCCATTGCCCCCGCGCTGGCAAGCCCAATGGACGCGATGCGACAATTTGCGACAATTTTTCCATCCAAGGGCCGAGGTGCCGTGGCGACTCAAAAGTTGTCATACTAATGGGATAGTTGTCATACAATTTTTTACTTGACAGGAACTCACTCTTGCCCGCATCATCGTGACACCGGTTACCAGAGCCGGACAATGAATAGAAATAGATGGGCGACCGGTCGGCTCCGAAAGAGGGTCCTCGTCGCAATCCGTGGGAAAACGGGCGCTCGGGCGGCAAGTCCCCGCGTCCGGGTGGGAGAATGGATATGGCTATTCAGGCAGGACGGGGTATCGGGATCGTGGCGAAGCTCGCGGGCGGCGCTTCGCTTGCCGTGCTGGCGATGGCGCCGGCACAGGCGCAGGATGCGCCGGCCGAAGAGGATGCGATCGTCGTCACCGGCATCCGCGCTTCGCTTGCGCAGGCGGCCGACATCAAGCGCGAAGCCGATCAGGTGCTCGATGCCATCACCGCCGAAGACATCGGCAAACTTCCCGACGCCAACGTCGCCGAGGCGCTGCAGCGCGTCACCGGGGTCCAGATCACCCGCGTCTTCGGCGAAGGCCAGTCGGTGTCGGTGCGCGGGCTGCAACAGGTCCGCGTCGAGGTCGACGGACGCACTTTGCTCGGCTGGTCTGCGCGCCTGTCGCCGCCCGAAAACGACCAGCTCGGCCGCTCGTCGGGGCTCGACTCGGTGCCTTCGAGCCTGTTCGGCCGCCTCGAAGTCCGCAAATCGCCGCTCGCGAGTCAGGCCGAGGGCGGGCTCGGCGGTACGGTCAACTTGGTCACGCCGAAGCCGCTGAGCTTCAAGGAGCCGACGATTTCGCTGCGCGCGCAGGGCGTCTATTCGGAAAATAGCGACAAATTCGAGCCCGCGATCACCGGTTTCGCGACGACCAAGCTCGCCGGCGGCCGCATCGGCGTCATGCTCGCGGGCGAATATCAGAAGCGTACTTCGGTAACGCAGGCGTTCGAACGCAATAATTTCCTTGACCGCAACTACACCGCCGGCGGGACGACGACCCTCCAGCAGACCCCGGTGCTGCTCCAATATGAACAATTCACCGTCGACCGCTCGCGGCTCGGGCTCAACGGCGCCATCCAGTTCGAAGTCACGCCCGAATTCACGGTCACCGCCGACGCGCTCTATTCGAAGCTCAAGACCGGGCGCCGGCAGGATTTCTTCGCCTTCCGCCTGCCGACCGGAACCAACCCCGTGACGAACCCAGTCGTCGAGAATGGCATGGTCGTCGCGGGCGATGCGAACGGCACCGTCACCACCGCGGGGCAGATCCGCAACGAACCGACCGAAAGCTTCCTCTACGGGCTCAACGGCAAATATGAGAGCGACGGGCTGACGATCGAGGCCGACGGCTATTACAGCAAGGGCACGATCGACCAGACGATTCAGATCATCACCTTGCAAGGGACGGCGGCAGTTCCCGGCGCATTCGATTTCCGCGACGAAACAATCCCGTCGCTGACGCCCGGCGGGGCGTTCGATCCGGCCGATTATGCGTCGTACAATCCGGCGACCAATGGCGTGCGCAGCAACCGCCTGCTCGGGCTGCTCGAAGAATGGACGGGCAAGCTCGACGTCGCTTACGAAACCGGCGGGGGCGTCACGATCGCGGCGGGGGTGCGCTATACCGACCTCCACGCGCGCTCGAACGCCTTCCGCAGCCAGGTCACTCCTACCCGCGAGGAGATCGAACCCTATCTGAAACTGGTCGATGCGGGCGATTTCCTGTCGGACATTCCTGGGACCTTTCCGCGTAGCTTCTTGAGCGCCGCGCCGACCTTCGACTATGTCTTCACCCGTGCGCAGGCGGCCGAGCCCAATCCCGATCCAGGCGGCCGCTCGACCCTGCTGCCCAACCTCCAGCGCGATTATGATTTCAGCGAAAAGACGCTTGCCGGCTATCTGATGGTATCGGGCGAGGGCGAGATCGCCGGCATGCCCTACAAGGCGAACGCCGGTGTGCGCATCGCCTCGACGCGGCTGTCGGTCGACAGCTATGTCAATGTCGGCGCGGTCAGCACGCTTCGCAACGACAGGAATCGCTATACCAACGTCCTGCCGAGCGCGAATATCGCCTTCAACGTCACCGACGATTTCCTGATCCGCGTGTCGGGATCGCAGACGATGCAGCGCGCCTCGATCGCCGACCTCGCGCCCTCGACCTTCTTCAATGCGACCAACCTGTCGGTCACCGGCGGCAATGTGAACCTCGAACCGCCGATCGCGACGCAGGCCGATATCAGCTTCGAATATTATACGGGGAAAAGCTCGCTCATCTCGGGCGCCGTCTTCTACAAGGACGTCAAGAATTTCATCGCGAGTTTCGTGACCACCGGGGTCGATCTCGACCTCGACGATCAGGGCCGCGAGCTGACCTTCTCGCGCCCCGAAAATCTGGCGAGCGCGAAGATCAAGGGGTTCGAGATCGGCATCCAGCAGTTCATGGACTTCCTGCCTTCGCCGCTCGACGGCTTCGGCGTGATCGCCAACTACACCTATTCGGATGCCGAGGATAATGCCGGCTTCCCGCTCGTCGCGGTGTCGAAGAACAGCTACAACCTCGTCGGCCTCTATGAAAAGGGGCCTTTTTCGGCGCGCATCGCCTATAATTATCGCGACGAGGCGGTATTCGAATTTTCGCAAGGGCGCCCGAGCTTCATCGGCGCGCGCTCGCAGCTCGACGCGCAGCTCGGGGTCGACATCACGAACAATATCGCGCTGTCCTTGCAGGCGCAGAATCTGCTGCCGAAGAAATCGGCGACGAGCGAATATAGCAATTTCAATACGACCGCGCTCAACAGCTATGCCTTGTCCGAGCGGCGTTTCTCGGTCGGCGTGCGCGCGAAATTTTAGATGGGAACCGCCGCGCCGCCGGGCCGGCAAGGAGTATATCGGGTGATGATTTCGGGTAATCGGCGTGCGCGCCTCGTTTCGGTTCTGGCGCTGGGCGCGGCGCTGACTTTTCCGGTTCAGGCGCAGCAGGCGACATTGCCGAAAATCCTTTCGGATCCGGCGATCGCGGCGACGAACCCGCTGCCCGATTTTTCCTATGCGGGTTACGGCTTCGGCCTCGCGCCGATTCCCGCCGATGCCGGAACGATCGTCGATGTGACCGACTATGGTGCCATCCCCGACGACGGGCTCGACGATAGCAAGGCGGTGCTCCGCGCGCTTGCCGCCGCCAATGCGGTGAAGGGCAAGGTGACGCTGCGTTTCCCGAAGGGGCGGACGCAGATCACCGAGGTGCTGCGGATCGCGCGTAGCTACATCACTCTCGACGGTGCCGGCGACGGCGCCGGCGGCAGCGAGCTCTGGTTTCCGCGCCCGCTGAAGCTGATCGACAAAAGCCACGATTATGACGAGCTGCGCGAATATCTGGTGCGCGAAAAGAAGCAGCAGGTCGAGCCAGAGCATAATATCGACTATCTCTTCACCGAATATAGCTGGGCGGGCGGGATGATCCGCGTCGCGCCCGAAGGCAGCCGGCCGGTCTCCTACGACGCCAGCAAGGACGTCCGCGACCCGGTGCTCGCGACCGGCGTGTCGGGCAAGCAATTCGCCCGAACGCTGACGGTCGATGACGCGGCGAAGCTCAAGGTCGGCGATGTCGTCCAGGTTCAATGGTTTTCGGTCGACGGGCCAACGAGCCAGATCTTGAAATCGCTCTATGGCGACACCGACCTGCCGATCGGCTCGCACCACTGGACCTCCCCCAACCGGCCGGTGGTCGTGCAGGCGACGCGCGTCACGGCGGTGCGCGGGCAAACGGTGACGCTCGGCGATCCCTTGCTTCACGACGTTCGCGCGGACCAGCCGGCGGTCGTCGCCGAGTGGAAACATCTCTCAAACGTCGGCATCCAGAATATGCGGCTGCAATTCCCCGAGGCGCCGGCGTTCGGCCATCATCTGGAGCAGGGCTATAACGGCATCTATATGACCGGCGTGTTCGACGGCTGGATTCGCGGGCTGACGATCGACCGGGCGGACAGCGGCATCCTCACCGACAATGCGGCGAGCCTGACGATTTCCGACATCATAACGACGGGCGATCGCCGCGCGCATTATTCGGTGCATGTCGGCGCGGTGCACAATGTGCTGGTCAAGGATCTGAAGGTCGCGAATCCGGTGGTCCACCCGGTCAGCATCAACACGCGCTCGACGCGCTCGGTGTTCCTGCGCTCGGTCGTCGACCGCGATGCGATCATCGATCAGCACAGCGGGTCGAACCATCAGAATCTGTTCGATCAGGTCGAGATGCACATCGATCCCAGACAGGGCAAGGACGGCTGGCAGTATCAGCTCTGGGTCGGCGGCGGCGCACCTTATTGGAAGCCGGGGCATGGCCTCTACAATACGCTCTGGAATGCGAAGCTGGTGATGCCGGGCAGCGTGCCCGCCGACGCGACGGTGACGATCACGAGCGGGCTCGAAGGGCCGGGCGAGCGGATCGTCGGGCTGCACGCGAATCGGAAGATCCGGGTCAGCTACAACCCCGCACCCTATATCGAGGGGACGGGGCAGGCGGTCGACGCCGCGCCGTCGCTCTACGAATATCAGCTCGCGCGCCGGCGGCGCTGACGGTTGAGCAATGATCATTGTTGGTTGAAAAAGCTGTGTGCTCCCGCGGAGGAGTATCGGGTTGACCATGCCCCGCATGGTCAAGGATCGTCCGGGGGACGATCCGACCCGATGCTCCTTCGCGGGGACACGGGTCATTCGAAATTGGCCTTGCTTTAACGCCCCGGCGGTGCAGCGACCGATTGCCGCTCGACGAAGGTCGAGGCGAGTACATTGCTCTCGTCGCCCGCCGCCTTGGCGCCCGGCCCCAGGAAATCGGGAACGAGCGTCTGCGCGGCGCGGATGCCCATTTCGCGGATCGGCCAGCGCACGGTGCTGAGCGCGGGCCAGATATGCGTCGCGGTCGGGCTGTCGTCGAAGCCGATGATCGACAGCTCGCCGGGCACCTTGATGCCCTTGCTGTGCGCGACGCTCATCAACCCCGCCGCCATCTCGTCGTTCGAGCAGAAGACCGCGGTCGGCGGCGCGGCGAGCGACAGCAGGGCCTCGCCCGCCTCGATCCCGGCGGTATAGCGATAGTTGCCGGGCGCATAAAGTTCGGCGGGAAGATCGAGCCCGGCCCCCGCGAGCGCCTCGCGGAACCCCTCTTCGCGCTCGGCGGCCGAGCGGAAGCCGACGGGGCCGCGCACGAAGCCGATGCGGCGGTGGCCGAGTGCCACGAGCCCGCGCACCGCCTCGGCGACGACCTCGCGGTCGTTCGACGAGATGCAGCGCTTTGCATCGTCGATCCGCGCCGACCCGATCCGGATATAGCGCACGCCCAGATCCTCGCAGAGCGCGGCGAGATCGTCATTCTCCGAGATCGGCGGCAGCAGCATCGCGCCGATCGGGCGCTGCTTTTCGAGAAAGGTGCGGACGTCGTCGAGCATCTTGTCCGACCCGCGATCGACGGGGCGGACGAGCAGCGCGAGATCACTGTCCTTGATCGCGTCGAGTACTCCGCGCTGGAAATTCAGCACCGTCTGCGCGTTCGGATTGTCGTGGAGCAGCGCGATCAGGAAGTTGCGGCGAAAGGCAAGCGCGCGCGCCTGCGGATTGGGGACGAAACCGAGCTGCTCGATCGCCTTTTCGACCGCCGCGCGCGTCTTGTCGGTCAGGAATTCGGACCGGTTGATCACCCGGCTCACCGTCTTCTTGGACACTCCCGCCAGCGCCGCGACATCGTTGATCGTCGGCTGCTTGCCCCCCGGCCCCTTATTCTGTGCCGCCATATTCGCTCTTTCCCCTGCAAGCCTCTGGCCCGGCCTGCGCTTTATTTGTTGATGGGCGCTCGAACGGGTAAAATCAACCGCCCGGCGCGGGCGCCAACACCCCTTGACACCGGTTACCATCAAAACTAGCAAGGCGGCAAGCCCAGAAATATCGAGCGAGGATGCGATCCCATGTTTTCCAAGACCTATTACGCCACCCACCCCGTGATGATGGAAGAGGTGTCGAACGCCAAGCTGCGCGATCGCTACCTGATCCAGAATCTGTTCCGTGAAGGGGAGTGCGTCCTCAACTACACCCACGCCGACCGCTTCGTGATCGGCGGCGTCGCCGTCGGCTCGGCCCCGGTCAAGTTGCCCGCGCAGACCGAGCCGCCGTCGGCGGCGGGCCATCCCTTCCTCGAGCGCCGCGAACTCGCAATCGTCAACGTTTCGTCGGTGGAAGGCACCGTCACCGTCGATGGCGAGAGCTTCACGCTCGGCAACAAGGACTGTCTCTATGTGACGATGGGCGCGAAAGACGTCGAGTTCGCAGGACCGGGCGCGCGCTATTATCTGGCGTCGTGCCCCGCGCACAAGGCGTTCACGACGCGCAAGCTCGGCATCGCGGACGCCAATGCGCTCGACCGCGGCAGCCTCGCCGAATCGAACGAGCGCACGATCTTTCAGCTCGTGATTCCGGGCGTCTGCGACAGCGCGCAGCTCGTCATGGGGCTGACCGTGCTCAAGGAGGGCAGCGTGTGGAACACGATGCCGCCGCACATCCACGAGCGCCGCAGCGAGATTTATTTCTATTTCGAACTCGACAATGTCGACACCGACCGCGTCATGCACTTCATGGGCGAGGGCGAGGCGACGCGGCACATCGTCATGCAGAATGAAGAAGCGGTGATCTCGCCGCCCTGGTCGATCCACATGGGAGCGGGCACGAAATCCTATGCCTTCATCTGGGCGATGGCGGGCGAGAATCAGGATTATACCGACATGAACGTCCTCGACATCTGTCAGCTGTCGTAATCCATTCTATCGTCGCCCCGGACTTGATCCGGGGTCCAGACAACGCCGCTGAAATGGATGCCGGATCAAGCCCGGCATGACGAAGGACAGGAAGATGAAGATGTTCGACCTCACAGGAAAAGTCGCGCTCGTAACCGGCGCCAACACCGGCATCGGGCAGGGGATCGCGCTCGCGCTCGCCGAAGCGGGGGCCGATATCGCCGCCGCGGGCCGCTCGCCCGCCGACGAGACCGTCGGCAAGATACGCGGCCTCGGCCGACGCGCCGAGAATTTTGCCGCCGACCTGTCGAGCGTCGGCGCGGTCCAGCCGCTCGTCGACGCGGTGCTCGCCGAATTCGGCCGCATCGACATCCTCGTCAACAATGCCGGCATCATTCGCCGGGCGGACGCGGTCGACTTCACCGAGGAAGATTGGGACGCGGTGATGGATACCAATTTGAAGACGCTCTTCTTCCTCTGCCAGAGCGTCGGGCGCCACATGATCGCGCGCGGATCGGGCAAGATCATTAATATCGCCTCGATGCTGACCTTTCAGGGCGGCATCCGCGTGCCGAGCTATACCGCGTCGAAATCGGGGGTCGGCGGGCTCACCAAGTTGCTCGCGAACGAATGGGCGGCGAAGGGCGTGCAGGTGAACGCCATCGCGCCCGGCTATATTGCGACGAACAACACCGCCGCGCTGCAGGGCGATGAGACGCGCAACCGCCAGATCATGGAACGCATCCCCGCGGGCCGCTGGGGCGATCCGAGCGACATCGGCGGTGCCGCGGTCTTCCTCGCATCGCCCGCGTCGGACTATGTTCAGGGCCATATCCTCGCCGTCGATGGCGGCTGGCTCGCAAGATAACAAACGACCCCAAAGGCCGTTCGTGCTGAGCCTGTCGAAGCACCATTCTGCCCTTTGGGACCATCAGAAAAGAACAGCCCTTCGACAAGCTCAGGGCAAATGGAGTTGGGGATGGCGCAAGGCAAGCTGGTCTTTTTCGGCGAACTGCTGATCCGCCTGACCGCGCCGGGCAACGAACTGCTGATGCAGTCGCCGTCGCTCGCGCTCCATGTCGGCGGCGCGGAAGCCAATGTCGCGATCGGGCTCGCCCACCTTGGGCACGACTGCGCGATGGTCAGCAAAATCCCTTCGAACGCACTGGGTCGCGGTGCGGTGGCGGCGGTGCGCGGCGCGGGCGTCGATTGCACCGCCGTCACGCTTCATCCGGGGCGCATGGGGCTCTATTTCCTCAGCGTCGGCGCGGGGCTGCGCGCGTCTGAGATTGTCTACGACCGTGCGGGATCGAGCTTCGCGGGGACAGGCCCCGACGATTATGATTTCGATCGATTGCTTGCGGGCGCGGGCCTGCTCCATCTCTCGGGCATCACCCCTGCACTCGGCCCGCGCTCGGCCGAAGCGGCACTGGCGGCGGCGCGCGCGGCGAAGCGGCTCGGCGTGCCCGTCAGCTTCGACGGCAATTACCGCGCGATGCTGTGGGAGGCGTGGGACAGCGACCCGCGCAGCGTCCTGTCCGAGTTGATCGGCAGCGCCGACATCCTCTTCGGCAACCACCGCGACCTGTCGCTGGTGCTTGGGCGAGAGTTCAGCGGCGACGGCGAAGGCCGGCGCCGCGAGGCGGCCGAGGCGGGCTTCGCCGCCTTCCCGGACCTCAAGCTGATCGCCTCGACCGCGCGCCACACGGTCACAGCCGACCACCACCGCATCGCGGCGCGCGTCGATCTCCGCGGCGCCTGCCACCAGACGGCCGAGATCGACGTTACCGGCATCGTCGACCGCATCGGCGCGGGCGACGCCTTTGCCGCGGGCGTGCTCCATGCGCACCTGTCGGGCGGCGATGCGCGCACGATGGCCGAATCGGGCCTTGCGCTTACCTGCCTCAAACATTCGCTGCCGGGCGATGCGAGTCGCTTCGGACAGGTCGACATCGACGCCTTTCACGGCGGCGGGCTCGATGTCCGGCGTTGAACTAACGCGCCGCGCGTTTCTGACGGCGGGCGCCGCCGTCGCGCTATCGCCGCCGCTGCTGGCGCGAACCGGGCGCGATTTCCGCGCGTTCAAGGGTATCCGCTACGCCACCGCAAAACGCTTCGAGGCGCCGGTTGCGCTGCTGGACAGTCGCAGCGCGCGCGCCGCCTTCGGCCCGGCCTGTCCGCAGCGCGGCGACCGTTATACGCCGCAATCCGAAGACTGCCTGTTTCTCAACGTCTGGACGCCCGGTATCGAAAAACCGGCGAAGCGCCCCGTCATGGTCTATTTCCACGGCGGCGCTTATTCGGCGGGCAGCGTCACCGACCCGGTCAACGACGGCGCGGCGCTCGCCGCGCGCGGCGATGTCGTGGTCGTCACCGTCAACCACCGCCTCAATGCGCTCGGCTATCTCTATCTCGCGCGGCTCGATCCGCGCTTTCCCGATAGCGGCAATGCGGGGCAACTCGACCTGATCGCCGCGCTCCAATGGGTCCAGCGCAATATAGCGGCGTTCGGCGGCGACCCCGGCAATGTCACCGTCTTCGGCCAATCAGGCGGCGGTGCAAAGATCGCGACCCTAATGGCGATGCCGGCGGCGAAAGGCCTGTTCCACAAGGCGATCACGATGAGTGGGCAGCAGGTCACCGCCTCGGGCCCGCTCAACGCGACCAGGCGCGCCGACGCGTTCCTCGCCAAGCTCGGCAAGGGCGTCGACCCCGCGACCGCGCCGGTCGACCAGCTTGTCGCCGCGCTCGCCGCTACCGACCCGATCCTCGGCGGCGGCGTCTATATGGGACCCGTGCTCGACATGAAGCATCTCACGCGCCACCCCTTCTGGCCCGACGCCGCGCCGCAGTCGCTCGAACTTCCGATGATGCTCGGCAACACGGTGATGGAAACGCGTGCTTTCTATGCGCCGGATAGCAAGCAGCTCGCCGGGCTGAACTTCGACAATCTCGCCGAACGTATCGCGCCTGAGATGCGGATCGACATCCATCCATCATGGGTCGTCGGCGAGTTCCGCGCGCGCTATCCGAAGGCCGGGCCGCTCGAACTCTTCCACCGCATCGTCACCGCCGCGCGCAGTTGGCGCGGGCAGGTCGAGGAAGCCGAGGCGCGCGCCCGCGCCGGGGCGCCGGCTTTCGTCTATCAGCTCGACTTCGAGAGCGCGAAGCACACCGACGATATCGGCCTCAGCTTCGGCACGATGCCCGACCCGACCCCGGCGCAGCAGGCGATGAGCGACCGCATGATGGACGCCTTCGTCCGCTTCGCGCGCACCGGCGATCCGGGCTGGGCCGCCTACGACCTCGCCAAGCGGCAAACGATGATCTTCGATATCGAGAGCCGCGTCGAAAACGACCCGCGCCAATGGGAACGCGAGCTGTTCGCGCGCGTGCCGTACATCCAGCCGGGGACATAAATCACCGTCATTGCTTCGCTTCGCTCGCAATGACGGGTGTCAAACGATTGTATGGCTTCCGAGCCAGTTCCACAGCAGCTCGGGCCAGATTGCGACGGGTAGCCCCGCACTCTTCATCAGCCCGAAACCATGCCCGCCGCGCTCGAAGAAATGCGCCTCGACCGGCGCTCCGATGCCGCGCGTCGCTTCGCGGAGTCGCACGCTGTTCTCGACCTTCACGACATCGTCGTCCTCGGCGTGGAGCAACCAGAGCGGCGGCTGGTCCGCGCGGACATTGCGTTCGGGCGAATAGGCCCTTTCGCGCTCTGTATCGGCATCGGCCCCGATCAGCTTCTCGCGGCTCATCGCATGCGCGATCGCGGGGTCCATCGACACGACCGGATAGATGGCGGCTAGCGCATCGGGGCGTGCCGGCAGCGCGTCGGCCGCGTCGACCGGATCATAGACTTTCGCATCGAAGCGCGTGAGCAGGCTCGTCGCGACCTGTCCGCCTGCAGAAAAGCCTCCGAGGGCAACACGCGCCGGGTCGATGCCGTCCTGAGCAGCGCGGCGGCGTATCAGCCGCACTGCGCGCTGCGCGTCGGCGAGCGGCACGTCGGCGCCGTTCGTCCAGCCATCACCGGGCAGGCGATAGAAGAGAACATAGACGGTAACGCCGCGCGCCGTCAGCCAGCGCGCGAGTTCATAGCCTTCCTTATCGACCACGACATAGCGATAGCCGCCCCCGGGGGCGAGGATCACCGCCGCGCCATTGGGCCTGGCGGGGCGGAAGATGTCGAGCCGCGAACGCGTGATGCCCTCGAGCATCCGGTCGCTGGCGTTCGGATCGTCGCTCCGCTGCACGATCTTTTCGACAAGCCCTGCGGGCGGCGCGATATGGCCTTCGGGCCAGAGCGAGACGCTCGCGTCGGGGGTCAGGCCCGCGGGCCGGGTCCACGCCTCGCGCGCTGCCGCGCTCGCGAAGGGCAGCGCAAGACTCGCGGTCAGCAGCGCGCGGCGGCCGACCGTCATCACTCGGCCGCCTTGTTCGGATAGGCGATTATCAGCACGAGCGGTTCGCCGCCCGTCTGGCGGATGCCGACCTTGGCGCCCTTGTAGAGCCACGCCGCGGTCCCGGCCGTCAGCACTTTCTCCTCGCCGTCCGAATGGACGATGCCGGTGCCTGACAGGACATAATAAATCTCGTCATGGTCGATCGGATGGACGCCGATCGCGGCACCGACGTGCAGCGCGCGCTTGCGGAATTCGAAGCTGCGCGGCGCGGGGACCGCATCGCTGATCCGCCATGCGGTCGACATGCCGATTTGTCCGTGGGGCGGGGCTTCCTCGCGCACCGTCGCGGCTTCGTCGATCACGACCATCGGGGGTGCGGCGCCCGCGTTTGCGAGCATGATCGCGAGCAACGCGCTCATTGCACCTCTCCGCGCGACGCGCGGTCGCGCGCCGACAGATGCTCCTGCGGCATCGGCGCGGTCTGGCCAGGGTAGCGGCCCGATTTCGGCTCCATCGTCGCAAGGTCCCAATCCTTTTCGACGAAGGGCGCGCGCACCGGCGCTTCGACCTTGGGATAGGCGCTGACCTGTTTTTCGTCGTCGATGATGTCGCCGCGCCCCTCGGCGACGAAGAAGAGTATGCGGATCTCCTCGGCATCGCGCGCCCAGGGCCGCGCACCCGCGGTCGCCAGCACCGAAGTTTCGACGTCGCGCACCGGCAGGATGCGATAGCCGCCCGTCGGCGCAAGCGGCCCCTTCGCGCGGATGAGCTTCGCCTGCGTCTCGCCATAGCGGCCGAATTCGGGAAGCGGATTGCCATGGCGATCGACCGCCAGATTGTCCTTGCCATAATATTCGAGGTCGCCGTCGCCGCCGAGCATCAGGAAGGGCAGGCCTTCGTCGGTGTCGTTGCCGCCGCGCAGGACGTTGCCGATCGCGGTGATCTGCCCCGCCACATAGTCATGGCCGACCCATTCGAGGTTCATCAGATTATAATGCACCGCGCGGTGCCCGGGGTTGTAGATCAGATTGTTGATCATCAGCGCCTGCCCGCCGCCCTTGATCAGCGGATTGCGCTCGACATTATGCGCCCAGACATTGCGGTAAAAGACGATCCCCGTCGCATTGTCGTGGATCAGCGACCCCTTGCTATGCTCGCCCTTGGGATGGCTCGCGTCGGCGAGGCCCTCGGCGGCGAGATTGTTCGAAAAGCTGATGTTGTGGCTCGTGCCCGCCCGCCATTCGGCGACGCTCTTGCCGGTGAAACGCGGGCCCGACGCCGACATATTCTCGTCGATCCCCCACAGGAAGGTGCAGTGATCGACGATGACATTGTGCGCCGCGACGGTCGAAAAGGTATCGGCTTCCCACCCGCTGCGCTTCGGCTGGCCGTCGACGCCGGTATAGACGCGCAAGTGGCGCATCACGACATCGTGCGTCTTCACGTCGATGCCGGTGCGGATGAGTGTGATCCCCGGTCCCGGCGCGGTCTGGCCGGCGATCGTCAGATACGGATGTTTGATCTCGATCGTCTTGCGGCCCATGTCGATCACACCGCCGACCTCGAACACGATGATGCGCGGTCCCGGCGTCTCGATCGCCGCCTTCAGCGACCCGGGGCCGTCGGGCGCGAGCGTCGTCACGCGCAGGATCTTGCCGCCGCGTCCGCCCGGCGTCGCGGCCGCCGGACCGACCGCACCGGGGAACGCCGATGGCGCGGCCTCTGCTGCCGATGTCGATGCCGCCGGCATAGCAAGTGCCAGAAAAAGCGCAGTTATCCAAGGTTTCCGGCGCATCTCTCTCTCCCTATTCTTTGGGTATTGACACGGCTGCCCGTATCCTTCAATCTTCCTGACACCGGTTACCCCAATCGGTCAACGAGAAAATATTTCCAAGGGAGAGGGTCTGATCCGGTTCGCCGCACCGCGCGGCGGCCTGTCATCACTCTCTGAAAAATCGATGGATGGAACGGTCGGCCAAATCGTTTCGTCGAACAAAGTAACCGGTGTCATTTCTTGCGCAGGCGGGGGCAACGGGCGATAAGGGAGGATGATAATGGCAATTTATGCAATGCGGAGCGTAAGCGCTTTGACCCGGCTGGCGTGCGGCGCCTCGCTTGCCGCGCTGGCGCTGTCGCCGGCCCATGCGCAGGATGCCGCCGCCGGGGCGGCCCCGAGCGAGAGCGAGATCGTCGTCACCGGCTTCCGCGCCTCGCTCGACAAGGCGCTCGACCAGAAGCGCGACTCGATTGCGGCGGTCGACGTCATCGTCGCCGAGGACATCGCCAAATTCCCCGACCAGAATCTCGCCGAATCGCTTCAGCGCATCCCGGGCATCTCGATCCAGCGCGACGCCGGCGAAGGCCGTGCGATCACGGTGCGCGGGCTCGGCGCGCAGTTCACCCGCGTCCGCCTCAACGGGATGGAAACGATCGCGACCTCGACCGACGGCGCTGCGGCCAACCGCGACCGCGCGTTCGACTTCAACGTCTTTGCGTCCGAACTCTTCACCTCGCTCGTCGTCCACAAGACGGCCTCGGCCTCGCTCGACGAAGGCTCGTTGGGCGCAGTCGTCGATCTCAACACCGGCAATCCGCTTGGCGGCAAGGAAGGCTTCACCGCCGTCGCCTCGGTGCAGGGGCGTTACAACGACCTGACCAAGGACGTCGACCCGCGCCTTGCTGGCCTCATCGCCTGGACCAATGCCGACCGGACCTTCGGCGTTTCCGCGTCGGTCGCCTGGGCCGACTATAAGACGCACGAGCTTGGCAACAACAGCGTCCGCTGGGCGCAGGCGCCGTTCCGCAGCGTCGACGGTGTCACCTGCCTTGCGGGCTCCGACTTCGTCGCCAATCCGTCGGACGCCTGCATCGAGGTCGCGGAGGCCTTTCACCCGCGCATCCCGCGCTACGGCCTCGTCAGCCACGACCGCGAGCGCCTCGGCGCCACCGCGTCGATCCAGTGGGAGCCGAGCGAAAATACGAAGATTTCGATCGACGGCCTCTATTCGACCTTCAAGGAAACCCGCGACGAGTTCTGGGGCGAAGTGCTGCTGCGCAGCGAAGAGGACGCCATCGACGTATCGAACTACACGATCGACGGCGACAACAACCTCATCGCCGCCGACCTCGACAATGTCTATGTCCGCACCGAACGCTATTCGCGCCAGAGCAAGACCGAATTCTACCAGATTTCGGGCCGGCTCGAACAGCGGCTGACCGACACGCTGGCGGTCAATCTTCTGGGCGGTTTCTCGAAATCGCAGGCCGATATCCCGGTCGAAACCACGCTCGCCTTCGACGATACCGACGCGACCGGCTATCGCTACGATTATACGAACATGAAATATCCGCTGCTGACCTTTGGCGCCGGCATCGACGATCCCTCGTCCTTCGTGCTCGCCGAATTCCGCGACCGTCCCTCCTTCCTGACCAACAAGTTCAAGACCTTCGCGGCCGATTTCGACTGGGATGTCGCCGACCGGTTCAAGATGCGCGGCGGCGGCTTCTATCGCCAGTTTGACTTCGACACCGTCGGTTATCGCCGCGACAGCAGCTATTGCAGCGCCTTCACCTGCGCCCCTGGCACCGGCGGGCTGCCGGTTACCTCGGATATCGCCGATCTGTTCGAACTCGGCGATGCCGGGCAGCCTTCGGGCAACACCAACGCCTGGATCGTTCCCGATCTCGACGCGGGCACCGCGCTGATCGATCTCTATGGCCGCCCCGCACTGCTCCAGCAGGGCGAACAGCGCGCCGTGACCGAAAAAACCTATGGCGGCTGGTTCATGGCGGAGTTTGAAACCGACGTGCTCGGCATGCGGATGACGGGCAACGCGGGCGTCCGCTATGCGAAGCCCGACCAGTCGTCGTCCGGCTTCACCAGCGGCACCTTCGTCACGGTCGATCGGACCTATGACGATTGGCTGCCGTCGTTCAACGTCAACCTGCACCCGACCGACAGCATCATCCTGCGCGGCGCGATCGCCAAGGTGATCACGCGTCCGACGCTGGGCAGCCTGACCCCGGGCGGCTCGGTCGATCAGTTCAATTTCCGCATCAGCTCAGGCAATCCGTTTCTCGAACCCTATCGCGCGACGACCTTCGACCTCGCGGCCGAATGGTATTTCGCACCGGGAGCGATCGCCTCGGTGGCGCTGTTCGCCAAGGATATCGAAAGCTTCCCGCTCTCGGACAGCTTCCAGGGCACCTATGCGTCGAGCGGCCTGCCGCTCGCGCTGCTGACTCCGGGGACGCCGGCCTATCAGGCGATTGTCGAGGGCGGCAACCCGGGCCGCGAGTTCGAATTCCGGACGACCGTCAACGGCCCCGGCGCCAGCCTGAAGGGCGTCGAGCTCTCGCTGCAATTGCCCTTCTCGGTCTTCTCGGATTCGCTGCGCCACTTCGGCGTGCTCGGCAATACGACCTTTGTGAAGAGCGACGTCGATTATGCCATCCGCGGGCCGCTCGCCTACGATCCCGAAGACAATGAGCTGAAGGCGCCGCTTGCCAGCACCTTCACCCAGCCGCTGCTTGGTCTCGCGAAACGCGCGTGGAATGCCACCATCTATTATGACGACGGCAAATTTTCGGTCCGTACCTCGGCGGCTTGGCGCTCGGGCTACAACGACAGCACCAGCGGCAACAACAATGTGTTCGAAGGCTATGGCAGCTCGTTCAACGTCGATGCGTCGATCCGCTATGCGCTCACCGACAATATCGAATTGTCGATCGAGGGCACGAACCTGACCGACGATTACCGCTATCGCTTCAACGATCTGGAAGCGAACCGCAATTACGAGAATAATCACTACGGCCGCACCTTCCTGTTCGGTGCGCGCTTCAAGATCTGACACGAAACGATTCGTCCCGGTGAGGCCCGGCCTTCGCATGCGGGGGCCGGGCCTTTCTTTGCGAGGAGAGAAATGTGACCGATCGGCGCGAGATGCTCAAACTGGCCGGAGCCGGGTTACTGGGAACGGGGTTCTCGGGCTTCGGCGCCTCCGCCTTGGCAAGCGGCGCGCCTGCTTCGCTCGGCGCCGCGCCGGCGTGGGCGAAAGGCTTCGACGGCCAGCGCAAGGCCGATCTCGGCGACGGGCGCTTCCTCAATCCGATCATGGCGGGCGACCATCCCGATCCGTCGATCCTGAAGGACGGCGCCGATTATTATATGACCTTCTCGACCTTCGACAGCTATCCGGGCCTGGTCATCTGGCATTCGCGCGATCTGGTGAACTGGCGCCCGATCGGCCCCGCGCTCCACCGCAATATCGGCTCGGTCTGGGCGCCCGAACTCTGCAAGCATGACGGGCGCTTCTATCTCTACATCCCCACAAAAGGTCCGAACACGAGCTGGGTGATCTGGGCCGACCGGATCGATGGGCCGTGGAGCGATCCGGTCGACCTCGATCTCCCCAATCATATCGACCCGGGCCACGCGGTCGGCGAGGACGGGTCGCGCTGGCTGTTCCTGTCGGGCGGCGACCGCGTCCGCCTGTCGGACGATGGCCTGTCGCGGGTCGGCGAGCCCGAACATGTCTATGATCCGTGGCGCTATCCGTCCGACTGGGTCGTCGAAGGCTTCGCGCCCGAGGGGCCGAAGATCACCCGCCACGGCGACCATTATTACATGGTCACCGCGGTCGGCGGCACCGCGGGGCCGCCGACCGGCCATATGGTCATCGCCGCGCGGTCGAAGTCGATCCACGGTCCGTGGGAGAATTGCCCCGCCAACCCGCTCGTCCGCACCACATCGGCCGCCGAAAAATGGTGGTCGCGCGGCCATGCCACACTCGTCGAAGGGCCGGCGGGCGATTGGTGGAGCGTCTATCACGGCTATGAGAATGGCTATTGGACCTTGGGCCGACAGGCGCTGCTCGACCCGATCGAATGGACCGATGACGGCTGGTTCCGGATGAAAGGCGGCGATCTCTCGCGGCCGATTGCGAAACCCAAAGGCGGCACGGTCGCGGGGCCGCACGGCATGGCGCTGTCGGACGATTTTTCGAGCCTCGCGCTCGGCGCCAAATGGAATTTCTTCAAGCCCGCACCCGGCGAACGCGACCGCGCGCGCGTCGAGGATGGCGCGCTCGTGCTGACGGCGCGCGGCAGGGCGCCGGTCGATTCCTCGCCGCTGCTGCTGATCGCGGGCGACCAGGCCTACCGCTTCGAATGCGATATCGAGATCGCGCCGGGCGGCACCGCGGGGCTGATCCTCTTCTATGACGAGAGGCTCTATTGCGGGCTCGGCTTCGACGGCGACCGCTTCGTCACCCACCAATATGGCATCGAACGCGCGCGACCCGCCAATCCGCACGGGCGGCGGATGCGGATGCGAGTCACCAACGACCGCCATATCGTCACTTACGACACGAGCGGCGACGGCGGGAAGACGTGGCATCGCTTCGACCGCGGCATGGAGGTCTCGGGCTATCACCATAATGTGCGCGGCGGCTTCTTGATGCTGCGTCCCGGCCTCTATTCGGCGGGGGCGGGCGAGGCGCGCTTCCGCAATTTCAGGTTCGAAGCGCTCGATTAAAGCGTCACGCCCGATTTCCAGATCGCGATATCGCGTTCCTCATTGGCTTCGGCCTTTGTCGGCGCGCCCGACGCGGTGGCGGCGATGAGATCGAGAAGCGCGTTGGCGGCATGATCGAAACCGGCGCCGAGGACCTGCCCCGCGTCGAAATCGATCCAGCCCGGCTTGCGCTGGGCCAGCGCGCTGTTCGATGCGATCTTCAGCGTCGGCGCCGGAAAGCCGAGCGGCGTGCCGCGCCCGGTCGTGAACAGGATGATCGTCGCGCCCGCCGCGGTCAGCGCGGTCGAGGATACCGCGTCGTTGCCGGGCGCTTCGAGCAGCGTCACCCCGGGGAGCGCCGCCTCGCCGCCATAGCGACGGACATCGACGAGCGGCACCTGGCCGCCCTTCTGCACTGCGCCCAATGACTTTTCCTCGAGTGTGGTGATCCCACCCGCGATATTGCCGGGCGAGGGATTCTCGCTCACCGGTTCGTCGTGGCGGATGAAATATTGCTTGAAATCTCGAACGAGCGCGACGGTCTCGTCGAACACCGCGCGCGACACCGCGCGGCCCATCAGCAGCTGTTCGGCGCCGAAGATTTCGGGAATTTCGGTCAGCACCACCTTCCCACCCGCCGCCGCGACGGCATCGGCCATACGTCCAACGAGCGGGTTGGCGGTGAGGCCCGAAAGGCCGTCGGAGCCGCCGCATTTGACGCCCAAAACCAGCTTTTCCAGCGGCACATGGGTACGCCGCGCGTCGGCGCCCCCCGCGACCAGCTCATCGACCAGCGCGAGGCAGGCCGCTTCGTCATCATCGACCGCCTGCGCCGACAGGGTGCGAATATGGGCGCGGCGATCGGCAGGAATATGGTCCACCAGCGCGCCGAGCTGATTGCTCTCGCACCCGAGGCCGACAATCAGCACCCCGCCGGCATTGGGATGCTGCGCGAGCGCCGCGAGCAAGGCCCGCGTGTGTCCCAGATCGTCGCCGAGCTGCGAACAGCCGAAGGGATGCTTGAAGGCATGGACGCCGTCGATGCGGCCCGCGTGGCGCTCGCCCGCGATCCGCGCGACGCGCGCGGCGAGATTGCCGACGCAGCCGACGGTCGGCAGGATCCAGATTTCGTTGCGCGTCCCGACCCGCCCGTCGGGACGGACATAACCCGAAAAGGTTCGGGAAGACGCGGCGGCGGATACTGCGCCGCCCCGCGGCGTATAAATATAGTCGCCATCGCTGCCGAGCGCGGTTGCCAGATTGTGGCTATGTACATGCTCGCCGGGCGCGATGTCGGCGGTCGCGATGCCGATCGGGAAGCCATATTTGATCACCGCGGCGCCGCGCGCGATCGGTGCGAGCGCGACCTTGTGTCCGCGTCCCACCGCGACCGCCGCCCGAACGCCGTCGTCGGCGAACAAGGGGCTGCCCGCCGCGATATCGGCGATCGCGGTCGCGACATTGTCGGCGCCATGGACGCGGACCACATTGATTCCATTCTCGCCGGTCATCGCCGCTCAGCGCCCGGCATGAGGAAGAGATTTGTCATACATCCGATATTCGCTTGCCTTTGACACCGGTGTCTCTTACACCGCATCGCGCAAGAGGGAAATGAGAAAGATGCTGGCGACAAGCGATCAAGAGAATGTGGCGCGGGCCTTTATCGATGCGCGCGCGGGAAAGACACCGCTTACCGCCTATCCGGGCCCGATGCCGCAAACGATGGCCGAGGCCTATGCGATCCAGGATCGCGCGATCGCGTTCGACGGCCGCCGCATCGGCGGATGGAAGGTTGGGCGAATCGCGGCCGAACTGGTCGATCGCTACGGCGGCAATCGCCTGACCGGCCCGATTTTTGCGGACGAAATCTTCGATGGCGCCGCCGGCGAACCCATGATGCCCGTCTATGCCGATGGCTTTGCCGCGGCCGAGGCGGAGGTGTTGCTCTGCTTCGGCGAGGTCGGCACGCGCGATTATGATATCGACAGCGTGAAGGGCTGCATCGCCGACGTCCGCACCGGCATCGAGATTGCGAGCTCGCCCTTCGCGGAAATCAATCGCCACGGCCCCGCGGTCACTGCGTCGGACTATGGCAACAACAAGGGGCTGATCCTCGGTCCGCCGATCGCCGGCTGGCGGAATGTCGATCTGATCCGCATGCCAGTCGAAATGGCGATCGACGGCGAAACCGTCGGCGCCGCGACGATGGAGACCATGCTCGACGGTCCTTTCGGCTCGGCGCTGTTCCTGATCGGCATCCTGCGGACGCGCGGCATAGCTATTCCACCCGGGACATGGGTGTCCGCCGGCGCGATCACCGGTATTCATGAAATCAGGCCGGGCCAGCGCGCCGAAGCGGTCTTCGACGGAAAAATCCGCGTCGGCTGCTCGATCAAAAGCTAATAGAGCCAAATAACAGGAGAGGATTATGGCACAGGCATTCGCGGACGGAGGGACGGCGGCGCCGGTGCCTCGGTCGGGGCGTTACCGCTGGCTGATCGTCGGGGTGCTGTTCGCCGCGACCACGGTCAATTATATCGACCGCACCATGCTCGGACTGCTCGCGCCGACGCTCGGCGACGAGCTGAAATGGACCGAGAACGACTATGGCAACATCGTCACCGCTTTCCAGTTCGCCTATGCGCTGGGCTTCCTGCTCATGGGCTGGCTGATCGACCGCTTCGGCCCCAAGATCGGCTATGCGATCGCCATTTCGATCTGGACCGTCGGCCATATCGCGCACGGTTTCGCTTCGTCGGTCGTCTCCTTCATGCTGGCGCGCGTCATCCTTGGCGTGGGCGAGGCGGGGCATTTTCCCTCGGTCGTCCGCGCGTCGAGCGAATGGTTCCCGCAAAAGGAGCGATCCTACGCGATCGGCTGGGTCAACAGCGCGACGACGATCGGCGTCATCCTGACCGCGCCGACGGTCGCGCTGTTCATGCGCGTGCTCGGCTTCGACTGGCGCGAAACCTTCATCTATACCGGCGCTTTCGGCGTCCTGCTCCTGATCCTCTGGCTCTGGCTCTACAGCAACCCGCGCGAAAGCGGGAAGGTCAGCGAAGCCGAACTCGCGTGGATCGAACATGACCCGCCTGAAAAGGTCGAGCGCATCGGCTGGGGCAAGATCGTCACCAAGCGCGAAGCCTGGGCGTTCGCGGTCGCCAAATTCCTGACCGACCCGGTGTGGTTCCTGATGCTCTTCTGGCTACCCAAATATTTCAGCACCACCTATGACGTCGATCTCAAGGTCATATTGCTGCCGATGATCATCATGTATCTGCTCTCCGACGTCGGCAGCATCCTCGGCGGCTGGGTGTCGTCGAAGCTGATCCAGTCGGGCCACAGCGTCAACTTCGCGCGCAAGGCGACGATGATCGGCGCTGGTCTCTGCGTGCTGCCGTTGCTGTTCGTCACGGGGCTTGAGAATATGTGGCTCGCGGTCGTTCTGATCGGCATCGCGCTCGCCGGACACCAGGCCTTTTCGTCGACGATCCTCTCGATCCCGCCCGACATGTTTCCGAAACGCGCGGTCGGCTCGGTGATCGGGCTCGGCGGCTTCATGGGCGGCGTCGGCGGCATGATCATGGCGAAATCGACCGGGCTCGTGCTCGACGCGACGGGCGGCAATTACACGCTCATCTTCGCCGCCTGCACGACCGTCTATTTCCTCGCCGTGCTCGCGGTTCACCTGTTGAGTCCGCGCCTCGCGCCGGTCGGTGTGGAAAGCGCAAAATAGCCCATGCCGCGCCCGCTCATTCTCTCGCCCGACCGCCTCTTTCCGTCCGATCCGGCGCAGCGCGACATCGCGCGCCGGCTCTACAAAGAGGTGGCGGACCTGCCGATCGTCAGCCCGCATGGGCACACCGATCCCGGCTGGTTCGCGGGCAACGCGCCCTTCGGCAATGCGGCGGAGCTCTTGCTCCATCCCGACCATTATGTGTTCCGGATGCTCTATTCGCAGGGCATTTCGCTCGATGCGCTGGGTATCCGGAACCCGGATGCCGACCCGCGCGAGAGCTGGCGGCTGTTCGCGGACAACTATCATCTCTTTCGCGGCACCCCGTCGCGGATGTGGATGGACTGGGTGTTCGCGAAGGCGTTCGGCTTCGACATGCAATTTTCGGCCGAGACGTCGGACCTTTATTACGACCGCATCACCGAAGCGCTCGCTACCGATGCGTTCCGCCCGCGCGCGCTGTTCGATCGCTTCGGGATCGAGGTGATCGCGACGACCGAAAGCCCGCTCGACACGCTCGAACATCATGCCGCCATCCGCGCCGCCAATGCCAGCGGCGAATGGGGCGGGCGCGTGATCACCGCCTATCGCCCCGACCCGGTCGTCGACCCCGAATTCGAAGGCTTTCGCGATAATCTCCAGCGTTTCTCCGAGCTTTCGGGCGAGGACGCTTTTTCCTACGCAGGCTATCTGGCGGCGCACCGGAACCGCCGCGCCTTCTTCGCCGAAATGGGCGCGACCTCGACCGATCACGGCCACCCGACCGCCGCGACCGCCGATCTGCCCTACGCCGAAGCCGAGGCGCTGTTCGCGCGCGTCACTGGCGACCATGTCAGCGCGAGCGATGCCGAGCTGTTCCGCGCGCACATGCTGACCGCGATGGCGGGGATGAGCCTCGACGACGGGCTCGTGATGCAGATCCACCCCGGTGCCTTCCGTAATCATAACCCTTGGCTGTTCGCTCACTATGGCCGCGACAAGGGCGCCGATATTCCGATGGCGACCGACTATGTCCAAGCGCTGCGCCCGCTGCTCGGCAAATATGGCAATGAGGCAGCGCTGACGATCATCCTCTTCACGCTCGACGAGACGAGCTATGCGCGCGAACTCGCGCCGCTCGCGGGCCATTATCCGGCGCTGAAGCTCGGCCCTGCCTGGTGGTTCCACGACAGCCCCGAAGGCATGCGGCGTTTCCGTGAGGCAATGACCGAGACCGCGGGCTTCTACAATACAGTCGGCTTCAACGACGACACGCGCGCCTTCCTGTCGATTCCCGCGCGCCACGACGTCGCGCGGCGCATCGATTGCGGCTTTCTCGCCCAGCTCGTCGCCGAGCACCGGATGGAGGAATGGGAAGCCGCCGAACTCGCGACCGACCTCAGCTACAATCTCGCCAAGGCCGCGTACAAGCTGTGAGACTGTCGGCGCAAACGCCCCTCCCGGCGTCGGTGCGGGCGCCGGGTTACGAACGTAGCGAGCAGGCGGCGGGAATCGTCCATATCGGTATCGGCGCCTTCCACCGTGCGCATCAGGCGGTCTACACCGACGATGCGATGGCGGCGGGCGACCGCGGCTGGAGCATCATCGGCGTGTCGTTGCGTTCGGGCGATGTCGCCGCGCAGCTGGGTCCGCAAGACGGGCTCTATACCGTCAGCACGCGCAGCGCGGCGGGCACGCAGCTGCGCTTGATCGGCGCGGTGCGACAAGTGCTCGTCGCGGCCGACGACAGCCAGGCGGTGATCGACGCCATCGCCGCGCCCACGACGCATATCGTCAGCTTCACCGTCACCGAGAAGGGCTATCTGCGCCGCGCCGACGGCTCGCTCGATCTCGCCGCAGCGGCCCGGAACCCAAGCCTCTATCGCTTCCTCGCCGCCGGCCTCGCGACGCGCAAGGCGGCGGGGCTCGGCGGGCTCACGCTGCTCAGCTGCGACAATCTCGCGGGCAATGGCGCGGTGCTGCGCCGCCTGATGCGCGAATATCTCGCCGCCTGTCACCCCGACCTGTCGGCGTGGTTCGATGCGACATGCACCTGTCCCGCAACGATGATCGACCGCATCGTCCCCGCGACCACCGACGCCGACCGCGCCGCGATCGAAGCCGCGCTCGGCGCGCGCGACGAAGGCGCGGTGGTCACCGAAGCTTTCAGCCAATGGGTGATCGAGAATGATTTCGCCGGTCCGCGCCCGCGCTGGGAGGCGGTCGGCGCCGAACTCGTCGCCGACGTCGCACCCTATGAGACCGCAAAGCTGCGCATGCTCAACGGCGCGCATTCGGCGCTCGCCTATATCGGGCTCGGCCGCGGCCACGAGTTCGTGCATCAGGCCATCGCCGATGTCGACATCCGGCCGGTGATCGAACGACTGATGCTGGGCGAAGCCGCTCCGACGATCGACACCGCACCGGGGCAGGACCTTTCGGCCTATGCCGATGCCTTGCTGGACCGCTTCGCCAATCCGGCGCTCCACCACCGGCTGATCCAGATCGCGATGGATGGCAGCCAGAAGATACCGCAGCGCTGGCTCGAAACGCTGGCGTGGCATCAGGCGCGTGGGATGCGCTGTCCGTCGCTCGAAGCGGCCATCGCGGCGTGGATCGCCTTTCTGCGGAGCGATCATCCGGTCGATGACCCGCTCGCCGACAAGCTGCGCGAAGCGGCGGCCGGTCCGGATGCGATGGTAAGGCTGTTCGGCGACGACGGCTTGATCTCGTCGGATTGGCGACCCGAAGCCTAAGCCATCCTGTACCCCTGCGAAGGCAGGGGCCCATCTCCCCGACCGTTCAAGGTTGCGCCCACCGGAGATGGGTCCCCGCCTTCGCGGGGACACGGTGGCTATTGAACGGATGTCGGTGTTCTAGACCGGGACCAGCAACCCCCGGCTCTCGCGCACCTCTGCGTCCAACCAGTCGATAAACGCCCGTATCCGCGGCTGCGGCGCGACGTCGCGGTGGAGCGCGAGCCAGAAGGCGCGCGCGATGGTCTGATCGCCGCGTACCCGCACGAGTGCCGGGTCGCCCGCCGCGAGGAAGCAGGGCAGCACACCGACCCCCGCGCCGCCCGCGATCATCCGCCGCTGCGCAAGGATGCTCGACGAGCGCACCGTTGCGCGCAGCCCTGGTTCGATTTCGCCCAGATAGTCGAGTTCGGGGGCGTAGAGGATATCGGGCATGTACCCGATCACCGGAATCCCCGCGCGCGACAGCGGCGCTGCCGCAACCGCCGCCTGCCATTCCGGCCGGTCGGCGGGCGCATAGAGGCCGAGGCTGTAGTCGGAGAGCTTGCGCGTGATCAGCGGGCCCTTGCGCGGCCGCGCGAGCAGCACCGCCATATCGGCCTCGCGCCGCGAGGGATTCAAAAAGCCCGACGAAGCGACGAGATCGATTTCGAGTTCGGGATGCGCCGCGACGAAGCGCCCGAGCCGCGGCGCGATGAAGCTGTTGCCGAAGCCTTCGGAGACGCTCACCCGCAATTGGCCCGATAGTCCCGACTCGCCCTCGCGCTCCGAATGGATGCGCGCCGCCGCCGCCGCCATCGCTTCGGCGTGCGGGACGAGCGCCCGGCCCGCCGCGGTCAGAACGAAACCTGTCGGCGCGCGTTCGAACAATGTCTGGCCGAGCGATGTCTCGAGCGCGCTCACCCGACGGCTCACCGTCGTCGCGTCGACGTGCAGCGCCGCCCCGGCGCGCGCGAGCGTGCCGTGGCGTGCGACGAACAGGAAATATTGCAGCTTGTCCCAGTCCATGACCTGCAAATATGCAGGATCATCCTGCAAGTCTATCCCTTGCAATCGGACCGCAACTGGTCTGTGGCAAGGCCAACATCTTTGGGAGACTATGCCATGCGACAGATCGACCATCACATCGTCGGCGGTGCCGGCGGCAGCAGCCGTTTCGCCGACGTCCTCGACCCCAATAATGGCGGCGTGCAGGCGCGGGTCGCGCTCGGCGACCGCGGGGTCCTCGACCGCGCCGTGGCCGCTGCCAAGGCCGCGCAGCCGGCGTGGGCCGCGACCAATCCGCAACGCCGCGCACGCGTGATGTTCGAATTCAAGCGCCTCGTCGAAGCCAATATGGACGAACTCGCGCAGATGCTGTCGGCCGAACATGGCAAGGTCATCGCCGACGCCAAAGGCGACGTCCAGCGGGGGCTCGACGTCGTCGAATTCGCCTGCGCCGCGCCGCATGTGCTGAAGGGCGAATATACCGTCGGCGCCGGTCCCGGCATCGACGTCTATTCGATGCGCCAGCCGATCGGTATCGGGGCGGGCATCACGCCGTTCAACTTTCCCGCGATGATCCCGCTGTGGATGGGCGCGATCGCGACCGTCGTCGGCAACGCCTTCATCCTGAAGCCCAGCGAGCGCGACCCCTCGCTCCCCGTGCGTCTGTCCGAACTCTTCCTCGAAGCCGGGATGCCCGAGGGGATTTTCCAGACCGTCCACGGCGATAAGGAAATGGTCGACGCAATCCTCGACCATCCCGACATCGGTGCGGTCAGCTTCGTCGGCTCGTCGGACATTGCGCATTATGTCTATAACCGCGGCGTCGCGAACGGTAAGCGCGTCCAGGCGATGGGCGGCGCGAAGAACCATGGCATCGTCATGCCCGACGCCGACCTCGACCAGGTCGTGAACGACCTCACCGGCGCCGCCTTCGGTTCGGCGGGCGAACGCTGCATGGCGCTGCCCGTCGTCGTTCCCGTCGGCGAGGACACCGCGAACCGGCTGCGCGAAAAGCTCGTCCCCGCGATCGAGGCGCTGCGCGTCGGGGTGTCGACCGATGCCGACGCGCATTACGGCCCCGTCGTCACGCAGGCGCACAAGGACAAGGTCGAGGGCTGGATCGCCAAATGCGCCGACGAAGGCGCCGAACTCGTGATCGACGGGCGCGGCTTCACCTTGCAGGGGCATGAAAAGGGCTTCTTCGTCGGTCCGACACTGTTCGACCATGTCACCCCCGACATGGAAAGCTACAAGGAAGAGATTTTCGGCCCCGTGCTCCAGATCGTCCGCGCCCCCGATTTCGAAACCGCGCTCGAACTGCCGTCGAAGCACCAGTACGGCAACGGCGTCGCGATCTTCACGCGCAACGGCCACGCCGCGCGCGAATTCGCCGCGCGGGTCAATGTCGGCATGGTCGGCATCAACGTGCCGATCCCGGTGCCGGTCGCCTATCACAGCTTCGGCGGCTGGAAACGGTCGGCGTTCGGCGACACCAACCAGCACGGCATGGAAGGCGTGAAGTTCTGGACCAAAGTCAAGACGATCACCGCGCGCTGGCCCGATGGCTCGCCGGACGGGGGCAACGCCTTCGTCATCCCGACGATGGGGTGATGCGCGGACCGGGCGCAGCGGTGAAACCTCTGGGCCCGGTCGAACATTTCTCCCGCGAAGGAGAATGACGATGATGCGATGGACGATGCCCGCCGCCCTGTTGATGCTCGCCGCGTGCAGCGGCGGACAGGATGAGGAGACGGGACCCGAAGCCAGCTCCGATATCGGTCCGCTGCAAAAGGCCGAGCGTCCGGCGCCCGCCGAAACGCCCGTAGCCGACGCCGAACCCGAAGCGCCGGCAAAGGCCGAGGCGGGCGACACGGCCGACGGCAAGGCGATCCCGCCAGCGATCCGCGGCCGCTGGGCGCTGAAGGCGGCCGATTGCGCGGCGAAGCGTGGCACCGACCTCACCGCGCTGACCATCGACGCGACCAATCTGCGCTTTTTCGAATCGCACGGCGAACTTGCGCGGGTACAGGAGAGCGACGCGAGCGGCATCGTCGCCGATTATAGATTCAGCGGCGAGGGCGAGGAGTGGGATCGCCGGATGCGGCTCGACCTTGCCGCCGGCGGCAAGACGCTCGTCCGCCGCGACGAAGGCGAGGGTGCCGCCGCGGGTCCGATGCGCTATACGCGCTGCGCCGGTTGACGGTTTTTGAAAGGGAGACGAAAGATGGACATCCGCTGGATCGCAATTGCTGCCACGTTGCCGCTTGCCGCCTGTTCGAGCGGCGAGGCACCCGTCGAATCGACCCCGCCCCCGCCCGAGACCGAAATGACGTGCAACGCCGACGCGGTGCAATCCTATGTGGGCCAGGCCGTCACCCCCGATCTCGGCGCCGCCATCCTCAAGGCATCGGGCGCGCGCACGCTGCGCTGGGGCCCGCCGCGCTCGGCGATGACGATGGATTATCGCGTCGACCGAGTGAACGTCATGTACGACGATGCGTCGAAGATCACGCAGGTCACCTGTGGCTGACGCGTCGCGGCGTAACCACTCTTCAGCGTCCCCGTTCGAACCGGTCTACGGCTACAGCCGCGCGGTTCGAGTGGGGAACCGCATCGACGTCGCGGGCTGCGCGCCGATCGAGGCCGACGGCAGCTCGACCCCCGGCGATGCGGGGGTTCAGGCGGCGCGCTGCATCGCAATCATCGGCGAGGCGCTCGAAGCGCTCGGCGGCAGTTTCGCCGACGTCGTGCGCACGCGCATGTACATCACCGACCCTGCCGACGCGGATCTTGTGGGGCGCGCGCACGGATCGGCATTCAAAAATGTCCGTCCGGCATCGACGATGCTGGTCGTGCCCGCGCTGATCCGGCCCGAATGGAAAGTCGAAATCGAAGCCGAAGCCATCCTAGAGAAATGACCATGACCGACCAGTTCCAGCTTACCGACGACCAGCTCGCCATCCAGGACATGGCACGCAAATTCACCGCCGACCGCATCACGCCCTTCGCGGCCGAATGGGACGAGAAACATCATTATCCCGTCGACGTGTGGAAGGCGGCGGGCGAGCTCGGCTTCGGCGCGATTTATGTGGCCGAGGAATCGGGCGGCATCGGGCTCGGCCGGCTCGAAGCAGCGCTGATCATGGAGGCGATGGCCTATGGCTGCCCCGCGACCAGCGCCTATGTTTCGATCCACAATATGGCGACCTGGATGATTGACCGGTTCGGCGGCGCCGAGATCAAGTCGCGCTTTCTGCCGGGCCTCGTCAGCATGGAAAAGATCGCCAGCTATTGCCTGACCGAGCCGGGCTCGGGGTCGGACGCCGCCGCGCTCAAGACGACGGCGAAAAGGGACGGCGACCATTATGTCCTGAACGGCACCAAGCAGTTCATTTCGGGCGCGGGCGTCAATGACATCTATGTCTGCATGGTCCGCACCGGCGACGAAAAGTCGAAGGGCATCAGCTGCCTCGTCGTCGAAAAGGACACGCCGGGCCTCAGCTTCGGTGCTCCCGAGAAGAAGCTCGGCTGGAACGCATCCCCCACCGCGCAGGTGATTTTCGAGGATTGCCGCGTGCCCGTGGAAAATCTCGTCGGCGCCGAGGGTGACGGCTTTCGCTTTGCGATGGCCGGCCTCGACGGCGGGCGGCTCAATATCGGCGCCTGTTCGCTCGGCGGCGCGCAGCGCTGCCTTGACGAAGCGATCGCTTACGCCAAGGACCGCCAGCAGTTCGGGCAGCCGATCGCCGATTTCCAGAACACCCAGTTCATGCTCGCCGACATGGCGACCGACCTCGAAGCATCGCGCGCGCTCCTTTACATGGCGGCGGCGAAGGTCACCGCGAACGCCCCCGACAAGTCGCGCTTTTCGGCGATGGCGAAAAGGCTCGCGACCGACAATGGCAGCAAGATCGTCAACGACGCACTCCAGCTGTTCGGCGGCTACGGCTATTTGCGCGACTATCCGATCGAACGTTTCTGGCGCGACCTGCGCGTCCATTCGATCCTCGAAGGCACCAACCAGGTGATGCGGATGATTGTCGGAAGGGACCTGCTGCGCCAATGACGGACGATGTTTTGATTTCGACCGACGTTCGCGTCGGGCACATTGCGCTCAACCGCCCCAAGGCGATCCACGCGCTCAACCTCGCCATGTGCGAAGCGATGATCGACGCGCTTTTGAAGTGGCGCGATGACGACGCCGTCGAAGCGGTGATCATCGACCATAGCGAGGGCCGCGGCTTCTGCGCAGGTGGCGACATTCGCATGCTCGCGGAAAGCGGCGCGAAGGACGGCACCGAAGCGCGCGCCTTCTTCCACACCGAATATCGGCTCAACCATCTGCTCTTCACCTACCCGAAGCCCGTTGTCGCCTTCATGGACGGCATCACGATGGGCGGCGGGGTCGGGATTTCGCAGCCGGCGAAATATCGCGTCGCGACCGAACATACGCGCTTCGCGATGCCCGAGACGGGGATCGGACTGTTCCCCGATGTCGGCGGCGGCTGGTATCTGCCACGCCTCGAAGGCCGCGTCGGTGCCTATCTCGCGCTCACCGGCGCGCGGCTCGATGGCGCGGAGTGTCTCGCGCTTGGCCTTGCAACCCACTATCTGCCGTCCGAAAAGCTCGCCGAGGCCAAGGCGCGCATCGCGGTCGATCCGGGCCGCATCGGCGGCATCCTGGGCGAGCTGTCGGTCACCGCGCCGCCCGCCGCGATCACCCAGCACATCGAACGGATCAACCGCCTGTTCGCGAGCGACACCTATGAGGATATCCTGACCGCGCTCGAAGCCGATGGCGGCGAATGGGCCGAAAAGGAACTCGCGACGCTTCACGGCAAATCGCCCCAGACGTGCAAGGTCGCGCTCCGCCAGCTCAAGGAAGGCGGCGAGATGCACGACTTCGCCGCGCAGATGCGCCAGGAATATGCCATCGGCAGCCGCGTCGTTCAGATGCACGACTTCATTGAGGGGGTGCGCGCGCTGATCGTCGACAAGGACAATAGCCCGAAATGGGATCCGTCGACCCCCGAGGCTGTCACCGACGACTGGATCGACGCGATCTTCGCGCCGCTGCCCGAGAATGAGAAATGGACCCCGCTTAGCTGAGCTTGCCACACCTTCGTCACCCCGGACTTGATCCGGGGTCCCGCTTCTTCGACGTCGCAAAGCGGGATGCCGGATCAAGTCCGGCATGACGGTAATCCGGAGATCATAAGAATGACCTACGAAACCCTCCTCGTCGAAACGCGCGGCGCCGTCACGCTGGTGACGCTCAACCGCCCGCAGGCGCTCAATGCGCTGAATTCGGGCGTGCTCGACGATTTGATCGCGGCCTTTGCGGCGTTCGAAGCCGACGACAGCCAGCGCTGCGCCGTCCTCACCGGATCGGGCGACAAGGCGTTCGCGGCAGGCGCCGACATCAAGGAAATGGCCGATAAGCCGGCGTCCGATTTCTACCTCGAAGATTTCTTCTCGAAATGGACGAGCGACTTCGTGAAGAAGGTCCGCAAGCCATGGATCGCCGCGGTGAACGGTTTCGCGCTTGGCGGCGGCTGCGAACTCGCGATGATGGCCGACTTCATCATCGCGTCGGACAAGGCGAAATTCGGCCAGCCCGAAATCAAGCTCGGCGTCGCCCCCGGCATGGGCGGCTCGCAGCGGCTGACGCGCGCGATCGGTAAAGCGAAGGCGATGGAAATGTGCCTGACCGGCCGGATGATGGACGGTGCCGAAGCCGAACGTTCGGGCCTCGTCGCGCGCGTCGTCGAGCATGCAACGCTGGTTGACGAAGCGGTGAAGACCGCGACGGTGATCGCATCGATGCCGCCGATGGCGGCGATGGTGAACAAGGAAATGGTCAACGCCGCGTTCGAAACGACGCTCGATCAGGGGCTGATCTACGAACGCCGCCTGTTCCAGATCCTCGCCGCGACCGAGGACAAGGCCGAAGGCATGGCCGCTTTCATCGAAAAGCGCGAAGGCGTGTGGAAGGGGCGGTGAGCAAGCTTGGCAGGAGGGCGGTTTCCCGACCGGCACTTTATGCCGCTATGGCCGGCGACCGCCCTGCTCACTCTCTTAATCAGCGCGATTGCGCACTGGCTTCAAAGAACAAATCCCTCGGGAGAGTAATATGAAAATCGCATTCATCGGACTCGGCAATATGGGCGGCGGCATGGCCGCGAATCTTGCGAAGGCGGGGCATGAGGTGCGCGCCTTCGACCTGAGCGAAGAGGCGCTCTCGCGCGCCGTGGAAGCGGGTTGTTCGCGCGCCGCGTCGGCCGCCGAAGCCGTCACGGGCGCCGAAGCGGTGGTGACGATGCTCCCCGCGGGCAAGCACGTCGCCTCGGTCTATGAAGCCGACGTCTTCCCGAACGCCGCGCCGGGCACTTTGCTTCTCGATTGCTCGACGATCGACGTCGCCACTGCGCGCTCGAACATCGAGGCCGCGACCGCCAAGGGCCTCGTCGCGGTCGACGCGCCCGTCTCGGGCGGTATCGCGGCGGCGAACGCGGGCACGCTGACCTTCATGGTCGGCGGCACCGATGAAGGCTTCGCGCGCGCCGAACCGATCCTCGCGAAAATGGGCAAGGCCGTGATCCGCGCCGGCGACGCGGGCGCGGGGCAGGGGGCGAAGATCTGCAACAATATGCTCCTCGGCGCCTCGATGGTCGCGACCTGCGAGACACTCGCCCTCGCGCAGAAACTGGGGCTTGATCCGCAGAAATTCTTCGACATCGCCAGCGTGTCGTCGGGGCAGTGCTGGTCGCTGACGAGTTACGCGCCGCTCCCCGGCGTCGGTCCCGCGACCCCCGCCGACAATGATTACAAGGGCGGGTTCGCCGCGGCGCTGATGCTCAAGGACCTGCGCCTCGCGATGGAGGCGGCGGCGAGCGTCGACGCCGACGTCCCCATGGGATCGAAGGCGCGCGAACTCTACGAAGCCTTCGTCGAGGCCGACAAGGACGGCCGCGACTTTTCGGCGATCATCAAGACGTTGCAGGGCTGATCGACCCCAATTCCGTTCGCCCTGAGCTTGTCGAAGGGCCGCTCTTCTTTGCACCGTTGAAGAAAAGAACGGTGCTTCGACAAGCTCAGCACGAACGGGTGGGGTGTTACTCAGTAAAAGTCCGCCGTCTCGCCGCCGTCGCGGCGTGCGGTGCGATGCACCTGCATCGGCGTCTTGCGCTCGGCGGTGCGCACCTCGATCCGGTCGCCGACGCGGCGCATCTCGGCCGGCGCCAATATCCGTGCGCGCGCCACGCCGATCGCGCTGACCTGCGGCGCCGCCTCGGGCGCTACAACCGGCGCGCTGCCGGCAAGCAGAAGGATGGCGAGGGCGGACATGGCGTTCATGCTCTGCCCTGACGGCAGGTCTTGCCAGCACTTTAACCCTGAATCGCAAGTTTTTGCTCACGCCTGCGGTCGCCCCCGGGAAAAAGAAAAGCCGCCTGCCCCGCAGCGGGACAGACGGCCTCCTTTTCGTAAGCGTGCGCGGGCTCAGAAACCGGATTTCGCCTCCGCCTTTTCCTTGAGCAAAGGCGCGATTTCGAAACCATGTTTCTCAAGCGCCGCGACAATCTTGTCGGTGCCTTCCAGCCCCGCCCAGAACATCGGGCCGCCGCGATAGACCGGCCAGCCATAGCCATAGATCCACACGACATCGATGTCGGACGCGCGCTGCGCCTTGCCTTCGGACAGGATCAGCGCGCCTTCGTTGACCATCGGATAGAGGGTGCGCTCGATGATCTCCTGATCGGTGATCTCGCGCTTTTCGACGCCAGCCTTCCCCCGGAACTCTTCGATGATCTCGGCGACGCGCGGGCTTTCGCTCGGATTGCGCTTGTCGTCATAGTCATAGAAGCCCGCCTGCTTCTTCTGGCCCCAGCGGCCCTCTGCGGCGAGCGCGTCGCGGATGCTCTCGATCCGGTTCGGGTCGCGGTGCCAGCCGATGTCGACGCCCGCAAGGTCGCTCATCTGGAACGGCCCCATCGGCATGCCGAATTCGACATGGACCTTATCGACCTGTGCCGGGGTCGCGCCTTCCATCAAAAGCTTCATCGCCTCCATCTGGCGCGGCTTCAGCATGCGGTTGCCGATGAAGCCGTCGCACACGCCCGCGACCACCGCGACCTTGCCGATCTTCTTGCCGATCGCCATCGCCGTCGCCAGCGCGTCCGGCGCGGTCTTTTCGCCGCGTACGACCTCGAGCAGCTTCATGACGTTCGCGGGCGAGAAGAAGTGCATGCCGAGCACGTCGCCGGGGCGGCTCGTCGCGGTCGCGATCTCGTCGACGTCGAGATAGCTGGTGTTCGACGCGAGGATCGCGCCGGGCTTCGCAATTTTGTCGAGCTTGCCGAAGATGTCCTTCTTGACGTCCATATTCTCATAGACCGCCTCGATGATCAGGTCGCAGTCGGCAAGATCGTCGAGGCTGAGGCTCGGCGTGAGCAGCCCCATCATCTGGTCGACCTGCTCGGGCTTGAAGCGACCCTTCGCGGCCGAAGCGTCGTAATTCTTGCGGATCACGCCGACGCCGCGGTCGAGCGCGTCCTCTGCCATCTCGACGATCGTCACGGGGATGCCCTTCTGGAGGAAGTTCATGCTGATCCCGCCGCCCATCGTGCCCGCGCCGATCACGCCGACCTTCTTGATGTCGCGCAGCTGCGTATCCTTGGGCAGGCCGTCGATCTTTGCCGCCTGACGCTCGGCGAAGAAGATGTGGCGCTGAGCGGCCGACTGGCTGCCGAACATCAGCTTCATGAACTGTTCGCGCTCGAATGCGAGCCCCTCGTCAAACGGCAGGCGCGTCGCCGCCTCGACGCAGGCGAGGTTGGCATAAGGCGCTTCGAAACCGCGCCAGCGCTTGGCGTTCTTGGTCTTGAGCTGCTCGATCACGCCGACATCGCCGAAGACTTCGCGTTCGCGCGTCGGGCGCGGGCCGTCGGCGATCTTCGCGCGCGCAAAGGCGATGGCGTCGGCGGCCAGGCTATCCTCGCCCGCGAGTTCGTCAACGAGGCCGAGCTCCTTGGCTTTGGCGGCGGGCAGCGGGTCGCCGGTCGAGGTCATCGTCGCCGCGGCTTCGACGCCGACGACGCGCGGCAGGCGCTGCGTGCCGCCCGCACCGGGCAGCAGGCCGAGCTTCACTTCGGGCACCCCGAGCTTCGCCGAGGGCACCGCGACGCGGTAATGACAGACGAGCGCGGTCTCCAGCCCGCCGCCGAGCGCCGTGCCGTGGATCGCCGCGACGACCGGCTTGCTCGCGGCTTCGATGCTGTTGAGCACCGCGTTGAAATCGGGCCCGCGCGGCGGCTTGCCGAATTCGCTGATGTCGGCGCCCGCGATGAAGGTCGCACCCGCGCAGCGCAGCACGATCGCCTTGACGCTATCGTCGGCCAGCGCCGCGCCGAAATGATCCTCGAGCCCCTGACGAACGTGCCAGCTCAGCGCGTTGACGGGCGGGTTGTTGACGATGATGACAGCGACTTCGCCATCTTTCTCCATCGTGACGGAAACGGGGGTATCTTCGGACATGGGAGAACTCCTTGGTCTAAATATCAGTCGTCGATCGCGGCGTGGACCAACGTCTTGACCTCGCGCCGCACGGGATAGGTGGAGGAGGGCATGAGCTGGGTCATGAAGACCATGCAGATCTCTTCGACGGGATCGACGAAGAAGCCGGTCGAGAACATGCCGCCCCAGTAAAAGTCGCCCGCCGAGCCGGGAATGCCCGCGCGCGCCGGGTCGAGCGTGACCGCGAAGCCGAGGCCGAAACCGACCCCGGCATTCTCGTCCTCGCTGAAGATGCCGACGCTATGCTGCGTCAGGTCACCGCCGCCTGGCAGGTGGTTCGATGTCATCAGGTCCAATGTCTTGCGGCTGATGATCCGCGTGTCGCCCAATTTGCCGCCGCCGAGCAGCATCAGGCAGAAACGGTGATAATCGTCGAGCGTCGAGACGAGCCCGCCGCCACCCGAATGAAAGCTGCGATCCTTCGCCCAGCGACTGCGGTCGCCGGCATCGAAATCCTGCTTCCTGTCTCTCGGATGAAAGGCATAGGCGTCGGCGAGCCGGTGCTGCTGCTCGGCGGGCACTTTGAATCCGGTGTCGACCATGGAGAGCGGGCCGAAGATGCGCTCCTGCAAAACCTCGGCGAATGGCTTGCCCTCGATCCGTTCGATCACCGCGCCGAGCACGTCGGTCGCCATCGAATAATTCCAGTGCGCGCCGGGGTCGAATTGCAGCGGGATTTTCGCGAGGTCGGCGATGAAGCTGTCCATCGTATAATCGGCGTCGAAATCGTCGATCCGCGCCTTGCGATACGCGGCGTCGACCGGGGTGCGTTCCTGAAAACCATAGGTCAGCCCCGCGGTGTGGCGCAGCAGGTCGACCATGCGGATCGGCTGCGTCGGCGGCCGCGTCAGAAAGGGCACATTGCCGCCGCCCGCGACGAACACGCCGGTATCGCTGAATTCCGGGCAGAACTTCACCAACGGATCGGACAGCGCGACCTTGCCCTCCTCGACCAGCATCATGAAGGCGATGCTGGTGATCGGCTTGGTCATGCTCGCGATGCGGAAGATCGCATCCTCTTTGAGCGCCTCGCCCGGCCGCGCCTCGCCGATGCAAGAGCGATGCGCGATCTCACCGCGCCGCGACACGAGCGTCGCGGCGTGCGGCAAGCGGCCGGTGTCAACATATTTGGCGGCGAGGAAGGCGGGAATGCGGTCCAGCCGCTTGGTGTCGAATCCATGTGTCATGTTGAGCGGTCTATCAGTGCGAGGTCTGGCCGAGCAACTGGCGCGTCACCGGGTGCGAGCTGGTGAGGCCGCCATCGACCGCGATCGCCTGTCCGTTGACATAGCTAGCCTGGTCGCTGGCGAGGAACAGCGCGACGTTGGCGAGTTCCTCGGGCTGTGCTGCGCGGCGGAGCGGGTTGAGCTGGCCGAGCTTGTGCGTGACCTCCTTGGCCTTGGCATAGTCGAAGGTCGGCTTGGTCATCCCCGTTTCGGTCAGGCCGGGGCACACCGCATTGACGCGCACGCCGCTCGTCGACAGCTGCTGGGCCGCAGTCTTGGCGAGGTTGATCACCCCCGCTTTCGATGCGGAGTAAGCACCCGGACCCGCGCCCGAATTGAGCCCCGCGACGCTCGCGGTCAGCACGATCGCACCGCCGCGGCCTTGGTCGACCATCGCCTTGCCGGCGTGCTTTACCATCAGCGCGGGGCCGATCAAATTGACGCGCAACGTCTCGGCCCACGCGTCGGGGTCGAAATCGAAAATCCCGCCCATGTCGCCGATGATCCCGGCGTTGGCAAAGGCGACGTCGAGTCCGCCGAAGCTGTCTTTCGCGGCGGCGACGAGCGAGACGACATCGGCCTCGACCCCCGCATCGATCTCGAGCGCGACCACCTCGCCGCCGGCATCCTTCACCAGCTGCGCCGTGTCATGCACCGCCGCTGTCTTGTCGCCGATGACGAGCTTCGCGCCCTCGGCGGCGAAGCGCAGCGCGCTCGCGCGGCCGATGCCGCTGCCCGCGCCCGTGATGATCGCAACCTTGCCGTCCAACGCGCCCATCATGCGCCTCCCGAAATCGTGGCTCCGCCATCGCACACGATGGTCTGGCCGGTGGTGAATGCCCCCGCCTTGCTGGCGAGGAAGACCGCGGCGCCCGCGATCTCGTGCGGCTCGCCGATGCGCTTCAAGGTCGATGCGGCGGTCGATCGTTTGAGATTCTCGGGATTTTCCCACAATGCGCGCGCCATGTCGGTGCGCACCAGGCCCGGCGCGATGCAGTTCACGCGCACGCCGCGCGGTCCGAACTCGACCGCGAAATTGCGCGCCACCTGCATGTCGGCCGCCTTCGAGATGCCATAGGCGCCGATGATCGGCGATCCCTTGAGCCCGCCGATCGAACTGATGATGATGATCGACCCTTCGCCGCGCTCGAGCATTTCGGGCGCGACCATCGTGATCAGCCAGTGGTTGGACAGAATATTATTGTCCATGATCTTGCGAAACTGGTCGTCGCTGATCCCCAGCCCGGGGCCGTAATAGGGGTTCGACGCGGCATTGCAGACGAGCGCGGTGATCTTGCCGAACGCGGCGCGCGTCTCGTTCACGAGATTCTGGAGGCCGTCCTTCGACGAGATGTTGGCGGCCACCGAAATCGCGGTGCCTTCGCCGAACCGTGCGTTGATCTCCGCCGCGGTGGCGTCGCAGGCATCCTGCTTGCGGCTCGAAATCACGACTTTCGCGCCCTGTTCGGCCATCGCTTCGGCCGTAGCCTTGCCGATACCGCGCGACGATCCGGTGATCAGCGCCACCTGCCCGGTCATGTCGAACAGGCTCATGCGCCGGCCTTTCTGGCAAAGTCCCACGCCTTTTCGGCGAGCGGACGGACGCGCTCCGACATCGCCTTGGCATGGGCGGACGATGCGGTGCCGTCGATGACGCGCTTCTTGATCCCCTGCATGATCCCCGCAAGGCGGAAGAAATTATAGGCGAAATACCAGTTCATGTCGGGCACCCCGTCGCGCCCTGTGGCGGCGCAATAGCGTTCGACGACCTCGTCGAGCTCGGGGATGCCGAGCGCCTTGCGATCGAGATCCATCACCCCCGAACGGCCGCCATTCTCGGTCACCCACGCCATCGCGACATAGGTGAAATCGGCGAGCGGATCGCCCAATGTCGACAATTCCCAGTCGAGCACCGCGAGCACTTCGGGCCGGTCCTTGGCATAGATCATATTGTCGATGCGATAATCGCCGTGGACGACGCTGGTGCGCGTCTGCTCGGGCAAAGTCGCGGGCAGCCAGGCGATCAGCTGCTCCATCTCGTCCATCGTCTCGGTTTCGGAAAGCCGGTACTGCTTGGTCCAGCGGTCGACCTGACGGCCGAAATAATTGCCGGGCTTGCCGAAATCCGAAAGCCCTGCCGCCTCGACATCGACGCTGTGCAGCGCGGCGAGCGTATCGATCATCGCCTCGTAAGTGGCGCGGCGGTTCTCCGGGGTCGACCCCGGCATCGCGCCGTCCCAGATCGTATGGCCGTCGACCATCCCCATCACATAGAACCAGCTGCCGACGACATCGTCATCGGTGCAAAGCCCGTACTGGCGCGCGACCGGGAAGCCCATCTTGTGGAGCCCCGCCTGCACCTTATACTCGCGGTCGACCGCATGCGCCGAGGGGAGCAAGGGGCCGAAGGGCTTGCGGCGCAGCACATAATTGCCCGACGGCGCGCTGATCTTGTACGTCGGGTTCGACTGGCCGCCGGCGAATTTGCCCTGTGTCAGCGGGCCTTCGAAACCCTCGACATTGGCTTCCATCCAGGCGGTCAGCTTCGCCTCGTCGAGCACGTCCGCGCCCTCGGGCGCGACGGTGCCGCTGAAGGCCTTTTGCGCGTCTAATGTCATTGGTCGAACACGATCACCGACCGCGCGGCGTCGCCCTTTCGCATCTTGTCGAAACCCTCGTTGACTTGTCCCAGCGGGATCGTCTCGGCGACGATGCTGTCGAGGTCGAGCAGCCCGCGCAGGTAGAAGTCGACGAGGCGCGGGATGTCGACCGGAAAGCGGTTGCCGCCCATGATCGCGCCCTGCAATTTCTTGCCGCTGAGGAGGTCCATCGCGCTGAGGCCGACCTTTTCTGCCAGCGGCATCATGCCGAGGATCGTCGCGGTGCCGCCGCGGCGCAGCGACGCGACCGCAAGGCTCGCCGACGCGGGACGGCCCACGGCTTCGATCGCATGATCGACGCCGCCCTTGGAAATTTCGAGGATCTGCTTCGCGGCATCGTCGGACAGCGCATCGACCACGTCGGTCGCGCCAAGCTTCTTCGCCAGTTCACGCTTTTCGGGCACCGGGTCGGCGGCGATGATCCGCCCCGCGCCCGCGATCTTCGCCGCGTTGATCGTGGCGAGGCCCACGCCGCCGCAACCGACGACCGCGACGGTCTCGCCCGGCGTCACCTTGCACGCGTTGAAGATCGTGCCCGCGCCGGTGGTCACTGCGCAGCCGATCACCGCGGCGCGGTCGAGCGGCATGTCGGGGTCGATCGCGACGCAGGCATGTTCGTGGACGAGCATCGTCTCCGAAAAGGCCGAGAGGTTGAGCATCTGGTTCACCGGCGATCCGTCTGGACGCGTGATGCGTGGTGCCGATCCCGCAGGCCGCCGCGTGTCGCCGCCCATGCACAGCGACATGCGCCCGCTGACGCAAAACTCGCAGTGACCGCAGAAGGCCGACAGGCAGGTGACGACTGCGTCGCCGACCTTCACCGTGCGCACTTCGCTCCCGACCGCCTCGACGATCCCCGCGGCCTCATGGCCGGGGATTGCCGGAAGGGGATGCGGATAGGCGCCGTCAATGAAATGCAGGTCCGAATGGCAGAGCCCGCACGCGGCGGTGCGGATGCGCACCTCGTGCGGGCCGCAGTCGGCAACGACGACATCCTCGACGGACAGCGGCTTGCCCGGCTCGATCAGGATCGCGGCTTTGGTCACACTATCTCTCCGGTTTCTGGTTTAGCGCGAAACGCCGATGTCGCCCGACGAAAAGCCGGGCTCGCTCGCCTCGCTGTGCTTGGCGAACTCGATTCGCGCGATCGCGCGTTCGTGCACCTCGTCGGGGCCATCGGCGAGACGCAGCGTGCGTTGATGTGCGTAAGCCTTGGCCAGCCCGAAATCCTCCGACACCCCGCCGCCGCCATGCGCCTGGATCGCATCGTCGATGATCTTCAGCGCCATGTTCGGCGCCTGCACCTTGATCATCGCAATCTCGGCCGCGGCGGTCTTGTTGCCGACCTTATCCATCATGTCGGCGGCCTTGAGGCACAGCAGGCGCGTCATCTCGATGTCGATGCGCGCGCGCGCCAGCCGATGCTCCCAGATGCTGTATTCGGCGACCTTCTTGCCAAACGCCACGCGCGACTGGAGGCGCTTCGCCATCTTGGCGATCGCTTCTTCCGCCACGCCGATCGTGCGCATGCAGTGATGGATACGGCCGGGCCCGAGCCGCCCCTGTGCGATCTCGAAGCCGCGCCCTTCGCCGAGCAGCATCGCTTCCTCGGCATTGACGCGGACGTCCTTCAGCTCGATTTCCATATGGCCGTGCGGCGCATCGTCATAACCGAAGACGGGCAGGTGGCGCAGGATGTTCACGCCGGGGGTATCGAGCGGCATCAGCACCATCGACTGCTGCGCGTGGCGCTTCGCGGCAAAGTCGGTCTTGCCCATCACGATCGCGACCTCGCAGCGCGGGTCGCCCGCGCCCGACGACCACCATTTGGTGCCGTTGATCACATAGTCGTCGCCGTCGCGCTCGATCCGCGTCTCGATATTGGTCGCGTCGGACGAGGCAACGCGCGGCTCGGTCATCAGGAAGGCCGAACGGATCTCGCCGTTCATCAGCCGGCCGAGATATTTGTCCTTCTGCGCGCGCGTGCCGTAGCGATGAAAGACTTCCATATTGCCGGTATCGGGCGCCGAGCAGTTGAACACCTCGCTCGCGAAGCCGACACGGCCCATTTCCTCGGCGCAGAGCGCATATTCCAGGTTCGACAGGCCGGGGCCTTCGAACTCGAACGTCTCGTCAACATGATGATGCGCGGCCGACTTGGGCGGCATGAACAGGTTCCAGATGCCGGCTTCCTTCGCCTCGGCCTTCAGATCCTCGACGATCTGGATCACTTTCCAGCGGTCGCCGGCCTTGTCCTGCTCGTGATAGGTCGGGACGGCGGGGCGAATTTTGCGCTCGATGAAATCGCGCACCCGATCGCGCCAATAGACCTGCCGGTCGGTGAGATCGAAATCCATCTCCGCTTCCTTCCCTTTACGTTCACGTAAACCCTTGGACCGATTCGCCAGCCTTGCCAAGTCCTGCGGTCCGAAAATTACCTCATTTGGTCATGGCGCGCATTTTTCGCTTACGGATGCACGCCGGCGGCATCGGGCTCGCCGCGCGCGGCATCGTCCAGCAGCGCCAGCCGCGCCTCGTGATCGGCACGCGAAATCGGAAAACGCCGCATCACGATCAGCCCCAGCGTGCCGATCACCAGCACCGCAAGCGCATAGCCGAGCGCGAGGTTACCGAGCACGTCGCCGCCAACCTCGCCCGGCTTCGCATTTGCCGGAAAGGCCGCGAAGGACAGGATCAGTCCGGCGACGAAGATGCCGATGCCCGTCGCGCATTTCTGCATGAAGAAATAGCCCGCAAAGAACAGCCCCTCCGACCGGCGCCCCGTCTCGCTCTGCGAAGCTTCGACGACGTCGGCCATCATCGACGACGACAGGATCATCAGGATGATCGAGAAGCTGTTGCTGACGAACACGAGCGCGAACATCGCCGCGACGCTCGGCTTGCCGGGCAGGCCGGGGAAAAATCCCTGTATCCACGCGAAATAGATGCCGCTGTTGACGAGCAGCGCGATCGCCCCCGCGACGATCGCACCGTCGCGCTTGCCGAGTCTGGCGGAAATCGGCGCGACCAGAATGAATGCCGCGATCATCGTGCCGAACAGCAGGAAGACATAGGCGACCATCTCGCCCTGCGTGAACTGCCAGAAGAAACCGAGCAGATAATTGTTCATCGAAAAGGTGATGCCCTGATTGACGAAGCCGAACAGCGCCGCGAAAATCAGCCACAGGAAAGCGCGGTTCGACAGCGTGTCGCGCATCTCGCCCAGCACCGCACGCAGCGTCGTCTTGGGTTTGACATCGGCGACGTTCGACACCGCGATGCGGCTGTGCTGCCCCGCCGCCGAAATCATCACCGCACCCGCCATCAACAGCGCGCCGGTCAGCGCATAGGGGAAATAGCCGTCGGGATCGACGAGCCCCTTGGCGCCGCCGAAGAAGACGCCATAGGCGAGCAGCAGGATGAGCAGCCCGCCGCCCCAGCCGAAGAGGAAGCGATAGCGCATCACCACGGTGCGTTCGTCATAATCGGCGGTGAGTTCGGGCACGATCGCGACCGAGGGCACCTCGCACATCGACACCAGCGAACGCACGATGATCGCGAAGCCGATCAGCCACGCCACCGTCATCGTGTCGCTCATCTCGGGCGGGCTCCACAGCAGCATCCACATGATCGCGAGCGGGATCGGTGCGCCGTAGAGCCAGGGCAGACGGCGGCCCCAGCGGCTGCGCGTGCGGTCGGTCAGCTCGCCGATCACCGGATCGACGAAAGCGTCGGCGATCAGCGCGACCATGATCGCGGCGCCGACGATGCCGGCGTCGAGCCCGATCACCTGATTGTAGAAGAGCAGCAGGAAGGTCGAAAACCCATTGTCCTTGACGCCGTAGGCGATGCTGCCGAGCCCGTGCGTGGCCTTCAGCCAGACCGGCAGGCGCTCGGCTTTGGGCGCCGCCATGCTTGTGGCGCTCACGCGGCGGCTCCGGCTTTCGCCGCTTCCTCCATCGCGAGCAGGGCGTCGAACATGCCCGGCGTTTCCTTGTCCCACGCGTGCCGCTGCCCGATCGTCAGCCCGCCGTCGACGAGCAGATGCGTACCCGTCATGAAGGAGGATTCCTCGCTTGCCAGATAGGCGACGGCGTTGGCGATATCCTCGGGCTGGCCGCCGCGCGCGACCGGCTGCGCGTTCGCACTCATCTCGGCGATCACGGCGTTGGCCTGCGTCTTGAGTTCGCCGGGCACGTCGAGCGAGGCAGTGAAGATATTCGTGTTGATGAAGCCCGGGCAGATCGCATTCACGCGGATGCCATATTGCGCCAGATCGGTCGCCGCGACCTTGCTGAGGTGCAGCACGCCCGCCTTCGCAACGGCGTAGGCGATCGGCGAATAGCCCGCGCCGAGCGCCGCGACGCTCGCTGTGTTGACGATGCTCGCCCCCTTTCGCCCCTTCATGTGCGGCACGGCGTAGCGGACGCCCATCGCGACCGACTTGAGCACCAGATCCATCGTCCGGTCCCAGCCCTCGGGGCTGATCTCGTCGATCGGCGCGCGGTCGCCGCCCGCGGCGGCATTGTTGAAGACGATGTCGATGCCGCCGGCCTTCGCCGCGGCGGCGTCCATCAGCGCCCCGATGTCGGCGGGCACGGTGACGTCGCAGCCGACGAAGTCGATCTTGCCGTTCGACGCTTCGGCAAGCGCTTTCCCACCCGCTTCGTCGATGTCGGCGGCGAAGACATGCGCGCCTTCGCCCGCCAGCTTCAGCACCGTGGCCTTGCCGATACCCGACGCCGCGCCGGTGACGACGGCGATCTTGCCTGCGAATCGCATATCTCTGCTCCCGTTTTCTTTTGCCACTTAGCTTAGGCGCCAAAGGTGACGCGTCAACGGCCCGATGCCTTCCGTTACGGCGCCGTAGCGTCGATTGGACGCGCCAAGTTGACGCTTGCGTAAAGCGGCGAAGCGGACGTAGATTTGGGGGCAGAAGAGGAGCCAAAAGGATGAGCGAACTGGACGCTTTCCGCACCGAGGTGCGCGAATGGCTGGAAGCGAATTGCCCCGCCGAAATGCGCTTGCCCGTGCGCGACGAGGACGACGTCTGCTGGGGCGGTCGCAATTTCAAATTCAAGAATGACGCCCAGAAACAATGGCTCGATGCCTGTGTTGCCAAGGGCTACACCGTTCCCGACTGGCCGAAGCCCTATGGCGGTGCCGGCCTCACCCCCGAGCAGACCAAGGTCCTCAAACAGGAAATGAAGCGCATCAAGGCGCGCTCGCCGCTCGACAGCTTCGGCATCTGGATGCTCGGCCCCGCGCTGCTGCAATTCGGCACCGAGGAGCAGAAGGTCGAATATCTGAACCCGATCGCGCGCGGCGAAATCCGCTGGTGCCAGGGCTATTCGGAACCGGGCTCGGGCAGCGACCTCGTCAGCTTGCAGACCTTCGGCGAGGACAAGGGCGATCATTGGGTCGTCAACGGGTCGAAAATCTGGACCAGCTACGCCGACAAGGCCGACTGGATCTTCTGCCTCGTCCGCACCGACAAGGCGAATAAATATCAGGGCATCACCTTCATGCTCTTCGACATGGAGAGCAAGGGCGTCACGACCAAGCCGATCCTGCTGATTTCGGGCAATTCGCCCTTCTGCGAAACCTTCTTCGACGATGTCGAAGTGCCCAAGACGCAGTTCGTGGGCGAGATCAATCGCGGCTGGGACGTCGCCAAATATCTGCTCGGCCACGAACGCGAGATGATCTCGGGCGGCGGCGCGGGCGGCGACATGGTCAGCATCGGCGGCGCCTTTGCCAAGGCGTTCGGCAAGAATGAAGCGGGCGAACTCGACGATCCGATCCTGCGCGCCGAAATGGCGGCGTTCGACGTCGATGTCTTCGCCTATCGCGCGATGGGCGAACGCTTCATGGACATGTGGAAGACCGGCCGCGCGCATCCGGCCTCGTCGAACATGATGAAATATGTCGGCACCGAGCTCAACAAGCGGCGCCACGAACTCGTCATGTCGGGCGGCGGCAGCGAAGCGCTCGAATGGGACAGCGAAGAAACCAAAGGCGGCGCCCGCCCGCGCGCCTGGCTGCGCACCAAGGCCAATTCGATCGAAGGCGGGACGAGCGAAGTCATGCTCAACGTCATCGCCAAGCGGATTTTGGATTTGCCGGGGGCTTGAGAAACCAAACCCCTCCCCTTCAGGGGAGAGGCAGTGAGACTTGGTTCGGCGCAGCCGAGCCATAGTCGAGCGGGGTGGGGGCCATCGGCCTAGCGCTACATCGATAGCCCCCACCCCAACCCCTCCCCTGAAGGGGAGGGGCTAAGGAGAAGACAATGCCGCTCTATCACAACGACGATCAGGCGATGCTCAAGGACAGCGTCGCGCCCTTCGTGGCCGAACAGGCGCCGGTGTCGCACCTGCGCAAACTCCGCGACTCCGCCGACGCCACCGGCTTCTCGCGCGACCTCTGGGCGCAATTCACCGAAATGGGCCTGCCCGGCATGCTCGTTCCCGAAGAACATGGCGGGCTCGGCATGGGGCATATGGAGGCGGGCATCGTGCTCGAGGAAATCGGCCGCAACCTGACCCCGTCGCCTTTTCTGTCGACCGGCGTCGGCGCGGTCGCTGCGCTCGCGAAGGCGGGCGGCACGCAGGCGGGCCGCTGGCTCCCCGCGATCGCTTGCGGAGAGGCGATCGTCGCGCTCGCGATCGACGAAGGCGCCAAGCACCGCCCCGACCGCATCGCCACCACCGCGACGCGCGCCGGCAACGGCTTCCGTCTCGACGGCAAGAAAAGCTTCGTCCTGCACGGCCATGTCGCCGACATGAGCATCGTCGCGGCGAAGACCGACGGCGGCATCACCCTCTTCGCGGTGCCGAAGGACGCGAAGGGCCTGACCGCCGATCCGCGTCGCCTTGTCGATTCCAGCCTCGCGAGCCATGTCACGCTCGACAGTGTCGAAGTCGATGCCGACGCGGTGATCGGTGAGGTCGATGCGGGCGGCGAGATCCTCGACGCTTTACTCGCCGCGACGCGCACCGGCGCCGCCGCTGAAATGGTCGGCGTCGGGCAGGGCGCGATGGACATGACCGTCAATTATCTCAAGGAACGCAAGCAGTTCGGCAAGCTGATCGGCGAGTTCCAGGGCCTCCAGCACCGCGCCGCGCATCTCTATGGCGAAATGGAAGTCGCGCGCGCCACGGTGATGAAGGCGCAGCAGCTTTTGGACGAAGGCAGCGAAGGCGCGAAGTTGATGGTTTCGGTCGCCAAGGCGAAGGCCGGCCGCGCCGCCAATCTTGCCGTCCGTGAGGGTGTCCAGATGCACGGCGGTATCGGCATGACCGACGAATATGACATCGGCCTCTATATGAAACGCGACCGCGCGCTCGCCGAATTTATGGGCGACGTGCATTATCATATCGACCAGGTCGCGCGGATGAACGGCTACTAGCTTTTCCAAACCCCTCCCCTTCAGGGGAGGGGCAGAGAGACTTGGTTCGGCGTAGCCGAGCCTTAGTCGAGCGGGGTGGGGGCTATCGGCCTTGCGCTACCTCGACAGCCCCCACCCCAACCCAGTGGCAGGGTCGATCATGCCCCCGGCATGATCTAAACTGTCCGGGGGGCAGTTTACCCGCCACTCCTGAAGGGGAGGGGCTTAGAAAAGGGACAGCACCATGAACCTCCAAAACATGTTCGGCCTCGACGGCCGCATCGCCCTCGTCACCGGTGGCTCGCGCGGGATCGGCAAGATGATCGTCGAGGGCTATCTCGCCGCGGGCGCGGCGCGCGTCTATATCTCGGCGCGCAAGAGTGCGCAGATCGAGGAAGCCGTCGCCGATTTCGAGACGCGCTATCCGGGCAAGGTCGTCGGCCTGCCCGTCGACCTGTCGACAGTCGAGGGCTGCCGCGCGCTCGCCAAGGAACTCGAAGCGCGCGAGGAACGCCTCGATATCCTCGTCAACAACGCCGGTGCCGCCTGGGGCGAACCGTTCGAAGGCTTCCCCGAGGCGGGCTGGGACAAGGTGATGGACATCAACGTCAAATCGCCCTTCTTCCTGACGCAGGCCCTCCACGGGCTTTTGAAGGCCGGCGGCAGCGCCGATCGCCCGGCGAAGGTGATCAACATCGGCTCGATCGATGGCCAGCGCCTCAATCCTTGGGAAACCTACAGCTATCACGCGTCGAAGGCCGCGATCCTCTACCTTACCAAGCGCCTCGCCGCGCGGCTCGTCACCGACCATATCCTCGTCACCGCGATCGCGCCCGGCGCCTTCCAGTCGGACATGAACAAGGCGGCGCGTGACCATGGCGACGCGGTCGCGAAAAGCATCCCGGTGAAGCGCATCGGCGTGCCCGAGGACATGGCGGGCGCCGCGATCTTCCTCGCGTCGAAGGCGGGCGACTATGTCGTCGGCGACACGATCACCGTCGATGGCGGGCTGGTGCACGGCGACCTGAAGACCAGCATCGACGCCTGAGCCTACCCTGTCTTTCATCGTCATGCCGGACTTGATCCGGCATCCCGCTTTGCAACCCCGAATAGCGGGACCCCCGGATCAAGTCCGGGGTGACGAAAGAGGGATAATTGACTCACCAATTCCCAAGGTGTATTATGCAACTAATGCACCAAGGAGATAGTCCATGCGTCTCGCGTTCCTCATTCCCCCGATCATGCTCCTTGCCGCCTGCGGGTCGGAGGAGAAGAAATCGGAGGGCACCGAAGTCTCGATCAACGCCGAGGGCGATGGCGGCGGCATCAAGATCCAGGCCGGCAAGGACGGCGGCAAGATCCGCATCGGGGGCGAGGGCGCCGCGATCAACATCGACGTTCCCGATTTCGTCGACCTCGACGTCGCGAGCGACTTCGACATCGACGGGGTCAAACTCTACCCCGGCAGCACGGTCACCAAGGTCGACGTCGATGCGAACGACAAGAATGGCGCCGACAAGGCGACGGTGAAACTCGGCTTCACCTCACCTGCGGCGCCCGCGAAGGCTGCCGAATGGATGGCAAGCGAATTTGCCAAAAAGGGCGTCACGGTCAAGCGCAGCGGCGACACGCTCGCGGGCAAGGACAAGGACGGCGCCGATTTCACGATCAAATTCGTCCCCGACGGCGCGAACGCCAAGGGCGAGGTGGTGATTACCAAGGTCTGATCCCATGCCGTCGCCCCCGCGCAGGCGGGGGCCGCTGGAGGCCTTTTCCGGCGCCGCCGCGTAAACCGACTGCGGCCCCACCTGCGCGGGGGCGACGAGCTTTACCCGCTGTTCCGCAGCGCCGTCGCGATCGCGTTGATCGTCAGCTGGATGCCCTCGGCAATGCGCGGATCGGTCTCGCCGGCACGGTGGCGCTTCATCAACTCGATCTGGAGCAGGTTGAGCGGTTCGATATAGGGCAGCCGCAACCGGATCGACGCTTCGAGCGCCGGATTCTTCTCGAGCAACCGCGTCTGTCCGGTGATATCGAGCAGCCCGTCATGCGCGCGGTTCCACCCGTCGCGGATGCGCCCGAAAATCGCATCATGCCCGTCGATGTCCGCCGCCAGCTCGGCATAGCGCGCCGCGATTCCCATGTCGGATTTCGCGAGCACCATCTCCATATTGCCAAGCAGCGCTGCAAAAAAGGGCCAGCCCGCCGCCATATCGGCGAGCAACGCCTTGTCTTCGAATGCCGCAAAACCCTCACCCGTCCCGTACCAGCCGGGCAGCATCGCGCGCGACTGCGCCCAGCTGAACACCCACGGGATCGCGCGCAAATCCTCGATCGCGCTCGATTTGGTGCGGCTCGACGGCCGCGATCCGATTTTCAGCGTCGCGATCTCGGCGATCGGCGTCATCGCGCGGAAGAAATCCTTGAATGTCGGCGTGTCGTAGACCAGCCCGCGATAGGCGGCAAAGGCGCTGTCGGACAGCCGGTCCATCGCGGCGGTAAAACGCGCCGCATCCTTCTCGCTCAGCGCCTCGGGCTCGAGGCTCGCGAGCAGGCTCGCCGACACCATCGCCTCGAGGTTGGTCGCGGCGCTGTCGATCGTGCCATATTTGGCGGCGATCACTTCGCCCTGTTCGGTGATGCGGATGCGCCCCTGCACCGTGCCCGCGGGCTGCGCGCGGATCGCGGCAAAGGCGCTGCCGCCGCCGCGCCCGACCGCGCCGCCGCGGCCGTGGAACAGCTGCATCGACGTATCGAACTCCTCGAACACCGGGGTCAGCGCCTGCGAGGCCTGATGCAGCCCCCAGGTCGAGGTCAGATATCCGCCGTCCTTGTTCGAATCCGAATAGCCGATCATCACTTCCTGATGCCCGCGCTGGCCGATCTGCGGGCCGATTTCGGGCATCGCGAAATAGCGCGCCATGATCGCGGGCGCGCGGCCCAAGTCGTCGATCGTCTCGAACAAGGGCACGACCATCAGGTTCGACCGGCCCGCCGCGTCGCCGCTCCGCCACAATCCGGCTTCGCGCGCGAGGACATGGACTTCGAGCAGGTCGGACAGGGTCTGCGCCATGCTGATGATCCACTGGCAGATCGCATCCTCGCCCAGCCGCGCGCGCACATCGGCTGCGGCATGGACGATCGCGAGTTCGCCCGCGGTCTCCTCGCTCCACTGGTGCCAAGGCGCGGCGAGCGGGCGGTCGCTGGCGAGTTCGGCGGTGAGCAGCGCGACGCGCTCCTCCTCGCCCAGCGCCAGATAGTCGTCGCACACGCCCGATACGCTGAGCAATTCGGCGAGCACGCGTTCGTGCACCGCGCTGTTCTGCCGCATGTCGAGCGTCGCGAGGTGGAAACCGAACACCTCGACCGCGCGGATCAGCCGCCCGAGCGCGCCGATGCCCGCGAACTGCCCCTTGCCGCTCGACGACAGGCCGCCCGCGATAGTCAAAAGGTCGCGGCGGAAATCGGCGGGCGCCGCATAGGGCTCGCCCTTCAGCGCGGCGGGACGCGGCGGCGCTTTGCCGACGATCGCCAAATAGGTGGCCGACAGTCGTGCATAGATGCCCGAAAGCGCGCGGCGATAGGGTTCATCGCCGCGGCTCGGCGCGGCGTCGCCGCTCGCCTCCGCCAGCGCTTCAACCGCTTCGGGCACCGGCGCAAGGCTCGACGATACCGACAGTTCGGCACCGAGTGCGTGGACCTGATCGATATAATGGCCGAGCACCGCCGCGGCATTGCGGCTGGTCGCTTGTCGCAGCGTCTCGGCGGTGACGAAGGGATTGCCGTCGCGGTCGCCGCCGATCCAGCTCCCGACGCGCAGGAAGGGTGCGGGGCGCGCGCCCAGTTCCTTTTCCCACCGCGCATAAAGCTTGGGCACGACGGGCAGGAAGACGTCGCGCAAATAGGTCAGCGCATTGTCGATCTCGTCGGCGACGAACAATTTCTCGGTGCGCAGCGGGCGTGTTTGCCAAAGGAGAACGACCTGCCGGCGGATCGCTTCCTCGATCACATCGCCCTCGGGCGTTTCGCCCTCTCCGGCATCGCGCATCCGCATCAGCTCGGCGACGCGGTTCTTGTGGTCGAGCACCGACTTGCGGCGCACCTCGGTCGGGTGCGCGGTCAGCACCGGCGCGACGAGCGAGGCGCTCAGCAGCGCCGCGATCGCCTCGCCGTCGATCCCGTCGGCCTTCAGCTTATCGAGCGCCGCCGCGACCGTCGCTTCGGGTTCGGCCGCGACCCCCTGCCGGTCCTCGGCGAGGTTGGCGAGCATCGAAAACAGCATGAAACCGCGCACGAACGCGATCGTGTCGTCGAGGCTCAGCGCGTCGAGCCCCGGGTCGATCGCCTCGGCCCCCGCGATGCCGCGGTGCCGGTCGACGCTCGACGAACGGATATATTCGGTCTGGCGGAACAATTTGTCGCCGCCATAGGCGCGGATGACGTCGCCGAGGATCCGCCCCAGATAGCGGATGTCGGGATTTTGCGAGATCTGGATAGGCGGGCCCATAAGCGCGCTTGCTGCACCTGCGAACACGCAGGGTCAAGCCGCGCATAGCTATGCGCCTATAAGATCAGTTCGTCTTGACGAGGTTGAGCATGCCCATATCGATCGTCGAAGCGCTTGTGAACGTAACGGAGTTGCGCGTGTCGGTGATGAACATCAGCTTGCCGTCGGCATCGGTGATCCGCGCCGACACCGCATAGCTGTGCCGCGGATCGAGGTCGGCGCGGTCGACCGTCAATGCAAAGGCAAAGGGAACCTGCCTGCCCTCGGCACCGAAACGCTGGCTTGCGAGCGTCCGCGACGGCGCATCGGCCAGGCTGACGTCGGCGAGTGTCACCTCGATCTGCGCGGTCGGCGGCAGCGCGATGCGCTCGCGATAGGTGACGCTGCCGGTGACGGCGATCGTCCGCTCGGCGGGCGCGGTACTCGCGCAAGCAGAAAGGGTCAGCGCGAAAAGACCGAGGAAGATTGTGCGAACCATTATACGTCTCCTTGAACGGTTCCGAAGTCAAAGGTTTACAGTGCGCAAACCGCTGATGGAAGGCCGCTGTCGCCCGGCTGCCGCCGCTCGAAAACGAACGGGGGCGCCGCAAACGACCGAAAGCTGCCGTCGCACTCCTTCCTACTTCGTCATCCCGCGAGCGGGAATTTAGGGTGGGATCGTTCCCGCTTTCGCGGAATGACGCGAAGGAAACGCCCGCATTGACGCCCTGGCGACCTTTTTGAACGCTTCGGCTGGCGTGGCGCCGGTGCAACGGAACGACCGCCGCGAACAGCCGTTGTCGGATCACTCAAGGGTGGTCTGCCCTCGCCGTCGGAGAGAGAGAATGAAAAAGCTTTTCACAATTTTCGCAATCAGCGGCTCGCTAATCCTGTCCGCCTGCAACACGGTTGAAGGTGCAGGAAAGGACGTTGAATCCGCTGCGGACTGTGCCGATGGAGTTGAAGGCAACTGCTAGTCGCAATGCTGTTATTATCCCGGCCATGATCCTCCCTGTGGCAAAGCCATGGGGAGGACGCGCCGCCGCCAAGCGGTCGTGGAGGGTCGGCGACGGAGTGCCATAGGCTCCGCCGTCAGCGCTTTACGCTGTCACCTCATCGCTGCAAGGCAGCTCCCATCTGTTAAACGATTCTGCTTGATGTCATCGCGCTCGGGGCAACTCGCCGCCCAAAACGCCTTGGGCCCAATGCCGGTGCAGCTACCCCTCCAGCTCGACATCCCAATAAAGCCAGTCGATCCAGCTCGTGTGCAGATAGTTCGGCGGAAAAGCCCGGCCATTGTCCTGCAACTGCCAGCTCGTCGGGCGCCACGGCTGGCGATAGAGCGGCATTCTCGCCTGTTGCGGCGTTCGCCCGCCTTTCTTGAGGTTGCACGGCGCGCATGCGGTCGCGACATTCTCCCACGTCGTGCGTCCGCCGAGCCGGCGCGGGACGACATGATCGAAGGTCAGATCCTTGCCCGACCCGCAATATTGGCACGCGAAGCGGTCGCGCAGAAACAGGTTGAAACGCGTGAAGGCAGGATGCTCCGACGGCTTCACATATTGGCGTAGCGCAATGACGCTCGGGATCGGCATCGTTCGCGTCGGCGAGTGAATTTCGCGCTCATAATTTTCGACGATGGTGACGCGGTCCAGGAAAACCGCCTTTACTGCGGTCTGCCACGGCCACAGGCTCAGCGGATAATAGCTCAGCGGCGTATAGTCGGCGTTGAGAACGAGCGCGGGACAGCTATCGGGATGCCGGGCGAGATCGGGATGGAACATGGCTAGGTAACGCTGCCCCCATTGCTTCACGGGATGGCGCGCCACTGCCTCCCGCGCGTGACACCATCATTACATGCCGCATCAGATTCTGGCGTCAAGGGGGCATCTGCCCGCAAGATATGGAATGTTTGGCTTTGACTCGGCACAGCATATGGATTCATGAGGCAGGGTCAGGGCCCACTAGTTGCGCGATCGAGGTTTGAAGCGATTTTGCTCAGGGCGAGGAGGCAAGGCGCAGGAATATGTCGATATTTCCAGACTTGTCGACGAAGCCATGGGCAAAATCGGTCAAATCGCGAAGCGACGTCGAAATGGCTTCGATCTCGGGCCCGCGCGGCCTTGCGGGTAGAGATGCTACCCGCGGCGGCCGCCCGAACCCCATATCTTCGCCATTTCGACGCCTCGAACGTGCAATTAGTGGGTTCTGACCCGAATGCTGACCCGTTTTGCCCCCAGCCCGACCGGCGAGCTCCATCTCGGCCATGCTTATAGCGCGGTGCTCGCGCACGACGCCGCGCGCGGTGCGGGCGGGAAGTTCCTGATCCGCATCGACGATATCGACGGCAGCCGTTCGCGCGAGGAATTTATCGGCGCGTCGCTCGCCGACCTCGCCTGGCTCGGGATCGACTGGGACGGCGACCCCGAGCGTCAGTCGGACCGGCTCGACGCCTATGCCGCCGCGCTCGACGATCTGCGGACGCGCGACCTCGTCTACCCCTGTTTCTGCACCCGCGCCGATATCGCCGCCAGCCTGTCGGCGCCGCATGGCCCGTCGGGCGCCGTCTACCCCGGCACTTGCCGCCATTTGACCCAAGGCGAACGCGAAAGGCGCATGGCGAGCGAACCACATTGCTGGCGGCTCGACATGGCGCGCGCTGTGGCGGAGACGGGTGAACTCGCGTGGGAAGAAATGGGGCAGGGGCTTCGGATCGCCGATCCCTGGGCCCACGGCGACATCGTCCTCGCGCGCAAGGACGCGCCCGCCAGCTATCATCTTGCAAGCACGCTCGACGACGCCGCGATGGGCGTGACGCATATCATCCGCGGCGCCGACCTGATCACCTCGACCGACGTCCACCGGCTGCTCCAGGAACTGCTCGGCCTGCCGACGCCGCTCTATCGTCACCACGCGCTCGTCTGCGGTCCCGACGGCAAACGACTCGCGAAGCGCGACGCCGCCGCCTCGCTCGCCTCGCTCCGCGCAGCCGGGATCGATGGCCGCGCGCTTGCCGCCGATCTCGCCGCCGACCGGCTTCCCACTGGCTATTCGCTCCGGAAGCCCTAAATAGAGAGTATGGAAATCCTGCTCATCCTTGGCGTCGTCATCGCCGCCGGCTTCGTCCTCTTCTCGCTCGCGCGGGGACTCTTCTATTTCTCGCAAGGGCACAAGGCCCAGCAGGACGGGACCATGCGCGAAAATCAGGTGATGCAGAACAAGATGATGATGGCCCGCGTGAAGTGGCAGGCGATCACCATCATCCTGCTCATATTGATCGGTCTGCTCGCCGCCGGCAGCTGAGGCCGCCTGATATGGTCAAGCTCAACAAGATTTACACGCGCACCGGCGACGACGGCACCACCGGGCTTGTCGACGGTTCGCGCGTCGCCAAGTCGGACGCGCTGATGGCGGCGATCGGCGACGTCGACGAAGCCAATAGCGCGATCGGGCTGGCGGCCGCCGCGCTCGACCCGGCGAGCGACGAGGCGGCGATGTTGTCGCGCATCCAGAACGAGCTGTTCGATCTCGGCGCCGACCTCGCGACCCCGCCCGATATCCAGTTCGGTTTCGGCCCGCACGAAATGGCGCTGCGTATCGTCCCGAGCCAGATCGCGCGGCTGGAGGATGAGATCGACGCGATGAACGCGGCGCTGGACCCGCTCCGCAGCTTCATCCTCCCCGGCGGCACCGAAGCGGCGGCGCGGCTCCACCTCGCGCGCGCGGTGACGCGCCGCGCCGAACGTGCGGGCGTAGCGGCGGGCGAGGCACGCAAGCTCAATCCGCTCGCGCTCAGCTATCTCAATCGCCTGTCGGACCATCTCTTCGTGATGACACGCCACATCAACGCCGCGGCGGGCGGCGACATCCTTTGGAAACCCGGCGCGACGCGCTAGCAACTCATCGCCCCCGCGAAGGGCGTTTCACAGAGTCACGTGCCTCTGAAACGCCCTTCGCGGGGGCGACGAACCATGTTCCCTAAATGTTCCTAGACATTCCATCGGCGGATAACCATAATCCGACGAACCGCGAAACCGAATCGCACTTCGGGGGATTGTCTCGACATGGCCAGCCGCACCGATGCTTCGACCCGCGCCGATCCGATCGAGGCGTTGACCCGACGCTTCGCCGCAACGCGGCGTCTCTCGCTCGATCTTGCGGCGACGCTCTCCGACGCCGACGCGAGCGCGCAATCGATGCCCGACGCCTCGCCCGCCAAATGGCATCTCGCGCACACGACATGGTTTTTCGAAACCTTCGTCCTTCGCGATCATGTGCCGGGTTATGCGCTGTTCGACGCGCGCTATCCCTATCTTTTCAACTCCTATTATGAGGCGGAGGGTCCGCGCCACGCGCGCCCGCAGCGCGGCCTCCTGACACGCCCGTCGCTCGACGAAATCTGCGTCTGGCGCGCGCATGTCGATGCTGCGGTGCAGAGCGCCTTGCCCGACCTGCCGCCCGCCGCGCTGGCGCTCGTCACTCTCGGTATCCATCACGAACAACAGCATCAGGAATTGCTGCTCACCGACCTCAAGCATCTCCTCGCGCAGAACCCGCTCGGCCCGGCGGTGTGGGAAGCGCAAATCGCGAGTGAAGTTCGGCAGTTTTCCGCGATGAAATGGGTGAAGGGCGCCGAAGGGACCGTCTCGATCGGCCATGGCGGCGACGGCTTTGCCTTCGACTGCGAAGGACCGCGCCACGATGTGCTGCTCACCCCGCACGCGCTCGCCAGCCGCCCGGTCAGCAACGGCGAATGGCAGGAATTCATCGCCGACGGCGGCTATCATACCCCCGCGCTCTGGCTCAGCGATGGCTGGGCGTGGGTGCAGGCCGACAATATCGAGGCGCCCGCCTATTGGCGCGAGGGGCAATATTTCACCCTCGCGGGCTGGCAGGATATCGACGTCGCCGCACCCGTCACGCACATCAGCTTCTTCGAAGCCGACGCTTTCGCCAGCTGGGCCGGCGCGCGCCTGCCGACCGAGCCGGAGTGGGAAGCCGCGGCCGCCGCGCTCGATCCCGAGGGCGGCCAGCAACTCGACGGCGCCGGGCCGGTGCAGCCCGCTCCTGCCACCGACGACGCCGGTCTGGAACAAATGTTCGGCGGCGTATGGGAATGGACCGGCAGCGCCTATCGCCCCTATCCCGGCTTCCGCGCCGCGCCGGGCGCGGTCGGCGAATATAATGGCAAGTTCATGAGCGGCCAATTCGTCCTGCGCGGCGGCAGCTGCGCCACCCCGCGCGGCCATCTGCGCGCTTCCTACCGCAATTTCTTCTATCCCCACCAGCGCTGGCAATTCACTGGTCTGCGCCTCGCAAAGGATCTCTGACCATGGGCGTTGTGCGCAATCTTCGTCAGGTTTCGGCCGACGACGCCGGCATCGACATCGCCTTCCGCGCCGACGTCCACGCCGGCCTCGCGCAGCGGCAAAAGGCGATTCCCGCGCGCTGGTTCTATGACGCGACCGGCTCGGCGCTGTTCGAGGACATCACCGCGCTCCCCGAATATTATCCGACGCGCAGCGAAACCGACCTGCTGACGCGCCACGCGGCGGATATTGCCGCGTCGATCGGGCCGGGCCGCGCGGTGGTCGAACTCGGATCGGGCAGCTCGACCAAGACGCCGCTGCTCCTCGATGCCATCGCGCCCGCCGCCTATGTGCCGGTCGATATTTCGGGCGATTTCCTCCGCGACAGCGCCGAAGCATTGTCGGCGCGCTTTCCCGGGCTCGCCATCTATCCGGTCGAGGCCGACTTCACTCAGCCCGTCGATCTGCCGCGCGAAATCTGTCCGCTCCCGAAACTCGGCTTTTTCCCGGGCTCGACGATCGGCAACATGGTCGCGCGCACCGCGATCGACCTTTTGCGGGGCTGGCGCGCCACGCTCGGCGACGGCTCGCTGATGCTGATCGGCGTCGACCGGATCAAAGACATCGGCATCCTCGAACGCGCCTATGACGATCCGACGGGGGTGACCGCGGCGTTCAACCTCAACCTGCTCGAACGCATCAATCGCGAGCTCGGCGGCGATATCGCGGTCGAGAATTTCAGCCATCGCGCGGTATGGGACGATGTCCACGCACGTATCGAAATGCACCTCGTCGCCGCGTGCGACATGGACTTCACGATCGACGGCCGCAGCTATCATATGGCGAAGGAGGAGACGATCCACAGCGAGAACAGCCATAAATATGGGCCCCGCGACGCGAACCTGCTGCTGCGCGCCGGCGGCTGGACTCCGATCGCGACGTGGGACGACGCCGACCCCGCCTTCGCGCTGATCCTTGCCCAAGCGACCGAGTTCCGCTCCGCCCCCTGACGCTCACCCTTGACGCAACCTCGCCAGGCCGTAGGGGCACAGGCACGGGTTTCCAGCGAAAGGGCTTATCATGATCGTCGGCGTCATCGGGGCAGGGCAAATGGGCGCGGGGATCGCGCAGGTGTCGGCGGGCGCGGGCCATGACGTGCTCCTCTCCGACATCGACATCGCGCGCGCCGAAGCGGGCAAGGCGAGCATCGCCAAGGCGCTCGGCCGTTTGGTGGCGAAAGAGAAGGTGGACGAGACCGACGCCGACGCGCTGCTCGGCCGCATCACGCCCGTTGCCGACCATGCGGCTTTTGCTCCCGCCGACCTCGTGATCGAGGCGGCGACCGAGCGCGAGGAGATCAAGCGCGCGATCTTCGCCAGCGTCGGCCAACACCTGTCGGCAACCGCGATCCTTGCAAGCAACACCAGCTCGATCCCGATCACGCGGCTGGCGCAGGCCGCGCCCGACCCGGCGCGCTTCATCGGCGTCCATTTCTTCAACCCGGTGCCGGTGATGGGCCTGATCGAACTGATCCGCGGCCTCGCGACGAGCGACGACACGCTCGCCAAGGTCGAGGCCTTTGGCCGCGGGCTCGGCAAGGAGATCGTCCACGCCAATGACGCGCCGGGCTTCATCGTCAACCGCGTGCTGATGCCGATGATCAATGAAGCGGTGTTTGCCTTGGGTGAGGGCGTCGCGACGATGAAGGACATCGATGCGGGGTGCCGCCTCGGCCTCAACCATCCGATGGGACCGATCACGCTCGCCGATTTCATCGGGCTCGACACCTGCCTCGAAATCATCCGCGTGCTCCACAGCGGCACCGGCGATCCGAAATTCCGCCCCGCGCCTCTGCTCGTCCAATATGTCGACGCCGGCTGGGTAGGCAAAAAGGCCGGCCGCGGCTTTTACGACTGGACCGGGCCGGAGCCTCGTCCGACACGGTGAGCCCTACGACGCCCCAACCCTTGCTTTCTACGCGGAAGAGGCGCCCGCTATAGGGCGGCCGATGGAGCCGAAAGGCTTCGGGCGCGTTGAACCGGCGAGAATATAGGGGATGATATGATGATGCGTAACAAGCTCTTACTCGCTCTTGCGGCCACCTTACTGGCTGGGACCGCGTCCGCTCACGCCCAGCAGGGCGCGCCCGAAGAGTCGACGATCAAGGACACGGCGAATTCGGTGACCGAACCCTTCGATGGCAAGGAGGTGCCTCCCAAACTGCTCGAGGTGCAGGGCAATCCCTATTCGCTGGCGGGCCTCGGCAAATGCGCCGCGATCATCGAGGAGGTGAATGAACTCAATGCCGTGCTGGGGCCCGACGTCAACGAGCAGGTCGACAAGGATCGCGCGAAAAAGCGCGAAGAAACCGCTGGCCGGGTGGCCGGAACGGTAGCGGGCGGCATCATTCCGTTTCGCGGGCTGATCGGCGAGGTAACCGGCGCCAATGCAGAGCGGCGGCGCTATGCGCTCGCGGTGTATGCTGGCACAGTGCGCCGCGGCTTCCTCAAAGGCGTCGGGCTTGAGCGCGGCTGCAAGGCCCCGGCCCGGCCCTGATCACGACCGTCAGAGCGGCGTATACACGACGCGGCAGCTTTCGGGCGCGGAGCGCAGCGCGGTGTTCCATGTCACGTCGTTGCCGTTTCGCTGGAGCCGCGCGCCGCTCCTGTTCTCATAGACCGCTCCGCCGGTCGACGGGGTCTGCTTCAGCACCATCGAACGCCTGCCGTTGACGCGTATGATCGCCGTGCTACCGACATAATCGACCTTCAGCCTCGTGCCGCGGTTGCAGTCATAGCTCGTGCCCGTGTTGCGGGGCACCGACGAACAGGCCGCAAGCGCAAGGGCCGCGACAGCTGCCGCGAAAACTGTCATCGACTTCACTATCGGTCTCCCCTCAATAGCCCGAACGGACGCACAGCACGTCGGCGAGATAAACCCGGCCGCTCACCGTCTCCATATGCTCGCGAGCCGATCCGTTCCATCCGATCGAGCGGCAATAGGTGTCGGCGGTGCGCGCCGCGCAGTTCGCGGTGGCCGAGCCCGCTTGGCAGGCGAGGATGCGATTGTTGCCACGCGCCGGCTCGGTGTGGAATTCGGCGAAATTGCCGCGCGCGACCTGGTCGTTGGCCGGCGGATTCCAGCCGCCGCCCCCGCCGCCCGAACCGGCCGGACGGATCGACTGGACCGTGATGCCGCGCAGGACATTGTTCAGCATCGGCGTATCACGATCGACCGTCCGACAATTGCCGCGATAGCGCGTCCTTTCGCAAAGCTCCCAACGCCCGTTCGGCACGCGGACCGAATTCACCGGCCACGCGAGGCCGAGATTCGGTTTGGCTTCGCCGATAAACACCGCCGGGCCGCGGTAGCCGGCGTCGCGATAAATCGTCGCCTCGGGCGGACGATCAGGACGGTAGCGCTCGGTTTCGGCGGTCTGGGCGTAGGAGGTGGCGAGGAACCCCGCTCCTATCGACGCCGCGGCCGCGGCAAGGATCGACAAACGATAAGCGGTTTTCATCACAGCCTCCCATTTTGCGAACACGACCCGGGATTCCTTATGTCGCTAAGTTTACGCCATTCGCTGGGGGCTTGCAAACTCTCCCATATCGTCAGTGCGCTGGGAGGCTGCGCGTCACGGCGTCTTCGCGGGGGGCGTTTTCGAGATCGTCGTTTCGGGCCCTGCCGTGGGTGCTGGCAGGGGCGCAGCCGGTTCGGCAGCAGGCGCTGCAAGCGGCGGCGAAATCCCGAGCATCAGCCCGGCGAGCGCCGCCGACATCAGGTTTGACAGGCTGCCCGCGAGCAGCGCTTTCAGGCCAAGCTTGGCGATCATCGGACGCTGATTCGGGGCAAGGCCGCCGGTCACCGCCATCTGGATCGCGATCGAACTGAAATTGGCGAAGCCGCAGAGCGCAAAGGTGGCGATCGCGACCGCAGCCATCGACATGTCGCCCTGCACCTTGCCGAGGTCGATGAAGGCGACGAATTCGTTGAGCACGATCTTGCTGCCGAACAGTCCGCCGACGGTCGCGCTTTCGTCCCACGGCACACCCATCAGCCACATGACGGGGCGAAAGATCGCGCCGATCACCGCCTGGAACGAGAGGCCGTCATAGCCGAACCAGCCGCCGATGCCGGCAAGCAGCCCGTTGGCGAGCGCGACGAGCGCGACGAAGGCGAGGACCATCGCGCCGACCGCGACGGCGAGCTTGACGCCGGTCTGCGCGCCCTGCGCCGCCGCCATGATGATGTTCGCGGGCTTTTCCTCGTCATGGCTGGCCTCGGGCATGATCACCGGCTCGATGCCGAGGTCCTTGGGATCGTCGGGCATCATGATCTTGGCCATCAATATGCCGCCGGGCGCCGACATGAAGCTTGCCGCGAGTAAATAGGGGAGCAACTGCTCGCCGATCATGCTCGCATAGGCGCCGAGGATCGTACCCGCGACGCCTGCCATGCCGACCGTCATCACGGTGAAGAGCTGCGAGGGGGTGAGGCCGGCGAGATAGGGGCGGATGACCAGCGGCGATTCGGACTGGCCGACGAAGATGTTCGCCGCGGCGCCGAGGCTTTCGACCTTGGTGATTCCGGTGACCTTCTGGATCGCGCCGCCGACCCATTTGATCACCAATTGCATGATGCCGAGATAATAGAGGATCGAGATGAGCGAGGCGAAGAAGATGATCACCGGCAGCGCGGCGATCGCGAAGCTGTTCGCCCCCATTTCGGGCGACGCGAGCGGGCCGAAGATGAAATCGGTGCCCGCCTTGGCATAGCCGAGCAGGTTCGATACGCCGTTCGACATCGCCTGGATCACCGCACGGCCCCACGGTGTGCCGATGACGAGCACCGCGAAACCAGCCTGAAGCAGGAAGGCCGGAACGACGATGCGCGGGCGAATCCACCGCCGGTTCGATGAAAAAAGCACGGCAATCGCCAGCAATACGACGATGCCGAGCAGACCGATCAGGCGTTCCATGATGTCAATGCGTCCCCCGCGAGTTAATGGGCCTGAATAACGGGCTTTGGCGGCGGGGCAAGGGGCGCGCGGCCAGCCGTGCTTCTCGGACTTTCCAGCCCGTGCAAAACCGACTATCGGGCGGCATGACCGAACCCACTTCGACGGCCCTGCCGCGCGCGCTTTCGCCTTCGCTCTTCCTTTTCTCGATCGTCTATGGCGGCATGGTCGTGCTCGCCGGCGTGCTCGGGAACAAGCAGGTCGCGCTGGGGAGCTGGCTCGCGGTCGAGGCGGGCATCTTCGCCTTTTTACTGCTCGTCGCGCTGTCGAGCGCGGTGTCCGAACTGCACGGACAATCGGTCGCCAACCGGCTGGTGCTTTGGGGCTTCGTCCCGCTCGTCCTGTCGATCATGCTGACGGCGCTGGTCCTCGCGCTGCCTGCATCGCCCGAGATGCAACCCGAACGGCTCGCGGCGTTCGACATGATCCTCGGGCAGAGCCCGCGCCTGATGGCGGCGGGCATCGTCGCTTATGGCACCTCGCAATTTTTGAACGTTACCATCTTCAGCAAGCTTCGCGGTCGTGAAGGCGCGGGCACCGGTACGACGTGGCTCGCGATCCGCGGCGCGATCGCCAGTGCGCTGAGCCAGATCGTCGATACGCTGCTGTTCGTCACCATCGCCTTTTACGGCGTGTTCCCGATCGCCAACCTGATGGGCGGGCAGATGCTCGCCAAAGTGTCGCTGTCGGTGCTCGTCATTCCTTTCGTCATCACCGGTCTGGTCGCCCTCGGCCGCAGCCTCGATGCGAAGAACGCCGGATGATATCGATGACTGATCCCTCGAAAATGCCCGACCTGCTCGCCAAAGCCGAAACCCTCGTCGAGGCGCTGCCCTATCTGCAGCGCTATGCGGGCGAGACCTTCGTGATCAAATATGGCGGCCATGCGATGGGCGACCCCGAAGCGCAGCGCGACTTCGCCGAGGATGTCGTGCTGCTGAAGGCCGTCGGCATCAACCCGGTCGTCGTGCACGGCGGCGGGCCGCAGATCGGCGCGATGCTCAAACAGCTCGGCATCGAATCGACCTTCGTCGGCGGCCTTCGCGTCACCGACGCGGCGACCGCCGAGGTCGCCGAAATGGTGCTCGCGGGCAAGATCAACAAGGAGATCGTCAGCTGGATCGCCGGTCTTGGCGGCCGCGCGGTCGGCATTTCGGGCAAGGATGCGAACCTCGTGCTGGCCGAAAAGGTCGCCCGCACCGAGCCCGATCCCAATTCGGGGATCGAGCGCCACGTCGATCTGGGTTTCGTCGGCGAGCCCGTCGCGGTCGATGCGACGATCCTCGTCAACCTGACCCATGACAATTTCATCCCTGTCGTCGCACCCGTCGCGCTCGGCGCCGATGGCGCGACCTATAATATCAACGCCGATACGATGGCGGGCGCGATCGCCGGCGCGCTCGGCGCGAAACGCTTCTTCCTGCTCACCGACGTCGCCGGGGTGCTCGACAAGTCGGGCGCGCTGCTCACCGATCTCGACCGCGAGGCGATCGACGGATTGAAAGGCGACGGCACGATCACCGGCGGGATGATCCCGAAGGTCGAGACTTGCGTGGCCGCGGTCGATGCGGGGGTCGAGGCGGCGGTCATCCTCGACGGACGCATCCCGCACGCGATGCTGCTCGAAATTTTCACCGCCAGGGGTGCGGGGACGCTCATTCACCGCTAAGACGGACGCTATCGACCTTCGGCCGGAGACCTCGCCTTGTATTTTATGTTTCTCGATATTCTGTCGATCCTGCTCAACATCCTTTGGTGGATCATCATCATCCAGGCGGTGATGTCGTGGCTGATCGCGTTCAACGTCATCAACACGCACAATGATTTCGTCGGGCAGCTCTGGCATGTGCTCGACCGGATCACCGAGCCGCTCTATCGCCCTTTCCGGCGCATCATGCCCGATTTCGGCGGCATCGACCTGACGCCGATGGTGGTGCTGATCCTGCTCATCATCATCCAGGGCCCGGTGATGACCTATCTCTACCGGCTCGGCGTCCAGACCGGGATGGCCTGACGCATGACCGGTTCGGTTCCCGCGAGCAAAGTGATCGACGGCAAGGCTTTCGCTGCGGGACTTCGCGCGCGGATCGCCGACGCGGTTCCGGCGTTCCGCGCGGCGACCGGACGCGCGCCCGGGCTCGCCGTGGTTCTCGTCGGTGACGATCCGGCGAGCGCGGTCTATGTCGGGTCGAAAGGCAAGGCGACGGTCGCCGCCGGCATGGAAAGCTTCGAACATCGCCTGCCCGCGACGGCGACGCAGGAGGAGGTCGAGGCGCTGCTCGCCACGCTCAACGCCGACGAGGCGGTCGACGGCATCCTGCTCCAGCTCCCGCTGCCCGGCCATCTCGACGAACAGGCGGCGGTCGCGACGATCGATCCCGACAAGGATGTCGACGGGCTGACCCCGGTTAGCGCCGGGCGTCTCGCGCTCGGTATCGCGGGCATGGTGCCGTGCACACCTTATGGCTGCCTGCTGCTGCTGCAGGACCGGCTTGGCGACCTGTCGGGCAAGAACGCGATCGTTGTCGGGCGCTCGATCCTCGTCGGCAAGCCGATGGGGCAATTGCTGCTCGGCGCCAATTGCACCGTGACGATGGCGCATAGCCGGACCAAAGATTTGCCGGGTCTTGTCCGCCGCGCCGACATCGTCGTCGCCGCCGTCGGCCGCGCCGAAATGGTCAAGGGCGACTGGATCAAGCCGGGTGCGATCGTGATCGACGTCGGTATCAACCGCTTGCCGCCGGGCGAGGGGGAAGCGAAGGGGCGGCTCGTCGGCGACGTCGACTATGCCGAAGCCGCAGGCGTCGCCGATGCGATCACGCCGGTGCCCGGCGGCGTCGGTCCGATGACCATTGCCTGCCTGCTGCGCAACACGCTCGTCGCGGCGCATCGCCGCGCGGGCCTCGCTGATCCGAAGGGTTTTTGATGCGCAAGCTGCTCGTCGCTGCCCTTGCCCTGACGCTCGCGGGATGCGCGGGGTCGCAAGGCGATTTCCGCAACCGGCCGCTCGCCGCCAACCCCAGTGCGTTCATCGCCGCCGAGATCCGCTTCGCGCAACTCGCACAGGAAAAGGGGCAATGGACCGCCTTTCGCGAAACCGCGCATCCCGACGCCGTCATGTTCGTGCCCGGGCGCGTGAAGGCGCAGGACTGGCTGAAGTCGCAGAAGGATCCCGCCGAAGCGGTGAAGTGGCAGCCGCACGCCGTCTATGTCAGCTGCGACGGCAATAGCGGCGTCACTACCGGCGCGTGGCAGAAGGGGCCGGCGAACGGCTTTTTCACCACCGTCTGGACGCGCGATGAAAAGGGCCGGCTCAGCTGGGTCCTCGACCATGGCGATGCGCTGGCGACGCCGCGCGAGGCGCCCGAATTCATTGCGTCGAAACTCGCGGTCTGCGGTTCGCGGCCAGCGGTGCCGATCGAGGCGGCGGGCGAGGGCGAGGATATGGCGGTCGGCCTGTCGGCGGATCAGACGCTGAGCTGGACCTCGACCGTTCGCGCCGACAAGTCGCGCCATGTCACGATCCGCCTGTGGGACGGCAAGGACATGGCGACCGTCATCGACGATCAGGTCGCGGCGCCGAAGCAGCCATGATCGACCTTTTCATCTCGGCCTTCGTCACGCTGTTCGTCGTGATCGACCCGCCGGGCTGCGCGCCGATCTATGCCAGCCTGACGACGGGGGCGAGCGCGGCGCAGCGGCGTTCCATGGCGATCCGCGCGACGTTGATCGCGGGGTGCATTCTCGTCTTTTTCGCGATGTTCGGCGAAGCGCTGCTGAGCTTCCTGCACATCGACCTCGACAGTTTTCGCATCGCGGGCGGGATCATGCTGTTCATCATCGCGATCGACATGGTGTTCGAAAAGCGCACCGAACGCCGCGAGCAGCGCGCCGAAAAAGTGCTTGCGACCCCCGAGGTCGACGATGTCTCGGTCTTTCCCATGGCGATGCCGATGCTGGCGGGGCCGGGCTCGATCGCGTCGGTGATGTTGCTCGTGTCGCAGAACAACGGCCTCGACCGCGCCTTCGTCATTTTTGGCGCCTTGCTGCTCGTGCTGTTGTTGACGCTCGGCGCGCTGCTGGCGGCCGGGCCGTTGATGAGGATCATCGGCAACAAGGGCGAAGCGGTGATCACCCGTCTGCTCGGCGTACTGCTTGCCGCGCTCGCGGCCCAATTCGTCATCGACGGGGTCAAGGCGAGCTTCAACCTCGGCTGATGGGAAAAAGGGCGCCGCCGGTGGGCGGCGCCCCCTCATTCCACGGGAATGGAAAGATTTTAGCGCGCGGCGTTGACGTCGTCTTGCGTAACCGGCGCGATGCGGATTTCGACGCGGCGGTTGCACTGATAATCGGCCTCGCTCTGCTCGGGCGAGCATTTCAGCTGCGATTCGCCATAGCCGAGCGTCGCCATGCGCGCGCGCTGGATGCCGCGGCCGGCAAGATAGTCGGCGACCGAGGCGGCGCGGCGTTCGGACAGACCCTGATTATAGCTGTCGCTGCCGGTCGAATCGGTATGGCCATAGACGTCGATATAGGTGCTCGGATATTCGGCGAGCGTCGAGGCGACATTGTCGAGCGCGCTACGGAACTGCGACTTCACCATCGCGCTGTTGAGGTCGAAGGTGACGTCGCCGGGCATGTTGAGCACGAGCTGGTCGCCCTGGCGTTCGACGTCGATGCCGGTGCCCGCGGTGCGTTCGCGCAGCTTCTTTTCCTGTTGATCCATATAATAGCCGACGCCCGCGCCCGCGACCGCGCCTATCCCTGCCCCGACGATTTCCTCGGTGCGGCTGTTCTTGCCGCCGATCAGATCGCCGAGCAGATAGCCGCCGAGCGCGCCGCCGACGCCGCCGATCGCCGCTTTCGATATCTTGCGTTCGCCGGTCACCGGATCGGTGACGCAACCGGTCAGCGCGATCGCGCCGATGCTGGTCAAAATGGTGAGCTTGATCGTCCTGCTGTTCATTTTTCGCTCCCTTATCCGGCGGATGCTTCTGATCTTTTGCATACCGCGCATACGTGCCGATAACATATGGCCGGCGATCTGGTTCCCGAACAGGGCTGAATGGCGGCTGAGCGGGGCATTGAGGTGAGCATTGTGCAACGCTGCGCCTTTCGCTTATAGGGTGGACATGACCGACGATGACAGGGGCCGGGCGCCGATGCGCCGCACGACCGCCCGATGACCCCCTTTCCCTGGTCCGACGTTGCGATCATCGCCGTCCTCGTCCTGCTCAACGGCGTTTTCGCCATGTCCGAACTGGCTATCGTCTCGTCGCGCGACCCGCGGCTGCAGGCGGCCGAAAAGCGTGGCAGCCGCGGCGCGAAGATCGCGCGGCAGCTCGCTTCCGATCCGGGGCGCTTCCTGTCGACGGTGCAGGTCGGGATCACGCTGATCGGCGTCCTGACCGGCGCTTATTCGGGCGCGAGCCTTGGGCAGCCGGTCGCCGACCGGCTTTCGGCCTGGCTGGGGCTCGATGCCGAGAATGCCGAGGCCGCGGGCTTTGCCGCGGTCATCGCGCTCACCACCTATTTCTCGCTGATCGCGGGCGAACTGGTGCCCAAGCAGTTCGCGCTCCGCGCGCCTGAACGCATCGCGATCGCCATGGCGGTGCCGATGTACTGGCTTTCGCGCGTCGCGGCGCCGCTCGTCTGGCTGCTCGACAACAGCTCGGCGCTCGTCTTTCGCCTGCTCGGCCTCAACCGCGAATCGGAAGATCGGGTGACCGCCGAGGAACTGCACCTGATCGTCGCCGAGGCGTCGAAGTCGGGGGTGATCGAGGAAAGCGAACGCGCGATCATCTCCGGCGTCGTGCGCCTCGCCGACCGGCCGGTGCGTGAAGTGATGACCCCTCGCAAGGATGTCGACTGGGTCGATATTTCGCTCGACGCGCGCGGCGTGCGCGACAAATTGCTCGAAACGCCGCACAGCCGCCTGCCCGTCGCGCGCGGGTCGGTCGACGATATCGTCGGGGTCGTGCAGGCGCGCGACATTGCGGCGGCGCTGTTCAAGGGCGAGACGCTCGACCTCGAACAATTGATGCGCCCGGCGAAGGTCATTCACGACCAGATCGACGCGATGGACGCGCTCGAGGCCTTGCGTGTCGCCGAAGTGCCGATGCTGCTCGTCCATGACGAATATGGCCATTTCGACGGGCTGGTGACGCCCGCCGACCTGCTCTCGGCGATCGCGGGCGAATTCGCGTCGGATCAGGACATCGGCAGCGAGCCCTTCGTCGTCGAGCGCGACGATGGCAGCCTGCTGATTGCGGGGTCGATGCCCGCCGACCAGATGGCCGAGCGGCTCGGCATCGAGCTCGGCGAGGACCGCGATTACGCGACCGCGGCGGGCCATGCGCTCGCGATCCTGAAGCATCTGCCGACCGAGGGCGAGGCATTCAGCGACAAGGGCTGGCGCTTCGAGATCGTCGACATGGACGGCCGCAAGATCGACAAGCTGCTCGTCACCGAGATTCGCAAGCCGAAGAGCGAGGAAGGCAACGCCTGAGCCGCCGCCGCGTAATTTTATTCCAAAGTTGTCAAAGTTGGCATTCCCCTTCGGTATAATGATACCCGTGGGTGCAATTCCCTCGCCCGCCAAGCGGGTGTGGTGGGAGGGCGATGCGATGACGGGCAGCATAGAGGGGGGAGGCTATGTCCGCGCGATAATGTAGGAAAGCGTTTTCTCCGGGCGCATCGGTGTGTGGGCTTTGGGGTGGAGAGCGGACGTTCCCAATATTCGTCATTCCCGCGAAAGCGGGAACCCAGTGAGTGGTCAGCCGACGCACGCTCTGGGTTCCCGCTTTCGCGGGAATGACGATATAGGAGGA